>DATLJH010000001.1:0-24373 GCA_035538935.1 Sphingomonas sp.
CGGGAAACCGGCGGCGAGGTCGAAGCGCATCTGCGCGCCGAACACCGAGAGCGTGCCGACCCCGGTGCGGTCGTCCTGCCGCGTGCCGGTATCGAGGATGCGCTGCATCAGATCGAGATATTGCCGCATCGCGACGGCCTAGCGCCTACCGGCCCGGCCGCCAAGCCGGCAGCGCCGATCAGCCCGCCCGGCGTTCCTCGGGGCTCAGCCGGCAGGGCTTGATCGCCTCGGGCTCGGGGCGCGGACCGACCGCCCGGAAGGCGGCGAGATAGCCGCCGGCCGAGGGCATCTCGCGCTTCTCGACGAGTTTGTAGCCGACCGCGGCGAACTCGCATTCGAGCAGCTTGGGCGGCATGCCGTGGTTCTGCGGCACGCGATCGGCATCGACCACGATGACCTCGCCATCGGGGGCGAGCGATGGGCGCAGGCGCCACAGGAACTCGTAGGGCTCCTGTATCTCGTGATACATGTGGACCATCAGCACGCGATCGAAGCTGTGCGGCGGCAGCTTGGGATCGGCGGGCTCGCCCAGCCGCACGCTGACATTGTCGAGCCGTTCGCGCGCGACGCGCTCGGCGAGCGCATCGCGGACCTCGGGCACGATGTCCTCGGCGAGTACGCGGCCCTTGGGCCCGACGCGGCTGGCGAGGCGGACGGTGTAATAGCCCTGCCCGGCGCCGATATCGGCAACGGTCATGCCGGGCGCGATCCCCGCCTTGTCCATCACGTCGGCGGCCTCGTTGAGGCGGTCGCGCGCTTCCTCGGTCGACCAGCGGCTCGAGATGATGGTAGCGACGGGGCGGTCGGCCTCGGGGAAGGTGCCGACATCCTCCTTCTCGTCATGCTCGAAGAGCGGCGTCGAGCCATCGCACGCCGCCAGCACGAGCGCGAGCCCGATGACGGCGGCCACTCTCATTCGACGTCCTCGACCTCGACCGTCTCGCCGGTCACGCGCTGCGACAGCGCCGCGGCCATGAAGTCGTCGAGATCACCATCGAGCACGTCGGACGGCGTCGGCGAGGTGACGCCGGTGCGCAGGTCCTTCACCATCTGGTACGGCTGGAGGACGTAGGACCGGATCTGGTGTCCCCAGCCGATGTCGGTCTTGGCGGCATTCTCCGCGTTCGCCACGGCCTCGCGCTCCTGCAACTCGCGCTCGTAGAGGCGGGCACGGAGCTGGTTGTAGGCCTCGGCCTTGTTCTTGTGCTGCGAGCGCTGGTTCTGGCACTGGACGACGATGCCGGTCGGCAGGTGCGTGATGCGCACCGCCGAATCGGTGGTGTTGATGTGCTGCCCGCCCGCGCCCGAGGCACGATAGGTATCGATGCGCAAGTCCGATTCGTTGATCTCGACTTCGATATTGTCGTCGATCACAGGATAGACCCAGACGCTCGCGAAGCTGGTGTGGCGGCGCGCGGCGCTGTCGTATGGGCTGATCCGCACCAGGCGATGCACGCCGCTCTCGGTCTTGGCATAGCCATAGGCGTTTTCGCCCTTCAGGAGCATCGTCGCGGATTTGATGCCGGCCTGCTCGCCCGAATGCTGGTCGACCAGCTCGACCTTCATGCCGTGGCGCTCGGCCCAGCGCGTGTACATGCGCTGGAGCATGCCCGCCCAATCCTGGCTTTCGGTGCCGCCGGCGCCGGCATTGACCTCGATATAGGTGTCGTTGGCGTCGGCCTCGCCCGAGAGCAGCGCCTTGACCTTGCTTTCCTCGGCGCGCCTGGCGAGCGCGGCGAGGCTCTCGGTGCCCTCGGCCGCCATCTCCTCGTCGCCCTCGGCCTCGGCGAGCTCGATCAACTCGGCGGTGTCGTTCAATTCGGTCTCGATCGCGCGGGTCGCGGTGATCGCCTCGTCGAGCCGCTGGCGTTCGCGCATCACCGATTGCGCGAGCTTGGGATCGTCCCACAGCGCCTGATCCTCGACGCGCGCGTTCAATTCGTCGAGCCGGCGGAGCGCGCGATCCCAGTCGAGGAAGCGGCGGAGCAGCGCCAGCGCCTCGTTGATCGTATCGACATGGGCCTGCGCTTCGGCGCGCATGGGCAACTCCAATCAGTGCGTCATTCCGGCGAAGGCCGGAATCTCATTGTGGTGGCTCTGACGCCGTCACGCCAGACGGCACGTGATCCCCGCCTGCGCGGGGATACGTCGGCGCCGCGGCGCCGACTAGTAAATCCCGCCCTCTCTTTGCAAGAAGTCGCTGTCGCGCGGCTGATCGACGGGCGCGGTTTCCTTCGGCTTTTCCGCCACCGTCTCGTCGCGCTTGATCGCGCGCCGCGGCTCGCTTTCGGGCTTGAACGCTTCCCAGATCACCGGCGACAGCGGGTCGTTCGTCGGCCAGGCCCCGTAGACGGGCTTGCCGCTGCGGCGGTCGATGCGGACCATGCGGATGCCCGGCGGCGCGCGGAACGGCACGATAGGCAAATCCTTGTACGCCTCTTTCGCGAACTGCTTGAAGATCGGCGCGGCGATCGTGCCGCCCTGGGCGTAGCCGCCCAATTTGCGGGGATTGTCATAGCCCAGATAGAGCCCGCCGATCATCTGCGGGGTGCCGCCGATGAACCAGACGTCGGTGGGGCCGGTGGTCGTGCCCGTCTTGCCCATCATTGGGCGGCCGAGGTCGCGCAGCGTGCGCGCGGTGCCGCGCTCGACCACGCCTTCGGTGATGAGGACCATCTGATAGGCGGTGAGCGGATCGAGCGCCTGACGCCCGCGAATCTCGGGGCGCGGCATCGGCTTGCCGTTCCAGTCGGGCGCGTTGCAGCCGGCGCAGGCGCGCCAGTTGGCGGGCCAGATCACCTTGCCGTGGCGATCCTGGACGAAATCGATCAGCGTCGGATCGTGCCACTTGCCCTGGTTGGCGAGCACCGAGAAAGCGTTGACCATGCGCTCGACCGTGGTCTCGCCCGCGCCGAGCGCCATCGAGAGGTAGGGCGGGTAATCGCCCACGCCCATGCGCTTGGCGAGATCGACGACATGCTCCATGCCCGTCTGCGCCGCAGTACGCACCGTCATCAGGTTGCGCGATTGCTCGATGCCCCAGCGGATCGTGTGCGGGCCCGCGCCGTTGCCGCCGCCGAAGTTGCGAAAGCATTTCTGCCCCAACCGCGCGCCCTGATAGACGCAGAACGGCCCGTCGACGACGATCGAGGCAGGGGTCATCCCCTGTTCGAGCGCGGCCGAATAGACGATCGGCTTGATGGTGGAACCCGGCTGGCGCATCGCCTGCATCGCGCGGTTGAACGACTGGATGCGCGAATCGAACCCGCCCTGCATCGCGATGATGCGGCCCGTCGCGGGCTGCTCGACGATCATGCCGCCGGAAATCAGCGGCACGCTGCGCAGCGACCAGGCCGAGCCCGAAGGCGCCACCGCGATGATGTCGCCCGGCTTCAGCGCGGCGAACGCGGTGCCGCCCTTGCCGCGCACCGGCATCGTCGCGTTGCCGCGCGGCAGATCGCCGGCCTTGCCGTTGGCGAAGACGAGGCTCGCGGTGCCGCCGCCGACCTCGGAGACGATCGCTGCCTGCCAATCCTCGTAATCGAGGCCGATGTTGCTCAGGAGCAGCGCCGTCTGGAAACCGCCGTCCTCGACATCGACATGCTTGAGCGGGCCGGACCAGCCGCGGCCGCGATCGTAGCGGATCAGCCCGTCGCGCAGCGCCTTCTGCGCATAGGCCTGGATCTGCGGATCGAGCGAGGTGCGCACCCACAGGCCGCCGGCATAGACGCTGTGCGGGCCGTCTTCCGCCTTCTGGCCGTACATGTCGATGAGCTGACGGCGCACCGCTTCGATGAAATAGCCGCCGACGCGATCGAACTTGCGTAGCCGCTGGCGCACCGTGCCGAGCGGCTCGGCATCGGCCGTCGCATATTGTGCCTGGTCGATGAAGCCGTTGTCGAGCATCTCCTTGAGCACGTAGTGCCGCCGCGCCAGCGCCGCGTCCTTGTCGCGCACCGGATCGTAATTGGCCGGCCCCTTGGGCAGGATCGCGAGATAGGCGAATTGCGCGAGATCGAGCTGGTCGAGCGGCTTGCCGTAATAAGCGTGCGCCGCCGCCTCGACGCCATAGGCGTTGCGGCCGAGGAAGATCTGGTTGAGGTAGAGCTCGAGGATCTGCTCCTTGGTCAGCGCCTGCTCGATCCGCCAGGCGAGGATCGCTTCTTTGGCCTTGCGCGTGTAGCTGACCTCGTTGCCGACGAGCAGGTTCTTGGCGACCTGCTGCGTGATCGTCGAGGCGCCGATCGGCCGGCCCGAATGGGTGAGGTTGGTCCATGCCGCGTTGGCGATACCCGCGAGATCGACGCCGTGATGCTGGAAGAAGGTGCGGTCCTCGGCGGCGAGGATCGCCTTCACCATCAGCGGCGGAAATTCGTCATAGGAAAGCTCGACGCGGCGCTCGCGCGCGTAGGAATGGATCGGCTCGCCGTTGATGCCGCGGACATAGGTGGGGAGCGGCGGTTCGTAGGCGCGCAGCTTGTCGACCGAGGGCAGACCGCGCGCAAAGAAGAACCAGATCAGGAAGACGCCGATCAGGCCGAGCCCGATCAGGACGACGATCGCCTTGCCCCACCAGCGGCTCCATACCCGCTTGAAGAAGCCGCGCACGCCCTCGACCTCGCGGCGCAACTTCAGCTTCATGCTCGTTTCGGAACTCTCGGAACCCGCCATCGCGACGCTGCTGTAGCAACTTTATCGGCGCATGCCAGCACAGATGCGGCAGCGCGCGACGATCAGCGCGACGCGAGCTGCTTTGCGAAATAGACGTTGATCGCGCGGCTCATCGCCTCGGCGATGCGGTGGCGGCCGCTGGACGAATTGAGGAAGGCGGCATCGTCGGCGTTCGAGATGTAGCCGGTCTCGAACAGCACCGAAGGCATATCGGGCGCCTTCAGCACCATCAGCGACGCCATGTGGTGGAAGGTCGCCTTCATCGGCACCAGCGGCTTGGCCTCGCGGCCGAGCAGGCGCGCGAAATCGGCCGAGCTGTTCATCGTATCGCGCTGCGACAGGTCGATCAGGATCGACGAGATGTCGTTCGAGGTCGACGCGAGGTTGACGCCGCCGAGGATGTCGGCGCGGTTCTCGCGCGCGGCGAGGCGCGCTGCTTCCTTGTCCGAGGCGACCTCGGACAGCGTGTAGACGGTGGCGCCGGTCGCCTCGGGATTGACGGCGCTGTCGCAATGGATCGAGATGAACAGGTCCGCCTTCAGCCGCCGCGCGATCTGATAGCGTTCGCGCAGCACCAGATAGCGGTCGTCGCTGCGCGTCAGCGCCACGCGCACGCGGCCCGATTTGACGAGTTGGTCGCGGATCGCCTTGGCGATCTTGAGCGTGACGTCCTTTTCCTGGAGCCCCGTATCGGGCGAGATCGCACCGGGGTCGTGTCCGCCATGGCCGGCATCGATGACGACCAGCGGGCGGCTCTCGTCCCCGCGCACGCCCGGCAGGTCGAGCCCGCCCTTGGCCGGAGGAACCGCCATCGAGACGCTGTAGCGCTTGGGCGCCCTGGTGGTCGCGCGCGCGAAATCGTCCTTGTCGACCGAGGCGAGCGACAGCGTCAGCGTCCGCCCGCCGTCGCCCAGCGTGCCGCCGGTGACGATCGCAGGGCGCGCCAGATCGAACACGATCCGCGCATTGTCTCCGTCACGCACTCCCTGACGCACGCGCGCCACCGCGCCCGCCGTTTCGGCCGAGCCGCCCGGCGTCGCGCCATCGACATCGACCGCGATCCGGCGCGGGCCATCGAGCACAAAGCTCGTCGCCAGCGAAACGCCGCCGTCGAAATGGATGAGGATGCGGTCCTGCTCGACGTCGATGTGATCGACGGTCGCCGCGAAGCCGGGAGTACCGGCGATCCAACAGGCGAGAAGCGCGAGAAGGAAGGACACGAACCGACAATGCCGTGCCCGGTACGCACCGGTCCAGCGAAAAACCATGGGAGGGGGGTTCCCGTTACTAGCTCCGTATTACTCCCCCAGGTAGATGAGTGTGCCTCAAATCACGGTAAAAAGAAAGGCTTAATCTTACCTTCATCATGTTTTGGTCGAAATGCTGCGTTGATGAGGCGGAACCGCCCATTCAGGTTGCCGTGCCGCAAACGTGGTGCTAGGCACCTCGGTCTCCCGGCCGGGCAAGGTTTCGCCTGCCGGATTATCCGCCGCCCCGGCCCTTTTCATCGCGGCGCGGCATCACCAGGTTGACACTCGCATGGCGCATTTCCCCTCCCCCTCGATCCGCCCGGCCCACGCCGGCGGAGATGCGGGCGCGGGAGTCCGGGGCCTCTGGTTCGGACGTGCGCCGCGAGATCAGGAACAATCAACAAAAGCCCGTGTGACCGGCGCCGGCGGCCTCACCGCCACGGCATCGGTCACGCTCGTTCATCGCGCGCAGCCGCAGCAACCACTGCCGCCGCCGCGCGCCCGGAGACACTTCAATGACCATGCGTATGCTGATCGACGCACGGCACCGGGAAGAAACCCGCGTCGCCGTCGTCAAGGGAAATCGAATCGAGGAGTTTGATTTCGAATCTGCCGAGCGCAAGCAGCTCAAAGGCAACATCTATCTCGCCAAGGTGACGCGCGTCGAGCCGTCGCTGCAGGCGGCGTTCGTGGATTATGGCGGCAATCGCCACGGGTTCCTGGCGTTCAGCGAAATCCATCCCGATTACTATCAGATCCCCAAGGCGGATCGCGACGCGCTGCTGCGCGAGGAGGCCGAGCACGCCGCCGAGGAAGCCGCGCTGCGCGCCGAGAGCGACGAGGCCGAGGCGCTCGACGCCGACGAGGATGTGCTCGACCGCTTCGACGACGAGGCGGCCGAGGTCGAAGACGCGGCCGAGCCTGGCGACGAGGATGCCGCCGAACCCGAGGCTGAGGCCGACGACGAGGAAGGCGGCCGCCGGCGCCGCGGCAAGCGGCGCGGCAGCAAGGCCGACGCCGCCGCCGACGAGCTGCGCGAACGTCGGCTGAACCTGCGCAAGCGTTACAAGATCCAGGACGTCATCCGCCGCCGCCAGGTGCTGCTGGTGCAGGTCGTCAAGGAAGAGCGCGGCAACAAGGGCGCGGCGCTGACCACCTACCTCAGCCTCGCCGGGCGCTATTGCGTGCTGATGCCCAACACGTCGCACGGCGGCGGGATCAGCCGCAAGATTTCCAACGCCGGCGACCGCAAGCGGCTGAAGTCGATCATGGCGGACCTCAAGCTGCCGTCGACGATGGGCTGCATCGTGCGCACCGCCGGCCTGTCGCGCACCAAGACCGAGATCAAGCGCGACTTCGATTATCTCGCGCGGCTGTGGGACGGCATCCGCGAGACCACCCTCGCCTCCTCCGCACCGGCGTTGATCTACGGCGACAGCGACCTGATCAAGCGTGCGATCCGCGACATCTACAATCGCGACATCGACGAAGTGATCGTCGAGGGCGAGGACGGCTATCGCCAGGCCAAGGATTTCATGAAGCTCTTGATGCCGAGCCATGCCCGGCGCGTGAAGCATTATTCGGACGCGGTGCCGCTGTTCCAGCGCCATCACGTCGAGGATCAGCTCGCGGCGATGTATCACCCGGTCGTCCAGCTCAAATCGGGCGGCTATTTGGTGATCAACCCGACCGAGGCGCTGGTGTCGATCGACATCAACTCGGGCCGCTCGACGCGCGAGCACAATATCGAGCAGACCGCGACCGCGACCAACCTCGAGGCGGCGGCCGAGATTGCCCGCCAGCTGCGCCTGCGCGACATGGCCGGCCTCGTCGTCATCGACTTCATCGACATGGACCACGGATCGAACGTGCGGAAGGTCGAGAAGGCGATGAAGGAGGCGCTCAAGAACGATCGCGCGCGCATCCAGGTTGGCCGCATCTCGTCGTTCGGGCTGATGGAGATGAGCCGCCAGCGGCTGCGCACCGGCGTGCTGGAGGCCTCGACCCGCCAGTGCCCGCATTGCGAGGGCACCGGGCTGGTCCGCACCGCCTCGTCGGCGGGTCTCTCGGCGCTGCGATTGATCGAGGATGAGGCCGCGCGCGGCCGCGGCTCGGTCCTGACGCTGCGCGCGAGCCAGGAAGCCGCCTTCTACGTGCTCAACAAGAAGCGCGCCGAGCTGGCCGAGATCGAGGATCGCTACGGCGTCCATGTCGAGGTCGAGGCCGATCGCGAGGAAGAAGGCGCGCGGATGTCGGTCGAGGCGTCGGGCGGGCCGCCCGCGCACGCGCCGCGTTTCGCGCCGGCGGTGATCGAGGACGAACCCGAGATCGAGGAAGAGATCGACGAGGAAGAGGCCGAGATCGAGGCTGACGAGGCTCAGAGCGAGGATCGCGGCGAGCGCAAGCGCCGCCGCCGCCGCCGTGGCCGCCGCGGCCGGGGCCGGGACGACGAGGGAACGCCGGCGGAAGCCGACGAGACCGCGGATCGCGCCGAGGCCGAGGAAGAAGCCGAGGAGGCGGGCGAGGCGCGCGAGGACGGCGATTCGCGTCGTCGGCGCGGCCGGCGCGGCCGTCGGGGCGGGCGCGGACGCGGCGCGGAAGGCGCCCGCGATGCCGAGGCACCGGCCGCAGACGCTGCTCCCGAACCCGAGCTCGCCGAAACGCCCGAGCCCGTCGTCGAGGAGGAAGCGCCTGCGGCTCCCGCAAAGCGCACGCGCCGACGGCCCCGCGCCCGCACCGAGGACGCCGCCGAACCGGCGGCGACGGCGGCCGAGGAAACCGCGCCCGAGGCGACGGTCGAAGCGGATGCCAAGCCGGCGCGCGGCCGGCGTCGCAAGGCGGCTCCGGCACCGGTGGAAGAGGCTCCTGCCGTAGTCGAAACGGCCGAGGAAGAGGCGCCCGCCAAGCCCAAGCGCACCCGCCGCAAGAAGGCGGAGGCGGCCGAGCCGGCCGAAGCCGTGCCGGCGGAAGCCACCGAAGAGGCCGCACCGAAGCCCAAGCGCACGCGTCGCAAGAAGGCCGAAGCCGCCGATGACGGCGCCGAGGCCGCACTCGCGACCGCCACCGACGGCGCTGCGCCCGCCGACGAAGCGATCGGCGGCGAGGCCGAGGGCGGGGACGAAGATCGCCCCCGTCGCGGCGGCTGGTGGCAGCGCACTTTCGGGGCCTGATCGGATGACGCCCGGAAGTCTCGGCTTCCGGGCGCTCCCTCTCGTCATGCCGCGCTTGCCTGCCCGTGCGGTCAACCACCAGGCGCCGCTCCACTTCACCCGAGGTTCAGCCCCTTCCGCCTAGCGTCCGCCCAATGACGTTGAACCCACGCGCGATGTGGCCGATAGAGGGCGCATGAAGCGGCTTTTCGTCCTCGTTGCGCTCGCGCTGCTGCTGGTCGGCCGGCCCGCGGCCGCGCAGGAATTGCTGCGCGATGCCGAGACCGAGGCGATGTTCGCGCGCATGTCCGAGCCGTTGATCCGCGCCGCCGGGCTGTCGCCCGCCACCGTCAAGGTGCGGCTGATCCACGACGACAGCATCAACGCCTTTGTCGCCGGCGGACAGACGGTCTACGTCCATTCGGGGCTGATCGCCGCGGCCGACAACGCCAACCAGGTGCAGGGCGTGATCGCGCACGAGCTCGGCCATATCGCCGACGGCCATGTCGTCACCTTCGACAACGGCGCCAAACCGGCGATGGGCATCTCGCTCTTGAGCCTCGTGCTCGGCGTCGCGGCGATGGCGGCAGGCGCGGGCGAAGCGGGCGCGGGCATCCTCTCGGCCGGGCAGACCGCGGCGATGGGCAAGTTCCTCGCCTTCAGCCGCGTGCAGGAAGCGACCGCGGACGCCACCGGCGCCAAGTTCCTGCAGACCGCCGGCATCAGCGGCAAGGGTATGCTCGCCTTCTTCAAGAAGCTGGAAAACCAGGAATTCCGCTACGGCTATACCGACGTCGATCCGTTCGCGCAGAGCCACCCGCTGAGCGGCCAGCGCGTCGCGACGCTGACGCACACGCTCGAAAGCTCGCCCGCCTGGAACGCCAAGACCGATCCCGCGCTCGAAGAGGAATTCAAGCGCGTCAAGGCCAAGCTCGAAGGCTATGTCGACGATCCGCGCCAGACGCTGGTCGCCTATCCGCCGAGCGACAAGAGCGTCTACGGCCATTATGCGCGCGCCTATGCCTATCACAAGAGCGGCTATCCCGACAAAGCCAATGCGGAAGTCGCGGCGCTGATCGCGGCCGATCCGCACGACCCGTATTTCCTCGAGCTGAAGGGGCAGATCCTGCTCGAAGGCGGCAACCCCGCCGAGGCGATCGCGCCGCTGCGCGAGGCGACCGCCAAGACCAATTATCAGCCGTTGATCGCCACCACCTTCGGCCACGCGCTGATCGCGACCGACGACAAGACCCATTATCCCGAGGCGATCAAGGTGCTGCGTCAGGCGGTCGCGCGCGACGACGAGAATCCCTTCGCCTGGTACGAGCTCGGCACCGTCTACGAGCGCACCGGCGATTATGCGCGCGCGGCGCTCGCCACCGCCGAACGCTCGATCATGAACGGCGAGACCGCGCTCGCGGCGCAGAGCGCGCGCACCGCGATGGCGGGGCTGGAGCCCAACACCACCGACTGGATCCACGCGCAGGACATCGCGCTGACCGCGCAGAACGAGCTCGACGACGACAAGGGGCGCCGCCGCCGATGATCCGGCGCCTGTCGCAAAGCTGGCTCGCGCTGGCGGGGCTGTTCGTGCTCGCCGCGGCGTTGGGAGCGGGCATCCTGCTGGCCGTGCAGGCGCTCGTCCCCGGCGCGCCCGGCGGCGACCGCGCGCAGATCGAGGCGGTGGTCCACGATTATGTGCTCGACCATCCCGAGCTGATCCCGCAGGCGATGCAGCGCCTGCAAGACCGCGAGACCGGGAAGGTGATCGCCGCGAACCGGGGCGCGATCTTCACGCCCGTCGCCAGCGCCTGGACGGGCAACCCCAAGGGCGACGTCACCCTGGTCGAATATTTCGACTATAATTGCGGCTTCTGTCGCGCCAGCCTGCCGACGATCGCTGCGCTGGTGAAGGCCGATCCCAACGTCAGGATCGTGTTCCGCGAGCTGCCGGTGCTGAGCGAGGAAAGCGGCGTCGCCGCGCGCTGGAGCCTGGCGGCGGCCAAGGCGGGCAAGTTCAACGCTTTCCACGAGGCGCTCTATGCCGGCGGCCCGATCACCGAGGCGTCGCTGGCGGCGGCGGCGCGCGCGGCGGGGCTCGATCCGGCGGCGATCGCCAAGGCGGCACAGGCGCCGGGGATCGAGGACGATATCCGCACCAATCTGGCGATGGCGGGGCAGCTCGGCGTCAGCGGCACGCCCGCCTGGGTGATCGGCGATCGCGTCCATTCGGGCGCACTGACGCTGGAGCAGATGCAAGACGCGGTCGCAGCGGCCCGCAAGCGGGGTTGAAGACAACAACGTATCGCTGGTCACCCTCACCCTTCCCACTCGGCTGCGCCGGGCGGGCCCCTTCCCTCTCCCATTGGGAGAGGGAGGGAGCGCCGAAGGCGCGGAAGGGTGAGGGTGATCCGTCCACGAAATCGTTCCGCACAATTGAAACCCCTATCGACAAACCTACGTTAGGCGCCTTCCAAACAAGGGGGGCATATGGACCCGATCCTTTCGGTCGCGGGGGTCAGCAAGACCTATGACGGCGGTTTCCGCGCCCTCGAGCCCGTAGACCTCGACATCAATCGCGGCGAAATCTTCGCGCTGCTCGGCCCCAACGGCGCGGGCAAGACGACGCTGATCAGCATCATCTGCGGCATCGTCACGCCATCGTCGGGCACGATCACCGTCGATGGCCATGATGCGATCCGGGATTATCGCGCGACGCGCCGCCGCATCGGGCTGGTGCCGCAGGAAATCGCGATCGACGGCTTCACGTCGGTGCTCGCCAACGTGCGCTTCAGCCGTCGGCTGTTCGGCCGGGCGCCCGACGACGCCTATCTCGAGGGCGTGCTGCGCGATCTGTCGCTCTGGGACAAGCGCGACAGCCGCGTCATGGAATTGTCGGGCGGCATGAAGCGCCGCGTCTTGATCGCCAAGGCGCTCGCCCACGAGCCCGACATCCTGTTCCTCGACGAGCCCACCGCGGGCGTCGATGTCGAGCTGCGCCGCGATATGTGGAAACTCGTCCACAAACTGCGCGAGAAGGGCACCACGATCATCCTCACCACGCATTACATCGAGGAAGCCGAGGAAATGGCCGACCGCGTGGGCGTGATCAACAAGGGGCAGATCATCGTCGTCGATGAGAAGGCCGCGCTGATGGCGAAGCTCGGCAAGCGCGAGATGACGATCCTGCTGCAGGAGCCGATGGACGCGATTCCCTCTGCGCTCGGCGAGTGGGATCTGGCGCTCGACGAGGAGGGCAAGCGGCTGGTCTACGTCTTCGACGCCAAGGCCGAGCATACCGGCATCCCCTCGCTGCTGCGCAAGCTCGGCGAGCTGGGGATCGGCTTCAACGACCTCGAAACCTCGAAGAGCTCGCTCGAGGACATCTTCGTCGACCTCGTCCACGAACCGCGGGAGAAGGCGGCATGAGGCACTATCCCATCTCCGTTCGCTTCGAGCGTAGTCGAGAAGCATTGGCGTGGCGCTCGGGGCGGTTTTTCGACGGCGCTCGAAACGAACGGAAAAGGCTTCGGAGGATTGGCCGATGACCACCGCGCCCGCAATAAACTGGCACGGCATCTGGGCGATCTACCGCTTCGAGATGGCGCGTGCGCTGAGGACGCTGTGGCAATCGGTGGCGACGCCGGTGATCACCACCAGCCTCTATTTCGTCGTGTTCGGCGGCGCGATCGGCAGCCGGATGCAGAATGTCGGCGGCGTCGATTACGGCAGCTTCATCGTGCCGGGGCTCGTCATGCTCTCGCTGCTGACGCAGAGCATCTCGAACGCGTCGATCGGCATCTACTTCCCCAAGTTCATCGGCACCGTCTACGAATTGCTGTCGGCGCCGGTCTCGTCGCTCGAAATGGTGGTGGGATTCGTCGGCGCGGCGGCGACCAAATCGGTGGTGCTGGGGCTGATCATCCTCGCCACCGCGACGCTGTTCGTGCCACTCCACGTCGCGCATCCGGCGGCGATGATCGCCTTCCTGGTGCTGACCGCGATCGCGTTCAGCATGTTCGGCTTCATCATCGGCATCTGGGCCAAGGGCTTCGAGCAACTGAGCCTGGTGCCCGCCTTGCTGGTGACGCCGCTGACCTTCCTCGGCGGGGCCTTCTATTCGATCGACATGCTGCCCGAGCCGTGGCGCACGGTGAGCCTGTTCAACCCGGTCGTCTATCTGGTGAGCGGGTTCCGCTGGAGCTTCTTCGACCAGGGCGACGTGAGCGTCGGCGTCAGCCTCGCCGCGATCGCGGGCTTCCTGGCGCTGTGCCTCGCGTTGATCGCGATTATCTTCAAGACGGGGTGGCGGCTGAAGAACTGAGGCTTCGCGGACCTAAACAAGCTCGGCCTTGACGGCCTGCCTGCCCTGCGCCGAAATAAGGGCATGAACGTGGAACCGGTCTTGTTGCTGGCGTCGAACCTGATCGGCGCATTCGCGGGCGCGACGATTTATCAGCTAAGAGGCAGGAGTCGGGCTGCGGGTTTCGCCATTGCGTTCATCGGCGGACCGATTGGGCTCCTCATCGCGATCACCATGCCGCCCGTCGATCAAGAAACGGCAACTTCCGAATAGCCATTCTCGTCGCAAAATGTTGACGGACAATCAGCGCTCCAGCGGTGTGACCCCCTCCCCTCCAGGCGCCTGAAACGGCGGCATGCGGCCGGCAACGCGCGCGCGATCGACGAACTGGTGCTTGAGCGCCGCGGCGACGTGGAGCACGACCAGCGCGATCGTCACCCAGATTAGCGCGATATGCGCGCCCTCGAACGTCTCGCCCGCGGAGTCGGGGAGCCCCGGGATCATCGGCAGCGGAATGCCTCCGGCGAGCGTCGTAAACCCGCTCTTCCCCGCCGAGATCATCGACAGTCCGGTCAGCGGCAGAGCAATCAGCAGCACGTAGAAGGCACGGTGGTTCCAGGTTGCGGCGATCCGCTCCCAGCGTGGCAGGCTCTCGGGAAAGGGCGGCGGCTTGTGCGTGAGGCGCCAGCCCAGCCGGATCAGGCTGACGATCAGGATCGTCGCGCCCACCGTCTTGTGCCAGGTGAACAGCTCGCTCCGCGCCGGCCCGCGCTCCATCCCGACGAAGGTGAAGCCGAGGCAGAGCTGGATCAGCACCAGCAGCACCGTCAGCCAGTGCAGCAGGATCGCGCCGTCGGTGTAGCGCAGCAATCGCGCGCGCTGGTCGGTCGCATTCGGAACACTGGTCATGGCCGCGCTCCCTCGTCGATCGCGGCGAATGATGCGCGCATGGGCGCCCGCGCGCAAGGGGATCACGCGCGCGGCAGCATCCCGCCGAGCCACGGCCGAAACACAAGGCCGTTGAGATCGATCAGCACATGGACGAGGATCGCGAGCCACAGCGCGCCGCTTGCGAGATAGACGAAGGCGAGCACCGCGCCCACCGCGCTCGTGGCAACGACGCCTTTCCAGCGCTGATAGCGATGCGCCCAGCCGAACAGCAAGATTGCGACCACAAAGCCGAGCAGCGCGCTTCCTGTCACCAGCGCGATCGCGAGCGGCAGCAGCAGGCGGAAATAGAGCTCCTCGGTGATCCCCGCCGTCAGCGCCGACGCGGCGGCGTGGAGCGCCTCGCTGCGTTGGCGCGGGATCAACAGCGAGAAATCGCCGAGCATCGCCGGCGCCTTGCCGCGCCGCCGCCGCCAGATCGTCCACCCGCCGCCGAGCAGCGCGCCGATCGCCAGCCCCGCCACCACTTCGAGCACGAGTGTCCCGATCGACAACGGATAACCCGCCGCAGCGGCGAGTGCGCCGAATTCGGGCGGAAGCGCCACCAGCGCATCGAGCCTGCCGAGCAGCGCCAGCCCGACGAACGCGGGCCCCGCGAACAACACGGTCGCCTTGGCGATCCACCGCCGGTAGCGCGTCAGCCGCCAGCCCGGCGGCTTCGTCGCCGTCAGCGCACGCAGCCGCCCGAAATCGCCCTTGAAGAAATAGACATAGGCGCCGAGCGCGAGCGCGAGGACGATCAGCGCCACGGCGGGCTCACGCGCGATGCTCGCCCCGTACCCAGCGCACCGTGCCCGAGCTGGCGCGCATCACCACGCTGTCGGTCGTCATCTTGCCCTTCATGCGCTTGACGCCTTCGAGCAGCGATCCGTCGGTCACGCCGGTCGCCGCGAAGATGCAATCGCCCTTGGCGAGGTCGTCGAGCTTGTAGATCTTGTCGAGATCCTCGATCCCCCATTTGCGCGCGCGGGCGCGTTCGTCTTCGTTGCGGAAGACGAGCCGGCCCTGGAACTGCCCGCCGACGCAGCGCAGCGCAGCGGCCGCGAGCACCCCCTCTGGCGCGCCGCCCTGGCCCATGTAGATGTCGATCGTGGTGTCGGGATCGGTGGTCGCGATCACGCCCGCGACGTCGCCGTCGGGGATCAGCATGATGCCGCAGCCGATCGCGCGCAATTCGGCGATCAGTTTCTCGTGGCGCGGCCGATCGAGCACGCAGGCGATGATCTCGGCCGGCTTGACGCCCTTCGCCTCGGCCAGCGCCGCGACATTCTCGGTCGGGCTCTTCGTCAGATCGATCGTGCCCTCGGGATAGCCCGGGCCGATCGCGATCTTTTCCATATAGACGTCGGGCGCGTTCAGGAGGCAGCCCTTCTCCGCGATCGCCAGCACCGCGAGCGCGTTCGGCCCCGCCTTGGCCGTGATCGTCGTGCCTTCGAGCGGATCGAGCGCGATGTCGATCTGCGGGCCCTTGCCGGGCGCCGAGCCCACCTTCTCGCCGATATAGAGCATCGGCGCCTCGTCGCGCTCGCCCTCGCCGATCACCACGGTGCCGTCCATGTACAGGCCGTTGAACGCCTCGCGCATCGCCTGCACGGCGGCGGCATCGGCTGCCTTCTCGTCGCCGCGTCCGACCAGCGCCGAGGCGGCGATCGCGGCGGATTCGGTGACGCGCACCATTTCGAGCACGAGAACACGATCGAGCACATGGCTTGCTGTCGTCATTGGGTCGGTTTCTCCCTTCGGCCGGCAGACCGATAGGCAGAGCCGCGCGCGATGTCGAGCCGAGGCGACGCGCCCGCGACGAGGCGATCGGACCATTTCGGATGGACAAGTTTTCGGTGATCAGGATTTGGTAACCTCCAATTCCTACCGACCACCCCGGGGGACGCAACGAAAAGGGGAATCCGGGTCGTCATGTCCTGCTCAGCCGACCGATCGTCGCACGATCCGCTCGTCCGCCTGTTCGATTGGCTGACGGCATTGCCGGCCGACGAAGCCGCGCGCTATCGCGACGATATTCTGGCGACCGCGGTGCTCGGCCCCTTCGCCTTGCTCACCTCGGGCCTCGGCGTGCTGATGACGAGCTTGCTCGCGATGCTGTTCACGCGCGCGCCCTGGGCGGCCGCCTGGTTCATGGCGGACGTGGTGCTGCTCGGCGCGCGGTTCGCGGTCGCCTGGCGCTATCAGAAGCGCGGCGGGGCGATCCCCCATGCGGTGGCGCGCCGGACGATCCTGCTCGCCTGCGCGGTCTTCGTGCTGTTCAGCGCCGGCTGCACCGCGAGCCTGCTGACCGCGATCCGGCCGCTGCCGATGATCGCGACCGCATCGATGATGGGGCTCGTCGCAGGCCTCGCGACGCGCTGGGCGGCGCTGCCGCGGCTCGGCATCTTCACGATCGTGGTCTATGCGGCGCCCTTCTCGGTCGCGGGCATGATGGCCGATGGCGGCGCGTTCGTCGCGGGCGCGGTGCAGTTCGTGATCGTCACGGTCGGCACCGCCGCGCTGACGCTTCAGAACAACCGCACGCTGGTCGCGATGTTGCGCGCCGAGCACAAGGCGCGAACACTCGCCGAAACCGACGTGTTGACGACCCTGCCCAACCGCGCCGCCCTCCTCTCGCGCCTGCACCGCCGTAACACGGCGCCTGTCGCGGCGACGCTGCCGACGATCGCGCTGCTGTTCGTCGACCTCGACCGGTTCAAGGCGATCAACGACGCGCACGGCCACAGCGCGGGCGACGCGGCGCTGATCGCGCTCGGGCGGCGCATCGCGGAGGCCGCCGCGCCGCACTTTGCGTGCCGGCTGGGCGGCGACGAGTTTGTGGTGATGGTCGAAGGCGGCGAGGTCGCGCTCGCGGCGACGATCGCGCGGCGCGTGGCGGACGCGCTCGCCGAGCCGCTCCACGGCATCGCGCCCCAACCGATCGTCGCCGGCGGCAGCGTCGGCATCGCCTTCGGCGCGCCCGGCCGATTCGACAGCGAGCAGCTTCTCGCCGAAGCCGACGCCGCACTCTACGTCGCCAAGCGTTCAGGCGGCGACAGCGACGTGGTGGTCGCCCCTGCGCGCCGCGCCTCGGCCGCTTGAGGCCTGTCGATCCGCCCTAGCCTTCGCCGCTGCCCGGCAGCGAACCGCCGCCGGCATCGTCCAGATCGTAATCCTCGCCTTCCTGCCCGCCGCCGGCGCCGATGCCGCTGCCCTCGACCGTGCCGTCGCGCGGTACGCTGCGTGCCTGCTCGCGCGCGCGCCATTCGGCCTGGCCAGCGCTGTCATATTCCTGCCCGGAATAGCCCGGGCCCGACCCGATCTCGCCGAGCGGCGGCTCCCGCGCCATGATCGGCGACCTCTTGCCCGCATCCGGAGGGATGTCTTCCGTGTCCTTGCACATGGCGTCCTCCTCGCCTGGGAGAACGGCCCGGGATCAGCGACGTTCCGGGTTGTGTCTAGGGCCGATCGACATTCAGGAGATGGCGAGTCGAAAATGGTGGTTTTTCGAGACCCGGAGCGCAGCGGACTAAAGGTCCGTGAGCACCGGAAGCTCGGAAAGGCGCCATTTGCAGGCCGCCAGAACTGAATGTCGGTCGGCCTTACGCCGCTTCGCTGAATTGCAGGCTCGCAAGCCGGGCATAGAGACCGTTCTCGCCGATCAGGCTCGCGTGCGTGCCGGTTTCGACGATGCGGCCGCCGTCCATCACGATGATCCGCCCCGCCGCGCGCACGGTCGCGAGGCGGTGGGCGATGACGAGCGTGGTGCGGTTCGCCATCAGCCGCTCGAGCGCTTCCTGCACCAGCCGCTCGCTCTCGGCGTCGAGCGCGGAGGTCGCCTCGTCGAGCAACAGGATCGGCGCATCGCGCAGCAGCGCGCGGGCGATCGCGATGCGCTGGCGCTGCCCGCCCGAGAGCCGCGCGCCGCCCTCGCCGAGAAAGGTATCGAGCCCCTGCGGCAGCACGCGCAGGAAATCGGCGGCGTTGGCGGCCTCCGCGGCGTGCCAGATCGCCGCGTCGTCGGCGTCCCACCGGCCGTAGCGCAGATTGTCGCGCGCCGAAGCGCCGAAGAGGAGCGTCTCCTGCGGCACCATCGCGATGCGCTCGCGGATCGCGGCCGGATCGGCGTCGGGCAAGGCAACGCCATCGATGCGCACCACGCCCTCCTGCGGATCGTAGAAACGCTCGAGCAACTGGAAGAGCGTCGACTTGCCCGCCCCCGAGGGGCCGACCACGGCGACCGTCTCGCCGGGCGCCACGTCCAGCGAGAATTCATGCAGCGCCGCGACATCGGGGCGGGTCGGATAGCGGAAGGTGACGTGCTCGAAGCCGAGCCTGCCCTGTGCCGGGCTCGGCAGCGCCACCGGATCGGCGGGCGCGGCGATCTCGGGCGACTCGGCGAGCAGTTCGGAAAGCCGCCCCGCCGCGCCCGAGGCGCGCAGCAGCTCGCCATAGACCTCGGTCAATGCCTGGAAGGCGCCGGCGACGATGCCGGCCGTGAACACGAACGCCGCGAGCGATCCGCCCGACAGCTTCCCGCTCGCGACATCGTGGACGGCATCCCACATGATCAGCGTCATCGCGCCGAACAGCAGCCCGATCACCATTGCGGTGAGCAAGGCGCGCATCCCGAAACGGCGCTTGGCGGCGGCAAAGCCGTGGCGCACCGCCGCCTCGAAACGGTCGCCCTCGCGCGCCTCCTGCCCGAAGGCCTGGACGATCTTCATCGCGCCCAGCGTCTCGGTGGCGATTGCGCCGATATCGGCGATCCTGTCCTGGCTGGTGCGCGAATAGGCGCGCACGCGCTTGCCGAGCAGCATCAGCGGCAGGATGACGAGCGGAATGCCGAGGATCAGCCATGCCGCGAGCTTGGGGGAGAGCGCGAACAGATAGATCACCCCGCCGACGCCGACGAGCAGGTTGCGCAGCGCCACCGACAGCGTGGTCCCCACCACAATCTCGACCACGGCGGTGTCGGCGGTGAGTCGCGACGCGATCTCCGATGGGCGATTCTCCTCGAACCAGCGCGGCGTCAGGCGAAGCAGGTTGCGCTGGACGGCGATGCGCACGTCGGCGACGGTGCGCTCGCCGAGCCACGAGACGAAGTAGAAGCGTGCGGCCGATGCCAGCGCGAGCGCCACCACCACGCCGAGCAATCCCTGGAAATAGGGGGCGATATTGTTCGGATCGGCGCCCGCGGCGAAGCCGTTGTCGATCACTTTCTGGAAGGTGCGCGGGATCCAGAGCGTCGCCACCGCGGCAACCACGAGCGCGATCAGCGCCGCGACGATCTGGAACGGATAGCGCGAGGCATAGCCCCAGACCATCAGCAGGTTGCCGAGCTTGCGCTTGGGCGGTTGCGGCGGCGCGGCGGTGGGCGGCTGGGGGGCGGTTTCTGCCATGGGCCAACCGCCTAGCAGCGGCGCGGGCGCGCCTCAACGGGTAGGGCCCTGGAACCGAACACCGTGTTGCCAGCACCGCCCGTCGCGCTTATGCGTTCACGCGCGAGAAACCGGTTTCGTCATACAAGGATCGCGATGCTCTACGGTGCCTATGAACTCCAGCGGTCGTGGTTGGCCGGGGCCAGCGCGATCGCCGAATTCGGCGCCGAGCTGCTCAACAATCCCGCCAATCCCTTCGCTTATTTCGGCGGCGGGCCTGTCCTTGGTTCCGCGCTCGAAGTCTTCGCGCACGCCGCCGCGCCGCGTGGCAAGCCCGATTTCGGGCTCGATCGCACCGTGATCGACGGCGAGGAGGTGCCGGTGCGCGAGGAGATCGCGTGCCGCAAGCCGTTCGGCCAGCTCAAGCATTTCGTGCGCGAGGGTGTCGAAGGCGGGCCGAAGCTGCTGATCGTGGCGCCGATGTCCGGCCATTATGCGACGCTGCTGCGCGGCACGGTCGAGCGGATGCTGCCGAGCGCCGACGTCTGGATCACCGACTGGCGCGACGCCAAGCTGGCGCCGTTGTCCGACGGCGCCTTCGATCTCGACGATTATATCGATTACGTCATCGCCTTCCTCGAACATGTCGGCCCCAACACGCACATGCTCGCGGTGTGCCAGCCGGCGGTGCCGTGCCTCGCCGCAACCGCGCTGATGAGCGCGGACAAGAACCCGTGCCGGCCCGCGACATTGACGATGATGGGCGGCCCCATCGACACGCGCGAGGCGCCGACCGCGGTCAACACGCTCGCGACGCAGCGCCCGCACGCCTGGTTCGAGCAGAACGTGATCACGGCCGTGCCGATGACCTATCCGGGTGCAGGGCGGCAGGTCTATCCGGGCTTCCTCCAGCTCGCCGGCTTCATGTCGATGAACCTCGGCAGCCACATGATCTCGCATTGGGAGATGTTCAAACATCTCGTCCAGGGCGACGACGAGGGCGCGGAGGCGACCAAGGATTTCTACGACGAATATCGCTCGGTCTGCGACATGACCGCCGAATTCTACCTGCAGACGATCGACGTGGTGTTCCAGCGCCACGCGCTGCCCAAGGGCGAGATGACGCATCGCGGGCGGCAGGTCGACCTGGCGGCGATCACCGACGTCCCGATCCTCGCGATCGAAGGCGAGCGCGACGACATTTCGGGAATCGGGCAAACCAGGGCCGCGCTCAAGCTGACGCCCAACCTGCCGCAGGCGATGAAGCATTATCATCTCGCCAGAGGCGCGGGGCATTACGGCATCTTCAACGGCTCCAAATGGCGGACCAAGATCGCACCGGTGCTCGAAGACTGGATCGCGCGTTTCGACGGCGAGCGCGACGCGGTAAAAGAGGCGGCCTGAGTTCAAATCGCGCCGTCATGCTGACGAAAGTCAGCATCCATTCTCACCTCGGTGGGCAATCGGGCGGCGCGCCGAATGGATCCTGACTTACGTCAGGATGACGAATCGCATCGATCGTGCTGCGTCCTCAATCATACGCGAACCGAAACACGCTCCACACCAGCCAGGCCGCGAGCAGCCACAGCGCGATCACGATCAGCACCCCACCCCAATGAACCGGGCGGCGTGACGCGGCTTCGGCGGCGGCGCGGTGCTCCGCCATCAACTCCGGCGTCACCAGCCGCTCGAACAGCCAGACCCCCGCAGGGATCAGGATCACGTCGTCCACGAGGCCGAGCACAGGGATGAAATCGGGCACCAGATCGATCGGCGACAGCGCATAAGCGGCGACCAGCAGCCCCACCACCCGCGCGGTCCAGGGCGTGCGTCGGTCCCGCGCCGCGAGCCAGACCGCGTGCGCCTCGACTCGCACCCGATGCACGAGCGAGGGGCCGCGCGGGCGGCGCCAGCGGCGTGTCACCGCTTGCGGCCCTGATGGCGGATGTTGCCCGGCCGACCCCGGCGCTTGATCACGCGCGGCGGCTTGCCGCCACGCCCGCGCGGTTCTCCACCCCCGCCACCGTCGACCAGCTCGAAGCGCAGCGCGCCCGACACCGGATTGGCCTCGGCGAGCCGGAGCTTCAGCCGCTGCCCCGCTGCGTAGGTCTCGCCCGTTTCCTCGCCGACGAGTTGTTGCGCGGCCTCGTCGTAACGGAAATATTCGCGGCCCAGATCACGCGCGGGCACCAGCCCGTCGCCGCCGATCCCCTCGACGGTCGCGAAGAAGCCGAAATTGAGCACGCCGGTGATCCGCGCCTCGACCACCTCGCCGACGCGCTCGGACAGATAGGCGGCGACATAGCGATCGACGGTATCGCGCTCGGCCTCCATCGCGCGGCGTTCGAGCTGGCTGATCATCTCGCCGGTGCGCTCCATCTGCGCCGCCTCGTCGTCGGTGAGCCCGCCCGGCCCCAGCCCGTAGGCGGCGACGAGCGAGCGGTGGACGATCAGGTCCGCATAGCGCCGGATGGGCGAGGTGAAATGCGCGTAGCTGCCGAGCGCGAGCCCGAAATGGCCGTGATTGACGGGCGCATAATAGGCCTGGGTCTGGCTGCGCAGCACCTGCTCCATCACCTGCGGCTTGAAATCGGCCTCGCCGACGCGATCGAGGATGCGGTTGAAGGTCGCGGGCTTGATGACCTGCCCCAGCGCGAGATCGAGATCGAAGGTCTTGAGATAGTCCTTGAGCGCGACCAGCTTCTCGCGGCTCGGCGGCTCGTGAACGCGGTACATGACGGGCGCCTTCTTCGCCTCGAGCGCCTTCGCGGCGGCGACGTTGGCGGCGATCATGTAATCCTCGATCAGCTTGTGCGCATCGAGCCGCTCGCGTGGTGCCACCGAGAGGATACGGCCCTTCTCGTCGAGCTCGATCCGGCGCTCGGGCAGGTCGAGATCGAGCGGCTCGCGCTTCTCGCGCGCGGCATAGAGCGCGCGCCAGCACGCCCAGAGGGGGAGGAGAGCCTCTCGAAGCCCCTCCCCTTCAGGGGAGGGGTTGGGGTGGGGGCTATCGACAGAGTCCGACGCCTGAGGTACTGCCCCACCCCCAACCCCTCCCCTGAAGGGGAGGGGCTTATTATCGATCGCCGCCTGCGCATCCTCATAAGCAATGTTCGCCGCGATCCGCACCGTCGCCCGCGTGAAGCGCCAGCTCTTGAGCACACCGTTCTTCGCGACCTGCAGATGACACACCAGCGCCGCGCGATCGACGCCTTCCTTCAGCGAGCACATGTCCGCCGACAGCGTCTCGGGCAGCATCGGCACGACGCGATCGGGGAAATAGACGCTGTTGCCACGCTTGCGCGCCTCGATGTCGAGCGCGGAGCCGGGGCGGACGTAGAAACTCACGTCGGCGATCGCGACGATCGCTTTCCAACCGCCGTCGTTCTTTGGGTCGTCGTCGGGCGCGGCCCACACCGCGTCGTCATGGTCGCGCGCATCGGCGGGGTCGATCGCGACGATCGGCAGGTGCGTCAGATCCTCGCGCGGCGCATCCGACAGCTTGTAGCCGGAAACGCGCACCGCCTCGTCGAGCACCTTTTCGGGGAAAACGTCGGGAATGCCGAGCTTCTCGATCGCGATCAGCGAGAAGTTGCGCGCCTCGAACGGATCACCCAGCCGCTCCACCACCTTCGCCGACAGATGCGGCCCCCGGCCGGTCTTCTCGGCCTTGACCAGATCGCCCGCCTGCGCGCCGCCGGTATCCGAGACCGGAAATTCGCGCCGCTCCTTCTTCTCGACACCCTGTAACCAAAAGCGCTCGCCTTCCTGCCGCAGCACGCCGAGCATCAGCTCCTCGCCGCGCGCGAGCCGCTTCATCGGGTGCGCGATCCAGCCCTTCCCCACTTCCTCGGTCCGCGCGAGGATGCGGTCGCCGACGCCGAGCGCGCTGCGCTTCGATCGCTCGCGCACGCGCAGCCGCGGGGCGGGCGTCTCGGCGTGCCACGTCTCGGGCACCGCCCACACGTTGCCGCCGTCGTCGACATCGGCGACGCGCAGCACCGTCACCTTGGGCACGCCGCCCATCTTGTGGAACGCACGGCCGCGCGCCGAATCGATCAGGCCTTCGTCGGCCATGTCCTTGAGCAGCGCCTTGAGCGCGATCTTCTCCGCGCCGTGCAGCCCGAAGGCGCGCGCGATCTCGCGCTTGCCCGCGGGCGTATCCGACGTGGTGATGAAATCGAGGATCTGCTGCCGCGAGGGCAGCCCCGGCTTCGCTTTGGGTTTCGCCATCGTACGAAAGATAAGGCGTCGGGCGCTCCGCGTCACCCCGCGCTCAATAGGCGCGGCCGATCAGGATGCGCTCGACCGCGGGCTCACCGGTGAAGACGCACGCGCCGTCCGCCGGCGCGGCGCCCATCGGCGCGTTGCGGATCGTGAGCTTGAGCTTCTTGAGCCGCTCGTCGACCGCATCGAGCGCGGCGCCGGTCGGCTTCGCCCATTGCACCTCGACCCAGCCCGGATATTTGCCGCCGTTGGCGAAGAACGCCTCGATCCCGGCGAAGTCGGTGATGCTGCGGTCGATGTTCGCCGCCATCCGGTCTTGCGCCTCATCGTGGATCGCCTGCTGGATGCTTTCGAGCAATTCGCCCACGTCGCCGACGAAATCGTCACGCGCGACCACCGCCGAATTTACCTTGCCGTCCTCGCGATAGAGCCGGTCGCGGCGGATCACCGAGACATTGCCGC
>DATLJH010000002.1:0-1926 GCA_035538935.1 Sphingomonas sp.
GTCCGAAGAGGCGTGGCGCGACACGATCCTGCCCGCCGACCAGATGCTGCTCGATGGGTTGCCGTCGACCTGGGCCGAAGTGCTCGCGCCGGCGAAGAAGCGCAGCGCCGCCGAGATCGAGGCCGAAGGACCGCTGCTCGAGGCTGATGCCGCGCTCGAACATCCCGAGCTTCCGCCCGGCTCCTATCAATGCCGGGTCGTGCGGATCGGCAAGATCGCCGGGCGCCGCCTGTTCCGATCCTTCCCGTCGCACTTCTGCTACATCCGCGACGAGGACAAAGGGCTGAGCTTCACCAAGCAGAGCGGCAGCGACCTTCCGGCAGGCTATCTCTATGCCGACGGCGACCGGCGCTACGTCTTTCTCGGCGCGCGGCAGAAGGCGCCGGGCGACGTCTCGCTCGGCTATGGCGTCGATCCCGATCGCGACGTCGTCGGCGTTATCGAGCGGGTCGGCGCATTCCGCTGGCGCCTCGTGACGCCGCGCGACGGCGACAAGGGGATCGACGTGTACGAATTGACGCCCGTGCCCGCCGATCAGCAGCCCTCCTAGGGCGGATCGACATTCAGTTCTGGCGGCCTGCAAATGGCACCTTCCCGAGCTTCCGGTGCTCACGGACCTTTAGTCCGCTGCGCTCCGGGTCTCGAAAAATCACCATTTTCGACTCGTCATCTTCTGAATGTCGATCGGCCCTAAGGCTCAATCTGTCGCGACGATGCGGCCGTCGGTGACGATGTAGCGGCTGGCGTCGCTGCCGATGGCGTCGAACAAGGCGGGCTCGGTTCCGGTCATCCATACCTGCCCCGCCATGTCGGCGAGCCGGGCGTACAGCGCGGCGCGGCGGGCGGGATCGAGATGCGCGGCGACCTCGTCGAGCAGCAGCACGGGCGCGGCACCGGTGCGGTGCGCGACCAGCCCGGCATGGGCGAGCACGAGCCCCAGCAGCAACGCCTTCTGCTCGCCGGTCGAACACAAGGCGGCCGGCTGGCGCTTGGCGTGGTGGATGACGGCGAGATCGGCGCGATGCGGCCCGATCAGCGTGCGCCCTGCGGCGGCATCGCGGCGGCGGCCCGCGGCGAGCGTCTGCGCCAGATCGTGCGCGGCACCTTCGGGATTTTCGAGCGACAGGCCGGCCCGGGCGAACGGCCCTTCGGGCGCGGCATCGAGCGCGTCGCAGAGCGCGGCGACGGTGGCGCCGCGTGCGGCATCGATCGCGGCGCCGTGTTCCGCCATCTGCGCTTCGAGCGCGGCAAGCCAGGCGGGATCGGGCGCGTCGCCGCCGCCGAGCAGGCGGTTGCGCGCGCGCATCGCCGCCTCGTAGCGTGTCGTGTGCGCCGCATGGCCCGGCGCGAGCGCGAGCGTCAGCCGATCGAGGAAGCGCCGCCGCTCGCCCGGGCCTTCGACGAACAGCCGATCCATCGCCGGCGTGAGCCACAATACGGTGAGCCACTCCGCCAGCGCGTTGGCGGGCGCGGGCGCGCCGTTGACGCGGACGAGCCGGCGATTGGGGGCGCCGGGTTCGATCCCCGTAGCGATATCCACGTTCGGCTCGATGGTGGCCGCGATGCCGAATCCGCCGGTGCCGCCCTGTCGCGCCATGTCGGCCAAGGGTGCCCGGCGAAGCCCGCGGCCGGGCGCGAACAGCGACACCGCCTCGAGCACGTTGGTCTTGCCCGCCCCGTTCTCGCCGGTGAGCACGACGAAGCCCGGGCCGGGGGTCAGCACCGCATCGGCATGGTTGCGGAAATCGGTGAGGACGAGGCGCGAGATCATGCCCGCCCACGCCCAGGGCCGATCGACATTCAGCTCTGGCGGCCTGCAAATGGCGCCTTTGCGATCTTCCGGTGCTCACGTGCCATCAGCACGCTGCGCTCCGGGTCTCGCAAAAACACCATTTTCGACTCGCCATCCTCTGAATGTCGATCGGC
>DATLJH010000003.1:2500-110802 GCA_035538935.1 Sphingomonas sp.
GCCGCATTTCGTGGGTTGCCCTCGAGACCGGCTTTGCAGAAGCTCGCCTCCTCGACCGCTTCGTCAAAGGCGCCCCGGGCGATGCCGCCGATGTCGCGAAGCGCGGTTTCACGTCGGGATTCGGCGCCTTTGCCGGCAACGTCGCGCTGCTGACGATGCTCCGGAAGTTCAACGCCACGCACCCATCCGGAGAGCGGATCGGTATTGCCGGCGTGGATCTCAGCCTCGGCGGGCCGCTCGCCAGCGCCCCGACGATGGCACCCGTCGAATGCGCGCTGGAGGGCGTCGTCGATCGGGCACATCGCGAAGAGCTTCGGACGGCGTTTACCGCGGCGGTGCGCCCGGGTTTGCAGGCCCCATCGGTATCCGACGCGCAGAAGATGGCATTCCACGCGCTCAGCGACCGACTTGCTGCCGCTATCGACCGAACCGCATCGCCCGACGCTCGCCAATGCGCCGCTATTGTCGGCCAGAGCGCGATCGTGCTCGATGCGCTTCCGGAAAAGAGCGGCGGGGGCGGTATCCCGCCGGATGCGTGGATATCCGTCTCCCGGCGCGACGCAGGCATGGCGGCCAATGCGGCGGCCATCCTCGCCCGATCGCATGGCAAGAGCATCCTGCTCTTCGCTCACACCAGCCACGTGCTGAACGCCCCGATGCAAGGCGGGCGGTGGAGCACGCAGGCGCAACCGCCCGAGAGCATGGGCCAGCACCTCGCGGCGCAGCTCGGCAAGCGATATCAGGTCATCGCGCAGATCGAATCCGCTTCGCGCGGCGATCGCTCGACGCCCGATCTGGCCAGCGCTCTCGCGATCGATTGCGCCGCGACTTGCCTGGTGCCCAGCGCTCGACTGGGAAAGCTCGGCACCATGCGTGTTCGGATCGGCATCAATCACGACGACGATCAACTCGTCGTGCCGATGTCCGCAGCGTCCTTCTTCCTGCTCCTGGCCAACGGGAAGGATTGAGCCGGGGAACCGTCACGCCCCGCCTGCCTGCTCCACCAGCACCTTGTCGATCCGGCGGCCGTCGAGGTCGACGATCTCGAACCGCCAGCCCTGCTCGACGAAGCTCTCGCCTTCCGCCGGCAGATGCCGGAACACCGCGAGCGCGAAGCCGGCGACGGTCGCATAGTCGCGATCTTCGGGCAGCGTGATGTCGATCCGGTCGGCCAGCGTGTCGGCCGCCATGTTGCCCGAGACGAGCAGCGAGCCGTCGTCGCGCTCGACCAGCGATGGCGCATCCTCGGGGTCGGCGTCGGAAACGAACTCGCCCGCGATCGCGATCAGCAGGTCGGCGGGGGTCACCAGCCCTTCGAAATGCCCGTATTCGTCGTGGACGAGCGCCATCGGCACCTCGGCCTGGCGCAGCGCGCCCAGCGCGTCCATCGCGTCGAGCTGGTCGGGGATGACGGGCGCCGGCCGCATCAAGGCGCGCAGATCGAGCGCGCGGCCCTCGAACAGCGCCGCGACAATATCGCGCGCCTGGACGACGCCGATCACCGCATCCACCGATCCTTCCGCGACCGGCAGCCGCGTATGCCCGCGTTCGAGCAACGCGGCGCGGATGCCGTCGGCGTCGAGATCGACGTCGAGCCAGTCGACCTCGGTCCTGGGCGTCATCACCTCGCGCACCGGCCGGTCGGCGAGCCGCACCACGCCCGAGATGATCGAGCGCTCATGCTCCTCGAGCACCCCCGATCGCGACGCCTCGGCGACGATCAGGTGCAGTTCTTCGGCGGTGACGTGATCGTTCGAGTCGCGCGACAGGCCGAGCAGCCGGAACAGCAATGCGCTCGTCGTGTCGAGCAGCCACACCAGCGGCGCCGCCGCCTTCGCGAGCGCCTGCATCGGCAGCGCCATGATCGCCGCGATCGGCTCGGGTCGGCGCAGCGCGATCTGCTTGGGCACCAACTCGCCGATCACCAGCGAGGCATAAGTGGTGAGCCCGATCACCGCGGCGAAGCCCAGCGTCTGCGCCGCATCCGCCGACAGGCCGAATCGCGCCAGCCGCGCCGCCACCGGCGCGCCCAGGCTCGCCCCCGAATAGGCGCCCGCGATGATCCCGATCAGCGTGATCCCCACTTGCGTGGTGGAAAGGAACTTGCCCGGATCGCCCGCGAGCGCCAGCGCCGCCCTGGCGCCGGGCTTGCCCGCGCGCGCCATCGCCTCCAGCCGCGCCTTACGCGACGAGACGATCGCGAGCTCGGTCATCGCGAACACGCCGTTGAGGACGACCAGCGCCAGGATGATCGCGACGTCGATCCAGGGAAAGGGGGGAAGCGGTGCCATGGCGCGCGTCGCGCTTCTTTGGCCTGTTTCTGTCGCGCGCACAACCGCCTGATCAGCATTGGTTCAAATCGCAGGCGGAACAATCTGGATCGGGGTGGAGTTACCCGTTGACCGTGCGCACGGGGGCGAACGGCGCAACGCATTTCGAGGAGGAACAAGGGACATGCGGATTTCGACCAAGCTGACGATGGCGGCCGCGCTCGGCGCGCTCGTCGCCACGTCTGCCTGCACCACCGATCCGGTGACGGGCCAGAAGCGGATTTCCAAGGCTGCGCTCGGCGGCATCGGCGGCGCGCTGGGCGGCTATCTGCTCGGCGATCTCGTCGGCGGCCGGCACGATCGCACCGAGAAGATCATCGGCGCCGGCATCGGCGGCCTCGCGGGCGCGGGCGTCGGCGCCTATATGGACAAGCAGGAGCGCGATCTGCGCGCCAAGACCGCGGGCACCGACGTCGACGTGATCCGCCAGGGCGACGACCTGCTGCTCAACATGCCGTCGGGCATCACCTTCGGCTATGACAGCGCCAACGTGCAGCCGCAGTTCCGCCCGACGCTTGATCAGGTCGCCAGCGTGCTGTCGCAATACAACCAGACCTATATCGACGTGTACGGCCACACCGATTCGACCGGCAGCGACGCCTACAATCAGGGCCTGTCCGAACGCCGCGCCGCGTCGGTCGCGAGCTATCTCGAATCGCGCGGCGTGCAGGCGGCGCGCATCGGCACGCGCGGTTTCGGCGAAAGCCAGCCGATCGCCTCGAACGACACCGAGGACGGCCGCGCCGCCAACCGCCGGGTCGAGATCAAGATCGTGCCGATCACGCAGAACGACCTGCAATATCAATGATGCCAATGGGCCGGTGGCGTGCGCGCCGCCGGCTTGGACTCTGTTTCAGCAAGCTGAAACGGTTGCGGCACCGGCCCGCTCCCCCATCCAATCACCCAATGCGATTATCCTATGGGTGGTCGGATGGGGGAGCGGGCCGGCGCCGATCAGCGAAGCTGACAATGACTCTATCCGGCGGGCGCCGCCAGTGCGCGTTCGAGCCAGTCGGGCCTCAGCGCGTCGCCCAGATCCTCGACGCGGCGATGCTCGATCATCAGCCCCAGTTCGGGATAGGTCGCGCGCGTCCGCTTGCCCGGCTCGCCGAGCGGCGCCACCACCAGCCGCCGGTTGACCGTGCTGCGATAGTGCATCCGCGCGGTATTCTCCTGCCCGACATAGCAGCCCTTGGCGAAGCTGACGCCGTTCAGCTCGGCCGCATTGCATTCGAGCCACAGGGTCTCGCCCGATCCCAATTCGCCCACGCCCTCGGTAACGCCGAGCCGCAACCGGTGCTCGATCCAGCCGCTTGCCGCCGGGCCCGGTTCGCCGTGCCAGCGCCGGCCGAGCGCGGCGAGCCGCGGATCGGGCACGCCCTGGTCGCCCGCCGCCGACCAATGCACCGCGCCCGCCGCCGGTTCGATCGTGATCGGCCGCCGCAACCGATAGAGCGTCAGCCGCCTCGCCAACGCCTCGGCCTCGGCTGCCTCGCAATCGAGCAGCACCGCCTCGCCGTCGGCCCAGATCAGGAAATCGAACAGCGCCTTGCCCTGCGGAGTCAGCAGCGCGGCCCAGCGGGGGGCTTCGGCATCGAGCGTAGCGACGTCGTTGGTGACGAGCCCTTGCAGGAATCCGCGCACATCCTCGCCGGCAAGCCGGATCAGCGCGCGATCGGTGAGACAGGTGGCCATGCCCCACAGGTAGGCGCGCAGGGCCCCGAACCCAAGGGGCGCACTGGCGCGGATCGGCGTGCGGGGATAGAGGGGCGGCCATGACCGATCGCCTCACGCTCCGCCGCCCCGACGACTGGCACGTCCATCTGCGCGACGGCCCGATGCTCGCCGCGGTGGCGGCCCATACCGCGCGCCAGTTCGCCCGCGCGATCGTGATGCCCAACCTTGCTTCCCCGGTCACCACCGTCGCTGCGGCCGAGGCCTATCGTGATCGCATTCTTGCCGCGCTGCCCGAAGGCCTCGGCTTCACGCCGCTGATGACCTGCTACCTCACCGACGACGCCGAGGTGGGCGAGATCATCCGCGGCTTCGAGGCGGGCGTGTTCGCCGCGTGCAAGCTCTACCCCGCCAACGCCACGACCAACTCCGCGCACGGCGTCACCGATCTCCGCAATCTCCGGCCCGTGTTCGAGGCGATGCAGCGTGCCGGCATGCCGCTCCTGATCCACGGCGAGGTCACCGATGCCGATATCGACATCTTCGATCGCGAGGCCGTTTTCATAGAGCGTACGCTGACAGGCCTGGTGCGCGACTTTCCCGAGCTAAAGATCGTGCTCGAGCACATCACCACCGCCGAGGCCGCCGCGTTCGTCACTGACGCCGGTGCGCACGTCGCGGCGACGATCACCCCGCAGCACCTCCACATCAACCGTAACGCGCTGTTCGCCGGGGGGCTGCGCCCACACGCTTATTGCCTGCCCGTCGCCAAGCGCGAGCGCCATCGGCTGGCCGTGCGTGCAGCAGCGATCTCGGGCTCGCCCAAATTCTTCCTCGGCACCGACAGCGCGCCGCACGCCATCGACCGCAAGGAATCGGCGTGCGGCTGCGCGGGCATCTTCAACGCACCCTACGCGCTCGAAAGCTATGCGACGGTGTTCGACGAGGAAGGCGCGCTCGACCGTTTCGAGGCGTTCGCCTCGCTCAACGGCCCGTGCTTCTACGGCCTGCCGCTGAACGAGGGGACGATCACGCTCGAACGCAGCGAAACGATCGTGCCCGATTGCCTTGGCAGCGGCGAGACAGCTGTGGTCCCGTTTCACGCCGGCGAGCGGCTGGGGTGGCGGCTCACCGATTGACCGCCGCCCGCCCGCTTAGAACGGCAGCCATTTCTGCTTGTGCGAGAACTTCATGTAGCCGACGTTCACGCCCGCGCGCACGCCGACGCCCAGCCGCACCGGGATCAGCACGACGTTGCCCGAGCGCAGGTACGAGGCGGAGAAGCCGCCGACGAAATAGAGGTGCCCCTCGCCCGCCGGGAAGCGCTTGAACAGCTCCTCGCTGTCGTAGAGGTTGTAGACCAGCACGAACACCTTGTTGGCGTCGCCGCCGACGTCGAACCCGATCGACGGCCCGGTCCAATATACCGGCATCTGCCCTTCGATCTTGTGATTGAGCGTGCCCGATCCGTAGCGCAGGCCCACGACGAACGCGCCAGAGGCCTCGCGCCCGGCGATATAGGCGTTGGGCTCGCCCTGGTCCTTGAGGATGTCCTCGATGATGCCCGCAAGGCCTTCGGCACCCTTGCCGAACACGCCTTCCGCAGCGCCGATCAGATCGTCGCGCTTGTAGGTGGCGTCGGCCTGGCGCGTCGCGGTCGCCGCGGCGGCGTTGCCGGTCTCCTGATCCGCGCCGGGTTGGGTGGCGGTCGTATTGGCCTGCGGATAGGCGTCCGGGTCGGGATATGCGGGGGTGGTCGCCGGCGCCTGATTGCTCTGGTCCGCCTGCGGATAGGCATCCGGATCGGGGTAGCTCTGCGTGTTTGAAAGCGTCGCGGTCGGCGCCTCCTGCGTCGTGGAGGGCGTCTGCTGCGTGGCCGGCGGGCCGCCGAGATCGCCGTCGATCGCGGCATTGGGGTCGATCGTGCGGACCTGCGCGGCGGCCGGTGCCACGCCCATCGCGATCGCCGCGGCCGCCAGCCACGACATCCAGAACCGTCCGCGCATCGTCATGTCATCCCCCGGGAGTACGAATTCGGCCGCGAGACTAACCATCGCACGGATGAGCGTGCAATGAACGCCGCGACGATCCGAGTCGATTTCGCGTTCGGCGGCAGCGCGATGCGGCATTGATCGCGCCGCGACCCGCCGCTATAGCCCCGCGTTCGGCGCATCCGGAGACGTGGGTGAGTGGCTGAAACCAGCGGTTTGCTAAACCGCCGTACGGGGATTACTCGTACCGAGGGTTCGAATCCCTCCGTCTCCGCCAAAAATGACTGAAAAATAACGATTTTATTCAATTGGATGTGCCCGCAACACCATTCGCAACACCATTTATGACCTGGATTGTTGTGGAACATTGCGGCCAACCGTGAACTAATTCGGTCGAAACGCAGCCCGGTAAGAGTTTCAACGTGGGTGGCCTGGTGCCGCGACAAATTCCTGATCGGGCGAAAGACGCCTACATTCTGAGGCTACGGTCTCAATCTCGCTGAAGCGCTTCGATGATCGGACAATCGGGGCGGTCATCGCCCTGACAGCGTTCGGCAAGGTCGACCAGCGTCGTTCGCATCGCTTCAAGAGCCCGCGCCTTGCGGTGCAATTCAGCCGCGCGATCGAGCGCGAGCCGCTTGACGTCGGCACTCTCCCGCCCGATGTCGGACCACAGACTGAGCAGCGACCGGATATCCTCGATCGGAAAGCCCAGGTCGCGCGCGTTGGCGATGAAGCGCAGCCGGTGAACGTCCGCATCCGAGTAATCGCGATAGCCCGAATTCCGGCGAGGCGCGGCCGCGATCAGGCCAATTGCTTCGTAATGGCGGATCATGCGCTGCGAGACGCCACTCGCGCTGGAGGCACCGCCGATCTTCACAACTTCACCGCATTGAGCCGCAGCGCGTTGAGCACGACCGTGAACGACGACAGCGCCATCGCCGCGCCCGCGAACATTGGCGATAGCAAGATACCGGCGACGGGATAGAGCACACCGGCCGCCACCGGCACGCCAATCCCGTTGAACACGAACGAGAAGAACAGGTTCTGGCGGATGTTGCCCATAGTCGCGGCCGCCAGCTTGCGCGCGCGCACGATCGCCGACAAGTCCCCACGGGTGAGCGTGATCCCGGCGCTCTCGATCGCGACGTCGGTGCCGGTGCCCATCGCGAGCCCGACATCGGCGGCGGCGAGCGCGGGCGCGTCGTTGATCCCGTCGCCGGCCATCGCAACCTTCGCGCCCGATGCCTTGAGCTCGGCGATGGCCTGCGCCTTGTCTTCGGGCTTCAGCTCGGCGCGGACCTCATCAAGCCCGCCGACGGTGCGCGCGACCGCATTGGCGGTGGTCGCATTGTCGCCGGTCAGCATCACGATCCTGAGGCCCTCCGACCGAAGCGCCGCGATCGCCTCGCGCGCGGTCTCGCGGATCGGATCGGCCACGGCGAGAAGCCCGGCGAGCTGCCCATCGACCGCCACGAACATCACCCCCGCCCCCTCGGCGCGCCGCGCGTCGGCGGCATGCTCGAGCGGTGCGGCATCGGCGCCGATGCGCTCCATCTGGCGCGCATTGCCGATGACGACCTCGCGGCCGTCCACGTCGGCGCTGACGCCGAGGCCGGTCTGTGAGGCGAACGCCTCGACATCCCCCAAGGCAAGGTCGCGCTCCTCGGCCGCGGTCGCGATCGCATGCGCAAGCGGGTGCTCCGAGCGCGATTCGACCGCCGCGGCGAGCGCCAGCAGCGCGTTCTTGTCCCAATCGCCGACGGTTTCGATGGCCACCAGCCGGGGCTTGCCTTCGGTCAGCGTGCCGGTCTTGTCGATCACCAGCGTATCGACCTTCTCGAACGCCTGGAGCGCCTCGGCGTTCTTGATGAGCACGCCCGCATGCGCGCCGCGCCCAGCCGCGACCATGATCGACATCGGCGTCGCGAGCCCCAACGCACACGGGCAGGCGATGATGAGCACCGCGATCGCGTTCAGCAGCGCATGGCCAAAACGCGGCTCGGGGCCGACCAGCATCCAGACGACGAAGGTCGCGACCGCGACGAGCACAACGCCCGGCACGAACCATCCCGAGACGCGATCGGCGACCGCCTGGATCGGCGCGCGGCTGCGCTGCGCCTCGGCGACCATGCGGACGATCCGCGCAAGCGTGGTGTCGGCGCCGATCGCGCGCGCCTCCATCACCAGGCTACCGGTGCCGTTGACCGTACCCGCGGTGAGCGACGCATCGGCGGTCTTCTCGACCGGCGCCGGCTCGCCGGTCAGCATCGATTCGTCCACGGCCGAGCGGCCCTCGATCACCACGCCGTCGACCGGCACCGCCTCGCCGGGGCGGATGCGCAGCCGGTCGCCGACGGCCACATCAGCGAGGTCGATCTCGGTCTCCTCGCCAGTGTCGCCGATGCGCCGCGCGGTCTTGGGCGCGAGGTCCATCAGCGCGCGGATCGCGCGACCGGTTGCGGCGCGGGCGCGCAGCTCGAGCACCTGGCCGAGCAGGACCAGCGTCACGACGATCCCCGCCGCTTCGTAATAGACCGGCACCGCCATGCCGTGCCCGCGGAAGGTCGGCGGGAAGATGCCCGGCGCGATCGTCGCGATCAGGCTGTACGCGAAGGCGGTGCCGACGCCGATCGCGATCAGCGTGAACATGTTGAGGTGGCGCGTGCGGATCGAGACCCAGCCGCGCTCGAAGAACGGCCACCCCGCCCAGAGCACGATCGGGGCGGTGAGCGCGAGCTGTACCCATGCCGACCAGGCCTGCGGAACGAGATGGAGGCCGAGCATGTCCGCGCCCATCGAGACCACCAGCAACGGGATCGCCAGCGCGCCCGCGACCCATAGCCGGCGCGTGAAATCGATCAACTCGGGATTTGGCGCATCGTCGAGCGAGGGTTCCTCGGGCTCCAGCGCCATCCCGCAGATCGGGCAGGTGCCCGGCCCTTCGCGGCGGATTTCGGGATGCATGGGGCAGGTCCAGATCGCCCCCGGCGTCGCCTCGGGCTCGGGCCGCAGCGCATCGCCGAGATAGGCCTCGGGATCGGCGACGAACTTCTCGCGGCACCGCGCGCTGCAGAAGTGGTATTGCGTTCCGTCATGCTCGGCGTGGTGCGCCGTCGTCGCCGGATCGACCGTCATGCCGCACACCGGATCGATCGCGTGCGTGGGATCGCCGCCAGCCGCAGCGTGCGAATGGCAATGGTGGTCGGACGAATGCGCGTCGGCGTGGGGCATGGGTCAAATCTCCTCGGACGCCGGACAATGTAAGGCCTGACATCATGTCAAGGTCAAGCCAGATACGAATTTCATTCGAATATGAGGGATATTCGCGGCGGCCGCGTATCTTTCGTACACCCCTCAAAAAAGGAGTTCTGCATGATTTCCCTTCGTGGTTCGCTGTTTGCCATTGCGGTGCCCGCCGCGCTCTTTGTCGGCACCGCCGCCCAAGCGCACCCCAAGCTCCTCTCCGCCACCCCGGCGCCAAATTCGAGCGTCGCCACCACCTCGAAAATCGAGCTGCACTTCAATGAGGTGTTGGTTTCACAATTTTCCGGCGTCGATCTCGCCATGACAGACATGCCCGGAATGAAGATGAACGCGCCCATGAAGATGAGCGGCCTTGCCACTGCTCTCAGCGCCGATGGAAAAACGCTCGTCATCACGATGAAATCGCCGCTGCCGAGCGGTACGTACAAGGTCGATTGGCATGTAGTTTCGACTGATACGCATCGAGTGAACGGCAGCTACTCCTTCAAGGTCAAATAAGCCTTGGTGGACCCGCTGGGCGTTGTCGTCAGGTTCGGGCTTTACCTGAACCTGATGATTCTCTTCGGCGCCCCTCTTTTCGGCATCTACAGCCCGCAGCCACGCGACCGCCGGCGTGTAGCGTTGCGCGTGCTGCGCCGTCTTTACGCGGCTGGAGCTGTCGTGGGGCTCGCGCTCTCGCTCGTGTCGCTCATGGTGCTCGCCGCATCGATGAGCGGTCAATCAGTCGGCGACGTGCGGTGGAGCACGCTCGAGATGCTCGTCCTTCAGACGAACATCGGCTGGGCTTGGCTCGTCCGGGTAGCCGCGCTCACCGCCTTCATCCTCGCCAGCTGGGTGATGCATCCAGCCCGGGGCGCCGGTCCGACACTGATGAGCCTGCTCGGGGGTGTTGCGCTGGCTTCGCTTGCTTGGACGGGGCATGGTGCGATGGATCAGGGCTCAATCGGCTTGGTTCATCTATCGGCTGACATTGTTCACCTTCTGGCGGCCGGAGCCTGGATTGCGGCGATACTGGCGCTGGGAACCCTCCTCATTCGAGTCCATCGCTCGATGTCGCGCGACGACGCTGAACATCTGCATCGGGCGCTCGCGCGCTTTGCAACGATTGGCACCCTTGCCGTCGCGCTGCTCTTCCTTACTGGACTCGTGAACAGTTGGTTGCTCGTGGGGATTAGCGGGTTGGCCAGTGTTGGCGACAGTCTATACCTCCAGTTGCTCGCGCTGAAGCTGCTCCTCTTTTTGGGAATGCTCTGCCTCGCTGCGGCGAATAGATTCACGATAACGCCCACGCTGGAACGAGTGCTCCGCACGGGCGAGCAGGGCTCCGCCCTTGCACACCTTCGCCGGAGTCTTGCAATTGAGGCGAGCCTGGGGATCGCCATTCTTGGGCTCGTTGCCTGGTTCGGGACGCTGAACCCGCCCTCCGCGGGCATGTGACGGGGGTGAAGGTGAGCCTGCGCGCCCTAGCCTCATTCCGCAGAGGCCGCCGTCGACGGACATGGTGTCAAGTCATTCTCCTGCGTGCCTGCGGAGCGGAGCGAGCTTGGAGCGCGCTCGATAGAGACGGGTTTCCACCGCCTTCTCAGAGATTTTGAGAATCTCCGCCGTTTCGGCCTGACTCAGTCCTTCGATCGTTCGCAAAATGAGAGGTTCGCGAAGTTGCCGAGGAAGTGCCGCGACGGCTTTCCAGAGGAGTGCGAGTTCCTGACGACCTGCCACCGTGTCTTCAATGCTGGGGGCCGTGTCGGCTATCGAGGTGAATTCGCCGTACGGCGAGCTCAAGTTGAACAGGCGCCGAACAGCCCGCCGCCTGGCCCAATCGCGGCACTTGTTAATCGCAATCCGGGCCAGCCATGTTCTTAGAGGTCGTTTTTGATCATATCGGTCGAGCGCGTCGAAGGCCGCCACGAACGTCTCCTGAACAAGATCGAGAGCGGCTTCGGGATCCCCAACATGGCCGTAGGCGAGACGATAGATCGCATTACGATGGCGGCACATGATCTCGCCAAATGCAGCCTGTTTCCCGCCGATCGCGAGCGCGGCGAGCTCGCCGTCCGAGCAATCGGCGAGCGGCAGGCTCATGTTGCGTCGGCGGTTAATGCCTTGACCACCGCGCGATCGAACTTTTCGGCCTGTTCGGGCCGAAGGACCGCGCGCATCGCAAAAATATGCGCCAGTGTTTCTTTCTGAAGCTCGCCCATCGCTGCATGCGAGCGATCGATTTCAGTGGTGACGCGGGGGCCATAACCATGTTCGGTCTCGATCGCCTCGGCGAGCCGGGCGTTGTCTGCGCGCAATTCAAGTTCGAGCGCACGTCGGCGGACGGCATAGCGCGCTTCCAGCTCGGCGATCTGCGCTTCTTGGCTCGCATCAAGATCGAGCTGCTCGTGAAGCAGCTCATGAAGCGCGTTCTGCGGTTCGGAACGGTGATCGGATAGTCCCCGCCCGATGAACACACCGGCGATCGCCGCCAGAAAGGCGACGAAGGCGACGATCAGGAGTCCGCGTCTGCGGCTCACTGATGACTCGCAAGCAAGCTCGACGGCGCGAGCGATGAAGCGTCAACAAGTGGTGCGAGCGTCTCCGCCGACTGAGAGGGAGCGATCGGCCACAATCCGGCGCCGATGCCCGTGGCCAGCGCGAATGCCGCAGCGCCGACGATGACCGAACGGCCGAGATCATGCGTGCGCCTGTTTGCGATACGAGCGAAGACCCCCGCGTCGATATCGGTCAACGCGTCCGGAACGGGTGACTCCGCAAGGAGCCGAAGCGCACTATCCATGTCATCCACCATTCAAGCGAATATCCCTGTACCATTCTACGCATCCATCGCGTCGATCCCTCATCCCAACTTCGATGAGGGCCGTCGAGGCACGTCCCGTTTCATGTTCGAACCGGGCGCCGAAGCGGTGTTCTCCCTCATCGGCTTTTGATCTTTTCCTCTTGACCCTGACACGGTGTCAAACCCCCTCTTCCGAACGAGATATTCCAAGAGCTGGCATGCCTCGGATGCGCTCACGGTCACTGCTCGGGCTATTCGGACCGATTCACGAACTCAATCCACCCGCATGCGCTTGGGCCGATTTTCCCGACAACTGCGTGGACGTGATTTCGGCTTGCGTCACCGACCTACGCCGCACGACGGAGCCTTCTGAACATGGTGGAGAAAATGCGCTTTGCGAAAAAATAATGAGGGAAGATCGCGCGCGCTGCGTAGCCAGTAACGCGCGCCACCGTCGCGGCTCAGCTACGCCTGCCACCAGTACCGAAACTCAAAGAACGGATCTTCTCTCGAAATGACAAATGATCGTCTTCTTTTCGGACGTCGCAGCTTTCTGGCAGGTGGTGCGGCGCTGGGTGGCCTCGCCGCGACCGGTAGCCTGTTTCCCGCCTGGGCACAGAGCGGAACCGGCGGGATCGTCAAGCCGCTGCCGACACTTGAAGGCATCGACATTGCGCTCACGATCCACCGCATGATGCTGACCGCCGACGGCGAGACGACGCAGGCGATTGGGATAAACGGCACCGTGCCCGCGCCGCTGCTGCGCCTCAAGGAAGGGCAGAACGTGCGCCTCGCGGTGACCAATCAGCTCGACGAGGACAGTTCGATCCACTGGCATGGGCTTCTCGTGCCGTTCCCGATGGACGGTGTTCCCGGCGTGAGCTTTCCCGGAATCCAGCCGGGCAAGACCTTCGTCTACGAATTCCCGATCAAGCAGAGCGGCACCTATTGGTATCACAGCCATTCGGGCGGGCAGGAGCAGATGGGGCATTACGGCCCGATCGTGATCGATCCCGCCGGCGCCGATCCGGTCGCCTATGACCGCGAGCACGTGATCGTGCTCGCCGACCACAGCGCGATGAGCCCGATGGAGATCTTCCGCAGGCTCAAGATGGGCGAGGGTCCTTTCAACTACCAGAAGCAGACGCTCGCCGGGCTGCTGGCGGGGGCCGATCAGCCGCTCGACAATCGCATCGAGTGGGGCGGAATGCGGATGGATCCGACCGACATCTCGGACGTCACCGGCTCGACCTACATGTATCACATGAACGGCCACGGTCCCCACGACAACTGGACCGGCCTGTTCGCGCCCGGCGAGCGCGTGCGGCTGCGTTTCGTCAACGCCTCGGCGATGACCAACTTCAACGTGCGCCTCCCCGGGTTGCCCATGACGGTCGTCCAGGCCGACGGCCAGAATGTCCGTCCGATCGAGACCGACGAGTTCCAGATCGCGGTCGCCGAGACCTATGACGTGATCGTGACGCCCCGCCGCGACGCCTACACGATCGTCGGCGAGGCGATCGACCGGTCGGGCATGGCGCGCGGCACGCTCGCCGTGCGCGAAGGCCTCGTCGCACCGGTGCCCGCGCTGCGCAAGCGGCCGGTCGCCACGATGAAGGACATGGGCATGGACATGGGCATGCCCGATCCCACCGAGGGGCGGCCGGTGGACCCGACCGCAGAGCAAAACGCCTCGGCCGCGATCGCGACCGTCCCCTCGGGCGCGATCGCGGCCGAGATCGAGGCGGTCTCCTCGAGCGCGATGGCCGGGATGGATCACAGCTCGATGGCAGGCATGGACCACGGATCGATGTCGGGGATGTCCGGTCAAAGCAGCGGTGCGATGCCCGGAATGGATCACGGGGCTATGGCCGGCATGCAGTCCGGGTCGATGGCTGGCATGGACATGGGCGGAATGGACATGGGCGACATGTCGATGCGCGATTTCTCCAACGCGCCCGAGGTCGCAAAAAACCCTGGTGTGCAGACGATCTCGCCGATGCCGATGGATCGCACGGGCGAGCCGCCGACCGGGCTCAAAGATGTCGGCCACCGTGTGCTCACCTATCGCGACCTCGTCGCGCTCGAGCGCAATCCGGACGTGCGCGCGCCCTCAAGGTCGATCGACATCCACCTGACCGGCAACATGGAGCGCTTCATGTGGTCGTTCGATGGCGTGAAGATGAGCGACTCGCCCGAGCCGATCGCGTTCCGGACGGGCGAGCGCGTCCGCGTCAAGCTTGTCAACGACACGATGATGAACCACCCCATCCACATCCACGGGCATTTCTTCGAGATGGTGACCGGGCATGGGGAGTTCGCACCGCGCAAGCATACGGTGAACGTCATGCCGGGCGGAACGGTGACCTGGGATCTCACGGCCGATGCGCCCGGCGACTGGGCGTTCCACTGCCACCTCCTCTACCACATGCTCGCGGGCATGATGCGCGTGGTGAAGATCCGTCCGCTCGCAGGAGAAGCGGCATGAAACGGTCACTGCTTCTGAGCGCCTCGGCGCTCTTCCTGCTCTCGTCACCTGCGTTGGGACAGACGATGGATCATTCGATGCCCGGCATGTCGATGCCGGGGATGAAGATGCCGGCGCAGCAGACACCCAAAAGCCGGCCGGCGCCGACCAAGAAGAAGAAGAAGAAGCCAGCGACAGCAAAACCGAAGGCTAAGTCATCCCAAGCGGCGGCACCCGCACCAACTGAACACCAGGGCCATGACATGTCCGATATGCCCGGCATGGCAATGCCGACGTCGGACGCAGGTGCGGAAAACGGCCACGACATGCAGTCGATGCCCGGAATGGACATGAGCACGATGCCGGCGGATCAATCGCAGGGTGGCACCAATCTCCCGGCGGGCACTGCCCCGCCGCCAATACCGCCTCAGGACCACGCCGCTGATCGCGTCTATCCCCCGGCGGTGATGGCCGAGGCGCGCGAGGAGTTCCGTGAGGAGCAGGGTGGGCGAGAACTCTACCAGATCATGTTCAATCTCGCCGAAGTCCAGGTCCGGCAGGGCAAGGACGGCTATCGCTGGGATGGCGAGGCTTGGTTCGGTGGCGACATTAACCGGCTGACGCTCAAGTCGGAAGGCGAAGGCGTGTTCCGAGAAGGCATCGAGGCGGCCGAAATCCAGGCCCTCTATAGCCGCGCAATCGGTCCCTATTTCAATCTCCAGGCGGGTATCCGCCACGATTTCGAGCCATCGCCGAGCCGCACGTACGCGACCGTCGGCTTCGAGGGGCTTGCCCCCTATATGTTCGAGGTCGAAGGCGCCGCGTTCCTCTCGACCAAGGGCGACCTGCTCGGCCGCGTCGAAGGCTATTATGACCAGCGGATCACCCAACGACTGGTCCTCCAACCGCGCGCCGAACTAAACTTCTCCGCGCAGGACGTGCCTGAGAACCGCCTCGGCTCCGGCCTCACCGACGCCGAGCTCGGGCTGAGGCTGCGCTATGAAATTCGCCGCCAGTTCGCGCCGTATATCGGCATTTCCTACGAAGCAAAGACCGGTCGTACCGCCGATTTGGCGCGCGCCGATGGTGCCGATCCGACCACCACAAGCCTGGTCGCAGGCATCAGGGTTTGGTTCTGACAATATAAAGAGGGGCGCAAACAATGCCGATCAATCGAGAGCGGATGCGACATCACCTGCCCAGCGGAACCTTTGTCGCGATCCTGCTTGCGATCATCGTGCTGGGCGCGATCGCCTTCATCTATTTCGGCTTCTACAATATTGCGGCCGACGCCCCGCATACGCGCCCTGTTTATGCGGTGATCGAAAGCCTTCGCGACCGCTCGATTGCGGTTCATGCTCAAGGCATCGAACCGCCAGCGGATCTCGCATCAGCTCAGCGCGTCTCGGTCGGCGCCGGCCTATACGGCGAGATGTGCGCGGGATGCCATCTCGGGCCGGGCGTCGAGCCGAGCGAAATGAGCCAGGGCCTCTATCCGCAGGCCCCCATTCTCGCCGAACACCACGATCTCACCCCTGCGCAGCAGTTCTGGATTATCAAGCACGGCATCAAGATGACCGCGATGCCCGCGTGGGGCAAAACGCATCCCGATCCGCTGATCTGGGACATGGTCGCGTTCGTCCGCAAGCTGCCGGGGATGTCGCCTGCCGAATACAAGCAGCTCGTTGCAAGCGCGCCTGCGGAGCATGACGAAATGATGGAGGAAATGGGATCGGAACACGGGCACTGATCCAAGGTTACCGAGCGGACGAGGGACCCGCACAGGAGAACGGCCATGGAAGATCACGACCGACAAACGAGAATCAACATGAAAATGGGCTACGGCCGCTTCGCCGCCATGGTCGGGACCTCGACGGTCGTCATGTTCATCCTGATGTACCAAGCGACCTATCTGCTCGCCCACGTTGAATACAGCCAGAGCCGGATGTGGATGGCGATCGTGATGGGCGCGGTGATGGGCGTCATCATGCTCGGCTTCATGTGGTCGATGTACAAGAGCATGAAGACCAATCTTGCCGTGCTCGCCGCCTGCGTCGTGGTGTTCGGCGTGTCGCTCTGGCTGGTGCGCAGCCAGGAGACGGTCGGCGACATCGCATACATGAAGGCCATGATCCCGCATCATTCGATGGCGATCCTCACCAGCGAGCGCGCGGAGATCAGGGACCCGGAAGTTCGCGTTCTCGCCGATCGCATCGTCGACAGCCAAGTGCGCGAAATCCGCGAGATGAAGCGCCTGATCGCCGAACTCGAGGCGCATCCCGTGCCTGAAGGAGCGAAGGTTCTCCCCTCCTATCGCGACCGGGGCGTCGCGCCGCCGCCGCCCGAAACCGACGAGGAGGCGAACGTCAACACGCTCCAGCCGGCGCCATGACGGACGGTCTTAGTGCGGTGCGGAAACCTCAAATGTTCAGCCCGAAGCGCGAACCGATAATCGTCATTGCCAGATAGAGCGCGATCGTGAGCAGACACCCTGCCGCCAGTGCGCCCCAAAAGCCGATCCCTGCACGCAGCAGCGCGGGGATGACGAGGAACATGGGCAAGGAGGGAAGCACGAACCAGAAGGTGGCGCCCGCATGGGCCGCCATGCGATCGATATCGCGCGTGTCGTGCCACAGCCAGATCATTCCGAGGACGGACACGAGCGGTAGCGAGGCGATCAGCGCGCCGAAGCCCGGGCTGCGCCGAGCAACCTCGGACACGATGGCGATGAGCACGCCCGAAATTGCGGCCTTGACGAGCAGATACAGCATCACCGCACCTCGATCGTGAGATGGGCAAGCTCGTGGACCGGGAGCAGGCGCTCCCGGATCACGTCGGCCGTGATGCCGGTCGTGCCCACCACGCTGACGATCCCGGCCTGCGCCTCGGGGCCGATCCGCCAGACGTGCAGATCGGCGATCCGGGCGTCGCCCGGCGCTTCGACGAGTTCGCGGACTTCCTCTGCGACATGGTCGTCGGTCGTATCGAGCAGCACGGCCGCGGTGTCGCGCATCAGCGTCCAGGACCAACGCGCGATGACCACCGCGCCGACGATGCCCATCACCGGATCCATCCAGACCCAGCCGAGATAGCGTCCGGCGAGCAGCGCCGCGATCGCCAGCACCGATGTCAACGCGTCGGCGAGAACATGGACATAGGCCGACCGCAGATTGTTGTCGCGGCTATGGCCCGACATGGAATGGTCGTGCGCGCCGTGATCGTGGTGATGATGATGGTCGTGTCCGTGCGCGTGGCCGCCGCCGAGCAGCAGCGCGCTGACGAGATTGACACCCAGTCCCGCGATGGCGATCACCGTCGCCGTGCCGAAGGCAACGTGGATGGGCTGGAACAGCCGCATCACCGACTCCACGCCGATCCCGAGCGCAATTATTCCGAGGACGAGAGCGGACGCGAACCCCGCAAGGTCGCCGACCTTGCCGGTGCCGAAGCTGAAACGGCGGTTGCCGGCGTGGCGCTTCGCGAAGGCATAAGCTCCTGCGGCGACGCTCAGCGCACCGGCGTGGGTCGCCATGTGAAAGCCGTCGGCGAGCAGCGCCATTGAGCCGGTGAGATACCCCGCGACGATCTCGCCCACCATCATCACGGCGGTGAGCGCGACGACCCACAGCGTGCGTCTCGCATTCTCATCGTGCGACGCGCCAAGAAAGACATGGTCATGGGTGAAACGGTCGATGTCGGGGAGCGTCGCCATGAAAAAGCCAGCCTATTTCGAGTAGCGGCGGATCACCGCCAGGAGCTCGGCGGCAGCCGCTTCGCGCTCGTCATCGCCAAGGCCCGGCTTGGCGACGTGCTCGTTCAGATGATCGGCGATGATCTCGTCCATCAGACCGTTCACCGCGCCGCGCACCGCCGCTACGAGTTGCAGGATTTCCGAGCAGCCCACGCCGCTTTCAAGACCTCGCTCGACCGCGCCGACCTGACCCGCAATGCGCCGCACGCGCGCAACGAGGTTCTGATTATCTTTGGTGAGATGAGGCATACATTACCCCCCTATACTATATCGTAAGAGCAGGCCAGCGTCCGTTCTCGTCGGCCAAAGAGCGCGGATCGAATTCCCCTCAGAGTCTTCCGGGCGCGCGGCAATTGACAGAATTCGATCCTCCGCCCAGAGTCGCTCGAGGATGAAGCGGATTGCACTCATGCTGCTGCTTGTCGGCGCGATGCTGGGTCTCGCGGCCCAGGCACCTGCGCGTGCGCTGGCGCCGGCTACGGACGCGCAGGCCGCCGCGGCAATGGCGGCGATGCCCGATTGCATGGCGTCGATGGAAAAGACGGGTCCGCACAAGCCCTGCGATTGCAGTCGTGCCGACTGCATCGCGGCAATGCTCGGTGCAGCGCCGGCCTTCACGCTTGCCGATCTCGGTAGAACCATGCTGACAACGCCTGCATCCTCGTTGCGCCCCCACGCTGGCCTCGCTGCGCCGCTTGCCGGTCGCACCGTCGGCCCCGAGCCCGATCCGCCGAACACCCTGATCTGATGATTGCCATGGCGCGAACGCGCCAACCGTGGGCGATGCGCTGCTGCGATCGCTCGCGGCGATAGCATTTCAGATCAGGACGTTTCGATGAACATCCGAACCATGTCGCGGCACGCGCCGCGGCGGCGATCCGCGTTGGCGGCGGCAGGGCTCGCCTGTGCCGCGCTCGCCAGCACATCGGCGACGGCATCGCAATTGACCTTTCAGCAGGCGCTCGACCGTGCGCGCGCCGATGCACCGAGTCTCGAGGCCCGCCGAACGCAGGTGCGCGCCGAGCGGTCGGCCGCCGATGCCGCCGATGCGCTGCCTGATCCGACGCTCGACCTGTCGCTCCAGAATGTGCCGGTGAGCGGCCCCGATGCGCTGTCGCTCGGCGCGGACTTCATGACGATGGAGACGATCGGGATCAGCCAGGATTTCCCCAATCCCGCCAAGCGCCATGCCCGGCTCGGGCGCGCCGAAGCAGATATCGCGGCTGCCGAAGCGAAGGTTGCGGTCGAGGCACGGTCGGTGCGTGTCGCGACGGCGCTCGCCTGGACCGACCTCTATTTCGCCGAGGAACGGCTCGCGATCCTCGATCTGCTCGACAAGAGCATCGACGCGCTCGCCGGCACGGTCGGTGCGCGGATCACCTCGGGGAGCGCACGGCCGTCACAAGGGCTCGAGCCGCGCCAGCTCAAGGCCGAGCTCGCCGACCGTCGTAGCGACATCGAAGCCGAGATCGCCAAGGCCAAGGCCGAGTTGACCCGCTGGACGGGCGACCCCGATCCGCAAGCTGTCGGCACGCCGCCCGACTGGGCGATCGATCCCGATCGGTTGCTCGCCGCGATCGATGCGCTTCCCCGACTTCAGGCGCTCGATGCGGCCACGGCGCAGGCCGAGGCCGACATCCGCCTCGCCCGCGCCGAGAAACACCCCGACTGGTCGGTGAGTGCGGGCTATAGCAGGCGCGGCCCGAACTATGCCGACATGGTCTCGGTCGGCGTCTCGATCGATCTGCCGCTGTTCGCGAAGCATCGGCAGGACCCGATCATCGCGGCGCGCGCAGAGCAGGCCAACAGCGCGCGGCTCGAACGCGTGGCCGCCGAGCGGGCGGCGCGGGCGCAGCTCGAAGCCGATCTCGCCGAACATCGCGCGCACCACGAGCGCTACATGCGCGCCACGAACACGCTCGTCCCGCTCGCCGAGCAGCGCGCCGAGCTCGACCGGGCGAGCTATGCCGCCGGCCGGATCGACCTCGGCACCGCGCTCGATGCCGCCATCGCGCTCGCGAACGCCAAAATCGACGCGCTCGACCGCGAGGCGATGGCCGCGCGCGACGGCATCCGCATCAATCTGACCTATGGGATGACCTCCTGATGATCCTCGACACCAAGCGCCGCGCCGCGATCGGCGCGGGTATCGCCGCGCTCGTGCTTGCCGCGGGCGCCGGAGGCTATCTGCTCGGCCGCCCCGCCGATTCGGAAACAGCCGCCGGATCGGACCGCAAGATCCTCTACTGGTATGATCCGATGATCCCGGCCGAACATCATGACGGGCCGGGCCTCTCGTCGATGGGGATGAAGCTCATTCCCAAATATGCCGACCAGGGCACGACCGAGAGCGCAGGCGTGAAGATCGACCCGCTTGCGGTCCAGAATCTCGGCGCGAGGATCGTCGAGGCGGAGTACGGCACCCTGCCGACAGGCATCACCGCAACCGGCATCGTCGACTACAATGCGCGCGATGTAGCCATCGTCCAGGCGCGCGCCGGCGGGTTCGTCCAACGCGTTTATGGTCTCGCGCCCGACGACATCGTCCGCGCCGGCGCGCCGATCGCCGACGTGCTAGTGCCCGAATGGGGCGGCGCGCAGCAGGAATATCTCGCGCTTCGTCGGACCGGTAACGATGCGCTTGCGCGCGCGGCGCGGCAGCGGCTGGTGCTGCTCGGCATGTCCCCGGCCCAGATCGCGGCCACCGAGCGCAGCGGCCGCGTCCATAACGTCGTGACGATCCGCACGCCCGTCGGCGGCGTCGTCAAGACGCTCGGCGTCCGGCAAGGGATGACGCTTGCGCCCGGGCAGACGCTCGCCGAGGTCAACGGCCTCGGCACCGTCTGGGTCAACGCCGCCATCCCCGAGGCGCAGGCCGGCAGCGTCCGCGTTGGTGCGCCCGCCAAGGTGACCGTCACCGCCCTCCCGGCCGAGACCTTCACCGGCCGCGTCACCGCGATCCTGCCGCAGGCGAACCTGGAAAGCCGCACGCTCACCGCACGCGTCGAGATCGCCAATCGCGGCGGGCGGCTGCGCCCAGGCATGTTCGCGACCGTCTCGCTCCCCGAGCAGTCGCGTCCAGCGGTGCTGGTGCCGTCCGAGGCCGTGATCCGCACCGGCAACCGCAACGTCGTCATGCTCGCCGAGCCGGGTGGCCGCTACCGCCCCGCCGAGGTGCGGGTCGGCAGCAGCGCCGGCGGGCAGACCGAAATCCTTGCCGGGCTTGCGGCGGGCGAGGAGGTGGTCGCCTCGGGCCAGTTCCTGATTGATTCCGAGGCGAACCTGTCGAGCGTGGAAGCCCGCCCGATCGACGCCGCACCTGCCAACGCTTCCTCGAAAGCCAAGAAGGTCGACGCCGGCAAATACGAAACTACCGGCCGGATCGAGGCCGTCGGCGAGGGCAGCGTCACGCTCGCGCATGGGCCCGTACCGGCGCTCGATTGGCCCGCTATGACGAGACGCTTCCAGGTGGCGAACGCAGCAATGCTGCGTGGGTTCAAGCGCGGCGATTCTGTCCGCTTCACGTTCGACCGGAAGGGCGACGATGCGGTGCTGCGCACGATTGCTCGGGAGGCGAGCAAATGATCGCAGCCGTCATCCGCTGGTCGGTCGCGAACCGGTTTCTTGTCCTGATCGGCGCGGTGCTGCTGCTGGTCGCCGGCATTTTCGCGATGCGCGCGACGCCGGTCGATGCGCTGCCCGATCTTTCCGACGTGCAGGTGATCGTGCGCACCACCTATCCGGGGCAGGCGCCGCAGATCGTCGAAGATCAGGTCACCTATCCGATCGCGACGACGATGCTGTCGGTTCCGGGCGCCAAGACGGTGCGCGGCTATTCCTTCTTCGGCGACTCTTACGTCTATATCCTGTTCGAGGACGGGACCGACCTCTATTGGGCGCGCAGCCGCGTGCTTGAATATCTCAATCAGGCGCAGGCGAGCCTGCCCGAAGGAGCAAAAAGCACCCTCGGTCCCGACGCGACGGGGGTGGGGTGGATCTACGAATATGCACTCGTCGATCGCACTGGTCGCCACGATCTCGCCGAATTGCGCTCGCTCCAGGATTGGTTCCTGCGCTTCGAACTCAAGACCGTGTCCGGCGTCGCCGAGGTCGCGAGCATCGGCGGGATGGTCAAGGAATATCAGGTGGTGCTCGATCCGGTGAAGCTCGCCGGATACGGCGTCACCTATAGCGAGGTGGTGGACGCGATCCGCGCCGCCAACCAGGAGACCGGCGGCTCGGTCATCGAGATGGGCGGCGCCGATTACATGGTGCGCGCGAGCGGCTATCTCGGCTCGCTCGACGATTTCCGGGCCATCCCGCTCAAGACGGCGGCAGGCGGCGTTCCGGTGACCTTGGGCGACGTCGCGACGGTCCAACTCGGTCCCGACATCCGGCGCGGGGTTGCCGAGCTCAATGGGCAGGGCGAGGTCGCGGGCGGCGTGATCGTGATGCGCTCGGGCAAGAACGCCCGCGCGACGATCGCGGCGGTCAAGGAGAAGCTGGAGCAACTCAAGTCGAGCCTGCCGCCGGGTGTCGAGATCGTCCCCACCTACGATCGCTCGCAGCTCATCGACCGCGCGGTTGAGAACCTGACCGGCAAGCTCGTCGAGGAGTTCATCGTCGTCGCGCTCGTCTGCGCGCTGTTCCTCTGGCACGCTCGCTCGGCTTTGGTCGCGATCCTGACGCTGCCGCTCGGCGTGCTCGCCGCGCTGATCGTGATGCGGCTCCAGGGGCTCAACGCCAACATCATGTCGCTGGGCGGGATCGCGATCGCGGTTGGGGCGATGGTCGATGCCGCAATCGTGATGATCGAGAACGCCCACAAGCGGATCGAACGATGGACGCATGAGCATCCCGACGAGAAGCTCGCGGGGAGCGCGCGCTGGCGCGTGATCACCGAAGCAGCGGTTGAGGTCGGCCCGTCGTTGTTCCTCAGCCTCCTGATCATCGCGCTGTCGTTCATGCCGGTGTTCACGCTTCAAGGGCAGGAAGGTCGACTGTTCGCCCCGCTCGCCTTCACCAAGACCTACGCGATGGCGTCGGCCGCGATCCTCTCGATAACGCTGGTGCCGGTGCTGATGGGCTGGCTGATCCGCGGGCGCATTCCGGATGAGCAAAACAACATCATCAATCGCGGGCTTACGCGCCTTTATCGTCCCGCGATCGACTGGGTGCTGGCGCGCCCCAAGACGACGCTCGCCATTGCGCTGGTGGTGCTGCTCAGCACCGCCTGGCCGATGAGCCGGATCGGCAGCGAGTTCATCCCGGCGATGAACGAGGGCACGCTCCTCTACATGCCTTCGGCGCTTCCCGGCATTTCGGTCAACGAGGCCTCCAAGCTGCTCCAGCGCACCGACCGGCTTATCAAGACCGTGCCCGAGGTCGCGACCGTGTTCGGCAAGGCGGGCCGAGCCGACACCGCGACCGATCCCGCGCCGATCGAGATGTTCGAGACCACGATCCAGTTCAAGCCGCGCGACGAATGGCGCCCCGGCATGACCCCTGAGAAGCTGATCGACGAGCTCGACCGCGTCGTTCAGGTGCCCGGCCTCACCAATGTCTGGGTGCCGCCGATCCGCAACCGGCTCGACATGCTCGCGACCGGGATCAAGAGTCCGATCGGGGTCAAGGTGTCGGGCGCCGATCTCGCCGCGCTCGACAAGGTCGCGCGGCAGATCGAACAGGTTGCGAAGGACGTGCCGGGGGTCTCCTCGGCGTTTGCCGAGCGGCTGACCGGCGGGCGCTACATCGATGTCGACATCGATCGTGCCGCGGCGGTGCGCTACGGGCTCAACATCGCCGACGTGCAGGCGATGGTCTCGGGCGCGATCGGCGGCGAGACGATCGGCCAGACGGTCGAGGGGCTCGCGCGCTATCCGATCAGCGTGCGCTATCCGCGCGGGCTGCGCGACAGTATCGACGACCTGCGGATGCTGCCCGTCCTGACGCCCTCGGGCCAGCAGATCACCCTCGGCACCGTCGCCGATCTCAAGATCACGAACGGCCCGCCGATGCTCAAATCGGAGAACGGCCGCCCCTCGACCTGGGTCTATATCGACGTGCGTGGCCGCGATGTCGGCTCGGTCGTCGCCGATCTTCAGGACGCCGTCGCCCAGGAGGTCAAGCCGCCGCCCGGCGCGTCGATCGCCTATGCTGGCCAGTTCGAGTACATGCAGCGCGCCGCCGAGCGGCTGAAGATCGTCGTGCCGCTGACGCTCGCGATCATCTTCGCGCTGCTCTACGCGATCTTCCGCCGGTTCGATGAAGCGGCGCTGATCATGGCGACGCTCCCCTTCGCACTCACCGGCGGTATCTGGCTCCTCTATCTGCTTGGCTACGACCAGTCGGTCGCGACCGCGGTCGGGTTCATCGCGCTCGCCGGCGTCGCCGCCGAGTTCGGCGTGGTGATGCTGATCTATTTGCGGACGGCGCTCGCCGAACGCGGAGCGGACCCGTCGCGTGAGCAGGTGGACGAGGCGGTCCGCGAAGGCGCACTGCTTCGGGTTCGGCCCAAAGCAATGACCGTTGCCGTTATCATCGTCGGCCTGCTTCCGATCCTGATCGGGCACGGCACAGGCTCGGAGGTGATGAGCCGCATCGCCGCCCCGATGATCGGCGGCATGATCACCGCGCCGCTGCTCTCGATGCTGGTCATACCCGCAGCCTACCTGCTGCTGCGTCGGCGCAAAACGGCACCAGGGGAAAGGAATACAAGATGATGGACTGCATGAACATGAGCGGCGGAATGATGATCGGAATGGGAATCGTCTGGATATTGACAATCGGGCTCCTCCTTCTCGGAATCGCCGCACTCATCAAATATCTCCGCACCAAATGAGCCGGCGCAGGCTACCTCCCGCGGCTACTAGCGGCATTGCACGACGCGATTTCGTAGGGGCGATCGCGTTGGCCGGCGGCGGCCTTGCCGTCGCCGCGCTTATTATTCCGAACGTATGGGACTCGATGGCCCCGGCTGGCGATCGGCCGATCAGGCGCAATCTCCTGAAGATACCGCCGCTGCTTATCGGAAAGCGCGTTGCTGGCTCTCGTCAATTCGATCTTACCCTTCAGTCCGGGCTCTCTCGATTCTTCGAAGATCGCGAGACGCCTACCATCGGCATCAACGGCGCATATCTCGGGCCGACCCTGCAAATGGTGGCCGGCGAAGCGGTGCGTATCAATGTCACGAACCGGCTTACTGAACCGGCGACGCTTCACTGGCACGGATTCCATTTGCCTGCGAGTGCGGATGGAGGTCCTCATCAACCCATCGAGCCGGGCGAGATCTGGTCTCCAAGCTTCGAGGTTAAACAACGCGCCTCGCTGTTCTGGTATCATTCGCACACCCATAGGCAAACGGGACCGCAGGTCTATCATGGCTTGGCGGGCTCGATTTACGTCCGAGACGAAGCCAGTGAACGGCTCGATTTGCCGAATGATTACGGAATCGACGACATTCCCCTCATCATACAAGACCGCGCGTTCAATACCGATGGCAGCTTCGCCTATTCGACATCGATGATGAACCTGATGATGGGCGTGACCGGCGACACATTGCTCGTCAATGGTACCATCGCGCCAGTCTTCGAGGCCAAGAACGAGCGCCTGCGGCTCCGGCTGCTGAACGCCTCCAATGCAAGATTCTATCGCTTCGGCTTCGACGATGGTCGTCGCTTCCATCAGATCGCAAGCGATGGCGGTCTTTTGCCGCGACCTCATCCGACGAGCAGCATCGAACTCGCGCCCGCCGAACGCGCAGAAATCATCGTGGACGTCAGTGATAGCCGACCCGTCCGCCTTCGAGCATCCTCCGCCGGACAAGGAATGATGGGCGGCGTCGGGATGATGGGAAGTGGCATGATGGGAGGCGGGATGATGGGCGACAAACGCCAGTTCGAGGTGCTCGAGATCAGGCCCAATTCCCGGCAACGCCGTTCTGCTCGGCTTCCCGTTCATCTCGTCGATTTGGAATCACCCGATCCGACGAGCGCGATTCGAACCCGCCGGTTTGTGCTGAACATGAGCATGGGCGGCATGACGGCGCGTGGCGGCGCCTTCACGATCAATGGAAAATCGATGGATATGACCCGCATCGATGAGGTGGTGCGGATCGGGACCAGCGAGATATGGGAGATATCTAACGTCTCGATGATGGCGCACCCGTTTCACGTCCATGATGGGCAGTTTCGCATTCTCGACCGGAACGGCCTTCCACCGAGCATCGGAGAGCAGGGTCTCAAGGACGTCGTCGTCGTGGCGCCTCGAGAACGTGTGCGTATTCTGATGCGTTTCGACGATTATGCCGATCCGGATCTCCCATACATGTACCATTGCCATATTCTGGAGCATGAGGACGCAGGAATGATGGGCCAGTTCGTCGTCACACACTAACGGAAGTGACAACATCAGTTTCAGCGCGATCACGTTGGCGACCGCCATCGGCTTCATTGCGAAGCTGATCTATCTCGAAGCGCGTTCACCGAACGGCCCGCGCAGGCATCGCGTGAGCAGGTCGAAGAGCCGCCCGCTAAGATGCACTGCTTCGGGTGCGGCCCAAGGCGATGACCGTCGCCGTGATCATCTCATTGTCAGCGGAGCCGCGGCCGGACTCAACTCAATTCTGAGGGATATGCGTTGACGGCGCGTATCCATAGAGCGCGGGAGCCCTCCGTCGCCCCAAGAGTTAGTTCGAGGGGCCGGTACATTTTCCCCCGCGCGGCTCGATCATAGAGGATTCGATGCCCGAGAGAATCGAACAGCATCAGCCAGGGCGCGACCACCGCGAAATTGTCCTCGTGACAGGGGCGAGCGGCTTCATCGGTTCCGCCGTGATACGCAAACTTGGCGAACGCTACACCGTCGTTGGCCTCGATCGCGATGGATCTGCAAATTCGCCTGACAGCACCGTCATGATCGACTTCGACCTCGGCTCGGAGGAAAGCGTCAGAACGGCGGTTGGCGAAGTTCGGGAGCGATTCGGTGCGCGCATCGCGTCCGTCATCCACCTTGCGGCCTATTATGACGTCTCGGGCGAGCCGAACCCGCTCTATCAGAAGATCACCGTCGATGGCACGCGGCGCCTGATCGATGCGCTTCAGGACTTGGAGGTCGAGCAGTTCGTTTATGCAAGCACAATGCTTGTCCATCGCCCGACCGAGCGGCCCGACCAGCGGATCGATGAGGATTCACCGCTCGATCCGCTTTGGGCCTACCCCGAGTCGAAAGCGGAAACCGAGGGGCTCCTCCGCGAGCGCCACGGCGACATACCCGTCGTCTTGCTCAGGATTGCGGGCGTCTATGACGACATGGGCCATTCGGCCTTTCTCGCCGAGCAGATCTCGCGAATCTATGAGCATCGCGCGACCGCGCACCTGTACCCGGGAATGCTCTGCGCGGCGCAGTCGTCGATCCACCTCGATGACCTGACCGACGCGATCGCGAAACTCGTAGAACGGCGCGAGCGACTGCCCGCCGTTCTGCCCCTTTTGGTCGGTGAGCCGGATGCGCTCGGCTATGCCGAAATCCAGGACATCATCGGCCAGACGCTCCATGGCGAGGACTGGACCACGCTGCGCATACCGAAGCCGGTCGCGGCGGCCGGATCATGGTTTCAGAACGAAGTGCTCGAGGACAATCCGTTCATTAAGCCCTGGATGGTCGAGCAGAGCGACGCCTATTATGTCCTCGATATAGGGCGCGCTCACAAGTTGCTCGATTGGGCGCCCAAACACTCGCTCCGCGGGACGCTTCCGAGGATCGTCGAGGCGCTCAAGGCAGATCCTACCGGCTGGTACAAGGCCAACAAGCTAAATCCGGCGCTGGTGGCCTGGTACGGGCACACTCCGGCACGCCATGTTGATGAAGACGCGGCCAATCAGGGCCGCTCAGGACTAGCCTCTCGCGAAGGCCACGCCTCGGCGGGCGAAGAGCACGACCATCACGACGATATGGCCATGATGGAGCGGGACGAGGCGCACAAGCGCTGGACCCATTTCGCCACGATCGGTCTCGGCCTGTGGCTCGCGTCGAGCCCGCTCATCTTCGGGATAGCGGATGCGGGTTCGGTCGCGAGCCGTGTGGCGACGGTTACGGTGGAGCGCGGGCTTGCTTCGATCGAATGGCGCGCGATGGCGCTCGCCTGGAGCGATGTCGTGACCGGCCTTCTGATCGCGCTCTTCGGCATATTATCCTTGTCCAAGCGAACGGCATGGTTCGGGCAATGGGCGAGCTGCTTTGCCGGCCTCTGGCTGCTGTTCGCACCGCTGGTCTTCTGGGCTCCCACGGCAGCCGTCTATTCGAACGACATGATCGTCGGTGCGCTGGTGATCGCCTTTTCGGTGCTGGTTCCGATGATGCCAGGGATGAGCATGGCCGGCATGATGGACCCGAAGGTGGTCCCGCCGGGATGGACCTATTCTCCGTCGACCGCCGCGCAGCGCTTACCCATCGTGATCATGGGCGTCGTCGGGCTGCTGATCTCGCGCCACCTCACCGCCTATCAGCTCGGCCATATCGATACCGTCTGGGAGCCGTTCTTCGCTGGCTCGGGGGTCGACCCCCGCAATGGCACCGCCGAGATCATTACCTCCAGCGTATCGAAGGCGTGGCCAATCCCCGACGCCGGACTCGGCGGGGTCAGCTACATGATCGAAATTCTGATGGCGGTGATGGGCACGCGCAGCCGATGGCGGACGATGCCGTGGATGGTGACCTTCTTCGGCATTCTCGTCATCCCGCTTGGCGTGATCAGCATCTACTTCGTCATCATCCAGCCGATCGTGATCGGGACATGGAGCACGCTGGCGCTGATCGCCGCGCTCGCGATGCTCATCATGATTCCCTTCGCGCTCGACGAGGTGATCGCGATGGGTCAGTTCCTTTATTGGTCGCACTGCCATGGCAAACCGCTGATCCGCACCTTCTTCAAAGGCGATGCAGTCGACAAGGGCGAGGAATATACGGCCGATGCGATCGAGTCCCCATCCGCCGCGTGGGCGGAAGCCAAGCAGGGAATGACCCTTCCTTGGACACTGGCTGCGAGTGTCGCGGTCGGCGCGTTCCTGATGCTGACTCGCCTGACATTCGGGACCGAAGGTGCAATGGCAAATAGCGACCACCTCATGGGCGCGCTCACGATTACCGTGGCGATCATCGCCACCGCGGAGGTCGCTCGGGCGCTTCGGCTCGTCAACATCGGCTTTGGCGTGTGGCTGATTGCCGCACCGTTCGTCCTTGAAGGCGCCAGCGATGTCGCCACGATCGGCAGCGTGCTCCTCGGCCTTGCACTAATCGCGCTCAGCCTGCCGCGTGGACGGCTGAGCGGCGAGCATTACGCCAGCTGGGACCGGTTCGTGGTTTGACTGCCGGCCCAATCGGGTGATCGCATCGAGCTATCGGCCCGGCGAGTTCCGGCAAAGCACGTCGGCGGCAAGCTGACCGCGCCGCTCCTGTCGATGTTCGTGATTCCGGCGGCGTATCTGCAGCTCAGGCGGCGAGACAAGCCGCGCGACGACAAGACGGGACTCGATCATGCATGATGGATGATGAACTATGCGATAGTCACCGTCTATTGGCGAGCTGCCGTACTTGCTCGGACCATGGCCTTGTAGATGAAGAGTATTGATACTCTTAAATCGACAAGATTTACGTTCCGGATCTTGCCACTTCTCATGCGTTATCGTCGTAATGTAATAGTATAACTTTACGGTGTCGACTTGAATTTCATCTTTGGCTTGCGCGCAGCGCTGGACTGGCTAAAAGCGCTCGCGTGCGCTCCATTCTCGCCCTCTGCTGTGCGTTATTGCTGAGCTTGTCGCTCGGTCTCAGCGCGGCTGCGCATGCGGCGGAGACGGCTCCGGCCAGCACGATTGCGTGCCTCGACAGCACTCCGGGCGAAGCCCATGGCGAGACGCCGTCGGATCAGAACGGCGACGATCCCGCCGACAAGGCGGTCGGTCATACCCATTCCTGCCACGGCCATCATGTCGGCGTGCCGATTGCTCCGGCAGGCGAGGCCGCCTCGCGGCCGGCATTGACCAACCGGGCAATCACGCCGGTGTCGGTGCTTGCCGACGCACCGCCATCGGCGATCCTTCAACCACCACGCGCCTGACCTGACCGACGTTGCCGGCATCGCGCCGGCTGCTGCCGTTCAGTCAGGAGTGTTCCTACATGTCATCCCAATCTGCCGCGGCAATCGCCGTGGTGCTGCTCGCGGCGCTCGGATCCCTTCCGGCGCACGCGCAGAATATCGAACCTGTCGGCCCGGTGCTGCCCGAGGCGGCAGCGGCTCCCGAAAGCGGGCCGCTTCCCACCGAACTGTCACTTGGACAGGCGCTGATCGAGGCGGAGCGCCGTTCGCCCGATCTCGCCGCTGCGCGCGCCGAGATTGCGGCTGCGCAAGGACGCCTCGATCAAGCGGGGCTGCGCTACAATCCGCAGCTCAGCGTCGAGCTTGAGAACTTCGGCGGCTCGGGCGCTTTACGGGGGTTCCGCACAACCGAAACGACCGTCTCGGTCAACCAGCAGATCGACTTGGCAGGGCACCGCCGCGCGCGGGTGACGCTGGGCGAAGCCAGGCTGTTCGCGCAGCAACTGCGCTATGCGATCACGAGAGCCGACCTCGTCGCCGATGTGCGGCGGCTGTTCGCCGCTGCGCTCGCCGCGCGCGAGCAGCTTGCGCTCGCGCGCGACAATGTCGAGCGTGCGACCGAGCTTGCGCGGGTAGCGCGCGAGTTGGTCGATGCCGGGCGCGAACCGCCGCTGCGCGGCCTGCGTGCCCAGGCGGCCCTCGCCCGGGCTACCGCCACATTGCGCTCAGCCGAAGCCGAAGAGGTCCAGGCCCGCCGGTCGCTCGCGACACGGCTCGGAGCCACTACGACACCGGAGCGGCTCACCGGTGACGCGACAACGCCGATCCCGCCCACGATCATCGCGGACACGACGCTCGATGTGCAGCTTGCCAAGGCCGAGCGCGCGATCACGGAAGCCGAGCTTGGCCAAGCGCGCGCGGAGGGCCGGGTGGATCCGTCGCTCGGTATCGGTGTCCGGCATGTTCGTGAAACGGGCGACGTCGGCCTGGTCGCGGGTTTTTCGATGCCGCTGCCGATCTTCAACCGCAATCAGGGCAATGTCGCGGCAGCGCAATCCGGCATTGACGCGGCCGATGCGCGGCTCGCCGCCCAGCGCAATGAAAGTCGGACGCAGATCGCCAATGCCCGATCGGACCTCGCATCGGCCGAGGCTCGGCTCCAGGCGCTGGAGGGAAGCGGGCTCGGCGAAGCACGAGAAGCGCTGCGCCTCGCTGGAATTTCCTACCGCGCGGGCAAGGCCTCACTCCTCGAGCTGCTCGATGCGCAGCAGGCTTACGCGCTCACCCAATCCGAACTGATCGACGCGCGTCGCGCCCGTGCGGAGGCCGAAGCCCGGCTCGCACGCCAGGCGGCGACGGCACAATGAAGGATCTTACCACCATGAATCGCAAATATCTGGCCGCCGCAGCGGCAATCGTGCTGGTTGGCGGCGGCACTGGCTATCTTCTTCTGGACGGAGACGAGAGCGCACCCGGCGGCGAACAAGCTGCCGCTTCCTCGCCCGCTGCAGAGGCTGCACCGCCGAGCAGTATCGAGATGAGCGCCGAACGCATCAAGATGGCCGAGATCGGGCTGTTCAAGGTGGGTGAAGCTGGGTTCGGGTCCGAGATCATCGCACAAGGGTCGGTCGAGGCGCCGCCGAGCGGACTTGCCGTTCTGACGGCCGGTGCCGATGGACGCATCACGCGAATCTACAAGCAGATCGGCGATCCGGTCGCGCGCGGCGAGCGCGTCGCGACGATCGAAAGCCGCGAAGCTGCGACGATTTCGGGCGACCTGCGTGCTGCGCAGGCGCGCGCTGCGCAGGCCAAGGCCAATTACGAACGCGAACGCACGCTCTACGAAGCCAAGGTAACGGCTCGTGCCGACCTCGAGGCGGCGCGCGCCGACTACGAAGCCGCGGCAGCGCAAGCAGCAGGCGCGAGCGGGGCTGCCGAAGCGGCGGGCGTGAGTGGCCGATTTATTTCGGTGCGCTCGCCGATCAGCGGGCGTGTCACGGCCGCTCCGGCGCTCCTTGGCAGCTACGTATCCGCAGAGACCGAGCTGTTCCGCATCGCCGACCCGAGCGTCGTCCAGGCGGAAGTGTCGGTGCCCGTTTCTGAAGGCGCGCACATCAAGCCGGGCGCGGCGGCGGTGATCGAGGCGGAAGGGAATGAGATCAGCGCGCGCGTCCGCTCCGTGACGCCGTCCGCCGATCCGGAAAGTCGCACGATTCAGGTGGTGCTCACGCCGACTAGCGGCGGCAGCACGCTGACGGCTGGCCAATTTATTCGCGCCCGGATTGTTGATGCGGGCAATGACGGCGAAGGGGTGTCGGTGCCAGCGGAGGCGGTGCAATCGGTGGGCGGACGAGACGTGGTGTTCGTCCGCACGCCCAAGGGCTTCGCGGTGCGCCCGGTCCAACTGGGCGAGCGCACCAGCGAGGCGGCGCAGATTCTGAACGGTCTTCGCGCCGGCGAGGTGATCGCCGGCAAGAACGCCTTCCTCCTCAAGGCCGAGCTCGAAAAGGGCTCGGGCGAGGAAGAATGACGGACCGGTTCAGGAGACTCAGCACATGCTAGCCAAGCTTATCGACCTATCGGTCCGCAACCGGTATCTCATCCTCTTCATCACCGCCGCGCTGGCCGCGTTCGGGCTCTATCAGCTCCAGCGCCTGCCGATCGACGCGGTGCCCGACATCACGAACAAGCAGGTGCAGATCAACACGGTCGCGCCCGCGCTGTCGCCGGTCAACATGGAAAAGCTGGTGACCTTTCCGGTCGAAACCGCGCTTGCGGGAATTCCGGGGCTTGAGAGCACGCGCTCGATTTCGCGCAACGGCTTCAGCCAGGTCACCGTCATTTTCGACGATTCCACCGACATCTATTTCGATCGCCAGCAAGTCGCCGAGCGCCTCAATGCGCTCGGCGACCAGCTTCCCGCCGGTGTCCAGCCGACGATGGGACCGGTTTCGACCGGCCTCGGCGAAGTGCTGATGTGGTCGATCCGCTATGCCGACCCCGGCAAGACAAAGGTGGTGGACGGCAAGCCCGGTCTGCAAAGCGACGGCTCCTATCTCACGCCCGAAGGCAACCGGTTGACGACCGAGGTCGCCAAGGCGGCGTATCTCCGCACGGTGCAGGACTGGATCGTCGCACTCCAGATGCGCACTGTTCCGGGCATTGCCGGGATCGATTCGATCGGCGGCTATGAGAAGCAGTATCTCGTCCAGCCCGATCCCGCACGGCTCGCGTCCTACGGCATCTCGTTCACCGAGCTTGCCGAAGCGCTCGAACGCAACAATGTCGCGGTCGGCGCCAACTACATCAACCGCGGCGGCGAGGCATTCCTCGCACGCGTCGATGCCCGCATCACCGGGATCGACCAGATCGGCAATGCCGTCGTCGCCAACCGCGAGGGCGTTCCGGTGCGCGTGCGCGATGTCGCCGACGTAAGGATCGGCGGCGATCTGCGCACGGGCGCAGCCTCACAGAATGGCGAGCAGGCCGTTATCGGGACCGCGCTCATGCTGCTCGGCGAGAACAGCCGAACCGTGGCGCGTGATGCGGGCGAGCGGCTCGAGGAGATCAAGACGTCGCTCCCGCCGGACATCAAGCTTGAGGTGGTGCTCGACCGGTCGCAGCTCGTCAACGCCACCATCGAGACGATTCAAAAGAACCTGACCGAAGGCGCGCTGCTCGTGATCGCGTCGCTGTTCCTGCTGCTCGGCAACATCCGCGCGGCGATCATCACCGCGCTCGTCATTCCGTTCTCGTTCCTGCTGATGGCGATCGGCATGAACGAGCTGAAGGTGCCGGGCAATTTGATGAGCCTGGGCGCCCTCGACTTCGGGCTGATCGTCGACGGCACAGTCATCATCGTCGAGAACTTCCTGAGACGCATGGCCGAACGCCAAGAGCACGAGGGCCGAATACTCAACGTGCGCGAGCGGCTCGAGGAGGTGTCGAGCTCGGTCAAGGAGATGATCCGTCCGTCGCTGTTCGGACAGGCGATCATCTTCATGGTGTTCGCGCCGCTGCTCACCTTCCAGGGCGTCGAGGGGAAGACCTTCTCGCCGATGGCGATCACGGTGATGCTGGCGCTCGCCGGCGCGTTCGTCCTCTCGCTGACCTTCGTGCCCGCGATGCTCGCGGTGCTGATTCGCGGCCGCGTTGCCGAGAAGGAGGTGAAGATCATCGCCTGGGCGAAAGAGCGCTACGCGCGCGGGCTGCCCAAGGCGATGGCGAGGCCATGGGCGACGATCGGGATCGGCGTCGGCGTGTTCGCGCTATCGGCGGTCGCGTTCCAGTTCATCGGCAGCGAGTTCATCCCGAGGTTGGACGAAAAGAACCTCGCGGTTTCCGCGCTTCGGATTCCGTCCACCTCGATCGAGCAGTCGCTTGACATGCAGCGCAAGGTCGAACGCGTGATCTCGAGCTTCCCGCAGGTACAATATGTCTTCTCGAAGACCGGCACCGCCGAGGTCGCGTCCGATCCGATGCCACCCAACCAGTCGGATGGATTCGTGATCCTCAAACCTCAGGAAGAATGGCCTGATCCCGATTTGCCGAAGGAAGAGCTGATCGAGCAGATGAGCGCAAAGCTCGAAACGCTGGTCGGCAACAGCTACGAGTTCACCCAACCGATCGAGATGCGCTTCAACGAGCTCATCTCGGGCGTGCGCGGCGATGTCGCTATCAAGCTTTACGGCGACGATCTCGATCAGATGACGAGCACGGCCACCGCGATCGGCAACGTGCTTCGATCGATCGACGGTTCTGCCGATGTGCGGGTCGAGCAAACCGGCGGGTTCCCGACGCTCGACTTCCAGTTCGACCGGACCGCGATCGCGGGGCTCGGGCTGTCGGTCGAGGAGGTCGCCGACACCGTATCCGCGGCGCTCGGCGGCAAGGAAGCTGGGGTCGTATTCGAGGGCGACCGGCGATTCGACATCGTCGTGCGCATGCCGGACGCCACCCGTGAAGACATCGACGCGATTGGCGCTATCCCGATCGCGCTTCCCGAGGACATGTCGGGTGCCAGCGCCACCGTGCCGCTGCGTCAGCTCGTCAACTTCGAGGAGACCGACGGGCTCAACCAGATCAGCCGCGAGAACGGCAAGCGCCGCGTGGTGATCCAGACCAACGTGCGCGGTCGCGATGTCGGGACCTTCGTGGCCGAGGCGCAGGCAAAGGTCCGCGATCAGGTGACGCTGCCGACCGGCACATACCTCGAATGGGGTGGCCAGTTCGAAAGCCTGCAATCGGCGTCGCGGCGCATGGCGATCGTCATCCCGATCGTGGCGGTGATGATCTTCGTCCTGCTGTTCATGGCGCTCGAAAGCGCGGCGATGGCGGCGGCGATCTTCGCCATCGTGCCGCTCGCCGTCTCGGGCGGCGTGTTCGCGCTGCTCTTGAGCGGGCAGCTCTTCTCCGTCTCCGCGGCGGTCGGGTTCATCGTGCTGTTCGGCGTCTCGGTGCTCAACGGGCTGGTGATGATGACCAGCATCCAGGCGCGATTGCGATCGGGAATGGAGGTCGAAGCCGCGATCGAAGGCGGCGCGATGGAACGCTTCCGCTCGGTGCTGATGACCGCGATCGTGCCCTCATTGGGCTTCGTGCCGATGGCCATTGCGCATGGCACTGGCGCCGAGGTGCAGAAACCGCTCGCGATCACCGTGATCGGCGGCCTCATCACCGCGACGATCCTGACGCTGTTCGTGCTGCCGGCGGTGAGCAAGCTCGTGCTCGGCCGGCAGGCGAAGCGCGAGCAGGTTGAGGCGGATGCTGTTCCGGTTCCCGCGCCTGTTCCGGTTCCCGCGCAATGAGGAGAGGAAGGCCATGACGGACAATACGAGGAAGATGCTGCTCCGGCTCTATACCGACGAGAATGCCCATGTCGGCGATCAGCGCGTGGTGGACGAAATCGTCCGCCGCGCGCGCGAGGCTGGGCTTGCGGGCGCCACTGCGCTGCGCGGGCGGATGGGCTTTGGCGGCAAGGCGGCGCCGATCCACCATCATCATGCGCTGGGTGTCGGCGACAATCTGCCGATCGTGGTCGAGATCGTCGATAGCGAGAGCAAGCTGCGCTATTTCGTCGAGCAGCGTCTCGGCGATCTCCACCATATCGGGCTCATCACGCTTGAACGCGTCGAGGTGCTCACGCGCGGCGTGCCGGAGCAAGAGCGGTGAGCGGCGGACACCAGGGGCACGCCCACGGCGGGCACGCGCACGATCACACTGCGGGCGCCAATACGAAAATGCTGAGCATCGCGCTTGCGCTGACGACGATCTACCTCGCCGCCGAGGTCGCGGGCGCGTTTATCTTCAACAGCCTCGCATTGCTCTCCGACGCCGGGCACATGTTGACCGATGTCGCCGCGCTCGCGATCGCGCTGATCGCGATCAAGGTCGGGCAGAAAGCGCCCGATGACAAGCGCACCTATGGCTATAAGCGGTTCGAGATCCTGGCGGCGGCGTTCAACGCGCTGATGCTGTTCGCGATCGCGATCTATGTCCTCGTCGAAGGCATCCAGCGCCTGCGCAATCCCGAGGGTGTTCAATCGACGGGCATGCTGGTCGTCGCCGTCATCGGGCTTATCGTCAACTTCGTCTCGATGCGCCTCCTGATGGCGGGCAAGGATCAGAGCCTCAACGTCAAGGGCGCCTATCTCGAAGTCTGGGCAGACATGCTGGGCTCGGTGGGCGTGATCGTAGGAGCGCTCGCGATCCGCTTTACCGGCGCTACCTGGATCGACCCCGTTGTCGCGATCGGTATCGGCCTATGGGTGCTGCCGAGAACATGGGTGCTTTTGCGCGACACCGCCAATGTCCTTCTCGAAGGCGTGCCGAGGGATCTCGATTTGGGCCAGATCCGCGACCGGATCGCAGCCGTCGAGGGGGTCGGAGACGTCCATGACCTCCATGTCTGGTCGATGTCGACCAGCGACGTGAGCTGCACCGCGCATGTCGTCCTGGCAGCGGACGCCGATGCCGAGCGCGTCCGCAAGGCGGTGACCGCCGCGATCGAGGATGAATTCGAGATCGCGCACAGCACGATCCAAACCGAGCGCGAGGCCTGCGGTGATGCCGAGAATATCCATCCGTAGTTGAATCTGACCGGTTTTTCCGAAGCGCTGTTGTCGCGCCGTCCATTCGCGCTTCGCGCATGTGGCGCACCGACCAAATACGGCAGTCATGCTACCGGTGGTGGCGCCACGCCCGCCCCCGCGCTGATCAAACGTGATCGGGCGCGGCTTTCTGCCAAGCCGGCCAAGCCTCACGCAACACACGCAATGCCGAACGCAGGAACAGCAATGCGATAGCGGCCCCAACGAGGATATCCGGCCACGCCGAGGCGGTCGCCGCAACCAGACCGGCGGCGGCGAGAACGCCGAGATTGGAGATCACGTCATTGCGCGAGCACTCGAAGGTGCTGCTCATGTTGACGTTCAGGCTTCGGAAGCGCCACAGCATCGCGAGGCAGCTGAGATTGGCGACAAGCGCGAGTGCGCCGAAGATCAGCATCAGCGTGCTTGATGGCGGAACGCCATAAGCGATCTTGACGCCGAGTTCGACGAGCACCGCCAAACCGAATGCGAGAATTATCATGCCCTTGGTAAGCGCCGCAGCCGCTTCCCAGCGTGGCCCGCGGGCGAGCGCGAACAGGCTCAGCGCATAGACGACCGCGTCGCCCAGATTATCGACCGAATCCGCCATGAGCGCGCTCGAGCCCGCCGCCAGTCCGGCACCAAATTCGATCGCGAACATGAGCGCGTTGATCACCAGGACTGCGATGAGCACGCGGCGCTGATCGTGACGGCTGGCGAGGGCCTCGAGTTCCTTGGCCTTCGCCGAGCAGCATTGATCGGCCATCAGCATTCTCCTACTCGGCAGCACTGAGTTCTCGGCTGTGGCGCCCGTTCAACCAAAAGCCGATTGCGATCACCGCAAGGGCGAGAAGCTGGGCGACGACAACCTGAACCGACGGGAAGATGCCGAGAATTGCTATCCGTGGGACGTTAGCGAGCGGCGCGATGTCGACAATGCCAGCCTCCTGGAGCGCTGCGACACCCTTGCCGGCAAGCACCACCGCGAGCACGGCGATCAGCGCCGAACTATAGGCGAAAAACTGCGCGATCGGCAGCTTGCGGCTGTAGCGCAGCATCGCCCAGCCGATGACGCCGAGCACGATAATCGCGGTGCCGGCACCGCCAAGAATTGCGCCGCCATTACCCTGGGTCCAGAGCGCCGCATAGAAGAGGATCGTCTCGAACACCTCGCGATAGACGACGACGAAGGCGAGCAGGAACAGGAACCAGGCCGAGCGCGCCGAAAGCGCCTTGTCCAACTTCTCGCGAATATAGCGCTGCCACTGGTCGGCGCGCGACTTGCCGTGCATCCAGATCCCGACGGAGAGCAGCACCACCGCAGCGAAGATCGAGCCAAATCCTTCGGTCAGCTCACGGCTCGCGCCGCTGATCCCGATCAGATAGGTCGCCGCCGCCCAGGTCGCGATACCGGCCGCGAGCGCTGCGACCCAGCCGGCATGAACATGGCGAACCACCTCGCTGCGATCAGCCTTGCGCAGGAATGCGATCATAGCGACTACGATCAGCAGCGCTTCCAGGCCCTCGCGCAGAAGGATTGTGAAGGAGCCAAGAAACGCCGATGCGGCGCTTGCGCGATCCGGCGACAATGCGGCTTCGGCATCCGTAAGCAACGATCCGATCACCTGCGCTTGACGCTCCGCCATATCAGCCGGTGTCCCGCCATCGATTGCGGCGCGGAAACCACCCATTGCCTCTTCGATCTGCGCCATCAGCGCTCCGTCGCGCGCCGTGAGCAACGGCTCGACGGGCTCGAACCCATCGAGATAGGCGGAGAGCGCCAGTTCCTTGGCAGCCGTCCGATCGCCCTTCCGATACGCGGCCACGGCCTGCGCGAGCTTGTCTCGTGCGACGCTGAGCGATGTAGGACCGGCGCTCGTCACCGCGTCCGGATTGCGACGGAGAAACGCCGTGATCGCTTCAGCCTTCTCGACTCCGATGGCCGCCGCGAGCGCTGCCGGTGTGGCGCGCGTGAGCGCAGCAAGGTCGGGAAAGCGCGCGCGGATCGCGGGATCGGACGTCCAGAGCTGCTCGCCACGGTCGGCGAGACCTGCGGGATAGGCGAACGCACCGGCATGGAAGGCCAGCGCCCAGCGATCGTCGGACGAAAGCTGCGCAAAGCTCGGCATCGCCGTTCCATCGATTCCCTGACCGATCACCTGGTAGAGCCCGAAAAGACTGCGCTGCCGCGCCCGCGCTCGGTCGGAGAATGCAATCGGTGGCGGGTCAAGTTGCGCGGCATTGGGGCCATGTCCGTCACCCGACATGCCATGGCAGGCGGCGCAATTCTCACGATAGAGTTGCGTGCCGCGAGCCAGATCAGGTGTGCGGCTCGGCGCCAGCGGAACCGGATAGGCGCTGAGCAGGGCATCGGCGAGCGTCCCCGCCTGGGATCGCACCGTGCGTGGATCGGCCTTGGCGGCGATCGCGCTCTGGAGTTGCGCGGCCGCTGTCACGAGCGAAGACTGTTCCGGCGTTCTCGGCAGCGCCGCGATACGCGATTGGATGGATGCGGCAAATTCCTGCATTTCCGCGTATTCGGCCGTGCTGATGATGTGCCCGTCAGCGACCGCGCCGGCATAATCCACCCCGACATAATCGAGCAGCCGCCAGGCGGTCTGGACGTCGGCATCGTTAGCCCATGCCGGCACCGGCGCGAGCGCCGCGACCAGGACCAACATCCGCAGGAGGAGGCGCTTCAGCACGCGAGAGGCGATCATTGGACGAGCCCCTTCCCGCGGCCCACCCCAAGTTCGGCCTGCGCATGTCGGACGATCTCGAAGGCGGAATGGAGAAAGAGCAGCGCGATGATTCCGGCGACGACCAGATCGGGCCACGCGCGGCCCGTCCGGATTACCAGAAGTGCTGCTATGATCACCGCGAGGTTGGCGATCGCATCGTTGCGGCTGAACAGCCAGATCGCGCGGACATTGGCGTCTCCTTCGCGGAAGCGTGCGAGGATGAGCGCGGCCGACACGTTCACGATGAGGGCGGCGACGCCGATCCCGCCCATCAGTTCGCCTTCTGGGACGCTCGCATTGAGAGAACGCCAAACCGCAAATCCGATGACTGCGATGCCGAGCGCGCCGAGGAATAGGCCTTGGGTCAGCGCAGCAAGCGCGCGGGCGCGCGCGCCCCATGCAAGCGCCAGGAGGCCCACGAATGAGATCGAGCCGTCACCGAGAAAATCGAGCGAATCGGCCTTGAGCGCTTGGCTGTCGGCGATGAACCCGCCGAAAAGCTCGACGAGCCCGAAGCCGAGATTGAGCAGGATGACGAGCCACAGCGCACGACGATAGGCCGCGTCGCGCTCGGCCCTATTTGTATCGCCGCTGCAACCGCAGCTTTGCTCGACGCTTTCTTCCATGAGTCGGCTTTACAACCTCCAGTCACTGGAGGATCAAGCACTTTTGCGAATGAATTGCAGGAACAAGATGGCGGCAGCGATTGACAAGAGCGACGATCGACACAGCGGTGGCGGCGGCAACGAGATCATGAGCATCGGCGAGCTCGGGCGTCGCGTCGGCACGAAGGTAAACACGATCCGCTTCTACGAAGAAATCGGTCTTCTCCCTGCGGCGGAGCGCAGCGCCTCGGGCCGCAGGAGGTTCACACGTCTGCATCTGCAACGGCTCCGGTTTGTCCGCAATGCGCGCAGCCTCGGTTTTTCGACCAATGAGATTCGCTCCTTGCTGTCGCTCGCTGATCAGCCCGAGAAGGAATGCGCCGAGGCGATGGATATCGCCTCGGCGCATCTTGCGACGGTGAACGAGCGCATCGCGCGCCTGAGCGCACTCCGCGCAGAACTGGGTGACATCATTGCTCGCTGCGACGGCGGGCGTGTCTCGGACTGCCGGGTGATCGAGGCGATCACCGATCTCGTCGACGAGCCGAAATGATCAATTCCCCGTATGGCCGTGCTTTGTTAGGAGCACGCGTCCCGTAAGGATTGACGCTTCCGGATGATGCGGCGCATCCGCCGGGGCGCTTTCCGAACCTGAGGAGTGGCTGCTTTGGGTGTCGGAGGCGGCCGCGCGTGAAGCGCCGCCGGCCAAGCGGCCGGCGACAGCTCCGTTAGTCGAAGAGCTCCGATAGGAACGACTTGCGCTTGTGATGCTTCCTGTCGCGGTAATCACCATCGTGATGCCGCGGTTTATCCGCGGACGGCGCGGACGCAGGCGCGGTGCTGCGCTCTATGATCTTGTCTAGCTCGCCACGGTCGAGCCAGACGCCCCGGCAAGTGGGACAATAGTCGATCTCGATTCCCTGCCGCTCGGACATCACCAACCCGGTCCCGTCCACCGGGCAGGTCATCGACGCCACGTCTTGTTGATTGCGCATCGTCAGACCCTCCTGGTGCGAAGATCATGGTTGAAGAGTCGGTCCTTAATCGCCAGTCGCAGCTTCTTGAGTCTGAGCAGCTTGATGCTGTCCGGAAATCGCCGGCCGAGTTCGCGGCGAATCTCGTCGTCGAGCTTCCGGTGGAGGGCGGTCAATCTATAGCTGAATGTGTTCATAGCCTCTTCCAATCGATGATGATCGATCGGGCGCTACGATGCAGAAACAGGAACATGTCGAACGCTGCACCGGAGCTACCCGATGCGGTCCGACATCGCGGTTGTTCAAGGAACAGCCGCCAGAGGGGCCCGGTCCGCCCAGTCAACATATGGCCTGCCGAAGCAGATTCAAGGCAACTCCATCGGAATGACCAAATTGCCGCCGTTCAAGGACGTTTGTAGATCAGCAAAAAATCGTGCGGCTTGGTCTTGATGTGCGAGCCGATGTGCAGCGTGAGATACACGGCCGCATCGAACGTAGCCGGCAATCGTGCGGATTGCATCAACGCCACCGGCCGAGGCACCGATTACTATGATCGCGGGTGGCTCGGAGAAAGGCGCTAGTTTCATCGTAACTTCCCTGTTCCGATCACCGTAGGAAACGAGCGATCAGACCAAAAGACCCGACTATAAGGCGTGGCAGGAGATAGCGGAATGGGTCCTCACGCCGAACTGGTTCCCCCGAGCGTGCCGCCGCAGCCAAGAACATCATCCCACCGATATGAGCTTCACCTCCCATTTGAAGAAGATCGAACCTTGTTCGATGCGAGACCGTCCTATCCGGATTGATCGATGAATACGAACAACCGCTCGTCTTCACCTAATCCTAAAATGGGATAATCCGAGAACAGGATCACACGGAGCGCCCACCTTTATGGGCGCCTCCAATGCCGAAGAGTCTCCGCACGCCAGCGCAACGTGCGCTTCAGAAGATTTTAGCGGAAAAGCGTGCATCACTCGGTTTGACACAGGCGCAAGTCGCAGCGCGGTTAGAACGGCCGCAGTCATTTGTGGCCAAATATGAGAATGGTGAGCGAAAGCTCGATCTCATCGAATTCTGTGCCATCGCTCGTGCGCTGAGAATCGAACCGATGTTTCTTTTCCGCGAATTTCTTGAGGCGGCGAACCTGTGAGCTCACCCCAACCCGATCCTGTGTTCACCGGCGAGTGCGGGTGTGAGGTCGCATCAGCGGCCGGGTAGCCGACGTGTATGTCCAAGCCGTTCGCGGCCAAAGGCGTCGGCCCATGTTCTCGAGCATGTCTCATCGCCCGGCACCGCTGCGTCGCGATCAGCCGAGCGCCAGCCGCTCCTCGCAGATTTCGCGCACCAGTGATTGAAGCAGCTCAATCCGTTCGCCGATCCACTCAAGCTCTTCGGGCGTGATCGTGTAATGCGGGGAATAGCGCGCATCGACATAAGCCCTGCGAAGAAGCTCGAAGCAGCGCTGCCCGAAACGCGTATCGCGGGGCCAAACTGGGATTAGCCGCGGCTCGTGACTCTCTGCTTGGGAGCGCAAGAAGTTCAGTTTGTGCGATTTGGGGCTGTAAAGAGTCAGAACCTGAAGCACACAATGGTAGAGACGTTCGGCGCTCTGATGCAGCAGAAAAGCTGCATCGTTTGCATCACCTTCTGCCAAATAGAAGCGTGCGCCTTTGAGGGCAGTCCCAGCTTTAGAAAACCAGTTTTCAAACGACCGCTGCGCCTCGGATTGCCGCTTCGCACGCGAAAGATGATGAGGTTGCTCAAATTCCGAGCCCTCCATCTCATAGAGCGCAACGCCGTCGCGCGCGATATCGACGAAGAAAGGGCGGCCGTGGCGGAGCTGATCATTCACATCAGCAAGGTCGTGAACGAGAAAATTAACAGGTGCCGAAATCGATTTTTCGATCGTCACCGCGCGCGTCAAATGGTCGTCCGCCTTCGCCCAAAATTCGATCGTGTCGGTGAGGCGACGGTCGCTGACCACAACGAGGATGTCGTAATCCGAGAAATAGCCGCCTTTCGGATCGGCAACCCAGTCGCCGCGAGCGAACGAGCCGAACAGCACGATCTTGAGGATGCGCCCCTGTTTCTTCCAGTCTTGCGTCGCGAGCGCTGTCGCATCCTCGAACTCGGCAAACAGCAATTCGACGATCCGCTCGAGATCGCGCCGATTTCGCTCCGGAAGATGGTCGAGGTCCGTTCTCATCCTGTTCGATCTTCCCGATTATCAGGCTGCGTTGCAAGCGCGGATTGACGAAGTGGAAGGCGCGGCCGGCGAGCGGAGGTCAGCAGCTTCCAGCCCGTCCTTGCAATTGGCCGTTCGGCCGATAAGCTTAAAGGGCACCGCTCGGATCGCGGTGCCGAGGCGCGGGACTGCCGCACTGGAAGTTGGTCCGGACCATTCATTGTATCCGGGTTCGTCGCCGTCAATGTCCAGGCCGGTTTCGGCTAAAGGCGGTGATCTCGTTCCAGGCCGTTCCCGATCTCCGACGTTCGTCGGCGCGTCGCCGTGGATTCTGCGATGGCTCTCCACATCGATGGTGCGGGTGCGTGTTCGCTCGCGCAGTTTCGCTCGGCCGCGCCATGCGCCTGAGGACGGCAGCCGAAGACGCATTCGTCGACTTCGCGACGCATGCCCCCCTCTCAAGCGACGAGCCGCTACCGCCGGATGATCGCGTGGTGGCACGAAAGCCGTTCGCCGCGCTCTACGAGGCACAGGCACCGCGGCTGCTACGCTATTTTACGCGCCGTGTCGGATACGAAGAAGCACGCGATTTGGTCCACGAGGCGTTCGCCGGCTTGATCGGAGCCGCTACCCGTCAGCCGCACGGCGTCGAACGACCCGAAGCCTACCTCAGCACCATCGCGAGCAATCTTGTGGCCAAGCGCGCCCGAACCGCCGCGCGGCGGTCGGCTGCATTTCATGTTTCGGCCGATGACGTGCCGCTCGTCGCGCCCGATCTACAGGCGCATCTGGAGGCACGCGACGTGCTCGCTCGGTTGGAGACGGCGATGCTGCGCCTTCGCCCGCTCACGCGGCAAATTTTCATGGCGCAGCGGCTCGACGGCTACACCTATCGGGAAATTGCCGACCGGACCGGCCTCAGCCTCAAGCGCGTGGAAAAGCACATGAGTCGCGCCATCGCGCAGCTCGACGACGTTCTCGGGGAAGGGCGATGAACGTGCATTTGCCGCGCTCCGATGCGGCAGTGCGCCGCCAGGCATACGAATGGTCGGTGCGGATGCGCGGCGACAACGCCGCGCAGCATCGCGCAACCTTCAAGGCCTGGTGCGCCGCCGATCCGCGCAACGCCGCCACGTACCAATGCCTCGAACAGCAATGGACAACGGCCGGGCTGCTCGCTCAAACCGAAGTCGGACGATCTCGCGCGTTGCCCGCGCCCCGACAAATTCTATCTGCTCCCCGGTTGGGCTTGGCGTTCGCCGTGACGGCTCTCGTGATGGCGATCGGACTCGGCTTTTTGATGCACAACCCCGCTCGTTTCGATCTCGGTCGTGACCCTGCTCCCGCGCAGCTTGCATCGGATGTCGGTGAAATCCGCACGTTGATGCTGGCCGACGGTTCGGTGGTGACGCTGGATGCCGACAGCGCTGTGCGGCTCGCGTTCCGCCCGAAGGAGCGCCGAATATTCCTGACCCGCGGACGCGCTCGCTTCCAGGTCGCGCATGATTCCGATCGCCCGTTTGTCGTCGCCGCCGGCACGAGTACGGTCGTGGCACGGGGCACGATCTTCGACGTGAGCCTGCTTGGCGGTCGCATCAGCGTGACGCTGCTGCGCGGCAGGGTCGACGTGCATGAATATGCCCCCGACGTTGCAGACCGTACGCGCACGACAGTGCGGCTACATCCCGGACAGAGGATAGCATTCCGCCCCAAAGATCCGATTGCGCGACCGCAACGCGCTGTGGCGGCGGAGAATGCGTGGATTTCGGGCATGCTTTCCTTCGATGCGGAGCGACTCGGCGATGCCCTCGCCGAGGCCAATCGCTACAACGCGACCAAGATCAGCGTTGCCGATCCGAGGCTCAACGATCTCAGGATCACCGGTGCCTATCACGTGCAAGACCCCGCCTCATTCGCCCGCGCCATTGCCGCGTCCTTAAATTTGGACACCACAGCCACCCGCACCGGCGGAATCGCCCTCTCCCGAAGCAAACCTTCGACAACTGGAATCGAGGGAGGGGGGTAAAATCCTATTTTGGGATCAATCGCTCTGCGCGGCGCCCAACGGAGGTGCCCGGCGGGAGGGGCGATAATGACGTTAACAAGGACTTCGAGCTTCGGTTACGGCGCAGCAACGGCGCTCGCTATTGCGATAGCGGCACCAACTCACGCACAAACGCGTGCCGACTGGCACGAATACAATCTTCCCGCGCAGGATCTGGGGGTTTCGCTGCGCACCGTCGCGGCGGTCTCAGGGCGCAACATCATGGCGGCTACCGACCTTTTGAACGGCAAGGTCGCGCCCCCGCTGCGCGGGCGCTTCAACGCTGAGGAAGCCGTCTCGCGTCTACTATCCGGAAGCGGTCTTCAAGTTCGGATAGTCGGCTCTGATATCATCATCGAGCGGAAGGATAAGCCGTCCGCGCAATCAGAGCTCCAGCCGGACCAATCCGAAATCGTCGTCACCGGCAGCCGCATTCGCGGCGCGCCGGTGGCGTCACCGGTCATTTCGATCGGTCAGGAGCAAATCAGAGATGCGGGGCAAGCGACCCTCGCCGATGTCGTCCGGTCGCTGCCGCAAAGCTTCAGCGGCGGCCAGAATCCGGGTGTCGGCAACAACGTGCCCGCCGGCAATGGCGTCGATGTCGGCGGCGCGGCGTCGATCAATCTGCGCGGTATTGGCAGCGACGCGACGCTCACGCTGCTCAACGGCCATCGTCTGTCGTACAGCGCATCGCGCCAGGCCATCGACGTGTCGTCGATTCCATTGGGCGCGATCGACCGGATCGAGATCGTCCCTGACGGCGCCTCGTCGCTTTATGGGTCGGACGCGGTTGCCGGCGTCGCCAACATCATTCTCAGGCGCGATTTCGACGGCCTCGAAACCAGCGCGCGGCTCGGGACATCGACCGATGGCGGTGATTTCGAACAGCGCTATGGCGTCATCGCCGGCCGGCGCTGGCAATCGGGCGGTATCATCGGAACCTATGAATTCGGCCGGACCACGCAGATCACAGGCGACGACCGAAGCTACACCCGCGACCGGCCCGGGCTGACCCTCTTCCCCGCGCTCAAGAATCATAGCGCTTTGGTAAGTGCGCATCAGCGTATCGGCGCGTCGGTGAAGGCCAGTATCGACATGCTGTACAACAAGCGCTTCAGTTCTTCGGCCTACGCGCTGAACGCCACCGGCGACATCTTGCAGCGCGGCGCCCGCTTCGACAACACGGCAGAGTCGCTCGTCATCGCACCGACGATCGACTGGAAACCGGGAGACGAGTGGCGGATTTTTCTCACCGGAAGCTACGGTCAGGACCATACCTATTACGACGTCACCAACTACTCCGCGGGCACGCCTCGAGTGTCGGCCGGCAATTGCTATTGCAACAATGCCAAATCGATCGAGCTGGGCGGGGACGGGAGAATTGCCACGCTTCCCGGCGGTCCGGTCAAGCTGGCGCTCGGCGGGGGCTACCGCTCGAACAAGCTTGTCCGCTTCAACGGCGTCGACGCTCCCACCAACGTGTCGCATGCGCAGGCAAGTTTCTATGGCTACAGCGAGATTAGCCTCCCGTTGATCGGACCGGCGCAGTCGATGCGAGGCATCGAGGCGCTCAGTTTCACGGGTGCGCTTCGTTACGAGCACTATCCCCATATCGGGGATGTCGTCACGCCCAAGCTCGGTCTGATCTATGCGCCGAGCACCGACCTGGCGCTGAAGGGCAGCTGGGGGAAATCGTTTCGCGCGCCAACCCTCTACCAGCAATATCAATCGCGCAACGTCGTGCTGGCGGGGCCGGATATTCTGGGCGGGGTCGACTATCCTCCCGGCGCGACCGCGATTGTGCTGCAGGGTGGAAACGCGGACCTCAAGCCCGAGCGCGCGACGACCTGGTCCGTTACGCTCGACGTGCATCCGCGCCGTTTCGCCGGGGCGAGCCTCGAGCTGAGCTACTTCTCGATCGACTATCGCGATCGGATCGTGACGCCGATCACCTATCTCAGCCAGGCGTTGAGCAACCCGCTCTACCAGGATAGGTTGCTTCCCAATCCCAGCGCCAGCTTTCTCGCGTCGATCATCGCCAGCGCGACCGAGTTCGGCAATGCGACCGACGGTCCTTACGATCCCGCCGCCGTCGCTGTGTTCATCGACGACAGCAATATCAATGCCGGTCGTCAGACGATCCGCGGGCTGGACGCCTTCTTGCGATACGAAACGAGGATCGGATCCTCCGGCGACCATCTGAATGCGACGCTCAACGCGACCTATCTGGAAAGCGATCAGCGACTGAGCAGCGACCAGCCGATCGTCCAGCTCGCCGGGACGATCTTCAATCCGGCACATGTTCGAGCGCGCGGCGGATTGGCATGGTCGAACGATACGATCACGCTCTCGACCTTCGTCAATTACGTCGGGAGTGTATCGGACATACGACGCACCCCGAAAATCGCCGGCAGCTCGCTGACGACGGTCGATCTGGCGGCCCGTTTTCAAACCGATGCCGAGACCGGCCCGCTGGCGGGTGTCGATCTGGTTCTTTCGGTGCAGAACCTATTAAACGGCAAACCTCCGTCGATCGCGACCACGTCCTTCTTCGACGCGCCGTACGATTCGACCAACTATTCGGCAATCGGCCGGTTCGTCAGTGTCTCGGTGCGCAAGAAATGGTGAGGTCGTGGCCGGTTGCGTCGCTATCCCGTGCCCTCCTCGTTTGCGCTGTCGGGATGTTCACGGCAGCAACTGCTCACGCACGGTGCAGCGACATTCTCCCGCATGACGATGAGATCAGCGCACCGCAGACGCGCTCGATCACGGCCAACGATCTGGTGCGGCTGCGCGATATCGGCTTTCCCGATGCCTCGGTTTACAATGCCGCCAGCCCGTTCGGCGTGTCAGCCGATGGTCGTGAGGTGGCCTTTGTGATCAGCCGCGCCGATCCAGTCCAGAACCGTTACTGTCGGGCTCTGGTGATCATGCCCGTCGATGGGAGCGCCGCGCCGCGCGTTGTGGATGAGGGCGGCGCGATGTTGCAGCATCGCGGCGATGTCCGCGGGTTGTTCGCCAGTTATGGAACGCCGGAGGTCGTCACCCCCAAATGGTCGCCCGACGGTAAGTGGATCGCCTATCTCAAGCGGGAGGATGGTGTCACCCAGATCTGGCGCGTCAGCACACGCGGCGCCACCAGTGCGGCGGTAACGCACTCGGCAGTCGACATCGAAGCGGTGGCGTGGAGCGCCGATGGCAAAAGGTTGATCTATTCAGCTAGGCCCGCCGAACGCGTGGAGGAAACGGCGATCGACGCCGAGGGCGACGCGGGGTGGCTCTACGACGATCGAATCACGCCCAATGCCGGGCCGCGCCCGAGACCGATTGTCGCCCATCTGCCGCTCGAGACGTTCGTGATCGATCCGCGCGACGGCAGCACGCGGCCGGCAACGCCTGAGCAACGCGCGCGCCCCGCGGCCGAAGACCAACAGGGAGGAGAGCCGCAGACCGTCCCCTTGATGCAGGAACACGATCGATTGATCCCGCTTTCCTATCGCCGGCAAGGCGCGCAATTCGTCGTGACGCTCAACGGCACAGAGCGCACCTGCCGGGCCAAGGCGTGCGGTGGCGATGTCGCGGGTGTCTGGGGTGACCCAGCGAACGACAACGTGATCCTGCTCCGGCGACAGGGATGGCGCAATGAGGCGACCGCCCTGTACCGCTGGAAGCCAGGAAAGACGGCACCGCGGCTGCTTTTTTCGACAGATGATGCGATCGGCTGGTGTGTCGCTGCCAGACACGATCTGGTTTGCACGCGCGAAAACGCGACCACGCCGCGACGGGTCGTGCGGATCGATCCCGATGACGGCGCATCGACCGTCATTTTCGATCCGAATCCGGCGTTCTCCCGCATCAACCTGGGATCGGTCAGGCGCCTCCGCTGGCGCAACGATCGAGGTCTCGAAGCTTGGGGTGACCTTGTCCTCCCACCCAGTTATCGTCGTGGCGAACGCCTTCCGATGATCGTCGTCCAATATCACAGCCGAGGGTTCCTGCGCGGCGGCACCGGCGATGAATATCCAATCTTCCTGTTCGCCGCGCATGGTTTTGCCGTACTCAGCATCGAGCGCCCAGCCGGCGCCGTTTTGACGCCCGATGCGATGACCTCGCGTGAAATTATTGCCGCCGGCACCAAGGATTGGACCGAACGACGCAGTCTTCAGTCGTCGCTCGAAACCGGGGTGCGAGCCGCAATTGCGACCGGCGCTGTCGATCCCGCGCGGATTGGCATAACCGGCCTCAGCGACGGCGCCACGTCGGTGCGGTTCGCGCTCATCAATTCCCAACTCTTCGCCGCCGCCGCGATCAGTAGTTGCTGTATCGAACCCGTGAGCGCGTTGACGATGGATGGGATCCGCTTCGCCGATGCCAATCTCGCCATGGGCTATCCGGGGATGAACGCATCCAAATCGGCCTTCTGGGCACCGATGTCGCTCGCGCTCAATGCCGACCGGATCAACGTGCCACTGTTGATGCAGCTATCGGATGACGAATATCTTCTGTCGCTGGAGGCCTTCGAGGCGCTGCGCGAAGCCGGCAAGCCGGTCGAAATGTATGTGTTCCCCGACGAGCATCACAACAAATGGCAGCCGCGGCACCGCCTCGCGATCTACCGTCGCAATGTCGACTGGTTCGACTTCTGGCTGCGATCGACCGAGCACCCCGATCCCGCCAAACGTCCGCAATATATGCGATGGCGACAGCTTCGCGCGCTGGCACGGCGCTGACGCCACGCTCACGCTCGATCGATCCAGCCGCGCGCCCAGGCTTCGGCATCGATCAATTGCAGGATGCGCAGATGCGCATGGCCGACAACCGGCCGCGGATCGTCGAGCGCCGCCATGACCTGCGTGAGATCAAGCAGGCCAGCCCGGGCAAGCACGCCATCGGCAAGGAGCGCGCGGATGAGCGGGCGGTTCGTCTCATAGAGCGCCGCGATAAAGCCATCGGGCGATCCCTTGGATCGACGGTCGGCAACATGCGGCGGCAGCCGATCGGCAAACGTGTCGCGAGCAATCGCGCGATTGCGGTCGCGATCGAACCAGAACCAGCTGGGGATGCCAAGACAAGCTTCGACGACCGGCTGCGTCAACAGCGGCGATAGGCTGGGGACCGGGTCCTCGACATCCGCGCCCTCGGCCACACTTTGCGCTTGGGCGACCAAAGCAACATGCGCCGCTTTCCCGGGCGAGGCGTTCTCCGGCGCATCTAGCCATTGATGATCGATGATCGATCCGACCGCCGCGGCAGCGTCGGCGGACAAAAACCGCAGATCGGCGGGCCAAGGATAATGCCGTCCCCATCGCCTTTTTAACCGCCAGGCGCGCAGGGCGACGGTCCAAACGCTAACCTGCGCCAACGAGGCGATCGTGCCGACGGTCGGCCAAAACTGGCCGGCCGCGTTCGCGTCGAGCAGGCAATCCGTCGCCGGGCGCGCCGATTGGAGCGAACAGAATACATTGTCGCCGCCACCACCGTGGACCACCGCGGTCGCGCGCGTCTCATCGACCACCGATCGAACGATCGCCGCGGTTGCCTGCGTAAAGTTTCGTGCGCTCGGTCGGGGAAGGCGCGCGGCGTCCGAGCGCGTCAAGTCGACGCTGGAGATATTGCGATTGCGCTCCAACAAAGGGCAGCCAAGCGCGCCCGCCACAGCGCGCGCGTAACTGCGTTCGTCGCTGGTGGCATCCTCTGCAACGAGATTGACGCAGGTGAATGGGCGATCCGTCCGCGCCAATGCAGTCGCGACGATCGAAGAGTCGAGCCCGCCAGACAGCATGAGCAGCATGCGTTCATGGATGCTCGCCTGCATGGCGACGCTATGATCAATCGCGCCGCGCAGGCGACGCATGGCTTCTGTAGGGTCGAAAATTTGACGCTCGGGCGCTGCCCAGTCCCAGGGCGACCACCGTGCGTCGATGGTTCCGCCGTCGTCGGTTGTCGAAAGGCGTTGACCGCCGGCGAGTTCGCGAACGCCGCTAATGCAGGTCTCGGGCCGCCGCATGTCGGTGGCCGCCAGATGACGGATTATCGCCGGCCAGGACACTCCGGCTAAAGGTGCGCCGGCGGCGATCAGGATGTCTAGGTCCGATCCGGCAAAGAGAGTGTCGGCCGTGTTGACATAATAGCAAGGCAGATCTCCCATCGGCGCTCGCAGGATGTCGCACCGGCGTGGGTCAGGACCGATCAGAATGGCGACATATCCTCCCCAATAACTGCTCAGGAGGTAATCGCCCCGCACGGCGGCGGTCATTTCGCGCATGTTGCGGCTGAGCGCGGACAGGCGGCCGCTGCCACCGAGTTGAAACAGCGCGCCGATGACGATCGCCTCATCTCCCAGGTCGATGGTTGCCTGGTCGGCGATGACAAGAATGTCATCGCGTTCGGTCACGACCCCAAACCTGCCCGAAGGTTCGAGATAGGCGGCGAGGCGCGCACGCGCCCCGGCTATCGCGGCTTTGCTCGCGCGGATCAGAAGATACCGCGTGCGCATCATACCACGCGGATCGGCACGAAGCGTCGGACGTTGTCGATCCGGTCGTTCACAAGCGTCGCACCGTGCTGCACCCAGCAATGCGCTTCAAAGGGCCCCAGCTTGACGCCGAGCACCAGCGTCGGGGCGATTCCACGATCGAGCATTCTGTGGGCCGTGGCAAGCGAGCGCGGCAGGCAGCGATCGAGCGGCGATGCGATGAACGATGTCCGGTGCAGCGCGCCCGCAATGGAGCGCAGGATTGCCTCTGGGCACCGCGCCAGCTTGGACTGACGATTTCTGCGCTGCTCGATCCCGTTGAGCAGGCGAGCGAATGGACGTAGTCTCAATGCTGCGATCGCGAGCGCCAGCCGGCCAGCCATTAGCGCTATCTCACGCGGCGTCGCGCGTGCTGGCTCCTCGAACACGCTTCCGGTCGGCGATGGCAAAGGCGCACAAGGAGTCGGCACCAACTGCATGGTCGTGACCGTAATCAAGCCGTCGTGAAGCGCGTCTCGTAGCGGTGCCAACGTCGCCGGATCGACCTCGGGCTTATGCTGTATCGCCATGAATGCCCGATCGGCCTCGGGTTCCAGACAGAAGTATCGATCCCGTTCCAGATCGAGGAATATCGTCCGGCCGGCGGTTCGCGTGAAAGTCACGCCAGGTCGCAGTGCATATCCCATTGAAAGGAGCATGAGCTTAAAGGCGCGCGGCTGTGAGCCGCGCGCCTTTCGCTCAGTCGTTGGACAGGCCCGGGACGATCTGGTGCAGCTGATCGTCGCTGAACTTGCCGTCCGACCCGCGCGTCTCGACCGACGCGATTCCAAGATCAATCATGACACTCTCCTCGTTCGCCGCGGAAGTGCGGCTTGGGAAAGCTACGGCGGCTTTTGGAATATCCGAATTTAATAGTCGGAATATATCGCGAATGTTGTCGGAGGCGTTTCAGGCGCCGTACAAGGCGCGGACGATATCGGGCACGGCCGCCGTGCGCCGGCGGTGGTAAGCGGTCACGCGCTTGGCGAGGGCGGCGCTGCCGCCGTGATCGAAATCGATCGCCAGCGCTCGCAACTCGTCCTCAAGTGACCCTAGGACATGCGATTCCGCCGCGCGGACAGCCGACAACCGGTCGTTCGCCGCATCGATCTGCGCGACGAATTCGATGTTCCCGGTCCGCACTGCAAACAGCGCGAAGAATGCCGGCGTCGCGCGTTCGAGGTCGATCGGCAGATCGTCCGCCGACGGCGCGGTCACATCGCGCGGCCAGGACCTGATCATCATCCGCAGCAGTTGCGCGTTCCAGGCATAGAGATCGCGCAGCGCGGGTTCATGGATATGGGGAAGATGAAATCCCTCGCTCGCGCGCGTCTCGACCAACCGCTCGCCGGTGAGCCGGTGCAGCGCGTCGCGAACCGGCGTCGCACTGCTGTTGAGCTCGTCGGCGAGCGTGGTCGGTTCGAGTTTCTCGCCCGGCATCAGCGTCCCTGATAGCAGCCTGTGCTTCAGCACGTCATAGACGCGCTCGGCCGTCGCCCCCGAGTTCATGCGCGCCGCCGTTGGCCCTCGACATAGTCCTCGACGAGCGCGCATTGGTCCGGGCGGAGCGCGTCAATCGCACCGAGCGGCCGATGGGCCTCGTCGCTCAGCAGGACCGACGGACATTGGCCCTCGTAATTGCCGAGATTGGGGCGGTGCTGGCGATAGCCGACCAGCGCCGCCAGCTCGGACGAGAAATGCCGCGCGACCGCCGGCGGATAGGCGAGCCACTGATTCTCATAAGGCTTGAGCCAGCCGAGTGCATAACCGACCACCAGGCCGCGGCGGACATCCGCAGCCCGGTTGGCGCCGGCGCCGTGCAGCGTCGATCCGAGGAACACGACCGCCGAACCCGGCGCCATCTCGGCGGCGACCGGCTCGGTCTCGGGCTCGGGCGCAAGCGCCTGCGCGCCGTGGCTGCGCGGCCACATCATCGTCGCCCCATTGTCGGCGCGGAACTCGGTCAGCGGCCAGATGACGTTGACGAGATATTCGATCTCGCCGACCGGCCCGCGCCACATATCCTGGTCGCGGTGCGGCATCTGCGACGGCGCACCGGGATGAACCGTGATCGCCTGAGTGGTGTTGAGCTGGATGCAGTCGCACCACGGCGAGAGGATGGTTTCGACGACGGCGAGGATGGTCGGATGCTGGACCAGCGCGGCGGCACGTTCCGAGCGAGCGAGCAGCCGCCCGAACCGCTTGGTCGTCGCGCCGTAGAAACCGCCGTCGCAAAACGGGGTGCGCGCGAACGTGCCGGCAAGATCGGCATCGAGCGCGGCGATCGTCTCGGCCGGAAGCGCATCGGGAATGATGCACCATCCTTCGCGCAAGAGGTGGGCGGCCCAGTCTGTCGCGGCATTATCGGTGGCGATGTTCATGATCGATCTCCCGGATCAGGCGGCTTCGCGCGTATCGTCGGCGTGGATCGCCGGTCGCGGGGTGATCCCGGCCGCGGCGAGCAGCGCGGGTGTGTCGGGGGCGATCTCGACGCTGAGCGCGGCGAGCATCGTGCCGTCGACCATTTGCGGCAGACCGAGCGGCCGACACCGCCAGCCAAAGGCGAGGATTTGCTGGAACCACCCCATTTCGGCGATCGCGGTATATGAGGCGATGCCGTGCGCGAGCGCGTGATCGACCAACGCGCATACCAGCGTGTCGCGCACCGCGCGCCGCTCGACTGCGCTGAGGCGGCGGTCGAGGCAGAAGCGGGTGATTTCGAAGACGCTTGTCCCTCTGGGCGGCGCATCCGCGCACAATCCGGCATAGAGGCTGTCGAGGATGTGCGGGCGCATCGTCGATAATAGCCGCGCCGAACCCAGATGACCGTCGCCGCGATCGGCGAGAATCAGATAGCGCGCATACTCGTCATCGAACTGGTCGATCTCGTAGCGGCCTTCGAGGACCGGCACGTCCCATTTGAGCAGATCGACGAACACCGATTTGCGCGCCGCGAACATCGCACGGAGCACGCCGTCCGGGGTCGGACCCGTGCCGAATTGAAGCGTGTGCAGCATGAACTGGGCTCCCTGACCGTGATCTGGCCAAGGATCGGCTGGGAAACATCGAGGCGCTATTCCGGAAAAGGGTAATATCAGCGCCGAAAAATATCGGTGAAGGTGAGCGTTCCGTCGAACAATGCCCGGATCGCCAGCAATGTCCTCTTGTTCACCCCGTAACGCGCGCACCCCAGCTTGATGTGACGCGCCACCGTTTCCTCGCCAACGCCCAGGATCCGGCTGATCTCCCAGTCACCCTTGCCGCGCGCCGCCCACAGCACGCAATCGCGCTGGCGGTCGGTGAGCATCGGCGGCGGCGGGGTCGCGATGTGCCCGCGCGTCGACCAGAGCCGCCGCGCGCCCTCGAACGCGAACGCGCCGGCGAGCTGCGCGAGGGGCAGCATCTCGTCGTGCATCGGCCGGCCGGCTTCGTTGGCGAACGAGCACGATCCGAGCGCCTCGCCCGGAACATTCGCCGGTACGGTGAATCCGTCACCGATGCCCTGTTCGCGCCCCAATGCCAGAACGCGCCGGTCCTCCACCGTAAACGGGATCATCCTGGGCATTCGCGACCAACGGAAACCGACGCTCGTCACATGGCTGGCGCGGTGGACCGGGTCGGAGACGCCCAACGCCCGCCCGTCATAATAGTCGGCCCAGCGCGCCGGGTAGTTGTGGATCCGGATCGCGCTGCCGTTCGCCGCGACGATGTCGACATGATGGGTGAGCGCGAAATACTGGAAGCCGAGCTGGGTCGATCCTGAATCCGATGGGCGCGCCGCCATGTCGGCAAACAAATCTGCTCCGATATGGAGCATTATGTGACACGCGGTTCTTCGCGCGGGTGGCCACACGATTGGCGCGATCCACAATTCTACGCGTGGCTCGGCGGAATCGATCGCGCCGGGCTGATGTGGGAATGGTTGCGGCGCGACGCCGGCTATATCGCCTGGCACACGCGGGCGAGCACCGCGACCCGCGGCGTGGACGCCGGGTCTGCTATTGATTCGGACCCCACCCAGTGGGGCCTTCACTTTCGCCGAGCATCCGGGTCTCGCGGCACCCGAGGCCCGGATCATCTGGCATGCCGATTTCGATCCTGCCACCCTCGACGTGGCTGTCCTGCCCGTCGATCGCGACGATCCCGATCACGTGGCGCTGGAGGAACTGGCGCCGTGGTTGACCGTCGTCGCCGACCGTGATGGTCGCGAACATGCCGTCCTGTCCGACGGCTGGCGGCACATCCGGCTCGATGTCGAAGCCGGAACCCTCGCGCACGGCGGCCGCGTCCTGCTTCTCTACCGGATCGCCGGACTCGCCAGCGCTCGTGCCCGGCTCCTGCCGCTGCGGCGGTTTCTCGACCTAGCCGAGCACCACCGCTTCACCGCCACCTTGTTCCCGCGCGATCCGCGCCTCGATCGATGGCTCACGCTGCTGCGTGTCCATGACGCGCTCGCCGCCGGGGCCGGCCAGCGCGAGATCGGCCAGGCGCTGTTCGGTGCCGACCATGTCGAGCGCGACTGGAAGAGACGGTCGGATTCGCTGCGCTCGCGGGTGCGACGGTTGGTGCGCGATGCTGTGTCGATGGCGCGCGGCGGTTACCGCTCGTTGCTGCGGAGATAGCGATGGAGTGGCGCAGCGAACCGCTGCGATAGGCGCGCTAGGACTGGCGCGCGGTGGCGATGGCGGAAAGATCCCGTTCGGGATCGATCGGCATGCCGGCCGCCTTGCGTTCGGAATAGCGATCGACGAGTTGACCGGCTTGCGGGCGCATCAGAATGGTGAAGCGGATGAGTTCCTCCATTACATCGACGATCCGGTCGTAATAGCTCGATGGCTTCATGCGTCCGTCGGCGTCGAACTCGTTGAACGCCTTGGCGACGCTCGACTGGTTCGGAATCGTGAACATGCGCATCCATCGCCCAAGGATGCGAAGTGTGTTGACGCTGTTGAACGATTGCGATCCCGCCGAAACCTGCATTACCGCCAGCGTGCGGCCCTGTGTCGGACGCATCCCGCCCATGTTGAGCGGCAAGTGATCGATCTGCGTTTTCATGATGCCGGTGACCTGGCCGTGCCGCTCGGGGCTGCACCAGACCTGACCCTCCGACCATATCGACAAATGGCGCAGTTCATGGATGGCGGGATGGTCGTCGCCGGCGATCTGATCGGGCAGCGGTAGTTCTGCCGGATCGAAGATGCGCGTTTCCGCGCCGAAATAACTCAGCAGCCGTGCCGCTTCCTCGACGCACAGTCGTGAGAAGGAGCGCTGGCGCAAGCTGCCGTAGAGCAACAGGATGCGCGGCGGCGGGTCGTTCGGGCCGAGGCCGAGCGCCGGCCTTCGGAGCGCGTACGCCGGGTCGAGCGCCGGCAGAAGGTGCGAATCGGTCAGTGGGCGCAGCGGCATCAGGACAGATTTTCCAGTGATTTGACGAGATAGGCGGCGCTGGCCGGGCACAGCCTCGCGAATTGTTCGGTTCCGGCGATCGAAGCTGGCGCCGCGCCGCGGTCGATATCGCAATAGCCGTGGGCACGAAAGAACGGCGCGGCGGTCGTCGCCAGAAGATGCAGCCGTTGCGCGCCTAGCTCGCGCGCCGCTGTTTGGAGCGCGGCGAGGATCGCGCGTCCGATGCCGCAATGCCGCAAGGCGGGCAGCACCACCAGTGAACGGAGTAACCGATCGGCACCCTCGCCTTCGAGACCGCCAAAACCGACGGTTGCATCGGCATCGAACCGGAAGAAGCTGCGGACGGGTTGATCGAGATCGGCGATCGGCAAGCCGGCAGCGGCGAGCGCCTCCGCCAAATGGACGTGGGAGTCGGTGTCGAGCGGAGTGGCGCTGATCATGATCATGCCGCCGCCCCGCGCTCGTACCAGCCGCGCGACCGTTTCACGATCGCGACGACCGAGAGCATCACCGGCACCTCGACCAGCACGCCGACCACCGTCGCGAGCGCCGCACCGGATTTCAGGCCGAACAGCGAGATCGCCGCAGCGACCGCAAGCTCGAAGAAGTTCGACGCGCCGATCAGCGCCGCCGGCGCCGCCACGCACCATGCCACCCCGAACCGCCGGCTCAGCCAGTAAGCGAGCCCGGCGTTGAAATAGACCTGGATCAGGATCGGCACCGCGAGCAGCGCGATCACCAAGGGCTGCGCGACGATTTGCTCGCCCTGGAACCCGAACAGCAGCACGAGTGTCGCGAGCAGCGCGACGAGCGACACCGGCCCGATCTGCCCGAGCAGCCGATCGAGCGCAGGCTGTCCGCCGCTCCTGAGCACGGTGCTGCGGATGATCTGCGCGGCGATCACCGGCACGACGATATAGAGCCCGACCGAGATCAACAGCGTGTCCCACGGCACCGTGATCGCGGCGACGCCGAGCAGCAACGCGACCAGCGGCGCGAACAGGAACACCATCAGCACATCGTTGAGCGCGACCTGGCTCAGCGTGTAGCTCGGCTCGCCGTCGCACAGGTTCGACCAGACGAACACCATCGCGGTGCACGGTGCGGCGGCGAGCAAGATCAGGCCAGCGATATAGGATGGCCCTTGCCCGGCCGGCAGCAACCCTGCGAACAGATGCCCGATGAACAAAGTCCCGAGCAGCGCCATCGAGAACGGCTTGATCGCCCAGTTGATGAACAAAGTGACGCCGACCCCTTTCCAGTGTTGGCGCACGCTGCCCAAGGACGCGAAGTCGATCTTGAGCAGCATCGGAATGATCATCAGCCAGATCAGCGTAGCGACGATGAGGTTGACGTGCGCGACCTCGGCCGACGCGATTGCGATGAAGACCTTCGGCAGAAGTTGGCCGAGGCCGATTCCGGCGACGATGCACAAGGCAACCCAGATCGTCAGATAGCGCTCGAAGGTGTTGATCGCGGGCTTTGCCGGCACTCGATCGGTGACGAGGGTCGTGGTCGACATGGGTGCTTCTTTCTGGACGGGCGCGTCAGGCCACGCGCTGGCCGTGATCGTCGATCACGCGCTCGCCATCTTCCTTGGTGAACGCCGCGCGTTGCGGCGTTGGCAGCAGGTCGAGCACCGCTTCCGAAGGGCGGCACAATCTGACACCGAGCGGCGACACGACGAGCGGACGATTGATCAGGATCGGATGCGCCATCATCGCGTCGATCAACGCGTCGTCCGGCAGCGTCGCGTCGTCCAGGTGCAGGTCCGCATAAGGGGTGCCCTTCTCGCGCAGCAGCGCGCGCGGCGTCAGCCCGGCGCGCGCGATCAGTTCGACCAGCAGCGCGCGGACTGGCGGTGTCTTCAAATACTCGACGACATGCGGTTCGATGCCGGCATTGCGGATCATCGCCAGCGTGTTGCGCGACGTCCCGCACGCGGAATTGTGATAGATGATGACGTCGGTCATTGCGCGGGCATGCGCGCGACTTCGGTGGCGCCATCGCTCTGCCCGATAGCGCGCAACCTGGCTTTGAGCGCCAATGCATCGATCCCCTCGATCGGCAGCGCGAGCAGCAGGTTGATACGGTTGGTGAGATAGCACAGCGCACTTTCGAAGGCGCGGCGCTCGCCTTCGCCCACGACCGCTCCCGGATCCTCGATGCCCCAATGCGCGGTGACCGGATGGCCCGGCCAGATCGGGCAGACCTCACCCGCCGCGCTGTCGCACACCGTGATCACGATATCGATCACGGGGGCGCCGGCGGTGGCGAATTCCTCCCAGCTCTTCGAGCGCAAATGCTCGGTCGCAATGCCGCTCGACTCGAGCAGCGCGATCGCCATCGGATGGACCACGCCCTTGGGCCGGCTGCCCGCCGAATAGGCGCGGAAAAGCCTGTCACCGAGATTGTTCAGAACCCCCTCGGCAAGGATCGATCGGGCGGAATTGCCGGTGCATAGAAACAGCACGTTGAAGATGCGGTCGGGCATGTCTGATTCCTTTCAAGCCGCCCGGCAGGCGAGCAATTCATCGGCAAGCGGCGCGCAGAGCTCGGCGCGACCGCCGCAGCAATCCTTGACCAGGAACAGCATCACCATCCGCAAGCTATCGAGTTCGGCGCGGTAAATGATCGAGCGACTGTAGCGCTCGGATCGGACCAAGCCCGAACGGGCGAGGATCGCCAAATGCGCCGACATGGTGTTTTGCGGGACGTCGAGCCTTCGGGCGATGTCGCCTGCGGCAAGGCCTTCGGGTTCATGACGGACCAGCAACCGGAACGTCTCGAGGCGCGTAACTTGCGCCAGCGCGCTTAGCGCGGCGATCGCTGATTCTAATTCCATATATCCAGCATAATAGAATTATGCTGTTTGGCAAGCATGCGCACCGACCAATCTTGCGACTGGCAACCGCAAATTTGTTACTTTCGCCGACCTCGGACGACGACCCGATCCGTGGCATTGCCATGGACCCGCGGGCGTTCTCAGTTATCATCGTTTGCCGCCGGGAATCGCCATGACTGATCACACCACACCCAATCTACCCTCACGCGATTTCGCTGCCACGTCGCGCTTCTACGCGGCCTTGGGCTTCATCGAAGGCTGGCGCGACAACGGCTGGATGAACCTTCCGCGCGGCGATCGCACACTCGAATTCTTTCCCGACCCAGATCTCGATCCGCTGACCACGTCGTCGGGATGCTGCCTGCGGCTCAATGCGCTCGACCTCTTTTTTGAGGTCTGCAAGGGCGCAGACATTCCCGAAACATGCTTGGGCCAGCCGCGCCTGTACGCGCCCAAGACCGAACATGGGGGCAGTCGTGTCGGAGCGCTCATCGACCTCGATGGCAATCTTTTGCGCCTGATTCAAAACTAGCCACGCCGCCAAGGCGCGTGGCCCATCACCCATCCGAGAGCAGCGCATCCATGATCGGGCAGTCCGGCACGTCGCCACCCGCGCACCGCGTCGACATGTCCACGAGCGTACGTTCGAGCCGTTGCAGATCGGCGATCTTCTTTCCGATGTCGCCCAGATGGCGTTCAGTGATGGAGAGCACGTCGCCACATGTGTAGGCGTGCGAGTCCGACAGGCTCAGCAGGCTACGCAATTCCTCGACTGAGAAGCCGAGTTCACGCGCGCGCAGGATGAAGCCGAGCCGCGCCTGATCCTTCGGCGCATAGACCCGGTGCCCGCTAACGGTGCGATCGGGCGCGCCGAGCAGCGCGATCGTCTCATAATATCGGATCGTCTCGATATTGCACCCGAACCGCTTGGCGAGCGCGCCGCGTTTGAGAGCATGGTGGGCCGCTGCGAACGCCATCGAAATAATCCCTTGAACCTGTAGCTACTACAGAGCGTACAAGCACTCCCGAGTGAAATCGAGAGCGAAGCGCGATGGCCGACGCACGACTGGATAGCGGACGGGACGCGGCGCCGGACGGTGGCGACGGCCGTGGCCGCTGGTTCGCCGCGGGCGGCCTCGTCGGCGCGGTGCTGGCATCGTCTTGCTGTGTCGTTCCGCTCGCGCTGGTGACGCTCGGCGTCTCCGGCGCCTGGATCGGCAGCCTCACCGCGCTCGAACCCTACAAGCCGTATTTCGTCGCGATGACGTTGGCGTTCCTCGCCGCTGGCTTCTGGCACCTTTATGTTCGTCGCCGGTCCGAGTGCATCGATGGCAGTTATTGCGAGCGTCCTGAATCGTCGCTCATCACCAAGTCGGCGTTGTGGGGCGCGACCGTCCTTGTCGCCCTCGCGCTCACGTTGGCGTGGTGGGCACCGCTATTTTATTAGGAGAAATGGTATGACACGACGCCTCAGCGCTGCCCTCGCCACCTTTGCCAGCATAGCCGGTTTCGCGACCATCATCACTGTGCCGGCTGGCGCGGCGTTCGCCGCACCCGCGAGCGAGCGGACCAGCACGTTCGCGATTGGGAACATGACCTGCCCGACTTGCCCGATTACCGTTAAGACCGCGATGAGCCGCGTCGCGGGTGTCAAACTGGTCAAGATCGATTTCGACGCCAAGACCGCTAGCGTCACCTATGACGCGTCGGTCGCGACGCCCGCGAAGATCGCCGCCGCTTCGACCGACATCGGCTATCCCGCGCGGCTCAGCAATCGCTGATCCGACGCGTCGCCGGACCGGACCAATGAAAGGCCATCGATGGAATTGCAGTCGACGCTGACCTGCCCGCATTGCGGTCATGTCGAGACCGAAACGATGCCGACCAATGCCTGCCAGTTCTTCTACGACTGCAAGGGCTGCGGCGCGGTACTGCGTCCAAACGCTGGCGACTGCTGCGTGTTCTGCTCGTTCGGCACGGTTCCGTGTCCGCCCATCCAAGACGCGCGGGCAACCGGCGCGACTGCTTGCTGTCAGGCCGGCGCCACCAAGTAACTCCCTCCGTCCACCCAGACGACCACGCCGACCGCGGAGCCGGCAGCACCTGAAAAGACGCACCGAAATAAGTGCCCAGCCAGGGTAATCGGTTGCTGGCGGCGGATCGGTCTTCGATCGCCAATTCGAACCGCACGAACCCGGCGCCTCGCGCGATCGTCTCGCGCGACCGCCGCTCTATGGCTCGGGCGCGCCCTCGCCACCGAGCCCCTGACGGGTCTCGGCCTGACGGTGACGATCGGCTGGCGTGCGGGACGGGCTTGCGCCCTTCCCTGATGCGGTCGCCGCGCGAGCGCGGCGGCGCGTCTGTGGCCTTCCCGGGCAAGCGCGGGTGGGCGGCGCTCCCTGCTAGGCCCGCCTGCGTCGTCGGCAAGCCGGGCGTTGCCCGGCTCCTCCACTGTCGTTCCGGCCCTTCGGGTGCCCCCGCCGCTCGCGGCGGGCCTTTCCGGTCGCATGGTGCCGCCCACCCCCGCTTTCCGGGGCGGCCATGCGCGGTTTTGGGCGGGCAGGAGACGAGCGATGCGCTATACAACCAACCCTCGCGCGCGCGGCAAGCGCCGGACCTGTGCGGCTTCCGCCGCCCGCTGCGCGAGCCAGCGCGATCCTCAACCGACCCGCGCCAGCCTCTATGACGAGGTGACAAACCGGATCGTCGGCGAACTCGAAGCCGGGCGCGTCCCGTGGGTTCAGCCGTGGGGCCGACCCGGTGGCACCGGCCCCGCTTTGCCGCGCAACGCGCTCACGGCGCGGCGCTATTCGGGCGTCAATGTCCTGATCCTGTGGGGCGCCGTGATCGAGCATGGCTTCCCCTCGCAGGGCTGGCTGACTTTCCGCCAAGCGCTCGAGGCGGGCGGATCGGTCAGGAAGGGCCAGCGCGGCACCACCGTTGTCTATGCCGACCGCTTCGTCCCCGAGGCCGAAAAGGCGCGCGCGGCCGAAACCGGCGGCGACGCCAAGACGATTCCCTTCCTCAAACGCTTCACGGTGTTCAACGTCGCGCAATGCGAAGGGCTGCGCCCCGGCCTCGCGCCCGACCCCGAACCACTCCCCGAACGCGAGATCGTGCCCGTCGCTGAACACGTTATCGCGGCGAGTGGCGTCGATTTTCGCATCGGCGGCGACCGGGCCTTCTATGTCCCGAGCCAAGACTTCGTGCAGGTGCCGCCGCAACCAGCCTTTTTCGAGCAGATCAATTATTACCGGACCTGCCTTCACGAGCTGACCCACGCCACCGGCCACCCGTCGCGGCTCGACCGCAAGCTGTTTACCGGCTTCGGCACTAAGGATTATGCGCGCGAGGAACTGATTGCCGAAATGGGGTCGGCGTTCCTCTGCGCGTCGCTCGGCATCGTCCCGACCGTGCGCCACGCCGACTATCTGGCGTCGTGGCTTGAGGTGCTGCGCGAGGACAATCGCGCGATCTTCCGCGCGGCGAGCGCCGCGACCAAGGCGGCGGACTGGCTGCTTGCGCGCCACGCCGACCGCGAAACGGGAAGGATCGCGGCATGATCCTCCTGACCCCCGAGCAGCGCGCCGCGCTTCGCGCCAACGGCGACGCCGCTGCGATCGGCACGCCCGGTCACGACCCCGCCCCGGTCGTCAAATTGTTCAATCCCATCGGCGCGGCGACATGGCTGGCGACCGAACTCGACAGCGACGGCGACACCTTGTTCGGGCTCGCAGACCTCGGCTTCGGCTGTCCCGAACTCGGGTCGTTCAGCCTTGGCGAGATCGAACGGCTGCGACTGCCGTTCGGGCTGACCATCGAGCGCGATCTGTTTTTCGACAGTGACGTCCCGCTGTCGGTCTGGGCCGACACCGCGCGCCGTGCGGAGTCGATCCCCGCCGCCGAAATCATCTTGTGCGCGAGGACGCTCGCGCCCGACCCGCTTCCGCCGCCCGATCCGGGCGACGGCTGACGTGCGGCGCGTTCCCGCCGCTTCCCGAAAACCGGTCCCGCCCCGATTCCAACCGAACGGGACCGGCACTCACTAGGAGTAGAATGATGAAACTCGATTTTATCCCGCTCGACAAGCTGTCGGTCAGCAAGGCCAATATGCGCTACGGCAAAAAGGCCCCCGACGTGTCCGACATTCTGCCGACCGTGCGCTCGCGCGGCGTCATTCAGCCGATCATCGTCCGCCCCAATTGCGGACCCGGCCTGTTCGAGATCGTCGCCGGACGCCGCCGCTTCCACGCCGCCAACATCGTCGCTGGTGAACGCCGCGCGGCAGGCGACCCCAACCCCGAACCGATGCCGTGCGCGATCCTCGACGAGGGCGACGATGCAGCCGCGATCGAAGCCTCGATGATCGAGAACATGGCGCGGCTCGACCCCGACGAGGTGACGCAGTGGGAGAATTTCACCCGGTTGGTCAAGGAAGGCCGCAAGATCGAGGACATCGCCGCGACCTTCGGCTTGCCCGACCTCGCCGTCAAACGCGTGCTGGCGCTCGGCAATCTCCTTCCACGCATCCGCACCATGTATGCAAAAGAGGAAATCGACCGCGCGACCGTCCGCCACCTCACGCTCGCCAGCAAGAGCCAGCAAAAATCATGGCTGGCGCTCGCCGACGACGAGAATGCCTATCTCCCGACCGGCCACCAGTTGAAGGCGTGGCTGTTCGGCGGGCAGTCGATCCCGGTTCGTCACGCGCTGTTCGACGTCGAGGCGAGCGGCCTTGCGACCGTCGCCGACCTGTTCGGCGAGGACCGCTATTTCGCCGACGCCGATGCGTTCTGGACCGCGCAAGAAACCGCGATCGAGGGCCGCCGTGCTGCGATCATCGAGCAAGGCTGGGCCGATGCGGTCATCGTGCCGCCGTCCGAACATTTCTCGACCTGGGAATATGAGAAAGCGGGCAAAAGGAAGGGCGGGCGCGTCTATATCGACGTGCGCGCCAGCGGCGAGGTGACGATCCACGAAGGCTATGTGTCCGCCAAGGAAGCCGCGCGGCTCGCCAAGACCGACGCGACCGGCACGGCTGCGAAACCCGCGCGGCCCGAGGTGACCTCGACGATGCAGACCTATATCGACCTGCATCGCCACGCCGCCGTGCGCGCGGCGCTGACCGCCCATCCGGGGGTCGCGCTGCGCTTGATGGTCGCCCATGCCATCGGCGGGTCGCACCTGTGGACCGTCAAGCCCGAGCCGCAATCGACGCGCAACGACGAGGTGCGCGACAGCCTCGACAACAGCAAGGCCGAGGCCGATTTCGACGAGCGCCGCCGCGCGGTGCTGGCGGTTCTCGGCTTCGACGAGGACGAGCCGACCGTCACCGGCGGCAGCATCGGGGGTGGGGGCGACGATTACGGCGTCGTCGGCATCTTCCATCGGTTGCTCGATTTGCCCGACCGCGTCGTCATGGAGGTGATCGCCATCGTCATGGGCGAGACGCTCGCCAGCGGCAGCGCCGCCGTCGAGGCGGTGGGGCTGCATATCGGCGTGGCGATGGAGGACTATTGGCAAGCCGACGACGCCTTCTTTGCGCTGCTCCGCGACAAGCAGGTGCTGACCCGGATCGTCGCCGAGGTCGCGGGCGAAACCGTCGCCGCCGCCAACGCGAACGAGAAGACCAAGACGATGAAGCGCATCGTCCGCGACCATCTCGACGGGACCAACGGGCGTCAGCAGATGATCGACTGGGTGCCGCGCTGGATGACGTTCCCGCCGACCAGCTACACCGCGCGCGGCGGCGTCGGGACGGTCGCGGCCCATGCCAAGGCCGAAGCCGCGCGCGAGATCGAGCGCGCTGGCGGAGGCGATGACGAACCGGACCCCGCCGCCCCGGCTGTGGTCGCGGTGCTGCCGGACCTCGACGACGACGATGCCGCCGTGCCCTTGGCGGCATGATCCTTTGGGGAGCGGCATCGGCCGCTCCCCATTTTGCGAACCCTCGAAATCCGGCCGCGCGCCGCCGCCTTCCCGGCTGTCGCGCGCCGGAGAAGGAGCGATCATCATGGCCGACCGCGTTTCCGTCTCCATCACCATCGGCGGCGATCTCGCCGCAACGAGCCGCGACCAACTGGTCGATCTCATCACCGACGAAGGGCTGTCCACCGAATGGGACGGCCCCGCATTCGACGCCGCGCAATTCCCCGACGCCGCGCCGCTCATGCTCTACGCGCATGAGGTCGCCTGGGGGCGGCTCGATGCGCTCGAAGCCTTTTGCCTCACGCAAGGCTTGCCGTTCGTGCGCTGGTCAGGCGGCTATCCCGGCCAGTTCGGCCCCGAACGCGCGGTGTTCACCGGCACCGGAGAGGTCCGGCTCTACGCTGCCGACGAAGAGGATTATGTCGTGATCGGCAGGGCGACCGCCGAGCGGCTCGGCGGCTATGACGCGATCCTCGCGCATTTCGCCGCTGCCGATTTCGCGGTGCCGCCGCTCCGTCTTGCCCCCTAGCGGCATAGGACGGGCTTTGCCCGACCCGGATTCTCCTCCCGGCGCGGCGCGGCGGGCACCTGGCTGCCCGCCGCCGCTTACGCGGCAGCGCGATGCTCGCGCCGCGCCGCGTTCCAGACCTCGCGTGCGGCATCGGCATTGATCGCCGCGATCGCCAGACCCACGATGAGATCGGGCCATGCCGAACGCCAGACGAACGCGCTGACGATCGCCGCCGCGATGATCGCCAGATTGGCGAGCGCGTCGTTGCGCGCCGACAGGAACGCGGCGCGGGTCAGGCTCCCGCCATGATGCCGGAACCGCGCCAGCATTAACGCGCAAGCGAGGTTAATCGCGAGCGCGCCCAACCCCGTCAGTGACAATGTCATGGGGTCCGGTGCGACCGGCGCGCCGATCTTGTCCCATGCGGTCCACAAGGTCGCCAGCCCCGGCACCAGCAGAATGCCCGCCAGCGCCATGCCGAGCCGCGCGCGGTTCCGCATGGTCCAGCCGAGCGCGACCAGGATCAGCAGATTGACCGAGGCGTCTTCGAGAAAATCGACCGAATCGGCGAACAGCGAGACCGACCCGATCCGCAGCGCGACCCCGAACTCGACCCCGAAATAAGCGAGATTGAGCAGCGCGACCGTGCCGACCACACGGCGCAGGCCGGCGTCATCGGCTCGGGCATGATCGTCCATGATGGCGGTTCGTCCTTGTCGTGCGGGCCGATTGCGCGTGCCTTTTGCCGCTGGGCATGAGGTCCGGTGGCATCCGATTTTTGTCCGTTTGTCATCCCTTGCGCGCGCCAGCGCGTCAACGTCCGCGACCGCCGCCATGCAGCTCGAGCGTGCGGCAAGGCTGCCCCGGCATCGAGGCCACGCCGTTAGGTGCGTAGCTCAGGGTCACTGTTCGAGCGCCATGTCGGGCGGGTTTCCTGGCGGCAATCGGCATCGTTCGTCCAACGGCGGGCAACCATTCGGGCGTTCGGCCATGACCTGGAACGGCCGCATCCCGCCGAAACCATCGCCGCTGCGGCTTATTTCCCCGCCCGTGTGCCACGGGCTCCTCGCGGTCGCTTGCGCTTCAAATAAGCCCGGCTCCGGTCCTCCGCTTACGCTTCGGCCTGACGGTTCGCCGGTCCGCTCCAGCCGTTCCGACGGTCGGCCCATCGCCCGCGAATGGTTCGCGCACGCGATTGTGAAGGAGACGAACAATGCCAGCCATCGGTTATGTCACCCGCGAAGGACACGGCTTCAAGGGCCAGATCAAGACGCTTTCGATCCGCACCGAGATCGAGATCGTGCCCAATACCCGCAAGACCGGCGACACCCAGCCCGACTACCGCGTGTCGGCGGGCGGGGTCGAGGTCGGCGCAGGCTGGGTCCGGCGCGGCGAAATGAGCGGCAAGGACTATGTGTCGCTGTCGCTCGCCGCCCCCGAATTCGGCCCGCGGCGGCTCTACGCCAATCTCGGCCGCGCCGCCGGCCAGGACGACGACGACGCCTTCGCGATCATCTGGAACCCGGCCGATTGAGCCGGCGGCTCCCGCGCTCCATCGCGAGCGCGGGAGCTGATCCTGTCGCTACAGCAAGGGGGGGGGGTCGGAATCGCGTATAGTCGATTCCGACCCTCCCCGATCCCGCATCGATTGTTCAAGTCGATCGCCGCGACGCGCGGCGCGAGGCCGCGCCTGGAACGAGCGAGGTCCATGATGGCGAGAGACGACGACAACGAGAATGCGCGCGCGGCGCGTGCGCTGAAGGGTTCGCCCTTCCTCAGCCCCGAACAAGCGGCGCATTATCTGGGAATCTCTACCCGCACGCTTCAGGAACACCGCTCTGGCGGAACCGGACCGCGCTTCCGCCGGCACTGCCGCCATATCCGTTACCATATCGACGATCTCGATGTCTGGTCGCTGGGGGAGACCGGCAATGGCTGATCTTCGCCGCAACATCCCTGCGAAGAGGCGGATTCTCGCCGCGCGCGGCATCGCGCTCGCTCTGCTCGGGTGCGGCATCGCGGCCACCATCGCAGTTCCGCCGCGCCCGCTGCTGGTCTGGAACGCCAGCGCCAGCGCACCAATGGGCCTCTACCGCGTCGGTCGCCCCGATGGCGTCGGCAAGGGTGACATGGTGATCGCGCGGCTCTCAGAACCGTATCGCTCGCTCGCCGCCAAACGCCACTATCTCCCTTCCAACGTGCCGTTGGTGAAGCGCGTCGCTGCGATGCCAGGCGATCGGGTTTGCGCGCGCGGGAACCTCATTTTCGTCAACGGCAAACCGGTCACGGAGCGTCTCAAGATCGATGCCCGCGGTCGCGCGATGCCGTGGTGGCGCGGGTGCGTGCGGCTCGGCGTTACCCAATTCCTGCTGCTCATGACCGACAGCCCGGCGTCGTTCGATGGCCGTTATTTCGGGACGAGCGAGCGCCGCGATGTGATCGGTCGCGCCCGGCTGTTATGGGCATGGTGATGTTCGTGGCGGCATTGATGCTTGCATCAACCGCTTCGGTCGCGGCCGATTCGGTGATGCGCTGGCGGCCTTACACCGACGAAGCGGCGACGCGCTGCGGGATGCCGGTCGCATGGATCGAACGCGCCATGCGCATGGAAAGCGCCGGGCTGACGACGCGCGGCGGTCACCCGATCACCAGCCGTGCCGGTGCAATGGGGCTGATGCAAGTGATGCCCGCCACCTGGGCGGATATGCGCACACGGCTCGCGCTCGGCCGCGATCCGTATGATCCGCGCGACAATATCCTCGCGGGCAGCTGCTATCTGCGGCTGATGTATGATCGGTTCGGCTACCCCGGACTGTTCGCGGCCTATAATGCCGGACCGGGGCGCTATGCCGATCATCTTTCAACCGGACGTCCGTTGCCGGACGAAACGCGTGCCTATTTGACGGCGCTGGCCGGCGGCGAGGCCACGCAAACGTCACCCGGCGATCCTGCGTCCACCGCGATCTTCTTCGTGTTGAAGGCGCAGTCGATGGCGACGATGCCACCGGCAAAGGCATCCACGAGCGGCCTGTTCGTGACGCTCGGCCAAGAATTGCGCTAGCAATAAGTGTCGATCTTCGGACGCTGGCGGGGTGGGGCTCGTCTCGGCAAGGCCCAGTATGACGGCCGCCGGAACGCCTATCAAGGCCGGCGGCCCCTCCAATTTTGCTGCGAACCGGAGCGTGCTGCGCACGCGAGTCTTTTCGTATCCGCGCAACAAAATCGGTTCCTCCGCCGCCGCTTCGCGGCGCTTCCGGCTTCGCCTCCAGCGGCCCTGACAGCCGCTCCGCCACCCGTCGTCGAGGTGTCGTCCTCGAATGGTCGGGGAGAAAAGGAGCAGGTCATGAGCATGATGCAGAGCGTTGGCACGGCGTCGGATCGGGTGATGGCGGCGCTGGTTTCGGGACTGGAAATGGAGTTTGGGCACGGTGCCGGAGAGGCATTGGCGCAGCGGTTTCTGGAAGCCGAGGAGATCGATTTTCACTGGGATGCGCGGGAACAGGAGCGTTGGATCGGAACGTATGAGAGCGCCGGCGATGAGGATTTCGAGCTGGATCGGGTGGCGATTGTCGGTCGGTTGGATGGCCAATGGTTCGTGGCGATGATGATCGTCGATGGCGATGGCAACGCGCACGGCATGATGGGCAAGCGGACATTTCGGGGTCGGATGCAGGCGAAGCAGGCGTTCGGCGCAACGCGATGACGGATGACTATCGAGGAGCGACGCTCGGTCGGGCGCCGCTCCTTTTCGTTTGCCTCGGCTCGCTTGGTGAGCGTGAATGGTGAGGAGATTGGACGGCCTTTGAGGGAAGGAAGGGATAGCAAGAGAAAGGCAATGTCTCGCGACATTGCTATGTGTTTGTCTGCACATCCTTTTTTGAGAGATTGCGCGAGATCGCGTCAATTCCCGCGAGACATGGTGCTGGAGAATGGCGGATTTCCGCGGGTTTCCGGGCGATTTCGCGAGACGGCTTGAAGCGCTGCGCCGACGCGCCATTGTTCATCGCGGGGAGCGTCATTCCTGATGTACGGGAAGGTCGCCTGATGCACGATGACGAGTTCGAACCCCGCCTCGGCCGGCTGCGCGCCAAAGGCTCGAAACGGACGCAGAAATATCTGAGCCTGGTCGTCGCGGCCGCGCGACGGTCGGGTGCGCGCAGCGGTATGCGCAATCGCCGCTTCGACGGCAGCCGGATCGGCCGCGGCGCGAGCCTTGCGCGGGTGCTGGCGTCGGGCGACCGTCACGCCGCCTTTCGATCGCGCCGGGTGGTCGTGAAGACCCGGCTGGTCAAGCTCGCGGGCAAGGGACTCGGCGCGGCCGCGGCGCACCTGCGTTATATCCAGCGCGACGGCGTGACTCGCGAAGGCCAACCGGGCGAGTTGTATTCGGCCGATCACGATACCACCGACGGCAAGGCGTTTCTCGAACGTTGTGGCGATGATCGTCATCAGTTCCGCTTCATCGTCTCGGCCGAGGACGGCGATCAATATCCCGACCTCAAACCGTTCGCGCGCCGGCTGATGGCGCAGATGGAAAAGGATCTAGGAACGAAGCTCGACTGGGTGGCGGTCGACCATTTCAACACCGGCCATCCGCACAGCCATATCATGTTGCGTGGGCGCGACGATCGCGGTGAGAATCTGGTCATCGCGCGCGAATATATCTCCCACGGCATTCGCGAACGCGCGATGCGCCTGGCGACGCTCGACCTGGGTCCACGCACCGATCTCGAAATCGAGGCGCGGTTGCGCGAGGACAGCGGTGCCGAGCGGCTGACCACGATCGACCGGCGGCTGGTGCGCGACATGGACGAGAACCGCATCGTCAGCGCCAGCGACAGCGACCCGTTCCAGCAATCGCTGCGCGCCGCCCGGTTGCAGAAGCTGGGCCAGCTCGGGCTGGCGGACAAGCTCGAAGCAGGCCGGTGGCGTATTGCGGACGGCATCGAGGACACGCTGCGCCGGATGGGCGAACGCGGCGACATCATCAGGACAATGCAGCGCGAGCTGACCGCGCGAAGGATCGAGCGCGCGGTCGCCGATCGCGTGATTTTTGATCCGGCGGACGGCGCCGCCGCGCCGATCGTTGGCCGTGTCATACTGCGTGGTCTCGCCGACGAGCTGCATGATCGTCACTACTTGATCGTCGACGGGATCGATGGGCGGACGCACTATGTCGAGCTCGGAAAGGGCGAGGCGCACGAGCCGCTGCCGCGCGAAGCGATTGTGCGCATCGTGCCGCGCACGGGCGGCGTGCGACAGGTCGATCGGACGATCGCGGAGGTCGCCGCGGCGAACGGCGGCCACTACGACATCGACGCCCATCTGAAACACGATCCGACGGCCAGCGAGGCCTTCGCCGAAACGCATGTCCGCCGGCTGGAAGCAATGCGGCGGGCCATGCGCAGCATCGAACGCGAGCCCGATGGCACCTGGATTATTGCCGCGGACCATCTCGACCAGGCCGCGGCGTTTGAGGCGCGCCAGCGCCGCGACCGGCCGGTGACGGTCGAGACGTTGTCTGCGGTGCCGCTCGACCGGCTCCCGCATGCCGATGCCGCGACCTGGCTCGACAAGGAGCTGACGGCCGACGCGCCCGAGCCGATCCGCGATGCCGGGTTCGGCCGCGAGGTCCGTGCCGCGCAGACCCTGCGTCGGCAGTGGCTGATCGCCGAACAACTCGCGGAGCAGCAGGATGGCCGGATCGCCTATCGTCCCGACATGATTGCGGCGCTTCAGCGGCGCGAACTGTTGCGCGTCGCCGGCCAGCTCTCCGACGAACTGGGACTACCGTTCGTCGAGGCCAAGGCCGGCGATCACATCGACGGCAAATTCGGCCGCGCGATCGAGATGTCCAGCGGCCGCCACGCGCTGATCGAACGCTCGCGCGATTTCACGCTGGTGCCGTGGCGGCCGGTGCTCGAACGCCACATCGGCAAGAGCGTGTCCGGCATCATGCGCGGCGACGGGATCAATTGGACGATCGGGCGCGGCCGAAACGGACCGAGCATCGGCTGACTTTGGTACCCTCGCCAATTCCAAAGCCCTTGGGCGATCGATGGTCATAGCGTCAAACGGGCATGTCACGGCCCGAGGGAGCTATACGATCGGAATGTCGGTTAAACGCGGTGATCTCGGCGGTCGGCAGGGTCACATCCCGCTTGTAAATCTCGGTGCGTAAGTACGCCTTCTCGGCTTCGATGTCGCCCTCGCTTACGTCAATCCACCAAGAGCGTGGCCGACCGTCCTCTCCGCCGTTCCAACGATATCCGCGCTGCTTGAGCACGTCCTTCGATTCGAACGGTGCGTTCTGGGCCCAGCACCGCAGCGTCGCGCTCCGCGCCGAGGTGAGGAGCGCGGCGAGCGCGGGGACGCCAGTCACGGGCAGCGGTCGGGAGAGTAATTCGATTGTCGCGTGGCAGTCGTGCATGGCGCGGTGCCGGTCGTAGTAGAAGCCGCTGCTCATCGCGAGGTAGGCGAGCTTGGCGCTCTCGAAGCCCTCACCGGCCCAGCGTATCTCGCTGAGCGAGCACGCCCACGGGTTCTCCGCCAGCGCCGGGCAGAACCGCTCGAGGAATCGGCGGTCGAACGAGGCGTTGTGGGCGATCACCAGGTTGCCGCCGGCGAACGCGGCGACTTCGGATGGGTCGATCGACCTGCCCGCCACCGCCGCGTCGTCGATGCCGGTGATCCTGGTCACCTCGGCCGGAATGGCCGAGGCGGGCTGCCTGAGCGCGTTGAAGGCCTCACCAACGCCGACGATCGCGCCGTCTGCATTGTAGTAGAACGGGACCATAGCGAGTTCGATGATCTCGTCGGCAATCGGATTGAGCCCGGTCGTCTCGACGTCCACGAGCAGGGCGCGGCGCGTGCCGGCCGGCGCCTCGAAAATCGGCTCGGGCGGTCGAAGCCGCCGCAGCACCCGGAAGTCGCCCTGCGCCTCCAACGCTGCGATAATCTCGTCGGGGTGGCCGCTAATCATCGTCGGCCACAGCGCCCGCTGCGGGGCCGAGCGGGAGGATGGACGGCCGCCCGGCCTCGTGAAACCACAGGTCCACGATCTTCGCGTCGTCGCTCGCCGGAAGGGGGTCGGCCTTCCGCACCCTGAAGGTGGTGGGCAGGTTGACCGAGTTTCCGAAAACCAGCGCGTGCTGCTTCGGCAGTGAGGGGAGTCTACGCAGCACGCTGTCGGAAATGAAGGGCGTCATCTGACGTATCTGGGAAAGGTCGTCTGGATTCTGAATCCGGTGGACGACAAAGTTCGAGCATTGCGACAGCACGGTCTTCGACAGTTCGCTCGGACGCTGCGACGCGACGAGCAGGAACAGCCCGTACTTGCGCCCCTCCTTCGATATCCGCTCGAAAATACGGCTCGCGTCGACCGCGTGGCGGGACGGCGTGGAGGCGACATAGCGGTGCGCCTCCTCGAGCAGCAGATGGACGGGAAAGCGGTTGCGAGGATCGGCCTGCCGGAGAAGGCGGAAGATCATGCGTGCGATCACGGCGCTGACCAGCTCGACGACCTCGTCCTCAACCGAATTCATGTCGAGGATGATGATCTGCGCCCCTTTGGTGTGGCCGCCGTCGATCGGGTCCAAACCCAACAGCGTGGCGAGGAACGCCTGCCGGTCGCCGGCGGCGACGGCATCGTGACGCAGGAAGCGGTAGTCGCCGCGTTCCTCAAGCGCCTTGAAGCGCGTGACCATCTGCGCGCAATAGTCGCGGATCTGGCGGTTGCCGTGCGCCTCCTCGTATAGCAGCGCGAGGTCTATGGCGTCGCCGAGGGCGGAGAAGTCGAATGGCGTGCCGTCATAGTCTGGGAGCTTCAGGTCGGGGATGATGAAGCCGGGATTCTGCCCGCCGCCGGCCAAGTATTGATAAGCGCCCTCGATCTGTTCCATGTTCCCGTAGTTGACGCCGATCCAAGCGGCCAGTTTCGCCGAACTGATCTCGGCGGTGCTAAATCGCTGGAGGATGCCGCGGATGCGCGTCCGCTTGGCACCGGGCTGCGTCTCGTCGCTAAGGATCTGCGTGATGCAGGTCGCCAGCATGTGGTTGCGGATCCCGTTGAGTCGACCGGCGTTCGCGGCGCCGAACAGCGTAGCCAGCCCCAACGCCATGCGCAGGATCGGCACTTGGGTGCGCTCGCTGGCCTGCAGCAGCAGCTCCCATTCCGACAGGTCGAGATACCAATGTGGGAGCCGGAACCGGTCCATCGACGCCGAGCCGTCAAGGATCAGGCGCCGGACTCCGATGTCAGCGATTTCCGGAAGCTTGCCGAACGCCCGGTCGTATTCGCCGTTCACGTCAAGCACGACGAACGTGGCGCCGCGCGCGTGGTGCTCGTCGGGCTTCTCGAAAAGTGCCTGGAGGATCGCCGCGACCGTGCACGACTTTCCGCTTCCGGTGTTGCCTAGCACGGCGACGTGGCCGCCGAAGAAGTCGTCTATCCTGACCTTGACCTCATAGTCCTCGAAGACGACCGACTGGCCGATGCCCAGGTTCCGGTAGCGGGTGGCGTCCGTCGGCACGCAGTCGGCGCCGTCGTGCCCGATCGCAGGGACGGCGTCCGCCTCGGTATCGAAGATGCGGTCGAGTTCGCCGTCGAGGGCATAGAGCGCATCGGCGTAGAGCGAAGGGAAAATGGAGACGCCGAACCGGAACTTCCTGTCGCCATCAGCCGGCAGCATCCCGACGGGCACTACGTCGAGGTATTTAGCGGAATTCGCCTTGTCGAGCTGCCCATCGCCGGCGCCTCCGCCGGCAACGTCCCGCTCACGCAAGCCGACGACCTCGGCGACGACGTACTCCGACTGAGCAGGGATCATAAGAAACGAGCCCAAACGGGCGACGTAGTGGAGGTCGTCGAAACCGACGACGGTGAAGTTGTCGGTGCCGCCCAGCATCTCGATGACGAACCGGTCCGCCGCAACAGACGTGACTTTGCCGATCGCCCGGCGGCGGTCGTCAGAGCCCATCGTCGCCCTCGCTCGTTTTGCGGCCGAAGGTTTCGAGCACGAGCTTCACCGCGTCGTCGATGCGCTCAGCGGGGCGCTGGGGAAGGAAACGCTCGACGACGGTGTCGAAGTAGTGCGCCCGGGTACCGTCCGTCGGTCCATCGCCGCCAATGATCCAGATGCGCGGGTCGTTGAGCGCGCGGAGCTTGGCAATCTCCCCTAGCGAGTCCGGGTCGGCGAAGATGATCAGTCGGAACGTCGGGATTGTGAGCGCCTGGTAGATAATGTTGTTGAGGTGCTCGTCGCCGAACGCGAAGCCTGCCGTGATTAGGACGCTCTGTTCCCGTACAATCCGCGACTGGAATTCGCGGAACAAGTCGGCGTACGGCGATCCGAGGCTTGAGTTCTGCTTGGCCGGCGTTGGATAGATCATGACCTTGCTGGGCGCGTCCTGGGGCCAGGTCTCCCGCACCGGGAAGAGGCCATGGTCGTCCTCGGTCCAGCTAATCGAGCCGTGTACCTTGCAAAGGTAGACGAACCCATCGACGGCCGACCACTTCCGGTTCGACAGGTCGAGCTGCTCGGCCAGCGTGTATCGGAAGGTCGCTGGATTGAAGCGGCGCTCGACGACGCCCGAGAACCCGTTCGCGTAGGGCAGACCGAGACGGTCCATCGCGCGTTCGTTGAAGAGGTCGTAGTTGGTCGTGAACACCCATGGCCGCGGCAGCGAGCGGTCGCGCATGATCAGCTTGCGGTAGAAGGATTCGTACAGCTTGAGGACGGCGCCATCGCCATGGGCGAAAGCCCCGTCGGTGCATCGCTCCCACAGAAAGTCCTGGACCTTCCCGATCAGCGCCTCAACCTTGACATTGCGTTCCTTGTGTTCGGGCCTGTCGCTGCGCGAGAACACGAAACGCAGGCTGTGCAGCAGCTCCATCAGGCGCTCGAGGTTGCGTGCATACTCCGTGTCATCGAACTTCGCACCGAGCTTCTCCAGGAAATCCACATCCTCGGAGACGAGCGCCCACGCAGGCGGCTGCACGAGCTCGAGATCGTCATCGTATTCAGGCGTTGGGACGTGGCAGAACTCCTTTGCCAGCGGCGCCATCGTCGGGATGCCGCGCTCTTTGCCGCCCGCCACGAGCGAGGAGCAGCCGGCGCCCAGCAGGAAGGCGACGTTGCGCGCGTTCAGTGCTTCGCCGACTGCCTTGCGAACCTGCTCCTCGCCCTTCCCCCATTCGAGCGGTGCTGCGGGGGCGTCGCCGGCCCGTACAAATTGGAATTGCCGGGCGGCCTCGGCCGGGACGTCATCGGCCACGGGCTGAACCCCGCAGACGTTTTAGACCGTTGATCGAAATTGACATCTCGGATGCTCCCCCTGCTGGTACTTTAACCCGCTTCGCACTCGAATCCATCACGCCGTGCCGGCGCAATGTCGGATTGACCACGGCGGTGGCGGAGGTGCAGCGAGTTGGGCGTGAAAACCGCCAATCAGGCGGCGACTGCATCCAGATGGATCGCGTCACCCACCGTTTGCCCATCGAACTGCACGTTGATATCGACATCGCAGTCCAGCCGGGTGAGCATGCGCAGCAGCCGCTCTACCGACATTTCACGAAACCGCCCGTTCAGCAGCTTCGACAGGTCTGGCTGACCGACTCCGATCAGTCGCGCGGCGGCGCTCTGGCTGAGGCCGCGAGACTTAAGGATGCTGTCGAGCCTGCGCACCAGCTCGGCCTTGAGCTTGTGCGTCGCCGGATCGGCAAAACCCAGATCGGCAAACACGTTGCCGCTGCCTTCATGGATCACGTCGTCGCTCATTACCTGTCTCCTTTGGCGCGGGCGACGTGGTCCGCCTCGGCCAGCTTCAATCGGTTGCGGATCAGGTCGATCTCCTGTTTCGGCGTCTTGATCCCCTTCTTCGCCTTCTTCTGGAAGGCATGCAGAACATAGACCCGGTCCGCGAACTTCACCGTGTAGACGGCGCGATAGGTATCGCCGTCATAGTCATCGACCACCTCGAGCACGCCAGCGCCGCCGAACCCGGCGAGCGGCTTGGTGGCATCATGCTTGCTACCGGTCTGGGCGAGGTGGAGAGCGTATCCCATCACGTCCTTCACATCCTCCGGAAACGCCCGCAGTTCTTTCTGGCTGTTGCCGATCCAGGCCAATGATCTGAGGTCGTCACTCATACCATCCCTATGGTGATACCACCATAGAAGGTCAATGCCTAACACTTCGTTGCGGCCCTCGGCGCTTCAAGCCGCGCAGTGGCGCGTCGAGACCGTGATTTTCGTGAGCGGCGATCCAGCTGATCCTTGCGGGCATGAACCCGAGCGGCCGTACCGCCCTTCGGGGCGGAGCCCCACATGACCCCGACCAAGTTGCTCATCGGCCAGATCATCGTGGTGTTCGCGATCGTGATCGCAGGCGTGTGGGTGGCGACGCAGTGGGCGGCGGCGATGCTGGCCTATCAGCCGCAGCTGGGTGCGCCGTGGTTCACCCTGTTCCACACGCCCGTCTATCGCCCCTGGGCGATTTTCCCGTGGTGGTATCACTATGACGCCTATGCTCCACATGTCTTCGACAAGGCGGGGGCGATCGCAGGTGCCAGCGGGTTCATCGGCTGCGCGGCGGCGATCGCTGGATCGCTGTGGCGCGCCCGGCAGCAACGTCAAGTCACCACCTATGGCTCCGCGCGCTGGGCCGAGGTTCGCGAGATGGAACGCGCCGGACTGCTCGGCGATGCGGGCGCCTTTCTCGGTCGTCATCACGGTTGCTATCTCCGGCACAACGGGCCCGAGCATGTCATGGCCTTCGCTCCGACGCGCAGCGGCAAGGGTGTCGGTCTGGTCGTTCCCACGTTGCTGAGCTGGACCGGCTCGGCGGTCATACACGACATCAAGGGTGAAAACTGGCAGCTCACCGCCGGCTGGCGCTCACATTTCAGCCATGCATTGCTGTTCAACCCGACCGACGCGCGATCGGCGCATTACAATCCGCTGTTCGAAGTCCGCCGCGGCGAAAAAGAAGTCCGCGACGTTCAGAACATCGCCGACATCCTTGTCGACCCGGAAGGTGCGCTCGAGCGGCGCAATCATTGGGAGAAAACCAGCCATTCACTGCTGGTCGGTGCGATCCTCCATGTCCTCTACGCCGAAGAGGAAAAGACGCTGGCCCGCGTCGCGACGTTCCTGTCAGACCCGCAGCGACCGTTCGTCGCGACGCTCAAACGGATGATGTCCACCAATCATCTCGGCACGAAGGACGCGCCGACGGTGCATCCTGTCGTGGCATCGGCGGCGCGCGAAGTGCTGAACAAATCCGACAATGAGCGCTCCGGCGTGCTGTCCACGGCGATGTCGTTCCTCGGTCTGTATCGTGACCCGACCGTCGCCGAGGTCACGTCGCGCTGCGATTGGCGCATCGCCGATCTCGTCGAGGCAGCGCAGCCAGCGTCGCTCTACCTCGTGATCCCGCCATCGGACATCAGCCGCACCAAACCGTTGGTGCGCCTGATCCTCAATCAAATCGGACGCCGGCTGACCGAGAAGCTTGAGGGTGCGGGAGCAGCCGATCGCAAACACAAGCTATTGATGATGCTGGACGAGTTTCCGGCGCTCGGCCGCCTCGATTTCTTCGAGACCAGCCTTGCCTTCATGGCGGGATACGGCGTGCGTGCATTCCTCATCGCCCAATCGCTCAATCAGATCGAGAAAGCTTACGGCGAGCACAATTCGATCCTCGACAATTGCCATGTGCGCGTGGCGTTCGCGACCAACGACGAACGCACCGCTCGCCGTATCTCGGACGCGCTCGGCACCGCAACCGAACAGCGTGCGATGCGCAACTATGCCGGCCACCGGCTCGCGCCGTGGCTCGCCCATGTCATGGTCAGCCGGCAGGAAACCGCACGCGCTCTGCTGACGCCAGGCGAGGTGATGCAGCTTCCACCATCGGACGAGATCGTGCTCGTCTCCGGGCTGGCGCCGATCCGCGCGCAGAAACTCCGCTATTTCGAAGATCGAAATTTCATTGCCCGCGTCGCCCCGCCGCCGATGCTGGCCGACGGCCCTTATGCGGACAAGCCCAAACCTCGCGGCAACGACTGGGGCAACTTCGTCCGCAAGCCCGATCCGCGCCTGGAACGCGCCGATGATGCGGCGAAACCCGACAAAGATGAAGGTGGCCTGCAGCAGCAACGTCATCCCGGCCTTGCCGCGGAAGTGGCGCCGAAGCCCGAGCCGCCCAAACAACTCGACCTGCTTGGACTCGACAAGGACGATGTCGATCCCGCCGCCGACAAGCGCATGATGGATCAGGCGCGTAGCGTCGGGACGGTGGTTCGTGCGCATGCGGTGAATGAAGGGGCGGGGCGCGATCACGACGCGCTGCCGAGCTTCTGACATGGCATCCGCCCGCCTCCCACGCATTCGGCACCAGCTCTTCCTGGGCGAGGATCTGAGCGCCCGGCTCGAAGCGCTGGCCGCCAAGCCCGGCGCTTCCAAGTCCGCGATCCTCGCCGATGCGCTCACCGCCTGGCTGAACCGGCAGGCCGCGAGCGAATTGGAGAACAAATTCGGCCAGCGCCTCGACCGGCTGTCGATGGCGCTCGGCCGGGTCGAGCGCGACGGCCATGTCCTGCTCGAATCGCTCGCCTTGTTCATTCGATATGAGCTGATGGTGCAGGCGCCGCTCGCCGAGGGCGACGATGTGGCTCGCGCCGTGGGACGCGACCGGTTTGATGCGTTCGTCGCCCGCGTCGGCGAGGCGCTGGCCAGCGGCCAGCGCACGATGGCATCCCCGGCGCCAAAGTCGATCGAGGGACGGCCATGAGGGACACGCTGTCCTCTGACCGTCGCCGCGCGATGCTGCGCACCGCGATGGGACCGACCATCGCCGCGGCGCTCGCCGACCCCGCCGTCATCGAAGTCATGGTCAACCCCGACGGCGCGCTGCGGCTCGACCGATTGGGCGAGGGCCGCATCGATACCGGCACGCGCTACGATCCCGCACAGGTCGAGCGGATTATCCGCCTAGTTGCCAGTCACGCCCGCACCGAGATCCATGCGGCATCGCCGATCGTGTCGGCGGAACTGCCGCCGCACGGCGAGGGCGCAGGCGAGCGGTTCGAAGGCGTGTTGCCGCCGGTCAGCCTCGCGCCGTGCTTCTCGATCCGCAAGCCTGCGGCAAAAATTTACACGCTGATCGACTATGTGAACGACGGCATCATGTCGGCCGACACGGCCCGGCTGCTGAGCCTCGCCGTCGTCGATCGGAAGAACATCCTCGTCGCTGGCGGCACCAGCTCGGGTAAGACTACGCTCGCCAACGCGCTGCTCGCCGAGATGGCGCATCTCGACGAGCGGGTGATCCTGATCGAGGACACACGCGAGCTTCAATGCGCCGCGTCGGACGTGGTGGCGCTCCGCACCCGTCCCGGCATCGTCGGCATGGCCGATCTGGTCCGCTCGACGCTGCGCCTGCGTCCCGACCGTATCATCGTCGGCGAGGTTCGCGGCGCCGAAGCGCTCGACATGCTGAAAGCCTGGAATACCGGGCATCCCGGCGGCATCGCCACCGTCCACGCCAATAGCGCGGCGTCCGCACTCTATCGGCTCGAGCAACTCGTCCAGGAAACCGTCGCCACCGTGCCGAGACGGCTGATCGCCGAGGCGATCGACATGATCGCGTTCATCGCCGGTCGCGGGCTTGCCCGCCGCATCGAGACGATCGCGCGTGTCGCCGGTGTCGATCCCGATGGCGGCTACGCCCTCATCGACCTCACCCCCGACCAACACCCCCAACCAGGAGAATGACCATGCGCCTTTCCCGGATTCCAGACCGCCGTTCGACATTTTTCGTCGGCGCGGCGCTCGGCCTTGCGCTGACCTTCGCCACCAATGCCCAGGCGTCCGGCACGGGCATGCCCTGGGAACAGCCGCTCCAGCAGGTGCTGGAATCGGTCCAGGGGCCCGTCGCCAAGATCGTCGCGGTGATCATCATCATCGTCACCGGCCTGACGCTCGCGTTCGGCGATACCGCAGGCGGGTTCCGGCGCCTCATCCAGATCATCTTCGGGCTGTCGATCGCCTTCGCGGCCTCTTCATTTTTTCTCAGCTTTTTCAGCTTCGGCGGCGGGGCGCTGATCTCGTGATCGGGACAGGCGCCCATATCGAGGGGTTCGAGGCCCCGCTGCACCGGTCGCTTGCCGAGCCGATTCTGCTCGGGGGCGCCCCGCGTGCAATCGCGATCGTCAACGGCACGGTGGCCGCGGCGCTTGGTCTGGGCTTGCAGCAATGGATCGCCGGGCTGGTGGTCTGGGCGTTCGGCCACACGCTCGCGGTGTTCGCGGCGAAGCGCGATCCCGACTTCGCGCCCGTTCTGGCCCGCCATCTCCGTCAGAAAGGCCATCTCGCATGCTGATGCTTCGCGAATATCGAAGCCGTGCCGACCGGCTCGCCGATCATCTACCATGGGCGGCGCTGGTCGCGCCCGGCGTCGTCCTGAACAAGGATGGCAGCTTCCAACGAACCGCGCGGTTCCGCGGTCCCGATCTCGAATCCGCGACCGAGGCCGAGCTGATCTCCGCCTGTGCGCGCGCCAACAATGTCTTGAAGCGCTTCGGCACCGGCTGGGCGCTGCACTTCGAGGCGGAACGGCGCGAGGCGCTCGGCTATCCGAAGAGCGAGTTTCCTGATGCGGTATCGTGGCTGGTCGATGAGGAGCGTCGCGCTGGATTCGAGAATGCCGGGCAGCATTTCGAGAGCCGGTATCACCTCACTCTATTATATATGCCGCCCGTCGATCAGGCGGATACCGCCGGTCGCGCGCTGGTCGAGCGCAGCGATGACCACAAGGGCCGCGACTGGCGACAGGCGTTGGCCGCGTTCGTCGCCGAAACCGATCGCGCTCTCGACTTGCTATCCGGCTTCATGCCCGAGGTTCGGGCACTCGACGACGTTGAGACGCTGACCTTCCTACACGGCACGATCTCCGAGCGCCGCCACGTCGTCGCGGTGCCCAAGACGCCGATGTATCTCGACGGTCTGCTTGCCGACACGTCGCTCACGGGGGGGCTCGAACCCAAGCTGGGCGACGCGCATCTGCGCACGCTAACGATTCTCGGATTTCCCAACCTCAGCCGACCTGCGATCCTCGACGCGTTCAACCATCAGGATTTCGGCTACCGCTGGGTCACGCGCTTCATCGCGCTCGACAAGACCGACGCGACCAAGGCGCTCACCAAGCTGCGGCGCCAATGGTTCAACAAGCGCAAGTCGGTGACCGCGCTCTTGCGCGAGGTCATCTACAATCAGCCCGTCCAACTGCTCGACAGCGACGCCGACAACAAGATGGTCGATGCCGATCTCGCGCTCCAAGCGCTCGGCGGCGATCATGTCGCGTTCGGCTATCTCACCACGACGATCACCGTGGCGGACACAGATCGCGTACGCGCCGACGAGAAGGTCCGTGCGGTCGAGCGGATCGTCAACGGGCTCGGCTTCACCACGATCCGCGAAAGCGTCAACGCGGTGGAAGCCTGGCTCGGCTCGCTGCCCGGCCATGTCTATGCGAATGTCCGGCAGCCACTGGTCCATACCTTGAACTTGGCCCATCTGATGCCGTTGTCGTCGGTATGGGCGGGACCGGTGCGCAACACGCACCTCGACGGACCGCCATTGCTCTACGCCGAGACCAGCGGCTCAACCCCATTCCGGCTCAGCACGCACATCGGGGACGTCGGCCATATGCTGATCGTCGGACCGACCGGCGCCGGCAAATCGGTGCTGCTCGCGCTGCTCGCACTTCAGTTCCGACGCTACACTGGTGCGCAGGTCTATGTATTTGACAAGGGATTTTCGGCGCGCGCCGCGGTTCTGGCGATGGGTGGCGCACACCATGCGCTCGGCCTTGGTGGCGACCATGACGACGAGGCGCGCGCTATCGCGTTCCAGCCGCTGCGCCATATCGATCGCGGCGACGAACGCGCCTGGGCCGCCGAATGGATCGCGGCGCTGCTCACCCATGAGCATGTTGCGGTCACGCCCGAGATCAAGGAATCGATCTGGTCGGCGCTGAACAGCCTTGCGACCGCGCCGGTCGAGGAACGCACGCTGACCGGCTTGGCATTGCTGCTGCAATCAACCGCGCTGCGCTCGGCACTGGCGCCCTATACGCTCGAAGGCCCATTCGGCCGCCTGCTCGACGCGGCCGAAGACGATCTCGCCATCGCCGATATCCAGTGCTTCGAGGCCGAGGCGTTGATGGGGCAGGCCGGTGTCGTAGCACCCGTGCTCACCTACCTGTTCCATCGGCTCGAAGAGCGGTTCGACGGACGGCCGACGCTGCTGATCCTCGACGAAGCCTGGATCTTCCTCGACCATCCGCTGTTCGCCGCGCGCATCCGCGAATGGCTGAAGACGCTGCGCAAGAAGAACGTCGCGGTGGTATTCGCGACCCAGTCGCTCGCCGATATCGCCAACAGCATCATTGCACCCGCGATCATCGAAAGCTGTCCGCAGCGCATATTGCTGCCCAACGATCGCGCGATCGAGCCGCAGAGCCGTGCCGCGTATGAACGGTTCGGGTTGAACGACCGGCAGATCGAGCTGGTCAGTCACGCGACGCCGAAGCGGCAATATTACCTTCAATCCGCACGCGGCAACCGGCTGTTCGAACTGGGGCTGGGGCCGATCGCATTGGCGCTGTGCGGCGCCTCCGACCCCGCGACCCAGGCGCGCATCGACGCGACCCTGGCCCAGCATGGCGCCGCCGATTTCGCCGCCCGCTTCCTGAGTGGCACCGGCATCGACTGGGCCGCCGGCCTGCTCGCCGATTTTCCCAATTCCCAAACCCTCAGTGAAGGAGAAGTCTAATGCGTATCCGATTCCGAAAATATCTGATCGCATCCGCGCTCGGCCTGGGCGCTACCGGCGCGCTCGTCATGGGCGTGACCGTGCCGAGCACACCGGCGCACGCGCAGTTTACGGTGTTCGATCCAAGCAACTACAGCCAGAATCTGCTCACCGCCGCGCGCACGCTCCAACAGGTCAACAACCAGATCCAGTCGCTCCAGAACGAAGCGACAATGCTGATCAACCAGGCCAAGAACCTGAGCCGGATCGATTTCCCGCAGCTCCAGGCGATCACCCAGAACCTTCAGCAGATCGACCGGTTAATGGGGCAGGCGCAAGCGATCCGGTTCCAGGTCTCCGGACTCGACCAGCAGTTCAGCCAGCTCTACCCGCGCGATTTCGGTCAGGCGCTGCGGATAAATGGCCAAGTGATCGGGGCACGTGCGCGCCTCGACGCCAGCATGGACGCCTTCCGTCAGACGATGACCGTTCAGTCGCAGGTGGTCGAGAACGTCTCCGCCGACGCGCAGACATTGTCCGACATCGTGTCGCGGAGCCAAGGCGCCGAAGGATCGCTGCAAGCGCAACAGGCAACCAACCAGTTACTGGCGCTCACCGCCAAGCAGCAGTTCCAAATCCAGACTCTGATGGCCGCGCAATACCGCGCCGATGCCACCGAAGCCGCGCGCCGCGTGCAAGCCGAACAAGAGGCGCGGACCGCGACCAAAAAGTTCCTCGGCACAGGGCAAGCCTACACGCCGAGATGAGCTGAGGCGGCGCCGGCTCCTGCTCCCCGGCCGGCGTCTCCTCGTCGCGGAGTCCTGTTGGGCCTGCGCCTCCAACGGCCGCCAGGACTCCGCGACAAATTTTAAATCGAACGAAAGCTGACACGCCGTGAACGATCTGAACGTCATCGACCAATTCATGCAGGCCTTCATCCGTTACATCGATAGCGGGTTCGGGTTGCTCGGCGGCGACGTTCATTTCCTCACGACCGTCCTGATCGGCATCGACATCACGCTCGCCGGCCTGTTCTGGGCGATGGGCGGCGAGGACGACATCCTCGGCCGGTTCTTGAAGAAGATTCTCTATGTCGGCGCGTTCGCCTTCATCCTCGGCAGCTTCTCGACGCTCGCCGATATCATCTTCCGCTCGTTCGCGGGTCTCGGGCTGACCGCGGGTGGCGGCGGCATGACCGCCGACGATCTCCTGAAGCCCGGCAAACTCGCCGGGACGGGCTTCACCGCAGCGTGGCCGCTGCTCGACCAGGCATCGCAGATGCTGGGCTTCACGACCTTCTTCGACAATTTCATCACGATCATGGTGTTGCTGATCGCCTGGGTGATCGTGATCCTCGCCTTCTTCATTCTCGCGATTCAACTGTTCATCACGATCATCGAGTTCAAACTGACTGCGCTCGCCGGGTTCGTGCTGGTGCCGTTCTCGCTGTGGAACCGCACCAGCTTCCTTGCCGAGCGCGTGCTCGGCAATGTCGTCTCGTCGGGCATCAAGGTGATGGTGCTCGCCGTCATCGTCGGAATCGGCTCCGGTTTCTTCTCGCAGTTCGTTGCCGCTTTGCAGGGGCAGGAACCCGATATCGGCCAGGCGATGAGCCTCGTGCTGGCGAGCCTTGCGCTGTTCGGCCTCGGTATCTTCGGTCCGAGCATAGCGTCAGGCCTGGTCGCGGGTGCGCCGCAATTGGGCGCTGGCGCTGCGGTCGGCACAGCTATCGGCGCTGGCGCGGCGTTCGCGATGGGTGGTGGGGCCGCCGTTGCTGCCGCACGCGGTGTCGCCGGTGGCGCGCTCGGCGCGATCCGCGCCGGCACATCGATGGGTTCGGCGGCATCGGCCGCCGCGCAACTCGGCCGCGAGACCGGCGGGTCGAGCGTCGGCGGCATGGCCACCGCCGCGAAAGGCGCAGCCGCACAGAAAATGAGCAGCACCTTGGGCTTGGGCGCGGCTGCCGAACGCGGCCGGAGTGCGACTTGGTCTGCGCTCAACGGCCCGACCAGTTCATCATCGTCGTCCGGCGGCGGTGGCAGCGGCACCGGCAATGCAGAATCCGCTCCCACCTGGGCGCGTAATCTTCGCGCCGAGCAGACCGCCCGGCATCACCGCCAGCTTGCCTATCACAGCCTCAAGGAGGGCGACCGCGGCGGCGCCTCCGCCACCCCCGACATAAAAGAAAGGGACTGACCATGCGATTCAAGCGCGCAGTACAGCGTTATGGGCGAACGCCCGAACCCGCAACGCCGTATCAGCGTGCGGGCCAGATGTGGGACGAGCGGATCGGCTCGGCTCGCGTTCAGGCGCGCAACTGGCGGCTGATGGCGTTCGGCGGACTGTTCCTGACAACCGGCCTATCCGGCGCGCTGGTCTGGCAATCGATGCAGAGCCGCGTCGTTCCCTATGTGGTGGCAGTGGATAACCTCGGTGAAGCGCGCGCCGTTGCACCCGTCGCCACCGACTATCGGCCGACCGACCCGCAGATCGCATGGTTCCTGGCGCGGTTCGTCGCCGACATCCGCGGAAAATCGCTCGATCCGGTGTTGATGCGCGAGAATTGGCTCCAGGCCTATGATTTCGCGACAAAGCGAGGCGCGCTGTTCCTCGGCGAGTATGCGCGCTCGGCCAATCCGTTCGCGGACATCGGCGACAAAACAGTGTCGGTGCAGGTTACCAGCGTCGTGCGGGCGTCCGACACCTCGTTCCAGGTGAAATGGGTCGAGAGCGCGTTCGAACGTGGCAGCCTTGCGAGCACCTCGCGTTGGACCGCAATCCTGACAGTGACCGTCAAACCGCCAAATAACGCGGACACGCTCCGGAAGAATCCGCTCGGGCTCTATGTCGATGCGATCGACTGGAGTCGTGAGCTCGACGCATCGGTGAGCACATCAGCGCCGCCGACGCCCATAACCACTCCCGCGCCGCCGCAATCGAACATCCCGCTCGGCTCGCCGCTCGATCCCAATCTCGCCGCACCTGCACAGCCCCAACAGGAGATTTCCCAATGAAAGCCGTCCTGCTCGCGGCGACCATTTTGGTCGGCGCCAATTCCGTCCATGCCCAGGTCAGCGCCCCGCAGCGTGCCAACCCGACGCCGTCACCGGTCGTCGCCACACCCAGGCCGGCCCCGGTCGTAGAGGCCGCGGCGCCAGCACTTCGAAGACCGCTCCATCACCGAGCTAGGCGCTCCTCGCCGTCGATAGCCCGGGTGCGCACCGCCAACCGCGAAGCGATCCAGGAGCCTCAAGCTGGAGCGTTCGTCAATGCCGTCCAGATCTATCCGTTCAGCGACGGCGCGCTTTACCGGCTCTATGCCGCGCCGGAGCGGGTGACCGACATCGCCCTGCAGGCGGGCGAAGGCGTTATTTCCGTCGCCGCCGGCGATACGGCGCGTTGGACAGTGGGGGATACGACCAGCGGCAGCGGCGAAGCGAAGCGGGTTCATATTCTGGTGAAGCCGTACGCGGCTGGTCTCAGCACCAATCTCGTCATCACGACCGATCGCCGCACTTATCATCTCCAGCTCGAGAGCACGGCCGCGACAGCGATGGCCGCGATCTCCTGGACGTATCCGCAGGATGAACTGATCGCGATCCGGCGCGCTGCCGAGCAGGAACGTGCGGCAGCCCCGATCGCAGCGGGGCTCGCGATCGACCGGCTCTATTTCGGCTATGCGATCACCGGCGACAATCCGCCATGGCGACCGCTCCGCGCGTTCGACGACGGACGGCAGACCTTCATCGAATTTCCGGCGAGCATCGCGGTCGGCGAGGCGCCGCCATTGTTCGTGGTCGGGCCAAACGATGAAGCGCAGCTCGTCAACTACCGCGTCGCCGGGCGCTTCTATGTGGTCGATCGTCTGTTCGACGCCGCCGAGTTACGGCTGGGACAGAAGAAGCAGGCCGTCGTGAGGATTGTTCGCGGCAGCAGTGATCGCCGCCACGCCAAGCGGAGGGCGTCATGACGGAGGAAACAACCGCTCAAGCCGTTCCCAAGGCCGATCCGGAAACCCTGGTGCTCCGCGGCGCGCCCGGCCGCGTGGTCCGGTTCCGGCGCGGCGCAGTTATCGCCATTGCAGCACTAGGATCGACAGCGATCGTCGGCGCCGCCTGGCTTGCGCTCAAGCCCGCGACGTTCCGGATGGTGGCAGGCAATGACGATCGCGCTGAAAGCAGCGCAAGGCCGCCAGTCGATGCTCTTGCCGGCGCGCCAAAGAGTTATGGCGAGGTGCCGCAGCTCGGGCCGCCACTACCCGGCGATCTCGGCAAGCCCATCCTCGATCGCCAGCGGTCTTTGGATATGCCTGTTCCGCCCGCCGCCCCGGATCAGGCGGCGCAAGCAGCCGAGGTCGAGCGGCAACGTCTCACCGCCGTGCGCAAGGCTGCGCGTGAATCCGGCGTGATGATGCAGATGTCGGGCGCGAACCGGTCCGCCGAAGTGCCTGCGGCCGGAACCACGCCGGCAGCGCTCGCCACGGTTGAAGGTGCGTCCGATCCAAAGCTGGCGCTCGATCCCGACCGCGATCCGAATGAGCAGCAGCGCAAGGCGGATTTCCTGGCCGAAAAGCGCGAGGCGGACGATATTAATCCGCACGCGCTGGTTGCGCCCGTATCGCCCTGGACGCTGAGCGCGGGAAGCGTCATCGCGGCCAGCTTGATCACCGGGCTGAACTCCGACCTGCCTGGGCTGGTAACCGCGCAGGTGACCGAGAACGCCTATGATAGCGTGACGGGCAGAACAGTGCTGATCCCGCAGGGCTCGCGGCTAATCGGCAGCTACGATAGCGTTGTGGCGTTCGGTCAGAGGCGCGCGCTGGTCGTCTGGCAACGGATCATCCTGCCCGATGGTTCGTCGATCCGGATCGACAACGTGCCGGCAACCGACACCGCCGGCTACGCCGGGCTCGCCGACAAGGTCGATGTTCACACCTGGCAGCTCCTAAAGGGCGTCGCGCTATCGACGCTGCTCGGGGTTGGGACGCAACTGAGCTTCGGCAGCAGCGAGAGCGATCTCGTCCGCGCGATCCGTGAGTCCGTACAGCAGAGTGGCTCGCGCGCCGGCGATCAGCTCGTCATGCACAATCTCAATATCCAGCCGACGATCCGGGTGCGGCCGGGCTGGCCCCTGCGGGTGGTCGTGCAAAAAGATATCGTACTTCGACCCTGGCAAATGGCGGGGAGATAACGATGGTCGACCTCAAGCTCGGCAGGCTCCCTGATCGTACGCCAGTCAAACTGACGATCATGGTGCCACCTGACCTTCACCGCGCGCTCGCGGACTATGTTGTTATCTACAATGACATCTACGGGCAGTCTGAACCATTGACCGAACTTGTGCCCCACATGCTTGCTGCATTTCTCGCCGGCGATCGGGGGTTTGCGAAGGCGCGCGAAGGCCTCGCGCAAAAGGCACCATGAACGACGAAATCGCCGACCGGTTGCTCCGGATGACAGAGGTGAAGACCCGCGTTGGGCTTGGCAAGACCAAGATTTATGCGCTCATTGCCGAGGGTCACTTCCCAAGGCCCCACCGTATCAGCGCGAAGGCAGTCCGTTGGAGCGAGCGGGACATCGCCCAATGGGTGGCCGGGATCACCTCTACGGATTAGGCTGCCTTTGCAGACCGGCGAACCAGCTTCGCAACCTTCGACTTGGGTACTTTGCGCGAGCCTGTGACGTAGGCCTCCCAGTCGTTCATCACCACGCGCCGCTTGAGCAGCGCATCGCCCCGGCGGTAAGCGCGCGACGTCTCGTCGCCGACTTGATGCGCCAGCGCGTGCTCGACGACGGTTTCGGGGTGATTGGTCAACTCACCCATATAATCGCGGAACGTGCTGCGCATACCGTGAACCGTCAGATGCCCAAGGCGCATGCGCTTGAGTACCGCGGTCATCGATACGTTCGAAAGCGGGCGGCCACGCTTTTGCCCCGCGAACACATATGCGTCGGGCGGTCGATTGGAATTTGCAGCGGTCGCCCGGAGCAGTTCGACGGCCGAATTGGATAGCGGAACACGGTGCTCGACGTGCATTTTCATCCGCTCTTTCGGGATGGTCCACAACGCGCTGTCCAAGTCGAACTCGGACCATGTCGCATTGAGGGTTTCGCTGGTTCTGGTGGCGCATAGAATGGTCAGTTCGAGCGCTCTCGCTGCCGATCCTGGTTGCTGGCGGAGCCGACGCCAGAAGTCCGGGAGGTCTTCGAAAGGCATGGCGGCATGATGTTTGACGTCCTTCTTGGACCGTCGCCGCGGAAGCAGATGGATAAGGTTGCCCTTCCAACGCGCCGGGTTTTCCCACGGACTGGCAATGTGATTGGCCGCCTTGGCGGCATCGAGAATATTCTCGATCCGGCCCCTCAGCCGTCCTGCCGTCTCGGGGGTTGATCGCCAGATCGGCATCAAAACTGCGACCACATCATTGACCATGATCTCGCCGACCGGCTTTTTAAGAAGCGCGTTCGCGTGTGTCCGGATCGAGTTTCGCCATTGCTGCCGGTGCTTCAGGTTTCTCCAGGCCTCCTCGTGAGTGTCGATGTACGTATCGGCAAATGGGCCGAACAGCAGTGGCCCCGTTTTCTCAAGTTTTGCCTCGCGAGCGGCTTCGACTACAGCCGCTTCTTGCGCGCGACGGTCTTCGAGCGGATCGATTCCTTCGACAAGAAGCTGTCGAGCCGCTGCTGCGAGATCGCGGGCCTTTGCTAAGCCGATGTCGGCGGCGGCGCCAAGCCCCATCTCCCGCCGCTTGCCATTGCGGTCCCAGATGTAGACCCAGCGTTTTGATCCGTCCTTCGTGATCAGAAGTGACAGACCGCCGCCGTCGCTGTGCTTTCCGACCCGCGTTTCGGTTTCAACGCGTCGAGCGGTGAGTTTGTGAATGGACCGCGACACAGTTTTACTCCTCCGAGCTCCGCCAAATCCAGCAACCCCATTTGCAACCCCATTTGAGTCGCGGATTTCGGCGATCCGAAGCGAACTAATGCGGCCGAAAACCGCGCCACCGCGGCTTGAAAAAGCGTTGACTGACGGGCACTTACCTAGCAGAAAAGCTCGATTCTTAAAAGGCTTGCGGCCATCGCGGAGATTGCCTCCGTCTCCGCCAAGCCCCTGCTTTCAGCGGCTCGCGCCAGTCCACCGGATTTTGCGAAACTCCGAAAAATCGGATCTTTACAACCCGGCCGCACTGTTTTCGCCGAGTCTCGATGCCATTCGTGTGGTCACCAGCAGCAGCGCGCACGTTCCGGCCAGGATCGCACAAGGGATGGCCGCGATCAGGACAGTCGCGGGGGAAAAGCCTATGGCGAGCAGATGGCCGGCCATCAAAGGCCCCGCTATCGCGCCCATCCGGCCGAACGCCACCGCGGCGCCGACGCCGGTCGAGCGTGACAGAGTGGGATAGACCGATGGCGCCATGCCATAGAGGACGATCTGCCCGCCAATTGCGAAGAATCCTACGACGATCCCCGCGCCGATCGTCGCCGTCAGCCCGTCGATCACGCCCAATGCCCAGAGCGAGATCGCGATCGCGGCATAGGTGACGGCGAGCACGCGGCCGAGAAAGCCGCGATCGGCGATGGCGGTCAGGGCGATGCAGCCGATCGCCGCGGCCGCGTTCTCGAAGGCGGAGATCAGGCCCGCTTGCTGCGGCGTGAAGCCCTTTTCCACCATCAGCGTCGGCAGCCAGTTGTTGAGCAGATAGACGACGACCTGAGTGAAGGCATAGCTCACCCATAACAGCAGGGTCGCGATCAGGCGCCCGCCGCCAAACAGCGCCTCGCGCGCGGGCACGACGTCGTCGATCCCCGCGCCGCCCGCGCGCGCCGATCGGAACTCCTCGGATTCGGGCAGCAGGACGGTGAGCAGCGGCACGATCGCGATCGGCAGGGTGCCGCCGATCAGGAAGATCGCGCGCCAGTCCATCGAGGATTGCGACGCGACGAACAGCGCCAGCAGCGTGCCCCCGATCGGCGTGCCGCTGAACATCAGCCCGACCCCGGTCGCGCGCCGCGATGCCGGCGCCGCTTCCGCCGCGATCGCGATCAGGTTTGGGAAGGCGGCGCCGAGGCCCAGCCCGCACAGCAGCCGGATCAGCACGAAGCTCACCACGTCATAGGCGAGCATCGTCGCCAGCGAGAAGATGCCCAGCATGGTGAACGACATCACCAGCACGCGCTTGCGCCCCCAGCGATCGCCCAGGCGCCCGCCGATCGCGGCGCCACCCATCAGCCCGACGATCGCCGCGGTGAGGACATAGGAGAGCAATTCGGCGGAAAACGCCATTTCCTGTGCCACCATCGGCGCGGCGAGCCCCATCGAGACGATATCGGCGCCTTCGAGCGCGGCGGCGAAGAAGCACAGGACGAGCGTCCGGCGGGTGTGGAGCGATGTCATGGCGGACGTCCTCAAGGCCGATATGGTGGGGCGGCGAGCGCGGCCCGTGCGAGCGCGCGCATGTCGTCGGCGAATTGGGCGCGGGGCGTCGCGTCGCGATAGATGGCGTGCCCCGACAGATAGCAGCTGAAGGTGATCTTGCCGGCGTAGGCGGCCGGCATGTGGCGGCCGTGCTCGGCGTCGATCGAGCAGCCGCCGACCGGATCATAGGCCCCGTGCGCGACGAGGATATGAAGGTTCGGATTGAGCGTGAAGGCCTCGGCCGCGCCGGGCAGCGGCGGGCCGTACCGATACATGCCGATCCGGCCCGTCGCGGCAAACTCCTTCTTTGCCTGCTCGATCTGCACCGGCGTGGCGCCATAGACCGTCGAATGGAGCCATGAGGAATTGATCGAGGGCGGGTAGGTGCCCGTCGGCGTGAAGCCGGATTCGATCGGCTCGACGCTGAGATAGGGCAGGTCCGAATTGTAGCCGAGCTCGTCGCGGATCGAGGCCACGCCCGCGTCGAGCGGCGGGTGGTGGTACGGCTCGAGAAAGCGGTAATCGAGATAATAGGGCATCGACGGCGCGATGCCGCCGAGAAAGGTGCCCTGCGTCAGCGACACCGTGTCGCGATCGATCTTGTCGGGCGAGAGGCCGATCCGTCGGGCCAACTCGAGCCGCAGTTCGTCGCGCTCGGTCGGCGACAAGGCGTCGATCCGCCGTAGCGCAGGCAGGTAGGTCTCCCGCGCCCATCGTTCGGCATTGGCGCGCGCGCTGGCCGGGGTTGTTCCGTATTCGGCGGGCAGCTTGTGATAATAGAGCGCGGTGACGGCATAGTCGGCGACGTGCATTGCCGGGGCGATCAGCGCCTCATCGGGATAATCGGGCAGGCCTTGGGTGTTCGAGATCAGCGCCAGCCCGCGCACGTCGAAGCCGCGTTCGAGCAGGCGATAGGCGACCGAGCCCGCCCGCCCCGCGCCATAACTCTGTCCCGCGACGATCAGCGGCCGATGCTGCGCGTGATGTTGGATCAGCCACGCGCGGATGAACTCGGTGACGGCGGCGACATCGCCGACGACGCTGGTGAAGGCGGGAAGCGCCTCGGCACTCACGGGCCGCGAAAAACCGGTGCCGACCGGATCGACGAAGACGAGATCGCTGTCGGTCAGCCAGGTGTCGGCGTTGTCGGCCAACCGCCCGTCGACGATCCGCCGCGGCCCCGCGCCCTCGAAATTGAGCGAGGCGGCGGGCAGGCCGGGGCCGCCGTTCCAGATGAAGGTGATGGGGCGCACGGCGTCGCGCGCGGGGGCGATCGCATAGGCGAGGTAGAAGGTGTGGCCCAGCGCCGCGCCGGTGGCGACGTCGCGAATGGCGGTCCGCCCCGCCTCGGCGGTATAGTCGATGCCACCGCCCGGCAGTTCGGCATGATGCCGCGTGATCGTGGTGGGGGGCTGATCCTGCGCACCGGCCGCCGCCGCGCCTAAGGCGATGCCCAGCGCCGCCGCGATCATCGGCCCGATCCGCCACAGCCGTGTTGACATGCTTCCCCCCGCTGACGCCAGTAACCGGACTACGCACCGGCGCCGAGGAACCGCATCGATGGTCGCGGGATTTCGCCGGTGCCGCGTAGCACGTGATGACAGAACATCTTCGACGCGGAGGGGGAGACGCATCGTGCGCAACATTCATCTGGCAATATTGGCGGCGGCGGCCGCGGCGGCCGCGCCCCTGACGGCGCAATCGCCCGACGCCGGCCCGCCGATCATGACGCTGGACGTGACTCCGACCGCGATCGACCCGGCAACGCAGACCGGCGCGGTGACGGTCGAGATGACAATTCCCGCGATGCAGGTGCGCAAGGGCGAGGTGATGCTCAGGCTCGGCCTGAGCATGCCCGGTCAGGCGCGCCCGCATCGCGTCACCGCGATTACCGCCACCGACTCGCGGGGGACGATCGCGCTTGAGGCGCCCTCCGACATGGTCGCCGAATGGCGCGCGCCGCGCGACGTCGAGGGCGACGTGCATGTGCGCTACACGCTCGCGCTGGAGAGCATCCCGATGCTGCAGGGCGGCCCGCCGACCGCGGTACGGGTCGATGGGCAGGCATTTTCGGGCATCGGCGAGGTGCTGTTCGCCCAACCCAGTCTGACCGAACCGGTCGCGATCAAGGTCGACTGGCATCTCGGGGGGATGCCCAGGGGCGCTGAGGCCGTCTCCAGCTTCGGCGACGGCGATATCGATCTGCCCGTCGGTGCGCCCGATCGGCTGGGCAATGCGGTCTATATGGTCGGTCCCGTCTGGCGCGAGCCCGAACAGGGGACGATCGATAATTTCTCCGCCGTCTGGGCCGACGATCCCGGTTTCGACCCGCGCGCGATCATGCGCTGGACCGCGAAACTGCATAGCTGGATGAGCGATTTCTTCGGCGACGAAACAGCGCCGCCCTACCGCGTGTTCATGCGCTTCAACCCGATGAACGCGGGCGGCGGCGCCGCGCTCTATCACTCGTTCCTCGTCACCTATGGCAAGGGCGTGACCGGCGAGACCCTGAAATCCATTCTCGGCCACGAGATGACGCATACCTGGACAGCCAACGATCTCGGCAAATGGTATGACGAGGGCAATGCGGTCTATTATCAGGCGCTGCTGCCCTGGCGTGCTGGCCTGATGAGCGACGAGGAATATCTCGCCGACATCAACCAGACGGCGAGCCGCTATTACACCGGTCTGCTGCGCAACACGCCTGAGGAAGAGGCGGTGCGCCGCTTCTGGGAGGATACGCGCGTGCGCGTGCTGCCCTATGACCGCGGCGCGATGTATTTTGCCAAGTTGAACGGCATGATCCGCCGCGCCTCGGGCGGCAAGCGCTCGGTCGACGATCTGGTGTTCGAGATGATTGACCGCGCGAAGAAGGGCTTGTCCATCACCGACGCGGTATGGCTGGGCATGCTGCGCCGCGAGGTCGGCGAGAAAGCGGTCGAGATGCACCGGGCGATGCTGGCGGGCGGGTTGATCGTACCCGAATCGGACGATTTCGGCCCGTGCTTCCGCCGCACGACCAAGATGATCCGGCGGTTCGATGTCGGCTTCGATTTCTCCTCGCTGATCGGCGCCGACAAGGTCGTGCGCGGCCTGAAGCCGGGATCGGAGGCCGCCAAAGCGGGGGTTCGTGAAGGCGATCACTTCACCTATGGCGTCGCGCTCGACGCGGTGCAGGCGGAAGTGAACCGCCAGTTCACGATTGCGGTGACGCGCGACGGCAAGACGTTCCCGATCACCTATCTGCCGCGTGGCGAGGCGGTCGAAGCCTATCAGTGGGAAGTCGATCCCGCCGCGCCGGCGGGTGCGTGCCATTCCCCGCAAGGAGCCGCCCAATGATCCGTTCGACCCCCCGTTTCGCCCGGCGCCTGCTGCCGGCGCTGGCCGCCGCGCTGGTGGCAGTCGCCCCGGCGAGCGCGCAGGACGGTCCGCCGCGCCCGTCGAACAACCCCGACGATTTTCTGGCCCAACCGCCCAAGCCCGCGACGACGAAAGGCGATTTCACGCTCGTGGCGATCGGCGACATGCTCTATTCGCATCCCAAGGCGGATTACGCCGATCCGGCGCTGCAACGCGTGATCGACAAGGTCCGCAACGCCGACATCGCGGTCAGCAATCAGGAAGGCGTGTTCCTCGATCTGTCGACCTTCGACGGCACCGGCTACGGCCTCGGCCAGCTCTGGGGCGAAGGCACGCTCGCTGCCGACATGAAGGCGATGGGGCTCGATCTCGTCTCGGTCGCCAATAACCACTCGACCGATTTCGGCCCCGATGGCCTGCGCCAGTCGATGCGGCTGCTCGACGCGGCGGGGCTCGCGCATGCCGGCGGCGGGCGCGATCTGAAGGAGGCGCGCGCCCCCGGCATCTTCGCGTCGCCCCACGGCAAGGTCGCGCTCGTGGCCGCCGCCTCGACCTTCAAGGAATATGCGCGCGCCAACGACGCGTTCGGCGGCCTCAACGCGCGTGCGGGCATCAACACGCTGCGGCTGCGCAAGGTCAACATCGTCACGCAGGCGCAGTTCGATACTCTCCGCGCGCTCGCCACCGACCGCGCCTCGCCGCGCGAGCCCGCCCCCGCGCCCGACGCGCGCGAGATCAGCTTCGGCAAAGAAATCTATCGCGTCGGCACCGGCGATCCGGTGATCTACGAGATGGATCTCTACGATCATGCCGGGCTGCTCAAGTCGATCCGCGACGCCAAGCAGGCATCGGACTTGACGATCTTCACCATCCACGCGCACGAAAGCCCGACAGGGATGGACGACGACACCCCCGCGCCGCCCAACTTCCTGAAGACGCTGTTCCACGATGTCGTCGATGCCGGCGCCGACGTGGTGGTGGGCGGCGGCCCGCACTCGCTGCGCGGCATCGAGATCTACAAGGGCAAACCCGTCTTCTACGGCATCGGCGTGTTCTTCATCCGCGGCGAGATCAAGGCGATGCAGGAGGCCGCGTTCAGTGCCTTTCCCGATCCCGCCACAGGCCGCGCACCGCCGCCCGAGCCCGAATCAGAATCGGTGCGGCCCGGCGGCAATCCGGCAAGCTGGTATGACGGCATGCTCGCCGAGATCGATTATCACGACGGCGACGCGACGACGGTGCGTCTCTATCCGCTCGACGTCGGCAACACCCGCGATCGCAGCCGGCGCGGCATGCCGCATTTCGCTGATCCGGCGACCGCGAAACGTATCCTCACCAACCTGAAGACATGGTCCGCCGCGTTGGGGACCGAGGTCGATATCGACGACTCGGTCGGAATCATCCACATTCGCTGATGTGGGAAAGCGAAAGCCTCGCGTAATGCCTTGCGATGTCTGATCCCCGTCCGCGAGTCGACCGGGTCTTGCCGCCGGAGGCGAGCGCGCAGGCGGAAGCGCTGAACCAGCGTTTCCGGCCAGCGCTCATGTCGTTCTTCCTCAGGCGGATCCACAATTTCGCGGAAGCCGAGGATCTGACGCAGGATGTCATTGTGCGGATTTCGGAACGCGCGGCGACGATCGATGCCTCGCGGCCCGACGCCTATGTGTTCCAGATCGCGGCCAACCTGCTGCGCGATCACTGGCGGCGGTCGAAGGTGCGGACATCGTACGAGATGGAAGCGGTGTCGGTACGCGGCGCCTGGATGGACGAGATCGACCCGGAACGCGCGCTGCAATCGCGACAGGCGCTCTCTACGGTGACGGGGGCGATCAGGGCGATGCCGGAACGGACGCGGACGATCTTCGTCCTGTTTCGGCTCGAGCACATGAAGCAGCGCGAGATCGCGGATCTGCTGGGCGTTTCGGTTCGCACGGTCGAACAGCATGTGATGCGCGCCAGCCTGATCCTCCGCGACAGCCTGAAGGACGAGAACGGTTCGACGGAATGAGTATTTTCGATCATCGCGACGAGGCGGCCGCGAGCTGGGCGATCAAGCTCAGCGAGGGCGACCTCTCCAGGACGGAGCAGACGGCCTTCCAGCGCTGGCTGGACGACGATCCGCGCAACGTGGAGGCGCTGTCGGAGATCGTCGGCGCCTGGCAGGCGGTCGACCATTACGCCACCGCCGCACCGATGATGGACCTGCGCAACGAGGCGCTGGCTCATGCCCGCGGCCGGCGTGACGAGCCGTCCGGCGTCACCATTCCGGCGCCGCCGCTGTGGCTGCTGGTGGCGGCGTGCGTGTGCCTGATCTTCGCCGGCATCACCATCTGGCGCACACAACAGCCGCAGGTCTATTCAACCGGCCTGGGCGAGCGCCGCGTGGTCATGCTCGACGACGATTCGAAGCTGTCGCTCGATGCTAACACGCGCGTCCGCGTCAAATATTCGCGCGGCGGGCGGCAATTGTGGCTCGAGCAGGGGCGCGCCAAGTTCGAGGTCGCGAAGGATCCCCTGCGGCCCTTCTCGGTCGCCGCGGCGGGCAAGATCGTGGTCGCGACCGGCACCGAGTTCAGCGTCGAGCTGCTCGGGCGCGAGACCCGGGTGATCCTCTATGAAGGTCATGTCGCGGTGCTCAACGGCAGCGCGGCGACGCGCGACACGCTCAAGCTGTTCGACGAGAATCCCGCGCCGCGCTCCGATTATCTGATGCTCGATCCGGGCAACGAACTCATCGTCCATCACACCGCGACGCCGCGCATCGACGATCGGGCGACAATGGCGATCGAGCATCCCGCGTCGCTCGAGAGTTCGACCGACTGGGAATCGGGCCAGCTCGTCTTCGACAACGAAACGCTCGCGATCGTCGCCCAGCGCACCAATCGCTACGCGGTCAAGCCGCTCGAACTCGCCGATCCGCGCGTCGCGCAGATGCGCATTTCCGGGGTGTTCCGCGCCGGCGACACCGAGGGGCTGGTGGAAGGCCTCACCGCAACGCTGGGGCTGCAATCGCATGACAACGGACGGGCGATCGTGCTGAGCCCGGCAGCAAAGACGGATTCCCGATGATGAGACGTACCGTTCTGGGCGCGATGGCGGCAGCCCCCTTCGCCGCGAGCGCGGCGCGCGCCGGGCTGGCGCCGTCGCGCCCGCTGATCGTCAACACGCTCGGCGAATTGTCCGACCCCAATTTCTGGGGCCAGGAGACCGGCGAGCTGGCAAGCGACCGCGTGATCCGCGACGCCATCGCATCGGGAACGTGCGCGATCAACCTGACGCTGGGCTACGTCTCGGGCGAGGAGGATCCGTTCGAGCAATCGGTGCGCGACATCGCCCGCTGGGACGAGGTGATCCGCCGCCGCCCCGCCTCGCTGATGAAGGTCTATCGCCCCGACGATATCGAGACCGCGCACCGGCTGGGCAAGATCGGCATCATCTTCGGGTTCCAGAACGCCGCGATGATGGGGAACGACGCCAGCCGGGTCGACGTGTTCGACGACCTGGGCGTGCGCATCATCCAGTTGACCTATAATATCCGCAACCAATTGGGCGGCGGTTCGCTGGCGCCAGAGGATACGCCGCTCAGCCCGTTCGGCCACGAGGTCGTCGAACGGCTGAACGCGCGGCGGATCATGGTCGATCTGTCGCACAGCGGCCGGCGGACCTGCCTCGACGCGGCGCGCGCCGCATCGGCGCCGATCTGTATCTCGCACACCGGCTGCCGCGCGCTGGTCGATTATCCGCGCAACAAGAGCGACGAGGAATTGAAGCTGGTGGCCGACAAGGGCGGCTTCGTCGGCATCTATTTCATGCCCTTCCTCGCGCATGAGCGGCAGATCACCTCGGCGGACGTGATCGCGCATATCGAGCACGCGATCGACGTGTGCGGCGAGGACCATGTCGGCATCGGCACCGACGGTTCGACGACCGCGATCGACGACATGAAGCGCTGGGCCGCCGCGTTCGCCGAGGACATCGAGCGCCGCCGCGCCGCCGGCATCTCGGCGGCGGGCGAACGCCCCGATTCCTTCCTGTTCGCGATCGACATGCGCGGCCCCGAGCAATTCCGCATCCTCGCCGACAAGATGCGCGCGCGCGGCCACTCGCAGCGCCGGATCGAGAAGATTCTGGGACGCAACTTCCTGGAATATTCGCGACGGATCTGGGGAGCCTAAGCGCGCGCCAGCCTTCCCAGCACCTCGATCGCCCGATCGATATCTGCGTCGGTGTTGAAGATCGCCGGTGCGAGCCGAACGTGCCCCGCACGCACGGTCACCTCGACCCCCGCCGCCGCGAACGCGGCCTTCGCCGCGTCTTCCGATCCAGGCAGCGTAATCGCGACGATCGGCGCCCGGTTGCCCGGCGGCGTCGCACAACGCAGCCCCAATTGCTCGGCGCCCGCGCGCAACCGATGCGCCAGTCCGACGCCATGCGCCTCGATCCGGTCGATGCCGATCGCCTCCAGGTGATCGAGCGCGGCGTCGAGGACATGCACCTCGCCGAAGGCGCGGCTCGAATAGTCGAACCGGCGCGCGCTGGGGTCGATCGTGAACCCCGTTTCCGACGTGCCCGATGCGTGCATTTCACCGTAACGATCCAGCCGTAATCGCCCGATCACCTCGCGTCGCACGAAGAACGGCGCCACACCCCACCCGGCAAACAGCCATTTGTACGATCCCGCGCATAATGAATCGACGCCGGTGGCGCGGACGTCGATGCCGATCGCGCCCACGGCCTGGATCGCATCGGCATAGAGCAGCGCGCCGTGCGCGTGCGCCAGATCGGCGAGCGCGCGCATGTCGTGCCGGAATCCGTTGCGGTGCGATACCCAGGCGACCGACAGCAGCCGCGTTCTGCGATCCACCAGCGGCGCGAACTCCGCCACCCCCGCCGCACCGCCGCGATTGCGCGCCACCCGCAGCTCGATGCCGCAGGTCCGCTCCAGCGTACGATAGAGGACGAACTCCGTGTCGTAATGCAGGTCGTCGATCACGACATTGTCGCCCGGAAGCAGGTCGAGCCCGGCGGCGATGACATTCTCGCCCTCCGCCGTCGAGAACAGCAATCCGATCTCGTCGGGCGACGCGTTGATGAGCCGCGCGAATTTCGCCCGTACCCGCTCGGCACCGCGCAGCAGCGCGCCCACCTCGAGCGGCTGTTCCGCCTTGGCCCTCGCGAAGTCGGCGGCGGCGCGTTGTGCCTGGATGGACATCGGCCCGATATAGGCGGTGTTGAGAAACGCCCGGCCGGTCGCGGCGATCGGAAAATCGGCGGCGGCGATCGGCGACGGGCTACGCGCGATCAGCGACGGGGCGACCGACCCGGCCGCGCCGACGCCGATAACCTCCCTGCGCGAGATCATGGGCACATGAAGCGGCTTCTCCCCGCCTCCGGCCGCTTACCAGATGTTGATCTTGGCGCCGACATAGAATTGCCGGCCATAGAGATCGCCGTAATTGCGCGTCGGGAAGGACGGCCCTTTGTTGGTGAGGTTGTTGACGCCCGCCCGCAGTGTGAGCTTCGGAAATTCATACTGGATCGAGATCGAATGCCGCGTGTTGCCCGAGATATGCGGCATCGGATCGTTCTCGACCGTCGCGTTCACGGTGCGCAGCGCACTGGGTAGATAATACATCTGGTAGAAGGCGCGGAGCGGCCCCTTCGAATAGCGCAGGTCGAACCGGGCGCGCCAGTCGGGATTGGCGATGGTGCCTTCGCTGCGCGATTCCGATGCTCCAGTTGCGTTGGAAAGCGCCAGCGTGGTGTGGGTCGCTTCGACGTTGAATTCCAGCGTCCCCAAGTCCTTGCCGAACACCCGCTCCAGCGGGAGCAGATAGTTCAGATTGTAGATTTCGCCGTGATATTTGATGATCGCGGCGTTGAACGTCGTCTGGTTGGCCGTGACGATATAGCCCTGGCCGTTGCGCGTGAAATTGTCGCAGGCGCTGTTGTTCGGATAATCGGTGGAATCGAAGCAGCTGCTCAGGAAATTCGCCGGGCTGAACGCCGTCAGCCCGTTGTCGAGCGTCACCTCGATCCGGTCGGCGGTGAAGGTCAGGCCCGGAACGAACGCGGGCTGGACGACGACGCCATAGGTCCAGGTGTTCGAGATCTCGTTCCTCAGATTGAGGTTGCCGCCCGTCGAGATGAGCGCCAGCGAGGTGTTCTCGGCGGGATCCTGGAAGGTTTCGAGATCGCCGTATCCGGGATTGGCCGCGAACAGCGCCTGGCAGTTCTGCAGCCGCACCGCCGGATTGGGGCCCTGGGTGATGCTGTCCATGTCGCACGGATCATACCCGATCGGCCCATTGGAGACGCTGACCGGCGAGAAGAGTTGCTCGAGCGAGGGTGCGCGGAAATTGCGGCTGCGCGATCCGCGCAGTGTGACGCCGAAGCCGGTATCCCAGCGCAGCCCGGCACCCCACACATTCTCCTTGCCCGCGATCGAATTGTCGACGTGACGGAACGAGCCATCGGCGACGAGCGACTTCACCGCCGGCAGGCTGAAATCCTCCCCCAGCAGCGGGACGAGCAGTTCGGCGGAGAATTCGTCGGTATTGTATTCGGCCTCGATCGGTTCGGATGCGCAGCAATTGCTGACGATGCCGAGCTGGTCCGCCTCGTAGGGGATGAGGTTCGCGTAATCGCGGCGATGCTCGTAAGCCACCGAGAACTTGGCCATGCCGCCGGGGAGCTTGAGCAGGTCGCCGCCCAGCGTCGCCAGCACGTCATCCTGCACGTTCTTGAAACGTGATCCCGACAGCACCGTGGCATAATCGAGCGCGGCTTGCGATGCCTTGACGTTGCCGAAGGGGTCGATCGGCACGCACGCCGCGTCGTCATTGGTCGGATCGCCATCGGCATTGATTCGGCACACGATCTCGCCGCCGGAGCGCACGGCATCGAGCGCGTTGTTGAGGTGGGTCGCGTAGGAATCGAACACCTCGACATAGCCGGTCGATTTGCCGCGGCTGGCGGTCACGCTCCAATAGAAGGAACGTCCCGCCGCTTCGAAATCGCCTTCGAGGCCGACCAACGCCCGCCAGGTGTCGCGTTCGCTGCCGCGGTTGCGGGTGGGCAGGATGTTCATGATCCGCGCGAGATAGAGCTGGTCGCCCGCCGCGAAGGCGGGGCTGACGGCATCGAGCGAATTGATCGCGTCCTGCGTCAGATAGGGATTGGTGCGATCGAACGGGACCAGGCCGGCGCCACCGTCATAGCTGTTGAACAGCGTGCGGAAGATCGCCTGCGTGCCATAGGGATCGGTGCCCTTCTGATGGCCGTAGAGGAATTCGCCGATCACCTTGACGTTGCTGGTGATGTCGAAATGCGCGTTCGCCGTGCCGGTGTAGCGTTCGACGCCGGTGACGGCGGTCGAGACCTCGCGCCAGTCGAGCCCGTCCCCGCCGATCGCGCTCGCCGAGCCACCGTAATAGATGCCCGGATCGTAATCGACGACCTGGGAGCCGTCCTCGTTGAACTGGAACAGGTTGCCGCCGCTGTCCGACAGGAAGGTGGCGAAGAAGGGCGGCGACCCGCTGGGGCGGAAGATCACGCCGTTGTAATTGTGGAATCGATAGCGCGGATGCGTGATGTAGATCTGCGTCGGCTCGCCGTCGTTCGGCCCGGTATCGTTGGGGTTCGTCACCGCGATCGGCGACAGATCGGTCCACGGGCGGTCGTAATCGAGCAGCGGATCGGTCTTCGAATATTCGAGGTTGATCGCGATGTTGCCGCGGTTGTCGGCGAAGTTCTTGCCGGCGGTCAGCCGCAGATAGGGCCTGTAATCGTCGCCATACGTGCTGATCGACTGCTGGCCGTCGATCTCCAGCCCCTCGAAATCGTCCTTGAGGATATAGTTGACCACGCCCGCGATGGCGTCCGACCCGTACACCGCCGCGCCGCCGCCCTGGATGATTTCGACCCGCTCGATCAGCCCCGCGGGGATCACGTTGGTGTCGACGATGCGGTCGCCCAGCCCCGATGCCGACGAGACCATGCGACGGCCGTTGACGAGCGTCAGCGTGCGCCCGGCACCGAGGTTGAGGAGATTGGGATAGGTCTGGCCCGAGCCGGCCGGATAGCCTTTGACGGGATTGATCGGAAAGTCCGGCACGTTCGACGTGACGTCGTTGAGCAGGTCGCCGACCTGGACGTAGCCGCGCTCGGTGAGATCCTGCTTGCCGAAGGAGGTCATCGGCGCCGAGGTCTGCGTTTCGGAGCGCCGGATGCGCGATCCCGTGACGACGATCGAATCGTCGACCACCGCCGCGCCGCCGGCATCGGCGACCGCGGCCGCCTCGGCTTCGAGCGTATACATGCCGCCGCGCGTCTTGCGGGCGGTCAGCCCGGTGCCCGCGAGAAGCCGACGAAGCGCGTCGTCGGCAGAGTATCGGCCGCTCACCGCCGCGCTGCGCTTGCCGTGAACCACATCGTCGGCGAAGATGATCTGTTGGTCGGTCGCCTGGCCGAAGGCGCGCAGGGCGCCTCCCAGATCCTGCGCCGGAATGTCAAAGCTGTAGATGGTTTCCTGGGCGTGCGCAGGCACCGTCATGAAACAGCTCGTCGCGACGCCGGTCGCCAGCAACACCGCCAGTCTCGTCAATCCGTGATGAGTCATCGCCCGGCCCCCTCCATGGTGACGGCCTGTCCTCTTGGCCGTCCAACCTTTGCCACAGGGTGCTACGTGGCGCCGCGACAAACCCGAACGGCGATCGATGACAATTTCTTGACGCGCGTCCTTCGGAATCACGCCGCTCGCGCATATTCCCTTCATATCGCGGCATTTCCGCGATGCGAGACCGAAGGGGAGGAGCCGAGCTCGATGACCGCGATTTCCGACATCGATTATGTCGCGCATCCCGATCCCCGCCTGCCCTTCTCGGCGGCGGTGCGGGTCGGCGATGTCGTCCACCTGTCCGGCCAGATCGGCGTGCGCGAGGACGGCGCCCTGCCCGACGATATCGCCGGGCAGACGCATCAGGCGATGCGCAATCTGGCCGATGCGGCGCGGCGCGCGGGTACCAGCCTCGATCGCGTCGTCAAATGCACCGTGATGCTGGCCGACATGGCGCAGTGGCCCGCGTTCAACGACGCATATCTCGCGTATTTCGACCGCGACCGCCTGCCCGCGCGCTCCGCCTTCGGCACCAATGGCCTGGCCTTCGGCGCGCTGGTGGAAGTGGAAGCGATCGCGGTCGTGGGCGGGAAAGCGCGCGCCGGCGCGTAGTAAGTGACGGGCCCTCCAACCATGCAGGATCGATCGCCGTGAAACCATTCTCCCTTATTTCGGTCGTGCTCGCCGGTGCGGTATCGCCCGCGCCGATCGCCGCCACGAGCATCCAGCAGGCCCCGCAGCTCGACATCGTGCTCAAGCCGACGCGCATCGATCCCGCCGCCGGCACGGGCGAGATCGAGGTTCGCATGACGATCGCTAGGGTCTCGGCCGCGCAGGGTGCGGTGCTGCTCGCGCATCAGCCGGGCGGCCCCCGCATGACGCGGCCGATCGGAATCGCCGACATGCTGGTCGCCGACGCGACGGGCGCGGTGCCGCTCGACCGGGCAATCGAGGACGGCATGGAGGTCTGGCGCGCGGGCCGGGGCGTCCACGGCGACGTGCGGGTGCGCTACCGAACGGTGATCGACAATTCGGTGGGCGGGATTCTCTCCTCGATTCCCTATGTCGACGGCCCGGGGGTGAGCGGTATCGGCAACATGCTGCTCGCGATTCCCCGGCTCGAGGGCGATTATCGCATCACGGTCCAATGGGATTTGTCCGGCCTGCCCGCCGGCGCGCGCGCCGCGACGACCTATGCCGATGGCGATTTCACGCTCCCCGCCGGGCCGATCGCGCGGCTCGATCGCACCTTGTTCATGGCCGGCGTCATCAACGAAGCGCCGCGCGGGGAGAGCGGCGGGTTCAAGGCACTGTGGACCGGGTCGCCCCAATTCGACCTGCGCGAGGCGATGGACTGGTCCGCGAAGGCCTATCATTTCTATAGCCGGTTCTTCGCCGATCCCGTCGAGCCGCGCTATCGCATTTTCCTGCGCGAGAATCCTTATAATCCGGGCAACGGCACCGCGACCATCCGCGCCTTCGCGATGGGATTCGGCAAGACCACGACCGCGAAGAAGATGAAGACGATCCTCGGCCACGAGATGACGCATACCTGGACGGCGAACGAGCTCGGCAAATGGTATACAGAGGGCGACGCCGTCTATTATCAGGCGCGATTGCCGTGGCAGGCCGGACTGATCCCGATCGAGGCATATCTCACCGACATCAACCTCACTGCCGCGCGCTATTATACCAGCGAGGTGATCGACGCACCCGACAAGGATGTCGCTCCCAATTTCTGGGACGATCTGCGCTACAACGTCCTGTCCTACGATCGCGGCGCGATGTATTTCGCGGTGCTCAACGGGGAGATCGTCCACGAGTCCGGCGGCACGCGTTCGATCGACGATCTCGTGCGCGCGATGGTCGCGATCCAGCGCGACGAGGGCAAGGAGCCGACCGAGCAGGACTGGATCGCGCTGCTGCGCGGCGAACTCGGCGACAAGGGCGTGCGTATTCACGAGGGTATGATGGCAGGCACGATGCGCATGGTGCCGCGCTCGGATGCGTTTGGCCCCTGTTTCCGCCGCGTCGAGGCGGAGGTGCGCCGTTACGATCTCGGCTTCGGCGGCCCGCAGCTCAAACGACTGAAGGTGGTCGAAAATCTGCGCCCCGGCTCCGAAGCGGCCAGGGCGGGGCTGCGCAACGGCGACCGGCTCGATTATGCCGACAGCACCGAGGGCACGATGCGGCATCCCGACATGAAGCTCACGGTCAAGGTGACGCGCGGCGACCGGACATTCGAGACGTCGTTTCTGCCCCGAGGCGCGCCGATGCGAATTTACCAATGGGAACTGGTGCCGGACTCTGCCACGCGGAAAGACGATCGCTGTCGTACAGGCGATCGGCGTTGACACGCCCCGCGGCCGCCAGGAATGGCGCACCCTGTGCTCCGGATCCGCTGCAATCGCCTTGGTCCGGCCCCCAAGGACGGTCTCATCAAGGGATCGAGCGTGGGTTCAGGCTTGCGGGCAGAGGCGCGTTAGGCGCGAGGATCGAAATATCCTCATTCCCGGCAAGGGTCTCACGGACGAACGCGGATGATCGTCTTGCCTGCGCGCCGTGTGGTGGGATTGAAGGCGGCAACAGCCTCGTCGAGTGGGGCGACGAAGCCGATGTTCGTCCGCAGCCGGCCGTCGCGCACTCGCTGGACGATCTCGCTCAACTGGGCGCGATCGGATTCGACGACGAAGTCGACCGCGAGCCCCATGGCGGGCCGCGCCTCGGCCGGTCCGACGATCGTCACCAGCGCGCCTTCGGGCCGCACCAGCGCCGCGGAGCGCTTCTGGATGTCGCCGCCGATGACATCGAACACCAGGTCGACGACGCCGACATCCTCCAGAGCGTCGTTGTCGAGGTCGACGAATTCGTTCGCGCCAAAGTCGAGCGCTGCCTGGC
>DATLJH010000004.1:0-251417 GCA_035538935.1 Sphingomonas sp.
ATACGCAGGTCAATTTCCTCAACGCGCTGGCGAGCAACACGCCGGTCTTCGCGCGTTTCCGCGACAGCGGCCGCACCGTCGCCGGCAAGGGCAACACCTACCGCGTCACCGACTTCGGCTATGGCATGACCGTGCCCGGCCTGGGCGAGATGGGCACCTATCAGACCGTTGCCGACATCACAGCGCTCTCCACCATGCCCGCGCCGCGCGTTCCCGCAATCCGCGCCCGCCCACCGATGGCCGAATGGGTCAACGTTCGCACGCTCGGCGTCAAGGGCGACGGCACGACCGACGATACCGCCGCGATCCAGCGCGCGATCGAGGCGCATCGCGTGCTTTATTTCCCCAGCGGCTTCTACCGGGTCACCGACACTATCCGGCTGAAGCCCGATACGGTGCTGATCGGCCTCCATCCCAACCGGACGCAGCTGTTCTTCCCCGATCGCCTGCCCGGCTTCCAGGGCGTCGGCGCGCCGCGGCCGATCATCGAGGCGCCGAAGGGCGGGCACAATATCGTCATGGGCCTCGGCCTGTTCGCCGGCCGCATCAACCGGCGCGCGATGGGGCTGATGTGGAAGGCGGGCGCGGATTCGCTCGTCAACGACGTCAAGATGATGGGCGGCGGCGGCACCGCGCTCGCCGACGGCAAGCCGCAGAACCTCTACGCGCGGGCCGGCGGCGATCCGATCGCCAACAACTGGTGGGACGCGCAATATCCCAGCATCTGGGTGAGCGACGGGGGCGGAGGCACCTTCGCCGACATCTGGTCGCCCAACACCTTCGCGCAGGCCGGCTTCTACGTTTCCGACACCGAGACGCCGGGCCGCGTCTATCAGCTCTCCGCCGAGCATCACGTCCGCAACGAGATCGTGCTCGATCATGTGAAGAATTGGGAATTCTTCGCGCCGCAGACCGAGCAGGAGGTGGGCGAGGGGATGGACGCCGTCTCGCTCGAGGTGCGCAATTCGAGCGACCTCCTGTTCGCCAATTATCACGGCTATCGCGTCACGCGCACCTGGCATCCCGCGGCGATGGCGGTGAAGCTCTACAATTCGCACGACATCCGCTTCCGCAACGTCCATGTGAACGGCGAAAGCGGCTACGCCACGTGCGACGACAATGGCTGCACGACGTACCTGCGTGCCAGCAAGTTCCCGTTCGAAAATGCCGTTCGCGACGAGACGCACAAGCGCGACGTACGCGAACGCGAATTCGCGCGGCTCGATGTGCCGGCTTCCCCTTCCCCGCCGGCACCGCCGCAGCGGCCCGCCTTCCTGCCGACCTCCGCCCAGGTCGAAAAGCTGGAAGGCGGGTTCTTCTCCATCTCGGGCGCCGCGGTGGATGCGAAGGGCAAGCTCTATTTCGTCGAGCATCATTTCCAGCGCATCTACAGCTGGAGCCCGGACGAGGGGCTCCAGGTCGTTCGCGACACGCCCACCGATCCGGTCAATCTGGCGGTCGCGGAATCGGGCGACCTCATGGTCCTGTCGTCGCTCGGCCCCGAGGCGAGCGTCTACAGTTTCTCGCCGGAGGATCGCGACGGCAGCCTGAAGCTGATCGCGCCGACCCCCACCGCGACGCACCCGAACGCCGCGACGCTGCTTCCCGGCAATTGGTGGGTGAACGGCGAGTTCAAGGACCAGCTCGATCCCAAGACCTATGAGTTCACCACGCTCGCCGAGATGTTCGCGAAGGACGTGGCGAGCCCGACGGCCAGCGAATATGTCTCGCCCGACGGCAGCCTGGTGCTGCCCGCCTATCGCGTGCTCCAGCAGGGGCCGATTGATCACACTGGCTGGCGCTGGTCGGACTCGCTCGACACTTATGGCTTCGTTCGCCGCAAGGTCGGCGAACGCGTCTTCGTCAGCAACGGATCGGAAGACAAGACCTATAGCGGCATCGTCGGCCCGGGGGGCAGCATCACAGACCTGAAGCCGTTCGCCAACCGTGGCGGGGAAAGTGTCGCGGTCGGCCCGAACGGCAACGTCTTCGTCGCGAACGGGCAAGTGTTCGTCTACGCGCCCGACGGCAAGCCGCTCGGCCGGATCGACGCGCCCGATCGCCCGCTGCAGCTGATCTTCGGCGGTGCCGACCACCGCACCTTGTTCATCCTCACGCACCACGCGCTCTACGCGGTGACGGTCTGACGCCGCTGCCGAACACCATTCAAATATCGGGGAGGTTCCATGACAATGATCGATGCCAGCATTCGCGTTTCATCGGCGGTTCGCGGCCGTGGCAGGTTGCTCGCAGGCGCGACGGCGCTCGTCGGAATTGCCATCGCAATCCCCGCTTTCGCGCAGACGGCGGCACCGGCGGCGGAACAACCGCCCGCCAGCGTGACGCCCGCCGATCCGCAGGCCGCTTCGGCCGATCAGGCCGCCGGCGCCGGTGAGATCATCGTCACCGGATCGCGCATCACGGCATCGGGCTTCCAGGCGCCGACGCCGACGACCGTGGTCGATGCTGCTGCGCTCACGCGAAATGCGGAACCCAACGTCTTCACGACCATCGCCCAATTGCCGTCGCTGGCGGGCTCGACCGGCGTCACGACCGGCACCAACAGCACCTCGAGCGGGCAGCAGGGCCTCAGCTCCTTCTCGCTGCGTGGCCTGGGCACGATCCGTACGCTGACGCTGCTCGATGGTCAGCGCGTGGTCGGCGCCAACGTCACCGGCGTTCCCGACATCAGCTTGTTCCCGCAGCTCCTGCTCCAACGCGTCGACGTCGTGACCGGCGGCGCGTCTGCCTCTTATGGGTCGGACGCGGTCGGCGGCGTGGTCAACTTCATCACCGACAAGCATTTCGAAGGCTTCAAGGCCAACATCCAGGGCGGCATCACCGATTATGGCGACGACGAGCAGTATCTGATCCAGGCCGCGGTAGGTCACGCCTTTCTCGACGATCGGCTCCACGTCGAACTGAGCGGCGAATATGATCACGAGGATGGTGTTCCCGCCGGCGGCTTCGGCGAGGAAGCGCCGAGCGGTCGCAACTGGTATCGCACCTCGACGCTGATCAACCGTGGCATCACCGACGATGGGTCGCCCCAATATCTCTATCGCGATCACGCGCAGGCCTATCAGTACACCAAATACGGCCTGATCACCGCGGGGCCGCTGCAGGGCATCGCGTTCGACGCCAACGGCAATCCGTTCCAGTTCGAATATGGTTCGAACGGCGTGCCGGCGAAGGATGCGGCGGGCACCGTGACCGGATGCTATACCGGCTTCTGCGTCGGCGGCGACCTGTCGGGCAATGTCGGCATCGGCACCACGCTGCAATCCTCGCTCAAGCGCTGGAACGGCTACAGCCGGATCGGGTTCGATCTCGATCCCGACAACGAGATCTACGCGACCATCAACGTCGCGCAGGTCGATACGTCCAACCAGCCCAATCCCGGCGCTGCCAAATCGGGCCTGACGATCAGTTGCGACAATCCCTTCGTCCCCGATTCGATCCAGCAGCAATGCGGCGACGCGGGGATCGACAGCTTCAAATACGGCGTCAGCAACGCGATCCTGCCCAACATCAAGGTTCACACCTCGCGCAAGCAATATCGCTTCGTCGGCGGCATGGACGGCACGCTGGACGCGTTCGGCACCGATTGGACCTATGATGTCTATTACGAGCACGGCGAGAATATCAGCGACATCCATGTCAACAACATCACGCTGACGCCGCGCTACAACCAGGCGATCCAGGCGATCATGCTCGACGGCGCGATCGTGTGCGCCGATCCGGTCGCGCGCGCCAACGGGTGCCAGCCGATCAACATCATCGGCGGCGACACGCCGTCGAGCGCAGCGCTCGCCTATATCGAGCCGGGCATCGGCCCGTTCCAGCATACCCGCCAGACGCAGGACGTGGTGAGTCTCAACCTCTCGGGCGCACCCATCTCGTCCTGGGCGGGGCCGATCTCGATCGCCACGGGCCTCGAATGGCGCAACGAATTCTACCACGTCACCGCCGATCCTTACGGCAACGGTGTCAGCGGCGAGAGCCCGTATGGCGGCGCCTATCCCGCCGATCCGATCCTCAGCGAAGCGGGCAACAACTGGTATGCCGGCAATTATCACAACGGCCGCGGCAGCTACGACGTGCTGGAGAGCTATCTCGAGGTCAACGTGCCGGTTCTCGATTCGAGCGCGGGCAAGGCGAACCTCAACCTCGCCGGCCGCGCGACGCGCTACAGCACGTCGGGCCGGGTCTATACGTGGAAAATCGGCGGCACCTGGGATACGCCGCTCGACGGTATCCGCCTGCGCGCCGTCACCTCGCGTGACGTGCGCGCGCCCAACCTGTCGGAATTGTTCGCCGCGCCGATTTCGGTGAACGTGCCCAACTTCACCAATCCGTTCACCAATCCGCCGACCTCGGTAAACATCATGCAGAACACCGTCGGCAACCCCAATTTGAAGCCCGAAATCGCACGGAATACCGAAGCCGGAATCGTGCTGTCTCAACCCGGCTGGCTGCCCGGATTCAGCCTGTCGGTGGATTATTACCGGATCAAGCTGAAGCATGCGATCTCGACGCTGGGCGCGCAGCAGCAGGTCAATTACTGCCAGGAAGGCGTGACGCAGCTGTGCGGCACCTTCTTCCTCGACGATCCTACGAACACGCGCAATTACGTTACCGTCCAGCCGTTCAATCTCGCATCGATCTTCACCGACGGTTTCGACATCGAGGCCAGTTATCGGCTCAGCCATCCGTTCGGCTCGTCGGGAAGTCTGACGCTGCGCGGTCTTGCCACGAACGTGCGCAACTTCATCACCAAGACCGGCCTGCCCGGCACGATTCCGGTGCAGCAGGCCGGCGTCAATTCGAGCTCGACTCCCGACTGGAAGCTGCTCGCGATGGAGACGTGGGAGACCGACCATTACAGCCTGACATTGCAGCAGCGCTGGTTCAGCGATGGCGTGTTCGGCCATCAATATATCGTCTGCGGCGACGGGGATTGCCCGGATTCGACCGTCAACAATCCGACGGTCGACTATAACCACATGGACGGCGCCTTCTATTTCGACGTTTCAGGCTCGTACCACCTGACCGACAAGGTCAGCGCCTATTTCAAGGTCAACAACCTGTTCGATCGCGATCCGACGCCGTCGCCGCAGACCAATACCGGCGTGGATATCAACCCGTCGCTCTACGACGTGCTCGGCCGGATGTATCGCGTCGGCGTGCGGTACAACTTCTGAGCACAGGCATGCGCCCCTTCCTTCGATGAGTTGGTGGTCCGCACCCGCTCATCCCAAGGTGAAGGAGGGGGTGCGCGCTCCAACTGCCACAAATGCCTTTGCAGGGTTGCCCGCATCCCGAACAGGCGGTTGCTCAGCGACACGAATGACGTTCGCACCACAACCGCCGGGTGCGTCCACTCGTCAGCAGGAGACCATCGTCGCCAACTTCGAGCAGCATCGCCATTGGTAGACTGCTTGCCGCTCGCCCCTCCCATAACGCTGGGCCGATCGCGACGAGGGCGTAGTTCATGGTCCCCAGTGGATTCGAGAGGGTGAGTAGGGCCTTACCGTCGTCTTGCTTTGCAATGGTTGCGATGATTTCCGCCGAGGCGTTTCGATATCGGCCGACGAGCGAGTCAAGATTGGGGTTTTTCGGGGCTTCCACGCGCTGGAGAAGATCGATCTTACCGAATTCATCGACCTTGATCGCCTTCGTGTCGCTCTGGGGCGTTACCGTAATGTCGGTAGGCAACAGCGGCACACTCAGTCGCCCTTCGGAATCGCGTCGTGCCGGCAATGTCATACCGTCGATCCGGATCGCCTGCTTGCCCTCGATTGCTTCCAGCGCAAGCCGGCGCCCCGCTTCTGCCGAATAGAATATGCCGGTGATCGGTTCGGCAGGCGCGTTCTCCGGTAACGGCAGGCCAGAAATGCAGCTATCGATGATCGCCTCGACGAGATTATGCAGATCGAGCCCGCCGAGACCGTTGCTCATCACGATGATGTCGAGATCGTGATCGACCATCTTGAGCATCTGGCACGATCCGCCGACGACCGCACCGGCATGGTGGACGGTGGCGAGGCCGCGATGCTGGCCGGCGATCAGGCCCAGCCCGTAGCCGTGGCTGATCAGCGGCGTCCGCATGATCCGCCAGGTCTCTGGCGCGCCGACGACGGGGTTGCTCATGTGCCTGAGCCAGGCGAGCATGTCGTCGACGGTCGAGACGATACCGCCCTCGCCGCCGATCGGCACGCCGAACACGCCACGCATGTATCCGCCGGCAGGGGAAGGCACATGCAGGGTGGCGCTGTTGGGGACGAGATCGGTGTCGAGCGGGCGCAGCATCGTGGCCGTCATGCCGACCGGCCCGAAGATCCGTTCGCGCAGGAAATCGGCGAACGGATCGCCGCTCACCCGCGTCACAATCTCGGAGAGCAGCGCATAGGCGCCGTTATTATAGCTCCAGCCTGTCCCAGGCGCGAAATTCACGCTGTCCAGCGCGGCGAGCGTTCGCAAGTGGATGTCCGGCGGGGCCGCGACGCCCGGCCCCGCCGCGTGGAGGATGAGATCGAGGCTGTCGCGCATGCCGCTGGTGTGCGCCATCATCTGGCGTAGCGTGATGGCGTCGGCCCAGCCGGGCAATTCGGGAAGGACCGCGCGCGGCGAATCGTCGATCGACAACCGCTTTTCTTCCGCCAGCAGCATCACGGCGAGCGCGGTGAATTGCTTGCTGGTCGATCCGATCCGCATGCGGATGCCCGGCGACAGCACGACGGGAAGCTCGATACTCGCCATGCCGACGCCGCGGCGGTAGCCGGGCACACCGCCGAGCGCGACCCCGACCGCGAAGCCGGGCGCGTCGCTGCGGTCATAGGGCGCGAGCAGGGCGTCGAGCGCGGCGGGGTCGATGCGGGGCGGGGCGGTCACGGCGAACCCCAAACCCCCGGCCCGGCAAAGACCGTGCCGTCGCGATAGGTGACCGATGGCGTTCGATCCTCAGTGATGAAGGTCGGGCCGTCGAGATCGACGACATCGCAGAGCTGCGCGAGGACGAAGGCGGGCGCGGTGGCGATGCTGGTGCCGATCATCGTGCCGACCATCACGCCGAGGCCGAGCCGCCGCGCCTCGGCCGCCATCAGCAGCCCCTCGGTGAGCCCGCCGCACTTGTCGAGCTTGATGTTGACGATCTGGAAGCGGCCCGGCGCCGAAGCCACGTCGGCGAGCGACACGATACTTTCATCGCCGGCGATCGGGATCGGCGACGCCAGCCCTTCCAATGCCGCCTCTTCCCCTCGCGGCAAGGGCTGTTCGAGCAATGCCACCCGATGCTCGACAAGCGTTGCGATCAGCGCGTCGAGCTGATCGCGGGCGAAGCCCTGGTTGCCGTCGACCCCGAGCCAGACATCCGATCGCGCGGCGCGAATCGCGCGCACCCGCTCGATATCCAGCGGCAGGTCCCCGGTCAGTTTGACCTTGATCGCGCGCGCATCGGCATGGCTGGCGGCAAGGCGCGCCATGACCTCCGGCTCGTCGGCGCTGAGCGTGAAGGTGGTGATGACGGGCCGCGGCTCGGGCACGCCCGCCAGTTGCCAGACCGGCTTGCCCGAGCGCGCCGCCTCCAGTTCCCACAAGGCGCAGTCGATCGCGTTGCGCGCGCCGCCCGGCGGCAGGATCGAGCGCAGGGCGTCGCGACTCGGCCCGGCCTCGATCGCCGGCCGCACCCCCTCGATCGCGGCGCGCATGTGCGCGGCGTCGTCGCCGAGAAAATAGATGCCGGACGCCTCGCCCCGCCCCCGGTGAACGCCGCCGTCAAGCGTGGCGAGCACCACCTCCCAGGTGTCGAAGCTATAGCCCGCCACGCGCAACGGATCGGCGAGCCGAAGCACGTCCGATACGATATCGAGCTTGAGCATCAATCGGCGAAAAGCAGGTCGAGGATCTGCTTCTTCCAGATGCGGATCGCATAGTCGATCACCGCCTTGTTCGGGTTGCGGATATATTCGACCGTCAACCCGCGCGTGATCGCGTTGTTGAGCAATTGCAGGCTCATATGCGCCGCATCGTCCTTGATCCCGGCGGCGTGGAGGATCGAATAGCCCCACAGACGCACCCGCCGATCGAAACGGCGCGTGCTGGGCGCCACCTCACGATCGAGATCGGGATCGTTGCGGCGCGCGAGGTGGATTTCGAGCACCGCCGCCATTTCGGGCCGGCTGACCATCTCGAAATTGGCGTCGAGCAAATTCTCCATCGATTCCCGCGGCGTCTTCCCGCGCCGGATCGCCTCGGCATAGACCTGCGTCCGATAGGCGGAGAACTCGGCGGCGACCGCGGCCATGATCTTCGCCTTGGTCGGGAATTGATGCTGGATCGCGCCGAGGCTCATCCCCGTCGCGTCGCGGATCGCGTGCATCGTCGCGCCCGAATAGCCTTGCGCGCACAGAATATCGCGCGCCGCGGCGAGCACCTTGGCGCGCGTCGCGGCGCTGCGGGCGGCCTGGCTGCGTCGGGGTTTGGCGGCGGTCGTCGTCATGCTGCGATCGGGGGTGATAGCGTCCGCTTGGCGCAGTGGCGAGATGGGCATGGTTCCGCTCGACTCCACCTCCTCAAAAGTTGACCGTGACGTTGATCCCGGCGGTTCGCGGGCGGATCACGCCGGTGCCGAGCGCGCCGTTGGCGTTGCGCAACAGCCCGTTGGCGGTCAGCGCCTCGGTGGCGGTGATGCCGTGAGCGTTGGCGAGATTGTCGACATAGGCGTTGATCGCATAGCGCCCGAACGAGAGGCCGGCGCGCAGGTCGACCACTTCATAGGCGGGCACCCTCGGGAAATGGCCGTAGAGCGCCAGATAGACGGGATCGTAATTTCCCGATTGCCCCGACAGCGACCGGATCGAGCCGCCGACCGATGCGGTGACGTCCCCGCCCAGCGCCCATTGGTAATCGGCATTGACGTTGACCGTATATTTGGGCGTGAACGGCAAGCGGTCGCCCTTCACCGCGCCGATGACGAGCGGATCGGTATCGCCGCTGAGCTTCGCGTCGTTATAGGCGAAGTTGACCGAGGCCACGAACCCCGCGGTCGGCCGCATCGTTGCCGCGATCTCGGCGCCATCGACCTTCGCGCCGCGCCCGTTGGCGTTGATGCCGAAGCCGTTGACGGTCGCGGCGAGCTGAATGTTGTTCCAGTCGATATGGTAGACCGCAGCGTCGAGCGCGAACGCGCCGTCGGCGGTCTCGCCCTTGAAGCCGAGCTCATAGCTGGTGACGGTATCCGGGTCATAGGTCGTCGGCGTTCCCGCCGGCGCGTTGGCCGGCACCACGTTGGGGCCGCCGGGGCGATACCCCTTGGCGACCCGCGCATAGAGCGACGCGCGCTTACCGAGCTTGATCTTGGGCGCGACCGAATAGGTGAAGACGTTGTCGGACGACCGCAGGTCGCCGATGTCGCTGCTGCCCAGCAGGACGCTGTCCGTCACCTGATCGGCGCGTTGCCGGTTGTGGCTGTAACGCCCGCCGAAATCGAGATCGAACCACGGCCCGAGGTGGAGCGTCGCATTGGCGAAGCCAGCAAACTCCTCATAGCGCGACCGCAAATCGTATTGCACCAGTTCCAGCGGATAGACGATCGGCGTCAGCGTCCCCGGCTCGACAAGGTTCAGTTGCTGGTCGATCAGCGCTTTTTCGTGCGTGTAATAGCCGCCGACCAGCCAGTCGAGCGCACCGCCGCCGTTCGAGGCGAGGCGAACCTCCTGCGTCCATTTGCGACTTTGGGTCCGCTGATCGAACAGAGCGTTGTTCGGCGGTATTCCCGGCAAGCCGAACGATTGCAGCAGGGCCGAATAGGGGCCGGCGAGCGCCGCACTCAGATTGGCGGTATAGTCCGCGCGGAGCGATTGCAGCTGCTCGCCATAGCTGGTCGCCGAGGTCAGCGTCGCGAAGCCGAAATCATAGTCGATCGTGCCGTTGTAGAGCCGGTACTTCACGTTGCTGAACGAGGGCACATATTCGGACATGGTGAGGCCGCCGTAGAGCGGCTTCAATGTCGCCGGATCGGCCTCGACGAAGCTCGGCGCGCCGTCGACATCGAGGTTCTGGAGCAGCGCGCTGAGCCGGACGCTGAGGCGCGAATCGGGCTTCCACAGCAACGAGGCGCGGCCGCCGTAATTCTTCAAATCGTTGATGTTGCGATCGACCCGCGATCCGGCGGTGCCGATCGAATCGATATAGCCGCCCTGCTTGCGGTACGATCCCGAAGCGCGGAACGCCAAGGTGTTGGTGATCGGCAGGTTGATCATCGCCGCGCCGCGATAGGAAGCATCGCCGCCGTCGGTGAACTCGACGCCGCCCAGCGCCTTGCCTTCGACTCGATCGGTGGTCGGTTCGTTGGTGACGAATTTGAGCAAGCCGCCGAGCGAACTCGCGCCGTAGAGTGTGCCCTGCGGCCCGCGCAGCACCTCGATCCGGGCGATGTCGAACGTGTCGAAATCGCCGGCCAGCTCGGCGGCGTTGGCAAGGCCCGTGCTCGATCCGAACGGCGTCTCGTCGACATAGACCGCCACCGTCGAGGCGACGCCGCCGGTGTTGACGCCGCGCAGCACCAGCCGTCCCTGGCCCGGCGTGCCCTGCACGAGCTGAAGATTCGGCACGTCCTTGAGGTAATCGGAAAAATTGGTCGCGTGCTGCTGTTCGAGCGTCGCGGCGGACACCACCGACACTGATTGCGGCACGTCGATCAGCGTCTGCGATCTTTTCTGCGCGGTGACGATGATGTCCGCGGGCGTCGCGGCTTCCTGCGATGTGTCCGACGCATCGGCAGGCGCCGCCTGCCGGCTTGGCGCGACGGGCGCGGCTTCGGCCATCGAGCCATAGGCCAGGGCGATGACGGCGACCGTCAGCGACAAACCAACCGAAGTGATCCGCTTCATTTCATACCTCCCCAAGCTCGGTGTTCTTATCGGTATCCCGCTCGTTCATTCGCCCTGTTGCAGTGCAAAGCGCATGCCGTGGATGATGACGCTCGGCGCAACCGAGGCGTGGTCCTCCTCGGCGAATGCGACGTGGCGCAGCGCGGCGACTCCCGCCTCGCCCAGCGCGTCGGCGAACTCCTTCGCCGCATCGACCATCCGTGCGGCGCGGACCTGCGCCTGCGCTTCCTCCAGCGTGACGCCGAGGCCAGGCGGCACGCTGGTCGGCGCATCCTGCTCCCTGCCGCCGACGCCGACGAACACGCGCGGCGGCTGCGGCAGGGCGGACAGCCGCTCGGCGAACGCCGGCAGCATCTGCAGGATCGAAAAGCCGCCCCACCACAAAGACGGGCTGCCGACGATGAAGCTCGTGAAGGCGTCGGGCCGGGTCAGCAGCGCATGCGCGGCGAACAAGCCGCCGAGCGAATGGCCGAACAGGATTTGCTCGCCGCCCGTCTCGGGATAGCGAGATGCGATCTCGGGCTTGAGCGTGTCGGCGAGAAAGGCGAGGAAGGCGTCGGCGCCGCCGTTGCGGTCGGCGCCGACCATCGCACCGACCGAGCCCATCGCCGCGGCCGCCTCGGCGCTGATCGGCGGCGAAAGATCGGCTGTTCTCAGCTTGAGGAAATCGAAATAGGTCGCGTCATAGCCGATGCCGACGACTATGAAGGGCGGGAACCCCGCGACGCTGGTGATCGCACGGGCGATCTCCGCCGCCATGCCGAACAGGAAATCGCCGTCGACCACGTAAAGGATCGGGATCGGCACCCCGGGCGGCGCCATCGCCGGCGCGGCGACGCTGATCTTCAACTGCCCCTCGCCGCCGGGATGCGGCAGCGTGAATTGTTCGAGGGAAGCGCGTACCGAAAACTGCATCGCCATCTCCACCAAGCCGATTCGATTGGGCCTGGAGCGGGAAGTGCACGGCGCAAACTTCGCGCCGAACGCGCTTTCCTCTCCTTGCGCGGCCCGTAATCCGATGCGTGTCGTCATCGGGCCGTCATCTTGTTGTTCGGAACATCTCTGCTATTGACAATAAAGTCAACTTGTTTCTTTTTAGGAGCGTCGACGGCTCGCTAGAAAGCTCGGCGACTCGATCGGGAGAAGATGATGGAGAGCGGAGCCTTGGCTGTTTCGGCATCGACGATCGACGCGAATGCGGCCGAGTCGTCCAAAGCGCCGCTGTCGGCGTGGTACGGCCTGTTCGTGCTGGTGATGACGACGCTGTTCGCCTTCGTCGACCGCCAGATCCTCAATCTCGTCGCGCCCTCGCTCCAGACCACGCTGGGCTTCACCGATTTCCAGATCGGCATGCTGCAAGGACTCGGCATGGCGATCTTCGCCAGCGTCGCCGCTTATCCGATGGGCTGGCTGGCCGACCGGTTCGGGCGGCGGCTGATCCTCGCCATCGGCGTTCTGTGCTGGTCGCTGGCGACCGGGATCAGCGCGCTCCAGAACAGCTTCGGCGGCCTTTTCCTCGGCACGATCGGAATCGCGATCGGCGAGGCCGGGGTCGCGCCGATTATCTACGCGATGATCCCCGATCTCTTTCCCGGGCGGCAGCGCAGCGCGGCCAACTTCATCTTCTACGGCGCGTCGCTGATCGGCGCGGGGGCGGGCATGGCGATCGGCGGGGCGACGCTGCAATGGCTGGCCGGATCGGCGCACAGCCTTCCCGTGTGGCTGGCCGGTCTCGACACATGGCGCATCGCCATGCTGCTGGTCGCGGTGCCCGGCCCGCTGTTCGCCTTGCTGCTCCTGACCATGCCGCTCGGCGTGGGTGCGAACGACCGCCCCCTGAAGGCTGCCGTTGCGCAAGGGCCGGGGCTGATCGGTTTCCTGCCCTATGCGCGGTCGCAGCGGCGCACCTTGATCTATTTCTTCTTCATCGTGCTGGTCATCAACGTCCCGCTGTCGTCGAGCCTCACCTGGTTCCCGCTGGCGCTGCCGCGCGCGTTCGGCATCGATCCCGCCAGCGTCGGCGTCGCGCTGGGCACGGCGATCACAATAGCAACTCTGATCGGCGTGTGCCTGCCGGCGCTGGTCCTCAAGCTGTGGCGTGGGGACGCCGATCAGAAACCGCTGCGCGTCTTCGCGATCTTCACCGGCCTCGCCGCCGTGCCGACCGCGTTCCTGCCTTTCGCCACGACCGCTTTCCAGGCCTATGCCATCGCCACCGTGCAGGGCGCGCTTGGCATCGCCGCCTGCGCGCTGACGCCGGGCTTGCTGCAAGACCTGGCGCCGAAGCATCTGCGCGCGCGCATCCTCGCCGCGCTGACGATCGCGACCCCGCTGGCGCTGGCGGCGTCGCCGATGGCGATCGGCACGGCGGCGAGCCTGATCGACGGCCCGCGCAACATCCTGCTGGCGATGACCATCGTCAACCTGCCCAGCCTGATCGCCTCCGCGGTGCTGATCTCGCTCGCCCGCAAGCCGTATGCCGGCACGGTCCACGCCATTCGCGTCGAGTTCTCAAAGGAGCAAACATGACGACCACGCCTTCGGCCGCCACCGCGCCGACCGACATGACCGCCATGCGTGCCGCGATCGAGGCGGGCAGCATCACGCCCGCCGCTTTGGTGGAGCGCGCCATCGAGCGCGCCGAGGCGGTCAACCCTGAGCTCAACTTCATCGCCTGGCCGACGTTCGAGCGCGCGCGGGGGCAGGCGTCGGAACCGCGCACCGGGCCGCTGGCGGGCATTCCGACGCTGATCAAGGATATGCTCCCCGAAAAGGGCGTGCCGGCAAGTTGGGGCGCGGCCGCACTGCGCGACTTCATCGCGCCCGAGGATGCGCCTTACACCCGCGCGATCGCCGATGCCGGGCTGATCTCGATCGCGCGCTCGGCGATGCCCGAGCTCGGCCTCAACGTCGTCACCGAATCGCCTCTGGTCGGGCCGACGCGCAATCCGTGGAGCCTCGATCATACGCCGGGCGGCTCCTCGGGCGGCGGATCGGCGGCGGTGGCGGCGGGCGTCGTGCCGATCGCGCACGGCAGCGACGGGCTCGGCTCGATTCGCCACGGCGCCGCCCCGTGCGGTCTCGTTGGCCTCAAGCCCTCGCGCGGGCGCAATATCGGCGACGAGGCGCTGCGCTCGATCGCCGATCTCAACGTCAACGGCTGCGTCAGCCGCACCGTGCGCGACACCGCCGCCTGGCTGGAGGCGACCCAGACGCGCGTTCCTGACGCCGCCTTCGCGCCCGTGCCGCTCGTCACCGCGCCGATCGACACGCGCCTGCGTATCCACGCCTATAGCGCGATCATGCGCACCGGTGGGGCGCCCGACGCCAGCGTCAGCCGCGTTTTCGCTGAGACGATCGCCCTGCTCGAAAAGCTCGGGCATGCGGTCGCCGACGGCCAATTGCCGTTCGACGGGCCAGAGGCGATCGCCACGCTCAACGACATCACCGAAGGCATGTTCACGCGCCGCCTCGGGCTTCTTTCAGACCTTATCGGCATCAAGATCGCGCCTGAAGACCTCGAACATCGCTCCGCCACGCTGATCGAGGCCGGCAACCGCATCGACGACGCCCGCTTCGCCGCCGCGTGGCAACGGATGGAGGGAATCGTCGCCGCCTATCTCGATCGGCTGGGCGAGATCGACATCTGGATGACGCCGACCTTCGGCAGCGAGACCGTGCGCATCGGCGTGTTCGGCCCCGACGTGGCGTGGGACGATCAGGCCGATCATCTCGTCGATTACGCCGGCTATTGCTGGATCGACAATTTCGCCGGATCGCCGTCGATCAGCCTGCCGATGGGGTTCAGCGACACCGGCCTGCCGGTCGGCATGCAGTTCGCCACGAAGCCCGGCGGCGAAGCCCTCCTGCTCGCGCTCGCCTACCAACTCGAAACGGCGGTCGAATGGTGGCGCCGCACCCCGCCGATCTGGGTCGGCGAATGAGCGCTCCCTGGATCGACGACGAGCTCGCGCTGCTTGGCGAACAGGTCGCGCGCTTCCTCGCCCGCGAGTTCGTGCCGCAGGCGGCGGCGTGGGAGGCGCGCGGCTCGGTCAACCCCGAATCGTGGCGGAAGGCGGCCGAGGCTGGCCTGCTATGCGCCGGCATTCCCGAGGCCTATGGCGGCGGCGGGGGAACCCGCGCGCACGAAGCGGTGATCCATCAGGAGGTCAGCCGCGCCGGCTTGGGCGGCAGCTTCGGCATCGCCAACAGCATCAGCTCCAGCATCGTCGCGCACTATATCCTCGCCTACGGGACCGAGGCGCAGAAGCAGCGCTGGCTGCCGGCGATGGCGAAGGGCGAGCGGATCGCCGCGATCGCGATGACCGAGCCCGGCGCGGGATCGGACCTTCAGGCGGTCCGCACCAGCGGGAACCGCGTCGAGGGCGGCTATCGGCTGAACGGCCAGAAGACCTTCATCAGCAACGGCCAGACCGCGAACCTGATCGCCGTCGTCGCCCGCACCGAAGATGCGCCGGGCGCACGCGGCCTCTCGATCCTCATGCTCGAAACCGAGGACGCCGAAGGTTTCACCCGCGGCCGCCAGCTCGACAAGATCGGCCTGCACGCGCAGGACACATCCGAACTCGCTTTCGACGACGTGTTCGTGCCCGCCGACAACCTGCTCGGCGGCGCGGGGCGCGGTTTCGAGCAGCTCATGCACCAGCTCGCCTGGGAGCGTCTCATCATCGCGCTCGACGCGGTCGTCGGCATCGAGCGCGCGCTCGACCTCACCATCGCTTATGTCCGCGAGCGCACCGCCTTCGGCAAGCCGCTGATCGAGCAGCAGAACACGCAATTCGTCCTCGCCGATTGCAAGGCGCAGGCGATCGCCGCGCGCTGCCTGATCGACGGCCTGATGGTCCGCCTGCTCGCCGACGATCTCGATCCCGCCACTGCTGCGGCGGCCAAATTGTGGACCACCGAGGCGCAGTGCAAGGTGGTCGACGCCTGCCTTCAGCTGTTCGGCGGCTATGGCTACATGACCGAATATCCGATCGCCCGCCTCTACGCCGACGCCCGCGTGGCGCGGATCTACGGCGGGGCCAACGAAATCATGAAGCTGATCGTCGCCCGCGCGCTGTGATGCAGGCGGCCCAAGGAGTGAAACCATGATCAGAGCACGTATCGCCGGGGTCGGCATGATCCCCTTCACCAAGCCCGGCGAGAGCGAGGATTGGGACGTGATGGCCGAAAAGGCGATTCGCCTCGCGCTCGCCGATGCGGGCGTCGGCTACGAGCAGGTCCAGCAGGCTTATGCCGGCTATGTCTATGCCGATTCGACCGCGGGCCAGTCGGCGCTCTACCGCGTCAGCTGCACCGGCATCCCGGTCGTCAATGTCAACAACAATTGCGCGAGCGGATCGACCGCGCTGTATCTCGCGCGGCAGGCGATCGAGGGCGGCGCGGCGGAATGTGTGCTGGCGGTCGGCTTCGAGCAGATGCTGCCCGGCGCGCTGGGTCTCGTGTTCGACGACCGCAAGCGCACGCTCGATCATCACCTCTCGAAGCAGATCGAAATCCAGGGCTGGGACGAGGCCGCGCCGATGGCCGCGCAGCAATTCGGCGGCGCGGGTCTCGACTACCAGCAGCGCCACGGCATCGCCGACGAGGTGTTCGGCCTGATTTCGGTCAAGGCGCGCCGCCATGCCGCGAACAACCCGCTGGCGCTGTTCCGCACGCCGCTGACGCTGGAGGAGGTGATGGCCTCACGCCACCTCTACGGCCCGATCACCCGCTTCCAGGCGTGCCCGCCGACTTGCGGCGCGGCGGCGGCGCTGCTGGTGTCGCCCGCCTTCGCCGCAAAGCATGGGCTGAACGCGCCGGTCGAGATCGCGGCGCAGGCGATGACCACCGATTACGCAGAAACCTTCACGGGGCGTTCGATGATGTCGGTGGTCGGCTACGAGATGTCGAAGGAGGCGGCGCGGCAGGTCTATGAAACAGCCGGCGTCGGCCCCGACGCTATCGGGGTGGTCGAGCTTCACGACTGCTTCACCCCCAACGAGCTGATCACCTACGAGGCGCTCGGCCTGTGCCCGGAGGGCGGCGCGGAAAGCTATATCCGCGACGGCCGCAACAGCTATGGCGGCGATCACGTCACCAATCCCTCGGGCGGCTTGCTGTCCAAGGGCCACCCGCTCGGCGCGACCGGCCTCGCCCAATGCTACGAGCTGACCCACCAGTTGCGCGGCACCGCCGACGCGCGGCAGGTCGAGGGCGCGCGGTTCGGGCTGCAACACAATCTCGGCCTCGGCGGCGCCTGCGTCGTCACGCTCTACGGCAAGGTGGCGTGAGATGATCGACCGCGATCGCCATGTCGGCACCGTCTCCGAACCGCGCGTCGTCGACGTTGAGGCGGGCTTCCTCAAATTCTTCGCCAAGGCGACCGGCGAGACCAACCCCGTTTATTTCGATGAAGCCGCGGCGCGCGCGGCGGGGCATCCCGCGATCCCGGCGCCGCCGACCTATTTCTTCTCGCTGCACATGAGCCGCCCGGCGAAACGCGGCGACGTTTTCGACAAGGAAAATGGCCTCGGCGTCGATATGATGAAAATCCTGCACGGCGAGCAGGGCTTCACCTATCACGCGCTCGCTTATGCGGGCGACCGCCTGACCATCACCACGACCACCGAGGATATCTACGCCAAAAAGGGCGGCGCGCTGGAATTCGTCGTCCAGACCACGCGCTTCGAAAAGGACGACGGCACGCTTTGCGCCGAGGCGCGTCAGCTCGCGGTGGTGCGCAATGGTTGAGGTCGGCGATACGCTTCCCGAGCTGGTCCGCGGCCCGATCGACCGCGCGACGCTGGCGCTGTTCGCCGGCGCCAGCCACGATTATGTGCCGCTCCATATCGACAGCGACTTCGCCAAGGCCGCCGGCATGGACGACGTGTTCGCGCACGGCATGCTGTCGATGGCGTATCTCGCGCAGATGCTGACGCACTGGGCGCCGCAGGAGCGGCTGCGGCGCTGGAACGTGCGCTTCACCGCGATCACCCCGCTCCACGCGACCGTCACTTGCCGCGGCGAAATCACCGGGATTTTCGAGGAAGCCGGCGAGCGCCTGGCGCGCGTCAGGATCGGCAGCTGGACGGACAAGGAGGTGCAGACGCTCGACGGCGAGGCCGTCGTGGCGCTGGCTTGAGGAGAGATTTCATGGGTACGCTCAACGGCAAGGTCGCCATCGTTTCCGGCTCGGGACGCGGCATCGGCCGCGCGGTCGCGCTCCGGCTCGCGGCCGAGGGCGCGAAGGTCGTGGTCAACGATCTCGACGAAGCGCCGGCGCTCGAAACCGTGGCCGCGATCGAAGCGGCCGGCGGCGAGGCGACAGCGTGCGTCGGCAACGTCACCGCCCCCGATTTCGGCGAACGCTTCGTACAAACCGCGCTCGACCGCTTCGACGGGCTGGACATCATCGTCAACAACGCCGGCTACACCCGCGACGGCGTGATCCAGAAACAGACCGACGAGCAGTTCCAGGCGATGCTCGACGTCCACGTCACCGCGCCCTTCCGCATCCTGCGCGCCGCCGCCGAGCCGTGGCGCGCGATGGCGAAGCAGGAAGCGGCCGAGGGGCGCGAGGTGATCCGCAAGGTGGTCAACATCTCGTCGATGGCGGGCACCAACGGCAATGCGGGCCAGGTCAATTATTCCTCCGCCAAGGCCGCCGTCACCGGCATGACCAAGACGCTCGCCAAGGAATGGGGCCGGCTGAAGGTCTGCGTGAACTGCGTCGCGTTCGGCTTCATCGACACCCGCCTGACCAAAGCGAACGACGATCCCGCGACGCGGATCGAGATCGAAGGCCAGGCGATCCAGGCGGGCGTCCCCGCCGAGATGCTTGGGGCGCTCAAGACGCTCGTGCCCTTGGGCCGCGCCGGCACGCCCGAGGAAGCCGCCGGCGGCGTCTATCTCTTCTGCTCGCCCGACAGCGATTATGTTTCGGGTCAGGTGCTGATCGTCGGCGGCGGACTGAGTATATGACCGCGCCCGGCTTTGGCGCCGTCTTTCAGGAGCACACGGATCGCGCGGGGACGGCAATCTCCTATCCGGGCGAGGCGCTGAGCTGGGCTGAGCTGGAGGCGCGCAGCGCGGCCGCCGCACGACGGCTGATCGCGCTGGGGGTCGAACCCGATGACTTCGTCGCGATCGCGCTGCCCAACGGGATCGACCACCACGTCAGCAGCGTCGCCGCCTGGCGCGCGGGCGCGACGCCCTGCATCCTGCCGAAGAAACTGCCCGGCCGCGAACTGGCGCAGATCGTCGCGCTCGCCGCGCCCCGCGTCCTGATCCGCGACGGCGGCGAACCCGTCGAAGGCGTGACGCAAATCGCTCCCGGTGGGGATGACGCCACCATCGACCTCCCGCCCGATCTCGCCGCAACGCAATGGAAAGCGGTCGCCAGCGGTGGCTCGACCGGCCGGCCCAAGCTGATCGTCGATCACGGCGCGGCGCGCTACGACGAGAGGCTGCAAGGGATGACGGCGTTGCTCGGCATGCCCCCCGGCGGGGTGATGCTCAATCCCGGCCCGCTCTATCACAATGCGCCGTTCCTGTTCACCAGCCTCGCCTTGCTGGCGGGTACACGCGTGGTCGGAATGAACCGGTTCGACGCCGAGGAGGCGCTGCGCCTGATCGAGCGAGAGCGTGTCGAATGGGTGTGCCTCGTGCCGACGATGATGCACCGCATCTGGAGCCTGCCGCCCGAGGTGCGTGCACGCTACGACCTCTCGTCGCTGCGCAAGGTCGTCCATCTCGGCGCGCCCTGCCCGCCGTGGCTGAAGCACGCCTGGATCGACTGGTTGGGGCCGGAGCGCATCCTCGAAGTCTATGCCGGCACCGAGGGCGCGGCGATCCTGATCACCGGCGAGGAATGGCTGCTGAAGCCCGGCTCGGTGGGCAAGGCCCCTCCGGGGGCGCTGAGCGTCCGCGACGAGGAGGGCAGGGCCTGCCCGCCCGGCGTCGTCGGCGAAATCTTCTTCGCCCCCGAAACCGCGACGCGTTTCCATTATGTCGGCGCCGATCCCCGGCTCGACGGCGAAGGGCGGATGTCGCTCGGCGATCTCGGCACACTCGACGAGGACGGCTACCTCTTCCTGTCGGACCGGCGGACCGACATGATCCTGCGCGGCGGCGCCAATATCTATCCAGCCGAAGTCGAGGCTGCGCTGATCGAGCATCCCGCGGTCCGCGACGCGGTGGTGCTGGGCCTGCCGTGCGAGGATTACGGGGCGCGCGTCCATGCGGTCATCCAGTTGGCGGCCGAGCTGCCGCTGGAGGAAATCCATGCCTTCGTTCACGCGCGGCTTGCCGGCTACAAATGTCCCGAAAGCTACGAACTGGTCGATGCCGCGCTGCGTGACGAGGCGGGCAAGGTCCGCCGCGCCGCCCTGCGCGACGAGCGCCTGGCGTGGCTCGCCGAGGGCAGGCGGTTCGCGGTGACGGCCTGACCCATCACTCGATCGGCAGCGCGGTCGTCGCCTTCACTTCCGAAAGCGCCACCGTCGAGTTGATCTCCTGCACGCCGGGCAGTTTCGACAGCTTGGTGAAGAAGAACCGCTCATAGGCGTCGATATCGGCGGCGACGATCCGCAGCATGAAATCGAACACGCCCATCAGCACATAGGCCTCGAGCACCTCGGGGAACGAGCGGATCGCCGCGGCGAACTCGTCGAGATTGGCGCGGCCGTGCGCGTTGAGCTTCACCTGCGCGAAGATCTGCGCGTTGAGGCCGACCTTCTGGCGATCGACCAGCGCCACGCGGCGGGTGATGACACCGTCCTTCTCCAGCCGATCGACGCGCCGCCAGCAAGGCGAGGGCGACAGCCCGACCTTCTCGCTCAGTCGCGCCATCGGCATGCTCGCGTCCTCCTGAAGCTCGCGCAGGATCTTGCGTTCGAAGGGATCGAGGTCGTGCGGCACGATTTCACCTCCCCTCAGAGGAATGCGGAACAAATCGTATCGGCATCTATCGCCGATACATCGAATGCGGCTACATTTACCCGATCAACCATGAAAAAACATCCTCCGAACTCAAGGAGCCGAATCATGGTCGACACCCCCGATACGCCCACCGTTCCGCCCGAGACGGTCCACGTCGTCAGCGACGCCGCCAGCGGGCTCGAGGGCGTCATCGTGCTGCATTCGACGCGGCGCGGGCCGGCTGCGGGCGGGTGCCGGCTGTGGCGCTATGCGAACCGCGCCGCGCTCACCGCCGACGCGCTGCGGCTGGCCGAGGGGATGGCCTACAAGAACGCGCTCGCCGATCTGCCGCTGGGCGGGGGCAAGGCGGTGCTCAACCTGCCCGATGGCGCGTTTGATCGCCGCCGCCTGTTCGCCGCCTTCGGGCGCGCCATCGCCGAGCTGGACGGCGCCTATGTCACCGCCGAGGATGTCGGCACCAATGTCGCCGACATGACCGCGGTGCGCGGGGAAACCCATCACGTCGCCGGCCTGGCGCCGGAGGCCGGCCGGCCCGGCGGCGATCCGTCGCCCTGGACTGCGCGCGGCGTGTTCCTGTCGATGCAGGAAGCCGCGCGCCGCCGCTTCGGTGTCGGCCTCGACGGCCTGACCGTCGCGGTGCAGGGGCTCGGCAATGTCGGCTCGGCGCTATGTGCCCTGCTCCACAATGCAGGCGCAAAGCTGGTCGTCGCCGAGCCGCGCCCCGGCGTCGCGGCGGCGGTGGCGTTGCGCTACGGGGCCGAGATCATGGCGCGCGATTCGATCGTCGAGGCGCGGTGCGACGTCTTCGCGCCTTGCGCACTGGGCGGCGTGATCGACCGCGACACGATCCTGCGGCTACGCGCCAGCTTGGTCTGCGGCGGCGCCAACAACGTGCTCGCCAGCGCTGAGGACGGCGATCGACTGGCCGATCGCGGCGTGCTCTACGCTCCTGATTACGTCGTCAACGCCGGGGGGATCATCAACGTCGCGGCCGAATATTTCGGCTGGAGCGCGGGCGAGGCGGCGGCGCGCGTCGAGGTGACCGGGCAGCGGCTCGGCGCGGTCCTCGACCATGCCGAGCGCACCGGCCTCGCGCCGCATCGCGCGGCCGACGCGCTCGCCCGCGAGCGCATCGCCGAGCCGCCGCCCGCGTCGGCCCGCGAAGCGGCGTGAGCGGCGTGCACATGACGATCGCTGCCTTGTCGAGCGCCGATCTGCTGTGCCGGCTGGTCGGCCTGTTCGCGCAACGCGATCTCGCCGCGCCCGGCATGACGGTGGACATCGCCGGCAAGCAGATGACGGTGACGGTCGACCTCGCCGATCTCGACGATCGCACCGCGTCGCTGCTCGCCGAAAAGATGGCGCGCTGTATTGGGGTCCAAGCGGTTACGCTCAACAATACACCCCTCGCCTATCTCGCCCCGACGACGCCGGTACCGGCCTGATCTCATTTTAAGGCTCGTGGAGATTCATCGTGAGTGGATGACTGGATCAGAAAGCTCCTGGTGAAGAAGCCCTTCCGCCTCGTGTCCGTCGCGCTCGCCAACAAGCTGGCCCGGATCGCATGGGTTGTGCTCACCCGGAAGGAGGCTTACCGGCCCTACGCACCGATGGCTTGACCGAAGGCAGATCACCCGAATTGGCAGTGGCAGTCGATGATGAGTAACGATCGAGCCAATGGCGAGGAAAACCCGTCTGATTCACTGCGCGCCAAAAGCGCGCCAGCTTGATTAGGGATCTCGCCGGTGGATTTCCATCAGGGCCAGCAGCGATCACAGCGCCGCGCAAACAGGCCGGATATATGAAAACAACCGATCAAACCCACCTCGACAACCTCGCCGCGCTGGCCGGCTGAAACTCTGAAATTACTTAAAAAAGCGGCCGCGGCGCCCCCCGACGCCGCGGCCGCTTCGCTCGGGTGATCGGCTGCTGTTACGCGACCGCCGCCTGCGTCAGTTTCTCTTCCTCGGGCTCGCGCAGCACATAGCCGCGGCCCCAGACGGTCTCGATGTAATTGTCGCCGTCGCACGCCATGCTCAGCTTCTTGCGCAGCTTGCAGATGAAGACGTCGATGATCTTGAGCTCGGGCTCGTCCATCCCGCCATAAAGGTGGTTGAGGAACATTTCCTTGGTCAGCGTGGTGCCCTTGCGGAGCGAGAGCAGCTCCAGCATCGCATATTCCTTGCCGGTCAGATGCACGCGGGCGCCGTCGACCTCGACCGTCTTGGCGTCGAGATTGACCGCGAGCTTGCCCGTCTTGATCACCGACTGGCTGTGCCCCTTCGATCGGCGGACGACCGCATGGATGCGCGCCACCAGTTCGTCGCGGTGGAAGGGCTTGGTGACGTAATCGTCGGCGCCGAAGCCGAAGCTGCGCACCTTGGAATCCATCTCCGAAACGCCCGACAGGATCAGCACCGGCGTCTGCACGCGCGCGACGCGCAGCTTCTTGAGCACGTCGTAACCGTGCATGTCCGGCAGGTTCAGATCGAGCAGGATGATGTCGTAATCGTAGAGCTTGCCCAGATCCAGGCCTTCCTCACCCAGATCGGTGGTGTAGACGTTGAATCCCTCGGTCGAGAGCATCAGCTCGATCGCTTTGGCCGTCGTCGGCTCGTCCTCGATCAGCAGCACGCGCATCTGCTTGTCCCCTCTTGCCGTCGCCTTCGACCACCTCCGGCCCGGCGCCCCCCGGCAGCTCTATTAACCAAATAACCTCTGAAGGCAAAAGGTTAATTTCGTCTTAAACCGCGGAATCACGCGAGTCGCGAGGCGTCAGGCGTTAGCGAATCGTTATCGGCGCAGGCGCGCGGCCGTCGCGAAAGCGCGCCGCGAGGAAGGCGATCAGCGTCTCGACACGCGCAGGGCGCAAGGGGCTGGGCGGCGTCATCAGATGGAGCGCGATCGGCGGCGGGAGCCAATCGGTGAGGATCGCCTCGAGCGTTCCTGTCGCGAGATCGGCATCGACGATGAAGCCCGGCAGCCGCGCGATCCCCAGCCCGCCGCGCAGCGCGGGCAGCATCGCGTCGCCACTGTTGCTCATCAGCCGCCCGGTCGGGCGCACCGCAGCTTCCTCCCCGCCGGGGCCGGTGAAGCGCCATGCCGCGCCGGGCGTGTTGGTGTAGCCGATGCATTCGTGCTCGGCGAGCTGTGCCGGATGCGTCGGGCGTCCGTGCTTGTCGAGATAGGCGGGGGCGGCCACGACATGCACCGAAATCCCGCACAATCGACGCGCGCGCAGCGAGCTGTCGGGCAGGTCGGCGATGCGCAACGCGACGTCGAAGCCGTCGGCGACGATGTCTACGCGCGCGTCGGAAAGGTTGAGGTCGATCTCGATCCCCGGGTTCGCGTCGAGAAATTCGGCGATGACGGGGGCGAGATAGGTCATGCCGAAGGTCATCGGCGCGGCGACGCGGATCAGCCCCGCTGGCAGCGTGGCGCTGTCGCGGGCGGTCTCCTCGGCACACTGAGCGGCAGCGACGATGCGCTGCGCGTGCTCGGCGAGCGCCTTGCCGCTCTCGGTCAGCGTCAACCGCCGCGACGTGCGGTGGAACAGGCTGGCGCCCAGATGCGCTTCGAGCCGTGAGATCGCCTTGGAGACGGTCGCCTTGGAAACGCCGATCGCCTCCGCCGCGGCGCTGAACGAGCGATGCTCGACCACGGACGCGAAGATCGCCCAGGCTTCGAAATCGGGTAGGCGCATATTCGAAACAATCCGTTTCCGACGTTTCCGTTTACGCGCCGATCATGCGCCCTATCTTGGAGCCAAGCAATCCTTCGGGAGACAGGAACATGATCGAGAAACGTCCTTTCGACAGCCTGGGCCACGCCGATCACGGCTGGCTCAACGCCCGCCACCATTTTTCCTTCGCGAACTATTACGACCCCGACCGGATGGGCTGGGGCGCAATCCGGGTGTGGAACGATGACGAGATCGCCGCGAATTCCGGCTTTCCGGCGCATCCCCACCGCGACATGGAGATCATCACCTATGTCCGCACCGGCGCGATCACGCACCAGGATTCGATGGGCAATCAGGGCCGCACCGCCGCCGGCGACGTCCAGGTGATGAGCGCGGGCACCGGCGTGCGCCATGCCGAATACAATCTGGAGGGCGAGACGACGACGCTGTTCCAGATCTGGATCGAGCCGAAACGGCAGGGCGGCAGCCCCTCCTGGGGGGCCAAGCCCTTTCCCAGGGGCGATCGCTCGGGTCGGTTCGTGACGCTGGCAAGCGGGTTCGACGGCGACGAGGGTGCGTTGCCCATCCGCGCCGATGCCCGCGTGCTCGGCGCGACGATCAAGGCCGGCGAAACCTTGACGCATACGGTCGGCGAGGGGCGGCACGCCTATCTCGTCCCCGCGACCGGCGCGATCGAGATCGACGGGGCCCGCCTCGATGCCCGCGACGGCGCAGCGCTCGGCGGCGGGCAGACCGTCACGATCACCGCGATCGAAGACAGCGAAATCGTCCTCGTCGACGCGGAGTAAGTCCCTTTATCCGTCATGCCAGCGCAAGCTGGCATCTCTCCGAAATCGGGAGACCCCAGCTTTTGCTGGGGTGACGGCCTTTTTCATCAAAAGGAGCCCCAGCATGACCAAAGTCCTCGTCCTCTATTACTCCTCCTACGGGCATCTCGAGCAGATGGCCGACGCCATGGCCGAAGGCGCCCGCGAGGGCGGGGCGGAGGTGGATATCCGCCGCGTGCCGGAGACCGCGCCGCCCGAGGTGGTGAAGGCCGCGGGCTTCAAGGCCGATACCGCGCATCCGGTGATCGAGAGCGTCAACGCGCTCGCCGAGTACGACGCGATCATCATCGGCGCGCCGACCCGTTTCGGGCGGATGCCGAGCCAGATGGCGGCGTTCCTCGATACCGCCGGCGGATTGTGGGCGAGCGGCAAGCTCAACGGCAAGGTCGGCGGCGCCTTCACCTCGACCGCGACCCAGCATGGCGGGCAGGAGACGACGCTGTTCTCGATCATCACCAACCTGCTGCACTTCGGGCTGACCGTGGTCGGGCTCGATTACGGCTATGCCGGGCAGATGGGGGTGAAGGAGGTGCACGGCAGCGCCCCTTACGGTGCGACCACGATCGCCGACGGCGACGGCAGCCGCCAACCGAGCCAGATCGATCTCGGCGGGGCCCGCTATCAGGGCAAGCGCATCGCCGAGACGGCGGCGAAGCTCTTCGCCTAATTGTTGTGGAATCGAAGTTCGTCGCATCAAGGCCGTCATGCTGAACTTGATTCAGCATCCATCTTTCCACAGGCAACGCCGTCGCTTGCAGCACGATGGACCCTGAACCCCCTGCCTGCGCAGGGGCAGGCAAGTTCGCAGGTGACGGAACTGGCTTGTGACGGACTTCAGTTTCAGTGACCAGGTTCCCGCTTTCGCGGGAACACAAGAAAGCATTCGGACCTCGACAGGGCCGTCCCCGGAGATCTGAAAGCCCTGTCCTACACGTTCGTTTTATGTTCTACCCTGCGAGATGGAACAGGACTGCTCCCATATCGTGCCCGCCGCGCTGCTCGATCCCGGCAGCGGCGCGGCCGCGGCGTGCTGCCGTCGCGCCGGCGACGCCTGTCGGGCGCATGGGTGTCGCGTCCGTGTCGCCATGCTGTCGCGTCGGTGTCGCCTCGCTGTTGCGTTGGTGTCGCGTCGCTGTCGTCACCCAGGGGCGTTACGGTCGCATTCCGGGCAAAAACCCCGTGACGCGCTCCACTTTCTCCACTTCACGCCGCTCGCAACAAGACTATCCGTCAACGCAGGGCGTCAGGGCTGAATGTCGATCCGCCCTAAGAACCCCGGGCCTCCTTCGCGGGAGGCTCAGGCACCGGCGGCTGCGAGACGACGCGCACCACCAGATTGGGGATGCGCGGCTTGGCCGGGAAAGCGGCGCGGGCGGCGGCGAACATCATCCGTGCCGCCCGAGCGCCCGGCTCGCGCGCCGAACGGCCGACCCAGCGCCAATGCCACGGCTCCCACGTCACGCCCTGCACGTTCTTCCACGGAAACGAGAGCTCGAAGCCGTAGTCGGCCGCGTGCTTCAACAGCCACTGGCCAAGCGGGGTGCGATCGAAGCAATATTCGACATCGTCGCAGCCGGGCGACGGCCGCGTGCCGAAATCGATCGCATAGCCGGTCGAATGCTCGCTATGGCCGGGCGGCGCGACGCTCATCGCGCGCTTGGCGGGTTCGTTGCAGCGCGGCTGGCCCTCGGGATCGGTCGCGCAGAATATTGCGTGCTGGTGCGCTGCCGAGCGATAGCAGGAGACGCCCTGAACCGTGCCCTGCACGCCCGCGGCATGCGCCGCGGCGATCAGCGCGGTGAGGTCGGGGATCACTTCCGCGCGCAACAGGCAAGGCTGGCGAAGCTCGAAGCCGGCGGGCGCGGGAACGAGGCGCGTAGGATCGGCATCGGGATAGGGCAGATGGCCGTAGAGGCGCGACGGCGCGGCCTGCCCGGCGAGCGCGGGCTGGGCGGCGAGGAGCGAGAGCGCGAAGATCACGAAGCGAAGCGGCATGACGCGGGGGCTCTGGCATGCGGCGGCGCTTGGTGGCAAGAGCGCGGCCATGCTCAGCGATCATGTCCTCTTCCTCGATGGCGAAGCCATCGTGCTCGACAAGCCGTCGGGTCTGCCGGTCGATCCGCCGCGCGACGGCTCGATCAGCCTCGAGAACCATCTCGCGAGCCTCACCTTCGGGTTTCAGCGCTGGCCGCAGGCGGTGCATCGCCTCGATCGCGACACCTCGGGTTGCCTGCTGTTGGCGCGCAACCCCAAGGCGCACAAGCGCTTCCAGCGCGCGTTCGAGGAGGGGCGGGTGGAAAAGCGCTACCTCGCGGTGCTCGACGGCGTGCCCGAGGGCGAGGAGGGCGTGATCGACCTGCCGCTGGTGAAGGTGAGCAGCGCCGAGCGCGGATGGCGGATGACGGGCGCGCGCAACGGCAAGCCCTCGCGGACGCGCTGGCGGGTGCTTGCGGTGCGGGACGGCCGCGCCTTCGTCGAGTTCCGGCCCGAGACGGGACGGACGCACCAGATCCGCGTCCATGCGCTCGAAGGGCTGGGCGCGGCGGTGGCAGGCGATCCGGTCTACGGCAACGGCAAGGGCGCGTTGCTGCTCCATGCGGCGACCCTCGTCGTGCCGCGCGAGGGCAAGCCGGCGATCGAGGCCGAAGCGCCGCTGCCCGACCGGTTTCGCGAGGCCGGATTCGGTGGCTGAAATCACCATCCCCGAGGACGCGATCGAGGAGCGCTTTCTCGCCGCGACCGGGCCGGGCGGGCAGAACGTCAACAAGGTCGCCACCGCGTGCCAGCTGCGCGCCGACGTGTTCAAGCTGGGCCTCGCGCCCGATGTCTATCAGCGACTCAAAACGCTGGCGGGGAGCCGGATGACGGCGGCGGGTGAGCTCGTCATCACCGCGCGCCGGTTTCGCACGCAGGAGGCGAACCGCGCCGATGCGCGCGAGCGGCTTGCCGAGCTGCTCGCCAAGGCGCACGAGCGGCCGGTGAAGCGGCGGCTCACCAAGCCCAGCCGCGCGGCCAAGGCGAAGCGGGTGGACGCCAAGAAGAGCCGCAGCTCGATCAAGGCGGGGCGCGGCAGGGTTCGGCTGGACTAGGGACAAGCCATGTATCATTTCGACGTTTCCGCGGGTTCGAAGATCGAGCTGTACCGTGATCTCCTCAGCGCGATCGATGCGATCACGGTGGGCGAGCCCGATCCGATCGCCAACATGGCCAACGCCGCCGCAGTGATCTGGCAGTTCCTGCCCGATCTCAACTGGGCGGGCTTCTATCGGCTGGTCGAGGGCGAGCTGGTGCTGGGGCCGTTCCAGGGCAAGGCGGCGTGCATCCGCATCGCGATCGGCAGCGGGGTGTGCGGCACCGCGGCGGCCGAGCGGACGACGCAGCTGGTGGAGGACGTGAACGCCTTTCCCGGGCACATCGCGTGCGATGCGGCGAGCGCGTCCGAGCTGGTGGTACCGATCGTCGCGGGCGAGCGGCTGATCGGCGTGCTCGATCTCGACAGCCCGCATGTGCGCCGCTTCGATGCCGAGGACGCGGCGGGATGCGAGGCGATCGCGGCGCTGCTGGCGGCGCGGCTTTCCTGACCCAAATCGGGACTCGACCCGCTTCCGGCGCGCGAGGCGCCATGATAAGCCGCGACCCGGCAGGGACATGCTGGGGAGACGACATGCGCGGGTTCTTGATCGCGGCAGCGGCATCGGCGGCAATGATCGCCGCGCCGGCATGGGCGCAGCATCGCAGCGGGGGCGGCCATGCAGCCGGGCAGTGGCGCGGCAGCGGGCAGATGCACGACGGCTGGCAAGGCCATCGCGGCGGATCGTGGCACTGGACCGGGCCGGGCCAGCGCTGGGGCGGGACGATCCAGGGACGCTGGTATGGCGGCGCGGGTGCGCCCGGCGGCTGGGCCTCGTATCGCCGGCCGGTGCGCGGCTGGGTGTTGCCGAGCTATTGGGTGTCGCCGTCCTGGACGGTGTGGGACTGGGCCGATTACGATCTGCCGCGGCCGCCGCGCGGCTATGTCTGGTCGCGTTACTATGACGACGCAGTGCTGATCGACCGGTCGGGCCAGGTCTATGACAGCCGCGACGAGATGGATTGGGGCGGCTACGACCAGGGCTATGACGACGGCTATCGCGACGGATATGACGACGGCCTTGCCGACGACGGGGTGCCGCCCCCGCCGCCGCCTGTCGCGCTTCCCCGCGGATACGGTCAGCGCCCCGAGCCGCTGCCGCCGATCGCGCCGCAGGTGCGGTTCGGCCCGCCCGCCGAGGTGGTGCAGCCGCTCGACGGCGGGGGGCATGTCGTGACGCGGTGCGCGGGCGACTGTGCGAGCGACACCGTGGTGACGATCCCGGCGCGGCCGCGCGTGGTGACGACAACATCGAAGGTCCGCAGCAAAACGGTTGCGCGCAAGACCGTTCCGCGTAAGACGGTGCATGTGAATCGGTAAGCCGCTTGCGTCTGCCCCCATAAAGGGCAGGCGTTTCTGGGGGGTCGGTCCGACATGCTTTGGCGCGTCGGGCCGACTTGCGGCCTACCGAGATCACCTACGCGACGGCGCCGCGGGGTTTCAGCCCGGCCGATCGCGCCAGCGCCGGAACGAATAGCGGTCGCGGATGCGCGCGTGGAAATAGCGCCCGAGCGACGGCGCCGCGAGCAGGCCCTGCGCGACGCGCGGCGGCACCCCGGCATAGCTGTACCACCCGCCATGCGCGAAGCGGATCCACAGCCGCCGCCGCGTGCGATCGTACTCGACCTCGCCGATCGCCGATGACCTGACGCGAACCATGCGCGACCAACGCGAACCGCGAGGTTCGGTTGCCGGCTGGCGGCGTGGCGGCGGGGTGTCATGATCGGCGTGACGATGCCGCCATCGTGGAGGCGATTGGGGGCGGCTCGGCCCGGAACGGACTCGGTTGGGCGCTGACGGGCGGCGCGGGGGAGGATTTGGTGCTGTCGGCGATGCCGGAAGGCGGGGTGACGACAGCGATGAGGCACGATTCGGATTTTCACCGGGCGCGGCGCGCGGGACGGCGGCGGCGTGGGCGCAGCGGCACGCTGATGCTGGCCGCGGCGGCGCTGGGGCTGGCGCTGACGATCGCGATGCCCGAGCGCGCGCGTGACGTGCTCGACGACGCGGTGGCGATGGCCGAACGCGCGCGTGCCGCGGCGGATGCGCCGGATGCCCCGAGCCCGCCGCGGCCGACCGGCACGCCGGTGGCGGCGCGATCGTTCGGACTGTGCTTCACGGGCGGGGGCACCAATTGCGTGGTCGATGGCGACACCTTCTGGATCGACGGCGAGAAGATACGCGTTGCCGATATCGACGCCCCCGAAACCCACCCGCCGCGCTGCGCCGAGGAAGCGCGGCTGGGCAAGGCCGCGACCGAGCGGTTGCGCGCGCTGCTCAACGCCGGTCCGGTGACGCTGGTGGCGGCGGATCGCGATGTCGATCGCTATGGACGCAAGCTCAGGATCGTGGAGCGCGACGGGCACTCGCTGGGCGCGATGCTGGTAAGCGAAGGGCTGGCGCGGGAATGGGGTGGGCGGCGCGAGCCGTGGTGCTGAGGCTCGCGCCCTGGACTCGTCTTCGATCTGTTCGAATCGTTGCCCCGGATTCGGGGTTGGATCGACGCACTGTTTTGACGGATGCGCTTGTCGCGGGCTGTGTGAAGTGGAGAAAGTGGAGAGCGTCGCGAGGCTTTGCCCGGGATGCGCCCGCAACGCGCCGGAATGGCGACCGGAGCGCGACACCGACGCGACAGCTTGGCGACATGGACGCGACAGCGTGGCGACACCGACGCGACACCGACGCGGCAGGGAGGCGACATGGGCGCGCCGCCCATGCGCGCGACGGGCGCCGCCGGCGCGACGGCAGCGCGCGCCTATCGCGCCGCTGCCGGTATCGAGCAACGCGACGGGCGCGGGAGAGCAGTGCGGTTCCATCCCGCAGGGTAGAACATAAAATGAACGTGTAGGACAGGGATTTCAGGCCCGGAGTCGACCTGTTCGAAACGGCCACGGCTTTCCTTGGACCAGAGCAAAGAAGAAGAAGAAGCGGGATGCCGGATGAAACCAGAACTTCGCCGCTGATCGATCCCTGGTGACGTGGATGTGCACCGGCTCACGCGGATCGCCCTCGTTGGAGAAGAAGTGGAAACGGTAGCCGTTGTGGCGGAAAAACGACGGGCATGGCCTAGAATGTCGCGGCTTCGGAAATGGATCAAGGCGCCGACTGGGGCGCCCAGTATTCAGTGAACTGTCACCGTAATTCCGGAATTTAGTAGACTGTCACCGTAATCCCGGTGAGGATGGCTGACCCTTCGGTTCCGGCACTTCCTGTTCCTCAAGGGAGGTTTCGCGCTCGCACCGGTGGCAATGCGCGTAATCGAACACGGCACCGAGCACCCATTGCTGGGTGGCGGTGTCCCAATCAGCCCAAGCATCGCGGGAAATCTCGCTGCTGCCGCACGCATCGCAAACATATTCGACCTTCATCGATCGACCTTTTATCCGTGATCGACAGTCACGCAGGCTTCGCGGAACGAATGTCGCGCTTGCCGGAGCTTTCCATCTGATTAGGATGCCACATCGCAACATGGGGGCAATGGGTGGCCGGTAGAAATTGGTCCGAAGCGGTGACGAATGCCGTGCGCCGCCATGTGGCAAAGACCGGCTCCGCCATCTTCACGCGGCAAGCGCTGATCGATTCCCAGCTTGACGCCATCGTGGCGAACACCGGGTCTGCCGGAGCCACGCCTCACCAGACGCTCAGCCGCGAATTGCAGCAGTTGCGCGACGCCGGCCTACTCGAGTTTCTCGATCAGGGCACCTATCGCTGGACGGGTGACGCGCTCGATTCTTTGCAGAACGGGGCGAGCAAGGGCGTTTTCGTCATCGGATCGCATTCGATTTATCAGGACGAGCCGGAACGCTTTTATCGGTTCCCGGGGCGATGGATGGCCAATGCCTCGAAGATCGTGGGCAATTGGATCATCTATCAGGAACCCAGACGTGCTGGTCGGCGTGGCTATTATGCCGTCGCCAAATTTGGGCGGATCGTGCCCGATCCGGCGAAAAAGGGCATGTATCTGGGGCTCATCGAACCCGGCTCCTATCTGGAATTCGGGCGCGACGTGCCCTTTCAACTGGACGGCCGGGCGGTGGAGCGTGGGCTTTTGAACGCCGACGGGCGGTTGAACAACGGGCGCGCCATTCAATCCATTCGACCGATCTCGAACGAAGACTTCAATCGGATCGTCGGCCTCGGGTTGATCGACGAGGACGAGCTACTGCCCCGGATCGACGACCGGGAGCCAGCGCCGGACAGGCTTCACGAGGAGCGGGTTGCGTGGGAAGGGCCTATTGATCGGGCGACCATGCTAGTGAGCCGCACCGTTCGGGACCGGCAGTTTCGAAAGCGCGTTCTCGATGTTTACGATTGCCGGTGCGCGCTGACGGGGATGAAGCTGATCAACGGCGGCGGCAGAGCCGAAGCGCAGGCTGCGCATATCATGAGTGTCGAGGCTGGCGGGCCGGATGTGGTCAACAACGGGATTGCGCTGTCGGGCACAGTGCATTGGATGTTCGATCGCGGGCTGATCTCCCTGAGTGATGAGGGAGAAATCCTGCTGTCCCGCAAGATCAACGATGTCGAGGGGGTGTCGAAGCTGATTTACGGTGACCGCAAGGCGCGATTGCCGACTTCAAACGCGCATCGGCCCCATGCGCGTTATCTTGAGTGGCATAGGCGTGAATGCTTTCATTCCTGAACGGGGCCTCAAACTTCGTACAGAAGCGTCAGCTAATATACCCAAACCCATTCTCGCTCGGGCGCGACCCCGGATCAGGTCCGGGGCAGGTTCTTGCCGGTGCGGTTCTGGAACTGCCACGGCGGATCGGCGAGGATCGTCCCGAACCGCCGCCCCCGCGCGGTGCGGATCAGATCGAGATGCGCGGCGAGGGATGTTTCGGGGGAGAACATATCCGGACCTTAGCTTGGATTGACTCAGGAGCAAATCGTATATTGGGCGGTTTTGGTGCGCCGAGGGTAACCGCATCGCGTTTAGGAGATTCTGAAAGTTAAGTAGCCTTTACAAGTATGCAGTTTTCTAGATTAACATCAAATCTACCAAATTTCTTAATCTTTCCATGCACGACAACAACATCATCTATTCGTAATATTTCTAAACTTTCTTTGTCGCCCTCAAACGACATCCAAACTGTTTCTAACTCTACCGCCTCTTTTCCGGCTTTAAGGGACACATTAACTTTATCTTCCCCATGGCTGGTTACATTGCTTACCTTGCCGCTTACCTCAATCCATTTTCCAATATATATAGATGCAAGCCTATCCGCTTGAATTTCTGTTTTATCCCGATAGATATCTCGCAGTGTTTCTACAGTAATGCTTGATGGCAATAGATTGTAATCAAATTCTTTGAGGTATTGTTGATTCTTTGATGCGAACGATTCAATTTTAATATCTAATCTATCTTGTTCTACCTTAGAAGATTTTGCATGATTTTCTTCTATGGTAACTTGGGGTAGAGATCCGCCTCTTTCATATTTTCCTATTGTATCTTCGCGAAGCTCAAGCCTATGCTTAAGTATTTCAATCTGAGATGAGTACCTCCAAGCCAAAATACGCCAAACAACGATAGCGGCGAGCAGGACCGCCACCGCGAAGGGCACCGGGGCGCGAACTGCAGCGGCTAACTGGATGTTTATCGCTTGCGCCAGTTCATCCATACGTAGAACAACCTATTCCGCCGCAATCCCCGCCTTCGCGAACATATCGCCCTCTCCGCCATCTTCCTCGTTCGCCGCAGGCCCCGCCTTCGCCTTCTGCCTCTTGTCGAAGCTGTCCCACACCTCGTTCCAATTCCCCCGCGTCGCGGCCTTGGAATATTCGGTCGCGCGCTGCTCGAAGAAGTTGGCGTGCTCCACCCCGTTGAGGAGCGGGGCGAGCCAGGGGAGGGGGTGCTCGTCGATCAGGTAGATCGGCTTCAGCCCCAATTGCCCCAGCCGCCAGTCGGCGATGTAGCGGATGTACTTCTTGATCTCCTTGGGCGTCATGCCGTTGACCGGGCCCATCTCGAAGGCGAGGTCGATGAAGGCGTCCTCCAGCCGCACGGTCGTCTGGCACTGGTCGACGATGTCGTCCTTGACCGATTTGGTCAGGCAGTCGCGCTCCTTGGCGAAGGCGTGGAACAGGCGGATGATGCCCTCGCAGTGCAGGCTCTCGTCGCGCACGCTCCACGAGATGATCTGGCCCATGCCCTTCATCTTGTTGAAGCGCGGGAAGTTCATCAGCATCGCGAAGCTGGCGAAGAGCTGAAGCCCCTCGGTGAAACCGCCGAACATCGCGAGCGTCTTGGCGATGTCCTCATCGGTGTCGACGCCGAAGCGCTGGAGGTAATCGTGCTTGTCCTTCATCTCGGCATAATCGAGGAAGGCGCCGTATTCGCTCTCGGGCATGCCGATCGTGTCGAGCAGGTGCGAATAGGCGGCGATGTGCACCGTCTCCATGTTGGAGAAGGCGGCGAGCATCATCTTGATCTCGGTCGGCTTGAACACGCGGCCGTATTTGTCGTGGTAGCAATCCTGCACCTCGATATCGGCCTGGGTGAAGAAGCGGAAGATCTGGGTGAGCAGGTTGCGCTCGTGCGGGGTGAGCTTCTGCGCCCAGTCGCGGCAATCCTCGCCCAGCGGTACCTCCTCGGGCATCCAGTGGATCTGCTGCTGGCGCTTCCAGAAATCATAGGCCCAGGGATATTCGAACGGCTTGTACTGCTTGCGGGCTTCGGTGAGGGACATCTGGATACTCCTGGACGAACGGTGAGAAGATAAGGCTTGCGGCGGGGCCGTGAAGGGTGGCGGTGCCCGTCACCCGCCTTCGAGCGAATTTAGGGCGATGCAGAAGACGCCGAGGATGAGCGCCAGCGCGCCCAGCATCGTGCCGACCATGCGGCGGGCGTAGACGCCGCGCTCGGTCTCGACCGGGCGGGTGATCACATAGACCGCCGCGATCGCCGACGCCGCGGCGGTCGATCCCATGACGACGGTGCCGGTGAGGAAGGCGGGCGCGGGCATCAGCGGCGTTCCCGATAGATGGTGCGGGTGACGACCGTCTTGCCGCCCTTGCGCGCGCCGACGCCCAGGAACACGATCCCGACGAAATAGCCGAAATCATACCAGCCGCCGGTGTTGGGCACCGCGTAGATCGCGACGTCGGGCATGAACAGGCTCAGCACCCAGGCGACCGGGAAGATGAAGCCGTGCCACACGCCGAGCAGGAAGCCGGGGGTGTCGGCGCCGTGCTCGACCGCGGTCGAGACCTGGCGGGCGCAGGCGGCGAGGCTCGCGAGGAGGGGGAGGGCGAGGAGAAGGCGGGCGCGCATCAGTGGCTCCTTGCGGTGAAGAGGACGCCGAGGCCGGCGAGCACGACGATGACGACCACCAGCGCCACCACGAGGCGCGGCACCGGCTCGCCGCGGCGGGTGCGCTTCCACGCGACCAGCACCGCGATGCCTGCGAGCGCGGCGATGACGAAGGGGGCGATCATGCGGGGCGCCTCCGACGCGCGCGTGCATCCAATCGCGGCGCCGCTCGTTCCACCCCCGAACGCAAAAACGGAGGACAACGATGGCCGAGACGAGCAACATCAAGGAGCATATGAACGTGGTGGGTGCCGACGGGGTGCATCTGGGCACGGTCGATCACCTCGACGGCGACCGGATCAAGCTCACCAAGGCCGACAGCCCGCAGGGGCCGGGCGGCGAGGGCGCGCGGCACCACTGGCTGCCCGTCGGGCTGGTGGCGGAAGTGGAGGGCGACACCGTGCGCCTTTCCGCCACCGCGCAGAACGCGCAGGATCTGTTCGAAGAGGCGGGGTAAGCGCGACGCCCGCGCATTGCGCATAAACGCCCCGGGCCGCCTTGTGCGGGCCGGGGCATCGTTCATCGGCAAGGCAGCGACTGCGCTCATTTCCATCCACGTCGCCCCGGCGGAGGCTGGGGCCTATCGCTCTGTCCCCGAACGATTGTGTGCGAGGAGATAGACATGGACCCCTGCCTCCGCAGGGGTGACGAATGTCAGCCGTCCATCACTGGCACGCCAGGCATTCGTCGTAATCGGTCGAGGGCAGCTCGTATTTGGCGAGTTCGGGGGTGTTGTCCGCCTCGACGCCGCCCGCGAAGCCGGCGCGCTGGACCGATTTCGAGCGGAGATAATAAAGCGACTTGATGCCCAGTTCCCACGCGCGGAAGTGGAGCATCAGCAAATCCCATTTCTCGACGTCGGCCGGAATGAAGAGATTGAGCGACTGCGCCTGGTCGATGAAGGGCGCGCGGTCGCCGGCGAGTTCCAGAATCCAGCGCTGGTCGATCTCGAAGCTGGTCTTGTAGCAATCCCTCTCTTCCTGGCTGAGGAAATCGAGATGCTGGACCGAGCCGCCGCGCTCGAGGATCGAGCTCCACACGGCCTCGGTGTTCTTGGCCTTCTCGATCAGCAGCTTTTCGAGATACGGGTTCTTGATCGACCACGAGCCGCTTAATGTCTTGTGCGTATAGATGTTGGCCGGGATCGGCTCGATGCACGCGCTGGTACCGCCGCAGATGATGCTGATCGACGCGGTTGGTGCGATCGCCATCTTGCACGAGAAACGCTCCATCACGCCCTGCTCGGCGGCGTCGGGGCAGGGCCCGCGCTCGTTGGCGAGGTGCATCGAGGCTTCGTTGACTTGCGCGTTGATGTGCTTGAAGATCTTGAGGTTCCAGCTCTTCGCCATCGCGCCTTCGAACGGCAGCCCGCGCGCCTGGAGGAAAGAGTGGAAGCCCATCACGCCGAGGCCCACCGAGCGCTCGCGCGCGGCGGAGTAAGCGGCGCGCGCCATGCCGGGCTCGGCGCGGTCGATATAATCCTGCAGCACGTTGTCGAGGAAACGCATCACGTCCTCGATGAAGCCCTTCTCGTCCTTCCACTGATCCCAGGTTTCGAGATTGAGCGACGAGAGGCAGCAGACCGCGGTGCGATCGTTGCCCATATGATCGCGCCCCGTGGGCAGCGTGATCTCGCTGCACAGGTTCGAGGTCGAGACCTTGAGCCCCAGCTCGCGGTGATGCTTGGGCATGTTGTCGTTCACGTGATCGGCGAACACGATATAGGGCTCGCCGGTCGCCAGCCGCGTCTCGACCAGCTTCTGGAACAGCGCGCGCGCATCGACCGAACCACGCGTCGAGCCGTCCTTGGGGCTCTTCAATTCCCACTCCGCGCCGTCGCGCACGGCCTCCATGAAGGCATTGGGGATGAGCACGCCGTGGTGGAGGTTGAGCGCCTTGCGGTTGAAATCGCCCGAAGGTTTGCGGATTTCGAGGAACTCCTCGATCTCGGGGTGCGAGATGTCGAGATAGCAGGCGGCCGAGCCACGGCGCAGCGAGCCCTGCGAGATGGCGAGCGTGAGCGAATCCATCACGCGCACGAAGGGAATGATGCCGCTGGTCTTGCCGTTGAGGCCCACCGGCTCGCCGATGCCGCGCACGCCACCCCAATAGGTGCCGATGCCGCCGCCGCGCGAGGCGAGCCAGACATTCTCGTTCCAGGTGTCGACGATGCCCTCAAGGCTGTCGGGCACCGAGTTCAGATAGCAGGAGATCGGCAGGCCGCGTCCGGTGCCGCCGTTCGAGAGCACCGGCGTCGCGGGCATGAACCAGAGGTTGGAGATGTAATCGTAGAGCCGCTGCGCGTGCGCCGCGTCGTCGGCATAAGCGGACGCCACGCGCACGAACAGATCCTGGAAGCTCTCGCCGGGCAGCAGATAGCGATCGCGCAGCGTCTCCTTGCCGAACTCGGTGAGCAGCGCGTCGCGGCCGTGATCCACCTCGACCGGATAAGGAAGCGGGCGCGCGCCCTGATCGCTCGCCGGCGCGTCGGCGAGCGCGTCCTTGACGGTGGCGGCGGCGCCCGCGGCGGCAGCCTCGATCGCGTCGGTGGCCATGCTGTCCTCGCGTTCCTGGTCCCTGAAATCCATCGCTGCGGCTCCCGTTCCTGTTCGCGCCCGGCGCCTTCGCCCGGCCGAATCGGGGGCAAGCCCCCATGTTACACCCAAGGCGCCCCGATCAGGAGAACAAAATGCGACCGTGCGCCGTTCGACGGGCGCGGATCGAGGCTCGCCCGCGCCCTTGGGTCACGAACGTTGTCCTACCAGTTATTGGGTCTGCCCCTCAACTCAACCACAACAGATTGTGATAATCGCGAGTCCGAGGCAAGGGCGTAAAGGGGTATTTAGGCAAACGGTTCGTCGCTTGCCAGAGTCGGTTCATCGAACGTAAACAATGCGGCGGCGCAGCGACGCGCGGGTTCACGCGGCGTCTGCGGATTGCAAGGGAACGAACGCCGAACACAAAATATTTTTATGGGTGCGTATCGCTCGGCGCGGGCTGGCGTTTTCCGGCGCCCTGGCCGCGCGAACAAAGCCGATCGGGCAAGAAACGCCCGGTTGCGAACGTCGGCGATCACCCGTCATCCTGACGAAAGTCAGGGTCCAGAGCCCGGAGCGGTTGCGATGCTGGATGCTGGATCAAGTTCAGCATGACGACCGCCCGAACGGCGGCTCTCCACCGATCCATGACGGCGAAAACGGTCGTGCTCACCCCGCCTTGCGCAGCGCCCTGGGGGTGAGCTGGTTGAGGCGTTCCATGTTGAAATGCTCGGCGAACTCGATGCCGGCCTTGCCATCGCTGGCCCAGCGCAGGCGTGCGGGGAACATCTCGTTCTCGAGCAATTCGATGAGGAGATCGATCCCGATCGCGTCCTCGCCCGCCTCGATGCCGTCGATCATCGCGCCCGTCGCGGACATGTCGCGGATGCGGACCTCGCCCACGGCGCCGGCGACCTCGATCCGCGCCGAGCGCAGCATCCGGGTGCGTGGACTGCGGCTGACCTTGTAGCCGACCGGGTTCGCCTTGCCGCCATTGGCGGCGAGCTGCTTCTCGACCTCCTCCGAGCGCGCGGGCTTGCCGTAGATATAGCCCTGGATGTGGCTGCACCCGAGCTCGCGGATCAGCGCGATCTCGTCCTTGAGCTCGACGCCCTCGGCAGTGGTCTCCATGCCCAGCGTTTCGGCGAGCGTGACGATCGCTTTGATGATCGCGGCGTTGCGATTGCCCGCGATCGCCGCACCGCGCACGAACGACTGGTCGATCTTGATCTTGTCGAACGGCGCCTTCTTGAGATAGCCGAGCGACGAATAGCCGGTGCCGAAATCGTCGAGTGCGAGCCGCACGCCGATCGCCTTCAGGCTCTTGAACATCTGTTCGGACGAGGCGGTCTCGTCGAGGAACACGCCTTCGGTGATCTCGAGCTCGAGCCGCGCCGGGGCGACCCCCGACTTGGCGAGCGCGTTGGTGACGATCGCCGGCAGCGCGGGGTTGGCGAACTGGATGGGCGAGACGTTGACCGCGACGCGGACGCCCTCGGGCCAGCGCGCCGCCTCCATCGTCGCGGTGCGCAGCACCCACTCGCCGATCGCCTCGATCAGCCCGCACTCCTCTGCGACGGGAATGAATTCGGCCGGGCTGATCGCGCCGCGCGTCGGATGCTCCCAGCGGACCAGCGCCTCGTAGCCGACGATGCGCTCCTCCTTCGTGGAGACGACCGGCTGATAGGCGACATGGAACTGGTTCTGCGCGAGCGCATGGCGCAGATCATCCTCGAGCGCCTTGCGGTTCTGTGCGCCCGCGAGCAGCTCATCGCGATAGAAACGATGGATACCGCGTCCGTCCGCCTTGGCGGCGTAGAGCGCGAGATCGGCGTTGCGGATCAGGCTTTCCGAATCCTCGCCATGCTCGGGGGCGATCGCGATGCCGGTCGAGCAGCCGATCGTGATCGATGAGCCCTGGATGAAATAGGGCTGCGACAGCGATCCGATGACGGCCCTGGCAAGCTCGCTCAGGCGATCGCGGTTGATCTCGCCCGGTAGCACGATCTGGAACTCGTCGCCGCCCAGGCGGCCGACCAGCCCTTTGTCGCCCACCGCGCGCTGGAGGCGCTGGGCGACCTGCTTCAGCAACGCGTCGCCGGTCTGGTGGCCGAGCGTGTCGTTGACCGCCTTGAAGCGATCGAGATCGAGCAGGAAGAGCGCGGTCGGGTGATAGCTGCGGCGCGACTGCGCGAGCGCTTGGTCGAGCGCGAGCTTCATCCGTTGGCGGTTGGCGAGGCCGGTGAGGCCGTCGAACATCGCCAGCCGCGTGATCTCCGCGTCCGAGCGACGCTTTTCGGTGAGGTCGCTGCCCGATCCGATGAACCCCACGAAACGGCCGCGATCGTCGGTGACGGGGCGGCCCGAGATCGACCACCAGCGATCGGCCTCGGCGTTGCCGTTCGCCGCGACCGAATAATCGGCGAAGGCGGTGCGCGAGCTCAGATGGAAGCCCAGGGTGCGCTCGGTGTCGGGTGCGCTGCCGTCCATCCGGAACACCGCGTTGAGCATCCGCCCGATCGGGCCGACGCCATCGACCACCAGCTCGCGGGCGACCTTGTCCGACAGATAGGTGAGGCGGCCCTGGCGGTCGGTTCGCCAGAACCAGCCCGAGCCGTGTGATTCGAATTCCTCGACCAGCCGGCTGGCGAGGCGTCCTTCGTTCTCATGCGCGGCGCGTTCGTCGGCGAGGGCATGATCGAGCGCGGCGAGCCGCTGCGTGACGAGGCCGAGGCATGCGAGCAGGCCAAGCGCGAGCAGCGTCGCAAGGCCGGGGCCGGACAACCACGAAATCACGGCGGCGAGCCCGATCGCGAAGCCGAGGATCGCCGCGCGGACCGCGAACAACGCGCTCGCCGACAGGCCGATCGCACCGGCGACGGCGACGAAACAGGCGAGCTGGATGGGGCCGGGCGGGAAGGCCGCGGCGGTCTGGAGCAGATAAAGCAGGCTCGCGGCCATCGCCACCGCCGCGCAGGCGATCGCGCGCACCTGAACATGCGACGCGAGCCCGCGCCAGCGCCCGAGCTGGAGGACAATGAACACGACCAGGCTCGCGCCCGTCGCCAGCCCGCCGCGCACGAGCATCTGCGGCACCAGCGCGTCGCGGCCGGCCTGGATCGCGATCGCCAGACACGCCGCCACGACCAGGATTTGCGCGATCATCGCGAGCGGCCACACCGCACGAACTTGCCGCACCGGCTGATGGTGATCGAAGGCGGATGCCATGTCGCCCGGATCGACGAGCGAGAGCAGCACGGAATTCTCGCGTGCGGAGGCCACGATCGTCGTGGTCCGGCGGACGGAATCGGTCATGCGCTTGCCGTAGCAGTGCGGCGTTTCCAAATGGTTTGCGGCAGCGAGGCGGCGATTGCGCGATTGGGGTTGTCCCGCACGATGCGCTGTGGAACGGACGCGACCGCGAGACGACGGGGAACGGCATGATCTGGACAATGTTGCGGTTGGGCGGCTCGGCGCTGCTGCTGCTCGTGATTGTGGCGCTGCTCGCCGTCGTGATCGTGCCGCGATTCCTCGATCGCGTTTACTATCGCGGAGCCCCGAGCGATCATTTCGACGGCGAGCGCTTCTTCAACCCCGAGGGCGGCGAGGACACGCTGCGGCCGCCGACGGGCAGGAGCAACCGCGGATTCCTGCTGCGTTACCTGCTGAATCGCGACGATCGGCCCGCCTGGCCCGAGCATGTCGCAGTGACGCCGAGCGTGCCGCCCGCGCGCGTCGAGGGCGACCGCATGCTGGTGACCTGGGTGGGGCACGCGACCGCGCTGATCCAGACGCAGGGGCTCAACATCCTGACCGATCCGGTGTGGAGCGACGTCGCCGGGCCGTTCGGGCGGATCGGGCCGCGCCGGGTCGCTGCGCCGGGCATCGCGTTCGACGACCTGCCGAAGATCGACGTCGTGCTGGTGAGCCACAACCATTACGACCATCTCGATCTGGCGACGCTCGGCCGACTGTGGCGGCGCGATCGGCCGCGGATCGTCACCAGCCTCGGCAACGACGCGATCATCGCCAAGGCGGGGGCGGAGGCGACCGCGCTCGACTGGGGCGGCAGCGTCGCGGTGAAGCCGGGAGTCGAGGTGGTGGTGACGCCCGCGCATCACTGGACGAGCCGCTGGTTCACCGATCGCAACCGCGCCTTGTGGTCGGGGTTCGTGGTCACGTTGCCCGGCGGCAACCTCTATTATTCGGGCGATACCGGCGCGGGCGGCTTCGGCTGGGCGGACAAGGCGGCGTCCTATGGGCCGATCCGGCTGGCGCTGCTGCCGATCGGCGCGTTCCGCTTCACCGCCGGGCAGATGGCGAGCGGCGCGCATATGGGCCCGCTCGACGCGGTCGAGGCGTATCGCCGCACCGGCGCCGCGCGCGCGATCGCGGTGCATTGGGGCACGTTTCGGCTGTCATACGAGGCCTATGGCACGCCGCCGCGGATGCTTAAGGCGGCGATGCGGTGCGCGGGGATGGACCCGGCGCGCTTCGATACGGTGGCGATCGGGGCGGCGATCGAGGTGCCGGCCTACCAGGCGCCGCCCGCGACGGCCGAAGTGCCGCGCGAGCAGCGGCTGGCGTGCCTCGATACGCCCGAGATACGCGCGCTGCGGTAGTATTTTGTCGCGGCGCCGGCCCGCTCCCCCGCCCCACCTCCCGGTCAGCATAATGTCTTGGGAGGCGGGGTGGGGGAGCGGGCCGGCGCCGTACCGGATTCAGCGAAGCCGAATCCCGAAAATCAGACCCTGCGGCCCGAGACGAGCTGCCAGATCACGACGACGACGGCGATGACGAGCAGCAGGTGGATGAGCCCGCCCGCGACGTGGAAGGCGAAGAAGCCGAGCAGCCACAAGACGAGCAGGATGACGGCAATGGTCCACAACATGGTCTGAATCTCCCGTTGGAGAAACAAGAACGTCGCGGGACGCCGGGGCGTTCCTTTGGCGTAACGAGGGTTAGGCTGTGCGTGTCGCGAAGGTCGTCGACAGACCGTGATAGAGCTTCTCGCGGCAGACGCGCTGGCTCGCCTGATCGGCGACGAGCGCGGCGGCGATCATCGGCAGCATCAGGCCGCGGCTCGCGGTCGTCTCGGTGAGGATGAACACCGCGGTCAGCGGCGCACGCACGACGCCCGCGAAATAGGCGACCATGCCGAGCAGCACGACCGCGCTCGCGGGCTCGCCGGGGAACAGCCAGCGGAGCATGTTGCCGAAGCCGGCGCCGGTCGCGAGGCTGGGCGAGAAGATGCCGCCCGGCAGCCCCGCGACCGCGGTGGCGAGCGTGGCGCCGAACTTGGCGAAGCCGAACCAGATCGGCGCATCGGCGCCGCTGATGATCGCGCGTGCCGGCGCATAGCCGGTGCCCCAGGTCAGCCCGGTGCCGACGCCGATCGCCGCCACCGCGAGGCCACACACGCCCGCGAAGACGATCGGCCGCCGCTGCAATCGGCGCAGGCCAATGATGTCCTTGCGTACGGCGGCGAGCACCAGACGCGCGAACATGCCTCCGGTGAGGCCGCCTAATATTCCTGCGACCGGCGCGATCACGATCACCGCGCGGATGTCCAGCGAGGCATCGATCAGGCCAAAATAGACGTAATTGCCCGCAAGCCCCGATGCGACTGCGCCCGAGATCAGGATCGCCGTCATCACCAGCAACGCCATGCGTTGCTCATAGGCGGCGGCGAGTTCCTCGATTGCGAAGGCGATGCCGGCGAGCGGGGTGTTGAACGCCGCCGCCACCCCCGCCGCGCCGCCGGCGACCATCATCGAGGCACGCAGCGGCAGCGCGAGGACGCGGTGCCAGACTGCCATCGTCGCCGCGGCGAGCTGCACCGTCGGGCCCTCGCGACCTACCGAAGCGCCGCACAGCAGCGCGAGGAAGGTGAGCACCGCCTTGAGGATCGCGGTCGGCATCGAAATCAGTGCGCGGGTGGCGCCTTCGGGATCGGCCTTGGCAGCGATCACCTGGGGAATGCCCGAGCCGCGCGCATCGGGGGCGACGCGGTTGGTGATCCAGACGATCGCAGCGAAGCCGATCGGCGTCAGTGCCAGGGGAAGGTATGGATAGTGCAGGTAGAGCGCATTGAAGAGTGCGCTCGCCCGATCCGACAGATGCGCGAAGAGCAACGCGACCAGCCCGATCGTGATCGCGCCGCCGACCATCGCGACGCGGCGCCGGAAGATCAGCGACGAGGGCCCCTGCTGGCGCAGCAGCGCGCGGGTGCGATTGATGGTCCAGCGCTTCATGCGGCGCAGGGATGGCGGGTCCGACTCGGCATGGCGAGCCTTCTAGCCGCGCCGGTGCGATTTTTGCACCGGTTGCCGGGCAAAATGAGCGGGCCGGCGTCGGGCGCGCATTTTGTCACGCCGCGCGGACGTGGTAAATGTGGTCTTCATGGGGGAAGACGGGGCGGACGTGCGCGCGGAGGGGTCGCGCTATCAGACGACGCTGGATCGCGCCGGGCTGGCGCTCGCGGCGGGCGGCGGGCTCTATGGCGCGCTGGCGATGCTGTTGGGTGCCCGCAGCGGCACGGCGAGCGTTCCGATGCTGATCGCGGTGCTGGCGGCGGGAACCGTGCTGGCGATGCTCGCGATCACCGCGACCTTGGGGCCGCTGTGGCTCGCGCTCCACGCCAGCGGACGGCGGGGGCCGGTGCATGCCGCATTGCTGGGCGCGGTCGTCGCGCTGACGCTGTGGACCGCCGCCGCGCACCACATGCTCGCGAGCTACGCCTTCGCCGATCGGGCCAGCGCGGCGATCGGCTGGGTGCGCGCGATCGGCGTCGCGCTGATGTTCATGGCGGCCGGTGCCGCGATCACGCTCGTCATGTGGAGGATCGCGTATCGACGGGTGGGGTGAGGTGCCGAATGTTCTTGATTTGTTCCCTTCAATGTGATACCTGGAAGCTCGGGAGAAGGGGCATGAACCAATCGGGTGCGGTGCCGGATAGCCAGGGGCAATCGGCATTCGAAGTCTATTTGCGCACGGGACGGCGTGGCACTAATCGGCGCCGGCAGGATGTCGAACTAAAATTCAATCCTTGGCATGACCCCGAGGACGGGCGTTTCACCTTCTCGGGCCAAGGGCGATATTACGGTGCAGGCGGAGACGTTGGGGCAACCGATGACGCTGAGCGTTCCGGGCAACGGCAAAGGAGTTCGAGAACAGGTTCAACGGACCCTGATTACAGTCGGTTCGATCCCCGAAACCCGCGCAACTACAAGCTATACACCGTCAAGCCCGGAGACACGCTCTCCGGAATCGCACGATTCCGAAAGGGTCTCACCGTCGCCGACCTCGAATGGTTGAACGGAATCTCGGCCGATGCGCCGCTCCAGATCGGTCAAAAGGTGAAAGTGCCGAACCAAGAGTCTCTCGAGGCGGGGCGTGACGCGAAGAACCAACTCAACGCGCTTTTGCTCTACGCGGAAACGCATGACCACCATCTGCCGCCCGATCCGGCACATCCACCGTCGATCGAGCAGCAGATCAACGATCCGACCTATTGGCATCCGATCCGGAAAAATGGCTACCGCTATGACCTCGATCTGGCGGAGCGCCCGCGTGAGATTAGGGGGGAGGTATCGATCGATGAGACAGCCAAGCGCTCCAGGCGAAACCAGCGCAGCGCCGGCGGCGCGGATCGGCGTGCGACTGATGATGGCGGCCATTATATTGCTGCCCGCTTCAACGGGCCGAGCGACGCCTTCAACCATTTCGCACAGGACGCCAATTTCAACCGCGGCACCTATCGCGCCATGGAAGACGCCTGGGCGGCGAGCGTGCGGGCCGGACACCGCGTCACCGTCGATATCGTGCCGCATTATGACGGGCTCTCGCTTCGACCCGATCGCATCGCGGTCACATGGGCGATCGACGGGCAAGAACATTTCAGCACTTTCGCGAACGAAAGCGGAGGAAGACGCCGTGGCAGACGATAAGTACGACATTCTTGGCCCGCTATATAGCGAGATTGGCGGCGAGCTGGCCAGGATCGTCGGCGGCGATCCTGACGGCGTCTATCTTTACGCGGAGGCCGGCCAAGGATGGGTTGGCGCCAGCGTATTCAAGGATGAGGGCACGGTTGTTCGCTATTTCAATGCCGGCTTGGATCTGTGCGATCTGATCATGGACGCGTGGGAGGCCCAGGAGCCGGGCAAGCGCTGGGCGGTGATGGAATATACGATCACCGGCACGTCGTTCGACGTGAAATTCAAATATCCCGAGGAGATCGATCCCGCCCAAACGGAGGTGGAGCGGCGGCCCGCCGCGCTCAAGGCGCGCTATGGCGACAAGCCCGTCGTCTATCCGCCCGAGCCACCGGGAATGATGGAATATAAGGTCGATACGGACTGACCGATCGTGGGAGGTCCGACGACACTGGAACAAACCGGCATCACCGACCATATTCGCCTTATGCCGATCCAGATCCGCACCAGCCTCGCCGAACCCGAGACAGGGCAGTCCTTCATCCCGCATCGTCCCAACCGGCCCGAAAAGGTGGAAGGGGGCAAACGGTTCGAGATCGTGAGCGACTACGAGCCATCGGGCGACCAGCCGACGGCGATCGCGGAGCTGGTCGAGGCGGCGCAGGGCGGGGAGCGAGATCAGGTGCTGCTCGGGGTCACCGGATCGGGCAAGACCTTCACGATGGCGAAAGTGATCGAGGCGCTGCAGCGGCCGGCGCTGATCCTCGCGCCGAACAAGATCCTCGCGGCACAGCTGTACGGCGAGTTCAAGAGCTTCTTCCCGAACAACGCGGTCGAATATTTCGTCAGCTATTACGATTACTACCAGCCCGAGGCCTATGTGCCGCGGTCGGACACCTACATCGAGAAGGAAAGCTCGGTGAACGAGGCGATCGACCGGATGCGGCATTCGGCGACGCGCGCGCTCTTGGAGCGCGACGACGTGATCATCGTCGCCTCGGTATCGTGCCTCTACGGCATCGGCTCGGTCGAGACCTATTCGGCGATGATCTTCGACCTCAAGAAGGGCCAGACGGTCGACCAGCGCGAGATCGTGCGCAAGCTCGTGGCGCTGCAATACAAGCGCAACGACGCCGCCTTCGCGCGCGGCAATTTCCGCGTGAAGGGAGACAATCTGGAGATTTTCCCGTCGCACTACGAGGACACCGCATGGCGCGTGTCGTTCTTCGGCGACGATATCGAGGAGATCGTCGAGTTCGATCCGCTCACCGGCAAGAAGGTCGCCAGTCTCGACTATGTGCGCATCTATGCGAACAGCCATTATGTGACGCCGGGCCCGACGCTCAAGCAGGCGATGGAGGCGATCCGGCATGAACTGGCGGAGCGGCTGAAAGAGCTGCACGCCGAAGGCAAATTGCTCGAGGCGCAGCGGCTCGAGCAGCGGACCAATTTCGACCTCGAGATGATCGCGGCGACCGGCAGTTGCGCGGGGATCGAGAATTATTCGCGCTTCCTGACCGGAAGGCTTCCCGGTGAGCCGCCGCCGACCCTGTTCGAATACCTCCCCGAGAACGCGCTGTTGTTCGTCGACGAGAGCCACCAGACGGTGCCGCAGGTCGGCGGCATGGCGCGCGGCGATCATCGCCGCAAGATCACGCTGGCCGAATACGGCTTTCGCTTGCCGAGCTGCATCGACAACCGGCCGCTGCGCTTCAACGAATGGGATGCGATGCGGCCGCAGACGGTGTGCGTGTCGGCGACGCCGGGCGGTTGGGAAATGGAGCAGACCGGCGGCGTTTTCTCCGAACAGGTGATCCGCCCGACAGGGCTGATCGACCCGCCGGTCGAGATCCGGCCGGTCGAGGAGCAGGTGCAGGATCTGATCCAGGAGTGCAACGCGACGACCGCCAAGGGGTATCGCACGCTGGTGACGACGCTCACCAAGCGGATGGCGGAAGACCTGACCGAGTATATGCACGAGGCGGGGATCAAGGTCCGCTACATGCACTCCGACGTCGAGACGCTGGAGCGGATCGAGCTGATCCGCGATTTGCGGCTCGGCGTGTACGACGTGCTGGTCGGGATCAACCTGCTGCGCGAGGGGCTCGACATTCCCGAATGCGGGCTGGTCGCGATCCTCGACGCCGACAAGGAGGGCTTCCTGCGCTCCGAAACCTCGCTGATCCAGACGATCGGCCGCGCGGCGCGCAATGTTGACGGCCGCGTGATCCTCTATGCCGACCGCATGACCGGCAGCATGGAGCGCGCGCTCAACGAAACCAGCCGCCGCCGCGAGAAGCAGGAGGCCTACAACGCCGAGCACGGCATCACGCCCGCGACGATCCGCAAGAATATCGGCGACATCATCGCCCACGTCGCCTCGAAGGACCAGGTGACGGTCGAGATCGACGAGGAGCGCCCGCACATGGTGGGCCACAATTTGCGCGCGTATATCGAGGAGCTCGAAAAGAAGATGCGCGCCGCCGCCGCCGATCTCGAATTCGAGGAAGCCGGCCGCCTGCGCGACGAGATCAGGGCGCTGGAGGCGGAGGAGCTCGGCCTGCCCGAGGAGGAACGCAAGGCGCCGGTGATGGGGCGGAGCAACGAGGGCAAGCCCGGCACCCGCAAGACGCGCTACGGCAAGCAGCAGAAGATGCGGATGGGAGGGCGACGGCGCGGTTGAGTGCCATGACAACGCGATCGATCGGGGTTGAGGCGCGCCGCACGGCACCGCATAAGCAGGTCATGCGTAAACTCCTTGCCCTAGCCTTCGTCGCCGCGCTGGCCGGTTGTATTCCGGCGTCGCCGCCGCCTGTCGCTCCGGCGCCGCAGCCTGTGCCGGCACCGGCTCCCACACCGACGCCGCCACCGCCGGCGCCCCAGCCGACGGGCGATTGGCGTGACTGGCCGCTCTCGCCCGGCGACTGGACCTATCGGCAGGACGGGCGCGGGAGCATCGCGCTGTTCGGGCCGCGCGGGGCCGATGCCAGCTTCACGATCCGCTGCGATCGTGCGGCAAGCCAGGTCTATCTGTCGCGCGCAGGCACCGCGCCTGCCGGCGGGGCGATGACGATCCGCACCACCAGCGCGACGCGCGCCTTGCCCTCGCAGCCGACCGGAGGCACGCCGCCCTATATGGCTAGCGCGCTCAGCACGCGGGATTCGCTGCTCGACGCGATGGGGTACAGCCGCGGGCGGTTCATCGTCGAGCAGCCGGGGCTGCCGATCCTGGTCGTGCCCGCTTATGCCGAGATCGAGCGCGTGACGGAGGATTGCCGGCGATGAAGCGCGTCACGGCGGTGCTGCTGCTGGCGGCGCTCGCGGCCTGCCAGCGCCACGAGGAATCAAATACCGAGATGCCCGTGCCCGCGCCGGGCGGCAATCTGGAGGACGCGCTCCGCGTGCCCGCGCCGACCGCCAACATTGGCTCGGCGGCGTTACCCGCGCCTGAATTGGAGGGCGTGGCGACCGCGCAGGGAAGCTGGCGCTTCCAGGTCTCGGCCAAGGGCGATCAGGCGGTGTTCGGCGACGCGGGCGAGGCGTCCGAATTCGCGATGCGCTGTGACGCCGGGACACGACGGATGGTGTTCACACGCGCCGCTTCCGGCGGGACGGGGGCGACGATGCAGATCGTCGCGGCGAACGGCGCGGCGACCTTCTATACCGAGCCCGGCCCGGCGGGGCGCACCCAGGCGAGCGATCCCGCGACCGACACCTTCCTCACCGACGTGCTCGCGACCGCGAAGGACCGGATCGGGGTGCGGATCGGCAATGGGCCGACGCTAGCGATGCCGGTCGATCCCGTGATCCGCCAGACCATCCTGCGCTGCGCCGCGCCCAAGGGATAAGCACGGCCGCTTCGTGCGTTGAGCGCGCGAGGAGAAGGCCCATGATCCGCAAGCTCAAGGCCGGCTGGCGCATCTATTCGCGCCACAAGGATCTGAAAACGGGCAAGCGCCGCAACCTCGGCACCTTCGACACCAAGGCGGCGGCCGAGAAGCACGAGCGCGAAATCCAGTATTTCAAGCGGCATTGATTGGCGGGCCGGTGCCGAACCCAACAAAAGGCACGACGATGGCAAAAGACAAGAAATGGTCGCAGGAGGTGACCGAGCATTCGGATGCGCTCGACCTCGAGGAGGGCGTGTTCACCTGGAAGGATTCGAAGCGGATCGCGGCCTCGCTCAAAGCCTCGGCGGAGAAGAGCAAGCGGCGCAAAAGCAGCCCGCTGCAATCGGCGATGTCGATGCTGACCTTCTACATCAACCGCGCGGGGCACGATCTCGACGCGGATCAGAAGACGGTGCTGGAGGATGCCAAGGAGGAGCTGCGCAAGGCGTTCGGCAAGGATTGAGCGGGCGAACCAGCGCAGACCTGAGATCATTGCGCAGACCGCGATGCAATACAAGACTTGTATCGCGCGAATCGCTGACTCACATTGGGGGTGCAGCCGGCAACGGGTGCGACAGTGCTTCAACTAGCGAAAGGAGGTGATCCGATGTCTCATGGTTCAGCAATGGGGTCGGTTCAGTTCGTTCGGGAGACGCGCCGCTAAGCGCCGCCGGGTGCCGCCGGGGGGTATCCTCCCCCAGTCAACGGCAGCATCCACAGGTATAGCGGCTCGCATGGTCTCCCGGGCTGGAGCTTCCGGCCGCTGACCATGCGAGAGGCTGTCGGGCACCTCGGGAGAGGGCCCGGCAGCCTCTTTCATTTTTGTAGCGTGCGGACGGCTTTCATCCGTGAGCGAAATCCGTTCGGGCAGCAGGCGCGGCGATCGTCGAACGATGAGTATCCGGCGTGCCCGACACCACAGCCAGATAGTCGTCGATATCGTCGATCGTGTCGGCGGTCGTCGCGACGTATCCGTCGGGGCGGATCAGTATCAGGGGCGCATTCAGGCCATAGGCTTCGGCAACGCTGCCGTCCGTGTCGTGATAGCGCCTGCCGATGTCGATGATCGTCAGGTTGGTCCGCACCGGCGGCGACGACGCGTCGGCGCGGCGGTCGATCAAGGCCCAGCGGCCGCCATGAAGCAGGCTGAACAGGCGCTGTTCCTGCCCCGTCGCGTCGAGCAACCGTGCGTCCGGCGCGCGATCGCCGGGCCGAACGCCTGTCGCCCGATCCGCGCCTCCGCGCGAGAGCGATGACCGCGGATAGCCGAGATCGAGCTGGAGCACGTCGCGCCCACGCCGCATGTCGCCTTTCTTCGCCTTGTCGAGCAGCGCGGTCGAGAGGCCGAGCATGTCCGCGGCGATCGGGCGGCGTTCCTCCTCATAGGTGTCGAGCAACGCATCGGGCGCGCCGGCGAGCGCCGCGGCGAGCTTCCAGCCCAGGTTGTACGCGTCCTGAACGCTGGTGTTGAGGCCCTGGCCGCCCGTGGGCGGATGAACGTGCGCCGCATCGCCCGCGAGGAAGACGCGGCCGATGCGATACCGATCGGCCAGGCGCGCGTTCATGCTGTAGGCCGACGCCCAGGCGACCGCGCGCACCGTGAGCGAAGGGGTGGCCAGCCGCTCGTCGATGAATGCCTGCAGCCCGGCGACGTCCGGATCGGGATCGGCCCCGCTCGGGATCGCCGCCTGGAACTGGAACAGATCGGTATGGGGCAAGGGGCAAATAGCCAGCTGCCGCACCATGTCGCCCTCGTTGAAGCGGTGCCATGCATCTCGCGGGAGGCCGTCGAGCTCGATATCCGCGACCATCGCGCGGATACCCAGCGTCTTGCCGGGAAAATCGACCCCCAGCAGCTGGCGCACGCGGGAGCGGCCGCCATCGGTGCCGACGAGATAGCGGCACGTGACGGATTCGACGCCATGGGGACCGGAGATCGCGGCGGTGACGTTTTGCGCGCGCTGAACCACATCGATCAGCTCATGGCCGTAATCGGGCGCGCTGCCGAATTCCGCAAGCCGCGCGCGCATCGCCGCTTCGGTGCGGTTCTGGGGAACCAGCAGCGGGGTGCGGTACGGCTCGGCTGTCGTCGGGGCGCCGGCCGCGATCTGCATATCCTCGTAGCTGCCATCGGCGCGATAGGTGCGCAGCGGCGGGTAGGCGCTGCCGGTCGCGGCGACACGATCGAGAATGCCGATATCCTCGAACACCTCCAGCGTGCGCGGCTGAATGCCCTTGCCGCGCGATCCGGTGAAGGGCGCCGCGAGCTTGTCGATCAGCCGGAACCGTACACCGCGCCGGGCGAGATCGATCGCCAGCGTGAGGCCGGCGGCGCCGGCGCCGCAAATGAGCACGTCGGTGGTAGCACGGTCTTCCATAGCGGTCTCCTTATGTGTATATTGCATATATCTCGACCGAGGACCGTTCATGTCAATCGAAAAAGTGCAAAATGCACATATCTCGTCGACTCTGCCTCAGCTGCACCGCACGTTGATCGACATCGTGAGCATCATGGTTCGTCCCGAACGCGATGCGGCGATGCTCGACCAGGCGGGCCTGACGCTCGAACGCGCGCTGTTTCCACTGCTGGTGCTGGTCGAGCGGCTGGGTCCGATCGGGGTGGTCGAGCTCGCCGCGCGCGTCGGGCGCGATTACACCACCGTCAGCCGGCAGGTTGCCCGATTGGAGGAACTCGGGCTCGTCGAGCGGCGGTCGAGCGCGGCGGATCGCCGCGTGCGCGAGGCGGTGATCACGCCGCAAGGAAAAACCGCGACAGACGCGCTCGACGCTGCGCGCGAACGGATGGCGCTCGCGCTGTTCGCCGACTGGAGCCGTGACGAGTTCGACCAGCTCGTCAGGCTGATGCGAAAGCTGGCGGACGGCATGGACGACTTGCCCGATCGGGGCTGACGATCGCCCCGATGCTCACGCGATCTCGTAGGCGTCCGCGTCGAAGCGGCGCATCATCCTGGCGAAGGCGCGGGTGTCGCTGCCCCAGTTATTGGGCATGATGCCGCCGCCGGTCTTGTACCAGCTGTCGCACCCGCCGGCCCAGGCGGTGGTGAGCAGGCGCTGCTGGAGCGCGCGGTTATAGGTTTCCTGCGCCTCGCGGGTCACCTCGATCCGCGCCGCCTCGCCGCGCGCGAGCTTCAGGATCGCGGGCAGGGCGTAGCGCATCTGCTGCTCGACCATGAAGATGATCGAATTGTGCCCCAGGTTCGTATTGGGGCCGTAGAGCAGGAACAGGTTGGGGAAGCCCGCGACCGTGGTGCCGCGATAGGCGACCGCGCCGCGGCCCCAGGCGCGCGCAAGACTGCCATGGGGCCCGGTGATCTCGATCGGGGCGACGAAGCCGTGGCTGGCGAAGCCCGTCGCCCAGATGAGCACGTCGAGCGGAATCAGTTCGCCGTCGGTCAGGCGGGCGCCGTCCGGCTCGATCGCTGCGATGGCGCGCGTTTCGAGATCGGTGCGCCGCCGCGTCAGCGCGGGATAGTAATCGTCCGAGAGCAGGGTGCGCTTGCAGCCGATGGGGAAATCGGGCTCCAGCTTCGCACGCAGCGCGGGATCGGGCACCTGCGCCTTGAGGTGATCGCGCGCGAGCGCCTCCATCTCGTGCGCCTTGCTGCTGCCTGGTGCACCGATCGCTGGCCAGGTCGCTTCGAGCTTGCGCCAGATCAGCCAGCGGAAGGCGCGGCGCAGCAGCGGCAGCCAGGCGAACAGCACGCGTGTGCGCGGCGCGAAGGCCCGGTCTTCGCGCGGGACGATCCAGGGCGGCGAGCGCTGGAAGACGGTAAGGTGGCCGACGCGATCGACGATGCCGGGCACGACCTGGATCGCACTCGCGCCGGTGCCGATCACGCCGACGCGCTTGCCCGCTAGATCGACTGACACCCCCCAACGCGCGGTATGGAATTGCGCGCCCGCAAAGGTGTCGCGGCCGGGGATGTCCGGGATGTTGATGCGGTTGAGCTGGCCGGTCGCGACGATCAGTACGGGCGCCCGCCATGTGCGGCCATCGACGGCGGTGACGGTCCAGCAATTGTCGGCCTCGTCGAAATCGGCGCGAACGACCTCGGTATCGAGGCGGAGATGGGCGTCGAGGCCGCGCGCGTCGGCCTGACGCTCGAAATAGGCGAGGATTTCGGGCTGGCCTGCGAACATGCGCGACCAGCGCGGGTTGGGCGCGATGCTGTAACTGTAGAGGTGGCTCGGCACGTCGCAAGCACAGCCGGGATAGGCATTGTCGCGCCAGGTGCCGCCGATCCCCGCGCTCTTTTCGAGGATCACGAAACCGTCGACCCCGTGCCGCTTGAGCCGGATCGCTGCGAGCAGGCCGGACATGCCGGCGCCGATGATGATCGCGCGGGTATCGCGGGGCTCATGCATGAGGGCAGCGTAGCGCCCCCGCGCGCGCTTGCCACTAGCGAACGTCACTGCGGACATTGCTGCCATCGCACTAGACTCAAATTCGATCAGCTTTGCCTATCCCCTGCGCGTCATGCCGAGGGCGGTGCTCCTGCGAAAGCAGGAGCCCATGGTCACTGACGATAACGCCCGCGATTCTGGTTCCTGCTTTCGCGGAAGCACAAGAAAGCATTCGGACTTCGACGGGGCCGTCCCGGGGATTCTGAAATCCCTGTCCTACATGGTCGTTTTATGTTCTACCCTGTGGGATGGAACAGGACTGCTCTCCTATCGTGCCCGCCGCGTTGCTCGATACCGACAGCGGCGCAATCGAGGCGCGCTGCCGTCGCGCCGGCGGCGCCTGTCGGACGCACGAACGGCGCGTCCGTGCCGCCTCGCTGTCGCGTTGGTGTCGCCTCGGTGTCGCCTCGGTGTCGCGTTCCGGTCGCCATCCCGGGGCGTTGCGGTCGCATCCGGGGCAAAACCCCGCGACGCGCTCCACTTTCTCCACTTCGCACCGCCGGCAACGGGAGCACGAGTCAAAGCAGGGCGGCGATTCGAACAGATCGAATACGAGTCCAGTTGCGTTGATCGGTGCGCCCTTGTTCCAAGGCCTCTCGTGCCGCAGGATCGATACTCGGGGATTCGCGGGCACGATTGCGAGCGGGAGTCCTTAGCCTGCGCAGCGAGCAGGCGAGCATGACGGGAGGGGATATGCGGCTGCTCTTTGCATTCGTCGCGCTGGCGTTCGCTGTTCCGGCAATCACGCAGAACGCGCCCAAGGTCGAGGAAGCCTCGATCGGCGACCTGCGCGCGATGATGGAGGCCGGCACGTCGAGCGAGGCGATCACGCGCGCCTATCTCGCGCGGATCGCGGCGATGGATCGACAAGGGCCGGTGCTGCGCGCGGTGATCACGACCAATCCCGATGCGATCGCGCAGGCGCGCGCCAGCGATGCGCGGCGCGAGGCGGGCACGGCGCTCGGCCCGCTCGACGGGATACCGATCCTGATCAAGGACAATATCGAGACCAAAGATCCGATGCCGACCACGGCGGGGAGCCTGGCGCTGAAGGACAACATCACGCACCGCGATGCGCCGGTGGTGGCGCGGCTGCGCGCGGCGGGTGCGGTGATCCTCGGCAAGGCCAACCTTTCGGAATGGGCCAACATCCGCTCGACCCACGCGATGAGCGGGTGGAGCGCGGTCGGCGGACTGGTGAGGAATCCTTATGCGCTGGATCGGACAGCGTGCGGTTCGTCGAGCGGTTCGGGCGCTGCGGTGGCGGCGAGTTTCGCGCCCGTGGCGCTGGGCACCGAGACCGACGGATCGGTGGTGTGCCCGGCATCGATCAACGGGTTGGTGGGGCTGAAACCCACGATCGGGCTCGTCAGCCGCACGCACATCGTGCCGATCAGCCACAGCCAGGACACCGCCGGCCCGATGGCGAAGAGCGTGCGCGACACGGCGATGCTGTTTTCGGCGATGATCGGCAGCGATCCCGCCGATGCGGCGACGAAGAATGCCGATGCGCACCGCAAGGATTATGCCGCCGGCCTGTCCGATACCGCGCTCCAGGGCCTCAGGATCGGGGTGATCCGGCCCGAGGGGATGCCGGCGCACCTGATCGACGCCTATGATCGTGCGCTAGGCGTCTTGAAGGCCGAGGGCGCGGTGCTGGTCGAGGTGAAGGAACCCAAGGCCGAGGGGCTGGGCGATGCCGAGTTCGTCGTGCTCAAGACCGAGCTGAAAGCGGATCTGAACGCCTATCTCGCCAGCACCCCGCCCGCCGTGAAGACGCGCACGCTCGCCGATCTGATCGTCTTCGACAAGGCGAACGCCGAGGCCGAGATGCCGTTCTTCGCGCAGGAGATTTTCGAGCAGGCCGAAGCGACCAGGGGGCTTTCCGATCCGCATTATCTGGCGGCGCGGGCGATGTCGCTCCGGCTCGCGGGCGCCGAGGGGATCGATGCGATGCTGAAGGCGGCGAAAGCCGTGTTGCTGGTCGAGCCGACCTATGCACAGGCGTGGCTCAGCGATCCCGTCTATGGCGACCAGTATAGCGCGCCGAGCTCATCGACGCTGCCGGCGGTCGCGGGCTATCCCAACCTCACGGTGCCGATGGGGCTCGCCGACGGGCTGCCGGTGGGGCTGTCGTTCATCGGCACGGCCTATAGCGAAGCGACGTTGCTGGGCGCGGGCTATGATTACGAGCAGGCGAGCCATGCGCGCGTGCCGCCGCGCTATCTGCCGCAGGCCGATGTCGGGCCGGGGCTGGAGGGCGCTGCTTCCGGGGAGCGATAGGCTCTGTCGGCAGTGCGCGTCCGACCCGGGGCGCTACGATGCGTCCGTCCGGCGCAGCGCATCTTCGAGCAGTTGATTGCGCAGATGCGTCGCCCGCAGCGACAATCGCACCTCGACGATGAACATCACCAGCCCCGAGACGAGCAGCACCATCGCCATGATGAAGATGAGCGCGACGACCGTGCCGATGTGCAGCCGTGCGAGCTCGCCCACGAACAGCAAGGCGACCACGGTGCAGGTCGCGATCGCGCTCGAAACGCAGAGGAACAGGGCGGTGTTGATCACGTCCATGCGCCGATCGAGCAACCGTAATTCCCAGACGTTGCGCGTGCGCTCCTCGTCCGAGGCGTCGGGTTGCGCACGTTCGAGCGCGCGGGCGCGATCGATGACGCGCGCCATCCGCCCGACGAGGACGTTGAGCACCGCGCCGATGCCCGCGAGCATGAACACCGGGCTGAGCGAGAGCTGGATCGTCTGCGCGATCGTGGTGACGGCGGGGAACATTTCCATGGGCCCGCGCATGATGCGTCGAAACGCGGCGGATGCAAGCCGTTCGCATGACAGGAGTGTTGCGACATGATCGATTATCTCACCGATCCCACGCACGGCGTCGTCGAATTCACGGTCGACGGCCCGATCACCAAGCAGGATTACGACCGTATCGTCGCCGAGATCGACGGCGCGATCGACCGCTTCGGCAAACTCCGGCTGATCGAAGTGATCAAGGATGTCGGCGCGATCGACAGCGCGGTGTGGTGGGCTGACATCAAATGGGCGGCGACCCACCTGAAGCATGTCGCGCGCTGCGCGGTCGTCACCGACAAGGGCTGGATCGGTGCGATCACGCGCGCCGTGGGCGCCGTTCTGCCCGCCGAAATCCGCGTCTTCCATCTCGCCGAGATCGACGAGGCGCGCGCCTGGGTGCGGGAGTCGTAAACACTGGCGCGTCCATCACTTGGTAACGATGGCGCTGCTACAGGCGTGGGCGGATGACCAGCCCCATGCCGCTCGACGCCTTTTCGAGGCTGCCCGCCGCCGCGCGGGCGATCACGCTCGACGGATTGTCGGGGCTGATCGACAAGGTTGCCGCCGAAGCGATCGAAACGCACCGGTTTCTGCGCTTCCAATGGTATGCGGCGGCGCTCGCGGCCTATGGCGGCGAGGCGCGGACGATCGTGGTCGAACGCGAGGGCGATCCGGTGATCGCGCTGCCGATGATCGCCACCGGGCCGCGCCGGCTAAGTATGGCGAGCGTGCCCGGCAGCTATTGGCCGTTCCGCAGCTTTCCGATGAGCATCACGGCGGAGGCCGATCAGGTGGCGCTGCTGCTGGCTGAGCTCGGCAGGCAGGTCAACGCGCTGCGGGTCGGCCCGGTCTATGACGGCGACCCGGGACTCGAGGCACTGATCGCGGTGGCGCGCGCCGGTGGCTGGGCGGTGCTCGACCGCTTCGTCGCCGACAGCTACGTGCTCGACATGGCGGGCGGTACGGCGACAGGCACCTGGCCGCGCAGCTCGACGCTCAAGAAGAACCGGTTCCACGAAAAGCATCTGGCGAGCCACGGTGCGCTGGGATGGCATTTCGCCACCGGCGAGACGCTTCCCGCGGCGTTCGACGCCTATGCCGCGATCGAGGAGAAGAGCTGGATCGCCGATCACAGCGATGGCGGGCGCGACGCCAAGTTCACCGCAACCGGCCACGGCGCGTTCTGGCGTGCGGCGGCAGCCGATCCGGCGCTCGCGGCGATGATGTCGGGCGCGCTGCTGACGATCGCGGAGACGCCGGTGTCGTTCGCTTTCGACATCAACGCCGGCGCGCTGCGCTACGCCATCGCCAACAGCTACGATCAGGCGTTCGCCAAGCATTCGCCAGGGCGCGTGCTCGATTACCGCAATCTGCTGCGCGGGCTCGACCGGGGAATCGCGCTGGTCGATTGGGGCGCGGGCGACAGCGGCTACAAGCGCGAGATCGGCGCGATCAAGGCGCAGGCGATCCGCGACTGGCTGTTCGTGCGGCCGGGGATTCCGGCGATGATCGCACGCCTGCTCGCGGGCCGCTGGCGCCGCTCGGGCAATGATGGGCCGCCGCGCGATCCCGCATCGCAGGCGTAACAAAATTCCGTTCGCACTTGCGGTAACGATCTTTTCGGTTAATGGCGCAGATCATGCACGATCGGCCGCAGACTCTCTACGAGAAGATTTGGAACGCGCACGTTGTCGAACGGCGCGATGACGGCACCTGCCTGATCTATATCGACCGCCACCTCGTCCACGAAGTGACGAGCCCGCAGGCGTTCGAGGGGTTACGCGCGGCCGGGCGCAAGGTGCGTCGGCCCGATCTGACGCTCGCGGTGCCGGACCACAATCTGCCGACCACCGCGCGGGTCGATGCGACGGGCAAGCGCCTGCCGATCGCCGATCCCGAGAGCGCGAACCAATTGGCCGCGCTCGAGCGCAACACCGCCGAGTTCGGCATCGACTATATCGACGCGATCGCGCCCGAGCAGGGGATCGTCCACGTCGTCGGGCCGGAGCTGGGCTTCACGCTGCCGGGCACGACTTTGGTGTGCGGCGACAGCCATACCTCGGCGCACGGGGCGCTGGGCGCCCTCGCCTTCGGTATCGGTACGAGCGAGGTCGAGCATGTGCTCGCGACGCAGACGCTGCTGCTCAGCCCCTCCAAGACGATGGAAGTGCGCGTCGAGGGCAGCCTGGGCTACGGCGTCGGCGCCAAGGACGTGATCCTGGCGATCATCGGCAAGATCGGCGCGGCGGGCGGTACAGGGCACGTCATCGAATATACCGGCAGCGTAATCCGTGGGCTGTCGATCGAAGGCCGACTGACGGTCGCCAACATGTCGATCGAGGGCGGCGCGCGTGCCGGATTGATCGCGCCTGACCAGACGACCTTCGACTATATCAAGGGCCGCCCGATGGCGCCCGGCGGCGAGACCTGGGACAAGGCGGTCGCGTGGTGGAAGACGCTGCCGAGCGATCCGGGCGCGGTCTATGACAAGACGGTCGTGCTCGACGCCACCGACATCGCGCCCTCGCTGACCTGGGGCACGAGCCCCGAGGATGTGGTGCCGATCACCGGCATCGTGCCCGATCCCGAGAGCTTCGCCGACGCCTCGAAGCGCGCGGCGGCGAAGAAGTCGCTCGATTACATGGGTCTCGCGCCGGGCACGCGGATGCAGGACGTGGGCGTGCAACACGTCTTCATCGGCAGCTGCACCAACAGCCGGATCGAGGATCTGCGCGCCGCGGCCTCGGTCGCCAACGGGCGGCATGTGGCGGATGGTGTGCGTGCGCTGGTCGTGCCGGGATCGGGGCTGGTCAAGCGCCAGGCCGAGAAGGAGGGGCTCGATCGCATCTTCGTCGACGCCGGCTTCGAATGGCGCGAGCCGGGCTGCTCGATGTGCCTTGCGATGAACCCCGACAAGGTGCCGGCGGGCGAACGCTGCGCTTCCACGTCGAATCGGAATTTCGTAGGACGGCAAGGGCCGGGCGCACGCACGCACCTGTTGTCGCCCGCCATGGCGGCGGCGGCGGCGGTCACGGGGAAATTGTCCGACGTTCGCGAGTTGATGACGAACGACAGGGAATGAAGGGGGCCGCACGATGAAGAAAGCACTTGCCTTGCTGATTGTCGGCGCAATCGTCAGCGGCGTCGCGGCCTATGCCGCGAGCGCGGCCGATCCGGTGCCCGAAACGCCCGCGGCGATGGTGCCGCAGCGCTGATGGAGCCGGTCACCCAGGTTTCGGGCCAAGCCTATCCGTGGGGCGCCAAGAACGTCGATACCGACGTCATCATCCCCGCGCACTGGCTGAAGACGATCACGCGCGCCGGGCTTGGCGTACACGCGTTCGAGACGGTGCGCGCGGAGGCCGGCAACATCTTCGACGATCCGCGCCATGCCGGCAGCCCGATCCTGATCGCAGGCGACAATTTCGGCTGCGGATCGAGCCGCGAGCACGCCGCCTGGGCGCTGCGCGACATGGGGATCACCGCGGTGATCGCGCCGAGCTTCTCCGACATCTTCTCGGGCAACGCCTTCAAGAACGGGATCGTCACCGTCGTGCTGCCGCAGGAGGCGATCGACCGGCTGATCGAGGTGGCGCAAGACCAGCCGATCACGATCGATCTCGAGACGATGACGGTGACGACGCCCTTTCAGGACCGCTTCGAATTTTCGCTCGATCCGTTCCGTCGCCGCTGCCTGATGGAAGGGCTGGACGAGATCGGCCTCACGCTGGCACAAGATACCGCGATTTCGAAATTCGAATCCGGGCTGGCCGCGAACCGCCCGTGGATCGGGAGGGTGAACGGACATGCGGGCTTTGCTGTCGAGGGCGCCGGGCGGACCTGAAACTCTGGAATTGAGCGAGGTCGCCGATCCGACGGCCGGCCCCGGACAGGTGGTGGTCGCCGTCAAGGCGTGCGCGATCAACTATCCCGACGTGCTCGTCATCGAGGACAAATATCAGTTTCGCCCCGAGCGCCCCTTCGCGCCGGGCGGTGAGATCGCGGGCGTGATCGAGCAGATCGGCGCGGGCGTCGAGGGCTGGCAGCCGGGCGACCGCGTGATCGCGGTGATCGGCAATGGCGGGTTCGCCGAGAAGGTCGCGGTCGATGCGGCGCGGCTCTACGCGCTTCCCGAGGGGCACGGCTTCGCCGAGGGCGCGGCGCTGCTGCTCACCTATGCGACCACGATCCACGCGCTCATCGATCGCGGGCGGCTTGCCGAGGGGCAGACGCTGCTCGTGCTCGGCGCGGCGGGCGGCGTCGGGCTGGCGGCGGTCGAATTGGGTAAGGCGTTTGGCGCGCGGGTAATCGCGGCGGTGTCGTCGGAGGAGAAAGCGGCGGCGGCGCGCGCGGCGGGGGCGGATGATGCGCTCGTCTATCCCCATGCGCCGTTCGACAAGGCGCAGTCGAAGAACCTGGCCGAGCGCTTCAAGACCGCGGCCGGGCCGGGCGGCGCGAACGTGATCTTCGATCCGGTGGGCGGCGACTATGCCGAGCCGGCGCTGCGCGCGATTGGCTGGGAAGGGCGGTATCTGGTCGTCGGCTTCCCGGCGGGCATCCCTAAGCTGCCGCTCAACCTGACCCTGCTCAAGAGTTGCGACGTGTGCGGGGTGTTCTGGGGCGCGTTCGCCGCGCGTGACCCGCAAGCGAACCAACGCCATGTCGCGCATCTGTTCGCGCTGTGGCGCGAGGGCCGGATCGCGCCGCGCGTCACCGAGACCTTTCCGCTGGCGCAAGGCGGCGCGGCGATCGCGCGGATGGCGGCGCGCCAGGCGATCGGCAAGCTCGTGGTGACGATGGACGATTGAGCGCGCTCGCCCGTTGCGGAGGCGCGGCGACGCCCCTATTTCCTTGCACTGAGTGAGGCGCTGCAAGGGAAAGCCGGACATGACGACCTTCGACGATCGCGAGCGCGCGTTCGAGACGAAATATGCCCGCGACGAGGAAATGGCGTTCCGCGTGACCGCGCGGCGCAACAAGCTCGTCGGCCAATGGGCGGCGGAGAAGATGAAGCTCACGCCCGAGGAGACCGAGGCCTATGCGCGTGCCGTGGTGCATGCCGAGTTCGAGGAAGCGGGCGACGAGGACGTCGTGCGCAAGCTCGTCGGCGATCTGACCGCGGCCGGGCTCGACATCGACGAGGCGGCGGTGCGCGTGGTGCTCGACGAGAAGCTGATCGAGGCGCGCCGGCAGCTGATGTCGGAGCTCTGACCCGATGGCGATGCGGGCCGACGAGATCGAGACGCTGATCCGCGCGGCGATTCCCGACGCCGAGGTCGAGATCACCGATCTCGCGGGCGACGGCGATCATTATGCCGCCCGCGTGGTGAGCGAGAGTTTTCGGGGCAAGCCCCGGGTGATGCAGCAGCGCGCCGTCTATGCCGCGCTCGGCGGGCGGATGGGCGGCGAGCTCCATGCGCTCCAGCTCACCACCGGGGTTCCCGAGTAGAGGAGTGACGACGATGACCGACGATGTTCAGGCCCGGATCGACGAGAAGGTGAAGGGGAGCGACGTGCTCCTGTTCATGAAGGGCAGCCCGCTGTTCCCGCAATGCGGCTTTTCGAGCCGAGCGGTGGCGATCCTCCAGCATCTCGGCGTCGAGTTCGACAGCGTCGACGTCCTGCAGGACCAGGGCATCCGGCAGGGCATCAAGGCCTATTCGGATTGGCCGACGATCCCCCAGCTCTACGTGCATGGCGAATTCGTCGGCGGTTCGGACATCATGATGGAGATGTACGAATCGGGCGAGCTTGCCGAGCTGCTCGGCGCCGAGGGCAACGCCGAAGCCTGACGCCCGACGGCGCGGATCAGAAGGATGGCGGCGGCCGGGTGAGGGTGGACCGGCGCGAGATCGGTAAGCGGCCGGCCCACCCTGCTGAAGCGCTGAACGCTCGGGGCGCCGAAGGAGATGCAGCGCGCGTGCCAGACGTGGAATTGCCGGGAATTGGCAGGGGCTCGAAGGTTAATAGCGCGACGACGGGCACCGGAACTGTAAATGCCACCGACACCTCTCCGCCGTCATGCCGGACTTGTTCCGGCGTCCACTGCTCAACAAGCGACGACGGTGCGTCTGGAAGCGTGGACCCCGGAACAAGTCCGGGGTGACGGCAAGGCTCGGTGAATCGATCAGGAGCCAGAGACACCTATTGACTACATCCGTAATCGATGCGATTACATCTGTAGTCATTAGGGAGAGTCGCGGTGGCCGAGCGTATCAGTGATGCCGAACATGCGGTGATGGAGGTGCTGTGGGAGGAGAGCCCGCTCAGCGCCCAGGACGTCGCCGAACGGATCGCGCCCGAGCGCGACTGGAGCGCGAATACCGTCAAGACGCTGCTCGGCCGGCTGCTGGCCAAGGAAGCGATCGCGCACGAGGCCGAAGGCCGGCGCTACCTCTATCGCCCGCTGATCGCGCGTGAGGGCTATGTCGCGGGTGAGTCGCGGCGGCTGATGGACCGGTTGTTCGGCGGTCGGCTGGCGCCGCTGGTGGCGCACCTCGCCGAGCGCGACGCGCTGACCGATGACGACATCGCCGAGATCGAAGCGCTGCTCAAGGAGCTCAAGCAATGAGCGCCGGGCCGCTGATCGCCTGGGGTGCCGAGGCGTTGATCGCCTCGACGCTGCTGATGCTGCTCGTGCTCGCGTTGCGCGGGCCGGTGCGGCGCCAGTTCGGATCGCAGGTCGCTTATGCCTTGTGGGCGCTGCCGGTGCTCCGACTGCTGCTGCCGCCGCTGCCCGCCGACTGGCGCGAGGCGGCCGCGGCGCCGATCGCGCAGGCGAGCGAGACGATCACCGTGTTCGTCGTCGAGCCGCTGGGCCTCGCGCCCGCCGCGCAAGCGCACGACCCGCTGCCGCTGGGGCTCATTGTCCTCGCGCTCTGGGCGCTGGGGGCGGCGGGGTTCTTCGTCTGGCACCTGGTCGCGCATGCGCGCTTCTGCCGGCGGATGCTTGCCGGGCGGGTGCGCGAGGAAATGTCGGCCGACGGCATCCGCGTGGTCGAGACCGACGCCGCGACCGGTCCGCTCGCCTTCGGGGTGCTGCGCAAATACGTCGCCTTTCCGCGCGATTTCGCCGAGCGCTACGACGAGGACGAGCGCGACCTCGCGATGGCGCACGAGTTGGGCCACCACGCGCGCGGCGACCTGATCGCGAACTGGGCGGCGCTGTTCGTGCTCGCGGTCCACTGGTTCAATCCGGTTGCCTGGCGCGCCTTCCGCGCTTTCCGCGCCGACCAGGAAATGGCGAACGACGCGCGCGTCCTCGCCGGCAAGAGCGCCACCTTCCGCCACGTCTATGCCTGCGCGATCGTCAAGGCCGCGCACGGCGGGGCGGTATCGGCGGCGTGCCACCTCCATACGATCAACGACCTGAAGGGGAGACTGAAGATGCTGTCCGTCAACAAGACCTCGCGCAAGAGGCTGGCCAGCGGGATCGCTGCGGTGGCGCTCGTCACCGTCACCGGGCTCGGCGTCACCGCCTCGGGCACGCAAGCCGCCGAGACGATCCGCACCCGCGTGAGCAAGACGATCGGCGTCGAGCTGCCCAACAGCGGCGCGGTGTGGACAATCGCGCCCGCCGCCGCTGCGACGGCCGCTACCTTGCCGACGACGAGCGGCCAGGATGTGCCGCTCCCGCCGCCGCCGCCCGAGACTGTGCCCGTGCCGCCGTCGGCCGCCCCGGCCGCGCCCGTCGCGGTGCCCGCGCCGCCGGCCCCGCCCGCGACGTGGAGCTGGACCAGCGCCGACCAGGACGCGATCGCGGGCAATGTGCACACGATGAAGCGGGTCCAGGTGATCAAGGACGGCAAGGTCGTGACCGACAACATCATGGCCGACATGCCCGAGGTCAGCTCGCGCAACTGCACGATCACCGACAAGAAGGACGAACTCGTCATCAACGACAATTCGGGCGCGCGGCCCAAGATCATCATCTGTACCGACCGGATCGAGAAGGTGACCGCCGAAGCGTCGAAACTGGCGGCGAACGCGGCCGCGACGTCGATCGACACCGACGCGATCGAGCGCAACGCTTATCGTTCGGCGCTGTCCGGCCTGCGCGCCGCGCGGATGCGGGTGCAGAGCGACGCCAAGCTCAGTGCCGAGGACCGCAGCGAGGCGCTTTCCGGGATCGACGAGTCGATCCGCGACATCGAGCAGGATCTCGCCAACGTCGGCACCGACGACTGAACGCATACGGGGAGGAGGCCAGGGCCGGCACCCGCAAGCGCGGGGCCGGCCCTTTGCATTTTTGAAGAGAAGAAGGAGGATGTTCGCGCAGAGGCGCAGAGGCGCAGAGGCGCAGAGGCGCAGAGGACGCGGCAAGGCCGTTCCGATTCGCGTCAGCGAGACCATGGAATCCGAGGCTGCGAGAAGCGATCGGCCGCTGGCGCGGCCGACGATACCGCAGGCGGTACATCTCTGCGTCTCCGCGCCTCTGCGCGAACCATCACGCGCGCCCGATCTTGCCAATTCGGCCCCCAGCCGCCATCTCGATGGGCATGGACGCACCCCCGACCGGCGAACGCATCGCGCTCGACCCATTGGTGGCGCGGGTGCTGGCGCCCAATCCGTCACCATACACCTTTACCGGCACGCAGACGCATCTCGTCGGCACGCGCGATCTGGCGGTGATCGATCCGGGGCCCGACGATCCGGCGCATCTCGACGCACTGCTGCGCGCGATCGAGGGGCGGCCGGTCACCGCGATCGTCGTCACGCATACGCATCGCGACCACAGCCCCTTGTCGCGCGCGTTGAAGCAGGCGACCGGCGCGCCGATCGTCGGCTGCGCGCCGCTGGCGCTCGACGATCTCGGCCCGCGCGCCGACGCGTCGTTCGACCGCGATTATGCGCCCGATCGCGTGCTCGCCGACGGCGACCGCGTCGAGGGCAAGGGCTGGACCCTGGTCGCGGTCGCGACACCGGGGCACACCTCGAACCATCTCGCCTTCGCGCTGCCCGAGACGGGCGCCTTGTTCTCGGGCGATCACGTGATGGGCTGGTCGACCACCGTGGTGTCGCCGCCCGACGGCGACATGGCGGCGTATATGGCGAGCCTGATGAAGCTCCAGCAGCGCGACGACCGCATTTATTACCCGGCACATGGCGATGTAATCGAGAATCCGCGCCGGCTGGTGCGCGGGCTGATCGGGCACCGAAAGCAGCGCGAGGGGCAGATCCTGCGGCTGATCGGGCGCGACGGCGTGCATGACGTGGCCGGGATGGTCGCGCGCATGTACGTCGGGATCGATCCGCGCCTGCACCTTGCCGCAGAGCGATCGGTGCTGGCGCACCTGATCGACCTGCGGGCGCGCGGACTGGTGATCGAGGAGGGCGAGACATGGCGGATGGCGGCGTGACCGAGGCGCCTTCCGCGCCGCGCCGGTCGGGCGTGGGCGGCTTCCTCGCCAAGTTCGCGGGCGCGGTGGCGATTCTGCTGATCGTCGTGATCGGCATCATGTGGGCGGCGCAATCCTATGTCGGCCACAAGCTCAGCCCCGATCCGGTGACGATCGCCAATGCGAGCCTGCAGGGGTTGCAGGAGCAGAACCGGCTCTCCGCCTTCGCCGCGCGTTATGTCGCGGTGGTGACGTCCAAACAGTCGCGGCTGGGGCTGACGGCGGAAAAGACGATGATCATGCCGGGCATGGTCCGCTACGAGGTCGATCTCGGCAAGCTCACCCAGCGCGACGTGACCTGGGACGCGAGCACCGACACGCTCGCCGTGCGGCTGCCGCCGGTCGAGGCCGATCAGCCGCAGATCGACCTGTCGGCGATCCGCCAGTACGGCAGCGGCGGCGTACTGATGAGCCTGACCAATGCCGAGGCCGATCTCGACGCCGCCAACCGCAAGGCCGGGCAGGCCGAACTGCTCAAGCAGGCGCGCGCGCCCGCGATGATCAGAATCGCGCGCGACGCCACCCGCAACGCGGTCGAGCGCAGCTTCGCGATGCCGCTGCGCGCCGCGGGGATCGACGCGCGGGTGAAGGTGACCTTCGCCGACGAGGGCAGCACCGAGCGCTGGGATGCCTCGCGATCGTTGCAGGAGGTGCTCGAGAACAGCACAGGCTGACCCGCGGTTGCGCGATGACTCGCGTTGCGATATGATCCGGTTCGGACATTTTGGGGTGTCCGCTTGGGCTGGGGGCCACCATGGCGACAGTCGTCGGTGCGCGCACGCGTGGCGCACGGGAGCATCGCTTTTTCTTCGTTTCCGCCTGCGTCATGGCCGCGACCCTCGTCGCGGGCTTTTCGCTGCAATGGCTGATGGGGCGGTCGACCTTCCGCGCTCCGCTCCACGTCCATGTCCACGCATGGCTGTTCATGGGCTGGACGGCCTTCTACGTCTTCCAGACACATCTGATCACCAGCGGCGCGCGGGTGCACCATCGCCGGCTCGGCTGGATCGGCGGGGCATGGGCGAGCCTGCTGGTGCCGGTGGGCATCTACACGACGGTCGTCATGGCGCGCGAAGGGCATGTGCCGTTTTTCTTCACGCCGGCCTATTTCCTGATCCTCAATCCCGTCACCGTGCTCACCTTCGCCGGTCTGCTGTGGGCGGGAATCGCGATGCGTCGGCGGACGGAGTGGCACCGGCGGCTGATCTATTGCGGCATGTCGTTCCTGCTCGCGCCCGGGTTGGGACGGCTGCTGCCCGCGCCGTTGCTGATCCCCTGGGTGGGTGCCTGGCTGTGCGGCGCGCTGCTGCTCTTCCCGCTCGCGGGCGTGATCGCGGACAAGCGTACGCGCGGCAGCGTCCATCCGGCCTGGTGGGTGGGGATCGGCGCGATCGTCGCGGCGCAGTTCGTAATCGAAATCGTCGGGCGCAGCGCGCTTGGGCTCTCGATCGCCGAGGCCGTGACTGCAGGCAGTGCCGGCGGTGCGCTGCCGCTCGATGCCTATCCGCCGTTTCCCATGCCTTGATCCCGCCGCGCGTGAGCGCCACATGGCGGTGAGACAAGACGGGGATGTAGGATGGACGCACGCAACGGCATCGGCGGCAGTCTGGCGGGGCTCGACCTGCGCGCCGAGATCGATCGGCTGCGCAAGGAGCGCAACGCCGTCATCCTCGCGCATTATTACCAGAAGCCCGAAATCCAGGATCTCGCCGATTTCGTCGGCGACAGCCTCGATCTCTCGCGCAAGGCCGCCGCGACCGACGCCGAGGTGATCGCGTTCTGCGGCGTGCGCTTCATGGCCGAGACCGCCAAGATCCTGAGCCCCGAAAAGACCGTCGTCCTGCCCGACATGGATGCCGGGTGCAGCCTCGAGGATTCGTGCCCGCCCGAGCAGTTCGCCGCCTTCCGCGCCGAGCATCCCAATGCGATCGCGCTCACCTATATCAACTGCTCGGCGGCGGTGAAGGCGCTCTCCGACGTGATCGTCACGAGTTCGTCGGCGGAGAAGATCCTCTCCCAGATTCCGGCGAGTCAGCCGATCATCTTCGGGCCCGATCGCAACCTCGGCGGCTATCTCGCGCGCAAGACGGGGCGCGACCTGATCCTGTGGCCCGGCGTGTGCATCGTCCACGAGGCGTTCAGCGAGACCGAGTTGCTCAAGCTGAAGGCCGAGCATCCCGACGCCCCGATCGCGGCGCATCCCGAATGCCCGGCGGTGATCCTCGATCACGCCGATTATATCGGCTCGACCAGCGGCATCCTCGCCTACGCCAAGGAGATGACCGGCGACACGCTGATCGTCGCCACCGAGCCGCACATCATTCACCAGATGGAAAAAGCGGTGCCCGACAAGACCTTCATCGGCGCGCCCGGCGCCGACGGGAACTGCAATTGCAACATCTGCCCGTACATGGCGCTCAATACGATGGAGAAGCTCTACGTGGCGCTGCGCGACCTCGAGCCGCGGATCGAGATCGAGGAGGAGCTGCGGCTGAAGGCCAAGAAGAGCCTCGACGCGATGCTCGCGATGGCGAGCGCGAGCGTCGGCATGGGCGATCTCGGGCCGGTGAAAGTGACGGGGGATTGAGACCACGCCGCCGTTCGTTTCGAGCGCAGTCGAGAAACGCGAACGACCGGTAGCCTCCGCTTCTCGACGACGCTCGAAGCGAACAAGATTATGTCGCTGAGGTCTCTCCGCCCAGCACATCCGCGATCGCGCGGAGCACTTCGGGCTTGAGCTGCACGCCCATATGGCTTGACTGCACCTCGATGCAGCGGCCGGCGCCGTCGTCTTCGGCGCGGCAGATCATGCCGTTGACCAGCCCGTCGCTGCGGCTCCAGATCGCGGTGGCGGGGACGGGAAGCGGGGCGGCGGCCTCGGCGAGCAGCGCCTGCTGGCGCGGATCGTCGACGCGCTCGCCGGTCAGCCATTCGTAGGTGCGCCACAAATTGGTCGCGCGCGGATTCCCTGCGAAGGGCGAGGCGACGGTGATCACCTCGCGCACCTGATCCGGCCAGCGCTGCGCGGCGAAGCGCGCCATGATCCCGCCCAGGCTGACGCCGACCAGCGTCACCGGATCGCCGGTTTCCTCGGTGATTCCCGCGATGCGCGCGCCCAGCTTCTCGCCGTCGGGGCCGATCGTGCGCAGCGAGAAATTGTGGCCGAGGCCCCAGCCATAAGCGCGATAGCCGAGCGCCGACAGATAACGCCGCATGATGAAGTTCGAGCGATCCGACACGAACAGGCCCGGCAGCGCGAGCACCGGGCGGCCGTCGCCTTTGGGCGCTGCGGCCAGCATCTGACGCGAGAAGGCATGGCTGGTGATCGACCAGATCGCGCGCGGCAGTTCCGCGGCGAGCGCCAGCTTCGAAGGGGCCGTTATCTCGTCGGCACGTGTCGCCATCAGAACCATCCCATCACCGTCACGGGAAACGGAGTCCACGCGCCGACGCGTACGCCGGCGTGCCGCAACGCCGCTCCCGTCCAGGCGTTGCATGTCATCAAAGCGTCATACCGGCCTTTTGCTCCATAAAAGGTGTCGAAATCCTGATAGCCGCGGTCGATTTGCGGGGTTTCGCCCGGCGCGGCATGGATGCTCGCGCGGATGAAAGCGGCGAGACGGCGATATTCCGCCGGGCGCAGCACGATCGGTCGTACCGTCGGGCCGGGCCGCGGTTCGGGCAGATATTCGACATGGACGAGCGTCTCGTCGCTCCCGATCGCGGCGTGGAGCACGGTCAGCGGGCGGACATCGGCCCAGGTCGGCGTTTCGAGGTAGAAATGCCGCTCGCCCCAGCCGAAGGCGAGGTGGTCGTAGCCGGCGTAGCGCGGGTCGCCGAAATGCTCGGGGCGCACCAGCCGCGTCCAGTCGATGCCGCCCGCGCGCTTGGGCAGCACCAGATCGGTATGGACGCCGTTGGTCTCGACATAGATGGTGATGCCCCGCGCGGGCGGGCGCCAGCCGGGATTGGCGGGGATGGCGCCGCCGGTCAGTCCGGCCGCCCAATAGCCGACGATCAGCAGCACGAACGCCATCGCCAGCCGCAGCGCGAGATGCTTCAGGAGGGGCCAGGCCGTCATCCGCCGATATTCGCGCATCGGCGCGATTATGCTATGTCTTTTCCATGACAGGGGAAACGCACGTACTTGAGTCTCCGCCCGCGGGCGCCGCCGCCGATTGGACGATCCCGCAGAACTGGGCGCATTATACGCAAGAAGAGCACCGCACCTGGGACACGCTGTTCGCGCGCCAGGCCAGGCTGCTGCCCGGCCGCGCGTCGGACGCCTATCTGCGCGGGCTCGACGTGCTCAAGCTCTCCAAGCCCGGCATTCCCGATTTCGAGGAATTGTCCGAACGGCTGATGAAACTGACCGGCTGGCAGGTCGTCGCGGTGCCGGGGCTGGTGCCCGACGACGTGTTCTTCGACCATATGGCCAACCGCCGTTTCGTCGCGGGCAATTTCATCCGCCGGCCGGACCAGCTCGATTATCTGCAGGAGCCCGACGTCTTTCACGACGTGTTCGGGCATGTGCCGATGCTCGCGGACCCGGTGTTCGCCGATTATCTCGCCGCCTATGGCCGCGGCGGGCAGCGGGCGATGGGGCTGCACGCGCTCAAATATCTCGGCCGGCTCTACTGGTACACGGTCGAGTTCGGGCTGATCGAGGAAGCGGGCGGCTTGCGCATCTACGGTTCGGGCATCGTCTCGAGCTTCTCCGAAAGCCGTTTCGCGCTCGACGATCCCAGCCCCAACCGCATCCGCTTCGACCTCAGCCGTGTGATGCGCACCGAATACCGGATCGACGATTTCCAGCAGAATTACTTCGTGATCCCGAGCTTCGACGAGTTGCTGCGGGTGACGGTGGAGACCGATTTCGCGCCCCTCTACGAGGAGATGCTGGCCGAGCCCGACATTCCGATCGCGACGATCCTGCCCGAGGACGCGGTGATCACCAGGGGCACGCAGGATTACGCGCGAAGCAGGGCGCCGGCGGTGGTGGGATAGGGATCTCAAGCATGGCTGAGGGAGGTTTTTTGAGTGAGATTGTTGGCGCTATCGACGATCAGATCAGCGTTCGAGACGACCTGTTTTTGTGGGATATTCGTCTCTTAATTTGGCTGCCGGCCGTTCCTTTTGCGATAGCACTGTGTTTCGTCGAATTGCCATCAACGCTGGGTTACGTCATCGGCTTTTTGATGTTCGCGTCCACAGTGCCCTGGACGATATTTCTGTTTCGACGCCGCGCCGCAAAAAAACGCGAGTGGGTTGAACCCAAGCGCTTCTCCGATGAAAATAACGGCTACTAAAGCTGATCTTGGAAGGGGCGCTGTTCTCTCGCTTATTTGGAGGCGGACGGCGTAAGATTTGAAGCTGGATGCGATCGTTTACACGCGCCGTTTCCTCAGCCGCAAAATCGCCCAGTCGCCCAGATCGAGTTGCTCGGCCAGCCGATAACCCTGTCGGCGATAGGCGCGGGCGACGGCGGCGGCCTGCGTTCGGAGTAGCCCCGCAAGCACCAGTTGCCCGCCCGGCGCGGCGATCGCGCCGATCTCCGGCGCCATGTCGATCAGTGGGCCGGCGAGGATGTTGGCGATGACGAGGTCGTAGGGCGCGCGGCGCTGGATCAGCGCGTTGGCGGTGCCGTCGGCGACGGTGAGCGCGAGCCTGCCCATGCCGAGCCCCAGCGGCACGCCGTTGGTCTCGGCATTCTCCGCGGTCACGTCGATCGCGATTGCGTCGATGTCGGTCGCGGTCGCATAGGCGCGCGGCCACAGGTGCATCCCGGCGAAGGCGAGCAGGCCGGTGCCGGTGCCGAGATCGATCAGATTATCGACCCGCGCGCCGCGGCGGCGGATGCGGTCGAGCATGATCAGGCAGCCGGTGGTGGTCTCGTGATGTCCGGTGCCGAACGCCTGGCTCGCTTCGATCCTATAGCGGCGGATGCCCGGCGCGTCGGCGACGTCGTGCGCCGCGGTGTGAACGACGAACCGCCCCGCGCGCACCGGCTCCAGCCCCTGCTGGCTGAGCGTCACCCAATCGGCGTCGGGCACCTTTTCCGGCCTGGCCTTGCTGACGGCCGCGCTCGGCACCAACGCGCGGATCGCGGCGATCGAGGCCTTGTCCGGCTTGCCCTCGAAAAAGGCCTCGAGCCGCCAATCCTCGGGATCGTCGGGCGTGCCCTCGCTCGTCATCAGCACCGGCGGCGGATCGAGCGCGGCAAGCGCCTCCATGTCGACCTCGATCCGCTCGGCTTCCGCCTTGGTGCAGGGCAGCGTGAGCTTCCAGCTATCGGCCCCATGTCCGTCATCCCCGCGAACGCGGGGACCCCGCTTCACCTTGTCAGCCATTGATCCTCTCGAACAGGTCGTTCCAATTGGGATTGCTTGCTTCGATGAGCTCGATCTTCCAGGCGCGCCGCCACTTCTTGATCGCCTTTTCGCGCGCGATCGCCTCTTCGATGGTTGGATAGGGTTCAGCGAGGACGAGTCGGTCCACGTCGTATTTCGCGGTGAATTTCGATCCCGTGCCTGCCTTGTGCTGCGTCATCCGCGCGGCGAGATCGGCCGTGACGCCGGTGTAAAGCGTGCCGCGATACCGGCTGGCGGTGATATAGACCCAACCGCCCGCCATCAGGAAAGCGGGGTCCCGCGTTCGCGGGGATGACGAAGAGGTCATCGGACATAGCTCGCCCCGTTGATGTCGATCACCGCGCCGGTCATCGACGCGGGCGCTTCCAGCGCGAGGTAGCGCGCGGCATCGGCGATCTCCGCAGGGTCGGCGACGCGTCCGAGCGGGATGTCGGCGAGCAATTTGTCGCCGCCGCGGCTTTCCAGATAATCCTCGGCCATGCCCGTCATCGTGAAGCCCGGGCAGATCGCGAAGGCAAGCACGTTCTCGCGCGCATAGGCCCGCGCGATCGTCTTGGTCATTGCCACCATGCCCGCCTTCGACGCGGCGTAATGCCAGTGCGCGGGGCTGTCCCCGCGATACGCCGCGCGGCTGGCGATGTTGACGATGCGTCCGGGGCGTCCCTGCTCCTGCCAGTGTCGCACGGCGAGTCGGCAGAGCTCGGCCGACGCGGTGAGGTTGACGCGCATCGTGCGGTCCCACGCCGCAACCCAGGCGTCGTGTGGCTGGTCGAGCGGCGCGACCTCGAAGATGCCGGCATTGTTGATGAGCACGTCGATCCGGCCGTCGAGCGCGTCGAGTGCGGCGTTCCAGAGCGCCTGCGGAGCGGCGGGGTCGGTGAAGTCCGCCGGAATACCGCTGGCGGTGCCGTGGCCGATCAGGCGGACGTCGCCGCGCGCCGTCAGCGTTTCGGCGATCGCGGCGCCGATCCCGCGGCTCGATCCGGTGAGGAGGATGTTGGGCATCGATGCGGCTTAGCCGCTTCGTCACCCCGGCGAAAGCTGGGGTCTTTCAGATCAGCGAGATGCCAGCTTTCGCTGGCATGACGGCTATGCGGCGACGCTGGCGGAGAATTGATCGGCGGCGGTGTTGAGGTTGCCGAGGCGATCGTCGACCTCGGTGAAGTCGCGCTGGAGCGTGTCGATCTCGGAAGCGACGGTTTCAGTATCTTCACGGATGGCGGCGATGGTGTTGGACATGGAGTCGGCGGCAAGCGCGGTTTCGTCGACGGCGGCGGTGATGGCGGTGACGGTCTGGGCCTGCGTCTCCATGGCGGAGCGGATGCGATCGGCGCTCTCCTGCACTTCGGCGACGGTATCGCGGATCGAGGCGTTGGTCTCAACGGTGGATTGGGTGGCGGACTGGATCGCGGCGATCTTGGCGGCGATGTCGTCGGTGGCGCGCGCGGTCTGGTTGGCGAGGGACTTCACTTCCTGCGCGACGACGGCGAAGCCGCGGCCGGCATCGCCGGCGCGCGCCGCCTCGATGGTGGCGTTGAGCGCAAGCAGGTTGGTCTGTCCGGCGATGTCGCGGATCAGGCCGAGGATCGATTCGATCGACTTGGCGTGATCGCTCAAGGTTTCGGACATGCCGACCGCCGCACCCGCCTGGCCCGAGGCGCGGGTGGCGATCTCGGCCGCAGCCTCGACCTCGCCGCGTGCATCCTCGATCGCCCGGATCAACCCCGCCGCCGTCTGCGCCGCCTCGCGCATCGCGATCGCGGATTGTTCCGACGCGGCGGCGACTTCGGAGGCCTTGCCGAGCATGCCGCGGACCGACGTGGACGCGTTCTGTGCCTGGAGCCGCGCGCGCGAGCCCAGTTCGGCGGTCGCCTCCAGTGTAATTCCGATCGTGTCGCGGAACTCGGCCGATTGGGCGAGGCGCTGGCGGCGCGCGCGTTCTTCCTCGCGCAGGCCGTAATGCTCCGCCATCACGGCCGCTTCGACCATCGCGAGCCGCTGGATGACGTCGCCCAGCCGGCAGGCGACGGCGACGCTCGGGCTCGATTCGCGGATCACCTCGATCACGCGGGTATGGCCGGCCGAAAGCGCCGACAGATAAGCGTGCATCGGCACTGCTGCCTTGTGGCAGCGCGCGGCGTTGCGTAGCGCCATCTCGATCCATTCGGCGCTCAGCGGGCGTGCGTATTTCTGGCGGACGTAAGCGGCCGAATCGGCGCGCTGGCGGTCATAGGCGTCGGGCGACATCTCGCCGGCCTGCGCGCGCAGATCGGGATCGGCGAGAAAGGGGCCCAGGAACGCATCGGCGATTTCCTGGCAGTGATCGGCGATCAACGCGCTGATCTCGTCGCTCGCCGCCGCGATCGCGCCATCGCGATCATAAGCCTGAAGCCGCTTGCGGATCGTCTCGATCGCGGCCGCGCGCTGCGCCCTGATCTGGTTCGGATCGCCCATCGCTGTTCCCCCGGCGCGAAATGATCAGGCAGCGACCTTGGCGACGAAGTCGCCCGCGCTGTGCTTGAGGCTGCCGAGCCGGTCGTCGAGCGCATCGAAGCCGTGGCCGACATTGTCGATCTCGGAGGCGACGGTTTCGGTATCTTCGCGGATGGCGGCGATGGTGTTGGACATGGAGTCGGCGGCGAGCGCGGTTTCGTCGACGGCGGCGGTGATGGCGGTGACGGTCTGGGCCTGGGTCTCCATGGCGGAGCGGATGCGATCGGCCGATTCCTGGACCTCGGCGACGGTGTCGCGGATCGAAGCGTTGGTCTCGACGGTGGATTGGGTCGCGGACTGGATCGCGGCGATCTTGGCGGCGATGTCGTCGGTGGCGCGCGCGGTCTGGTTGGCGAGGGACTTCACTTCCTGCGCGACGACGGCGAAGCCGCGGCCCGCGTCGCCGGCGCGCGCGGCTTCGATCGTGGCGTTGAGCGCAAGCAGGTTGGTCTGTCCGGCGATGTCGCGGATCAGGCCGAGGATCGATTCGATCGACTTGGCGTGGTCGCTCAAGGTTTCGGACATGCCGACCGCCGCACCCGCCTGGCCCGAGGCGCGGGTGGCGATCTCGGCCGCAGCCTCGACCTCGCCGCGCGCATCCTCGATCGCCCGGATCAACCCCGCCGCCGTCTGCGCCGCCTCGCGCATCGCCACGGCGGACTGCTCGGCGGCCGCCGCGACCTCGCTCGCCTTGCCCAGCATCCCGCGCGCGAGCATCGAGGCCCGGCCGCGCTGGTCGCGCAGCACCTCGCCTTCATGGAGCGCATTGTCGACCAGGGTCACGATGCCGTCGCGAAATTCGGCAGTGAGGTGGTCGCGGCCCTGCTGCGCACTGTGCTCCCGATAGGCATTGTAGAGTGCGACCGTCACCTCGCCTTCGAGCGCGGAAAGGCGCATCAGCGTGTCGATCAGCGTCGGCAGTTCGGTGTCGTTGCGATCGACGCGCGCCATCAGCGAATCGAGTGCGGCGCGATCGCTGGCGTTGATCATCGACAAGAGCGCCATCGGGGATACGTTCGCCGCATAGGCGGCAGCGACCGAGCGTTCGACCGATTCGACCCAGGCGCGGCCATAGGTATCGAGGAAACGGCTCTTCAGAAAAACGATGCCGAGATCGACCATCTTCTCGGTCTCGTGCGGCGCCCAGATGCGATCGTCTGCGAAACAGCGCAGCCATTGCTGCCAATATGCGTCGGAGATCGCGCGGATGTCGGGCTCGATCAGACCCCATACCTTCTTGCTCGCCGCGGCCAGCGAGCCGTCATAGTCGAACACCCTCAATCGTGCGCCGAGATCGATGCTGGCAGCAAGCGTTCCGGGAGCCGGGAGATTGCCATTGTCCACGTGCGACGTCTCCGAAGAATCAGATCGCCCGCCCATCCAGGCGGGTTGATGGCCGAGGCTTAGGTCGATTTGGTTAAGAGCCGGTTAGGCAGCGGCACGATGTTGCTCGCGGCTTGCATCGCGCACCGCGAGGACTAATACGGCGCCATCATCGAACGAGGGACCAGGGTCTTGGCCACGCAGCTTGGGCGTACGCGCCCGCTATCACCACATTTGCAGATCTGGAGATGGGGGCCGCACATGCTGGTCTCGATCCTCCACCGCGCGACCGGCGACGGCATGGCGCTGGTCGGCACCTGCCTGTTCGTGTGGTGGCTCGCCGCGCTCGCCGCCGGGCCGGACGCCTATGCGGTGTTCGTCGACACCTTCACCTATGCGAACGGTAGCCTCAACGCGCTCGGCTATATCTTCGGGATCGGGTTGAGCTGGGCGTTCTTCCAGCACATGGCGAGCGGCATCCGCCACCTCGTGCTCGATACCGGCGCGGGCTTCGAGCTCAAGATCAATAGAAGGTTCGCGCTGCTGACGATGGTGTTCTCGGTCCTCGCGACCGTCGCCTTCTGGGCGTATCTGCTGGCGGGGAAATAAGATGGGCGACGGCACCTCAATCGGCCGCGTGCGCGGCCTGGGCAGCGCCAAGGAAGGCACGCATCACTGGTGGCATCAGCGGCTGACCGCGGGCGGCAATCTGCTGCTCGTCCTGTGGTTCGTCTTCTCGATCGCGCGATTGCCGGCTTATGACCATGCGACGCTGATCGACTGGATCGCCTCGCCCTGGGTCGCGCTTCCCCTCATCCTGCTCGTCGCCTCGGTTTTCTATCATTTCCGCCTCGGCCTCCAGGTGCTGATCGAGGATTACGACCACGGCCCCGGCCGGATCGCGTGGATCGTGCTGCTCAACCTGTTCACGATCGTCGGTGCGGCGATCGCCATCTTCTCGATCCTCAGGATCGCCTTCACCGGAGCGCCCGCCTAATGCCCGCCGCCTACAAGATCATCGATCACAGCTACGACGCGGTGGTGGTCGGCGCGGGCGGATCGGGCCTGCGCGCGACGATGGAATGCGCGCAGAACGGCCTCAAGACCGCGTGCATCACCAAGGTGTTCCCGACGCGCAGTCACACCGTCGCGGCGCAGGGCGGCATCGCCGCGAGCCTCGGCAACATGGGCCCGGACCACTGGACCTGGCACATGTACGACACCGTCAAGGGATCGGACTGGCTGGGCGATCAGGACGCGATCGAATATCTGTGCCGCGAGGCGCCGGCGGCCGTCTACGAGCTCGAACATGCCGGCGTGCCCTTCAGCCGCACCGAGGAAGGCAAGATCTACCAACGCCCCTTCGGCGGCATGATGCAGAACATGGGCGAAGGCCCGCCCGCGCAGCGCACCTGCGCCGCGGCGGACCGCACGGGGCACGCGATGCTCCACGCGCTCTACCAGCAGAGCCTGAAATACGACGCCGACTTCTACGTCGAATATTTCGCGCTCGACCTGATCATGGAAGACGGCGCGTGCCGGGGCGTGATCGCGCTCTGCCTCGAGGACGGGAGCATCCACCGCTTCCGCAGCCATGCCGTGGTGCTTGCGACCGGCGGCTACGGTCGCTGCTATTTCTCGGCGACATCGGCGCATACCTGCACCGGCGACGGCGGCGGTATGGCGCTGCGCGCCGGCCTCGCGCTCCAGGACATGGAGTTCGTCCAGTTCCACCCGACCGGCATCTACGGCGCGGGCGTGCTGATTACCGAGGGCGCGCGCGGCGAGGGCGGCTACCTGACGAACAGCGAGGGCGAGCGCTTCATGGAGCGCTACGCACCGTCGGCCAAGGATCTCGCCAGCCGCGACGTCGTCTCGCGCTCGATGGCGATGGAAATCCGCGAAGGGCGCGGCGTGGGCAAGGAGAAGGATCACATCTTCCTTCACCTCGACCATATCGACCCCAAGGTGCTGCACGAGCGGCTGCCCGGCATCACCGAGACCGGCAAGATCTTCGCCGGCGTCGATCTGACGCGCCAGCCGCTGCCTGTCGTACCGACCGTTCATTACAACATGGGCGGCATCCCGACCAATTATCACGGCGAGGTCGTGCAGCTTCGCGGCGGCGATCCCGATGCGGTGGTGCCGGGCCTGTTCGCGGTGGGCGAGGCGGCGTGCGTCTCGGTCCACGGCGCCAACCGGCTGGGTTCGAACTCGCTGATCGACCTCGTGGTGTTCGGCCGCGCGACCGGCAAGCGCATCGCCGAGACCGTCAAGCCCAACACCCCGCACAATCCGTTGCCCAAGGCGTCGGAGGAACTAGCGCTCGGCCGGCTCGACCATTTCCGTAACGCGAACGGCGGGTCGCCCACCGCCGACGTGCGCGTCGAGATGCAGAAGACGATGCAGAAGCACGCCGCCGTGTTCCGCAACGACGAGCTGCTGGGCGAAGGCGTCGAAGCGATTGCCAAGGTCTACCAGCGGATGCAGGACGTACATGTCACCGACCGCAGCCTGATCTGGAACACCGATCTGGTCGAGACGCTCGAGCTCGACAATCTGATCGCGCAGGCGGTGGTGACGATGAATTCGGCCGCCAACCGCAAGGAAAGCCGCGGCGCGCACGTCAACGAGGATTACCCCGAGCGCGACGACAAGCACTGGATGAAGCATACGATCATCAGCTTCGACGGCTGGGGTGGCAAGGACGGCACGACGAACATCGAATATCGCCCGGTGCACGATTACACGCTCACCGACGACATCGACTATATCGTACCGAAGAAGCGGGTGTATTGATCCGCGCGATCGATCCCCTTCTCATTCCACGGGAATTTTGACATGGCCCAGTTCACCCTGCCCAGGAACAGCACGATCAAGAAGGGCAAGGATTATAAGGCGAGCGGCGGTGCGACGCGCGTGAAGCGGTTCAAGATTTATCGCTACGATCCGGATACAGGCGAGAATCCGCGCTACGACACGTTCGAGGTCGATCTCGACGAGTGCGGGCCGATGGTGCTCGACGCGCTGATCAAGATCAAGGCCGAGCACGATTCGTCGCTCACCTTCCGCCGCTCGTGCCGCGAAGGCATCTGCGGATCGTGCGCGATGAACATGGAAGGCAAGAACGGGCTCGCCTGCACCACCGCGATCGAGGATCTGAAGGGCGAGATCCGCATCACGCCGCTGCCGGCGATGGACGTGATCAAGGATCTGGTGCCCGATTTCACGCATTTCTACGCGCAATATGCCTCGATCAAGCCGTGGCTGCAGACGGTGACGCCGCCGCCCGCGGGCAAGGAGCGGTTGCAGAGCCCCGAACAGCGCGAGCAGCTCGACGGGCTCTACGAATGCATCCTGTGCGCGTGCTGCTCGACCTCGTGTCCGAGCTATTGGTGGAATCAGGACAAGTTCCTGGGGCCGGCGATCCTGCTTCAGGCGTATCGCTGGCTCGCCGACAGCCGCGACGAGATGACCGGCGAGCGGCTCGATGCGCTCGAAGACCCGTTCCGCCTCTATCGCTGCCACACGATCATGAATTGCGCGAACGTCTGCCCCAAGGGATTGAACCCCGCCAAGGCGATCGCCGAGATCAAGAAGATGGAAGCCGAGCGGGTTCTGTAAATCCATTCCTTCGCCGGAGTGGTCCAATTTGAGCGAAGCTTCCTTCATCCTTGCCGAGTCTGCCGATCATCCCGGCTGGATGACATGGGCGCTTTCGGACTCCACGCGCTTCAACAGCCTGCTCGGCCCCTTCCTGCTCCGCATGGAAAACGGTGCGGCGCGCGTGCGGATGACGCCGCGGCACGAGCATTCGAACCTGCAGGACAATCTCCACGGCGGTGCGCTGCTCGCCTTCATCGACATCGCCTTGTTCGCCGCCTCGCGCGGGTTCGGCGTGATCGAGGCGGGCACCGCGGTGACGCTCGATCTGTCGGTGCAGTTCATCGGCGCGGGCAAGGTGGGCGCACCGATCGAAGCACAGGTCGAGCTGCTGCGCGAGACCGGGCGGCTGCTGTTCCTGCGCGGGCTCGTGGTGCAGGGGGACGGCAAGGTCGCGAGCTTTTCGGGTACGATCAGGAAGCCGACGCGGCGATGAGCACCGTTCTCGCCCGATACGAAGCGCTGGTCGCGGCCGGCGAGTTGCGCCCCGATGCCGAGCAAGCCGCTGCCGCGCGTCGGCTCGATGCGCTCGCGGCCGAACTCGAGGCGAGCCCGCGCCGGGGCAGCGTGCTGTGGCGCGCGCTCGGCCGCCAGCTCGAGGCGCCCCGGGGTGTCTATCTCTGGGGCGGAGTGGGGCGCGGCAAATCGATGTTGATGGATCTGTTCTTCGGCTGCCTCGCCATCCAGCGCAAACGCCGCGTCCATTTCCACGAATTCATGCTCGAGGTGCATGGCCGCCTCGCCAAGGAACGCAAGAAAGAGGCGGGCGATCCGATCCCGCCGGTCGCGCGCGCGCTGACCGAGGATGCGCGGCTGCTCGCCTTCGACGAGATGGTGGTCAACAATTCGGCCGACGCGATGATCCTCTCACGCCTGTTCACCGCGATGTGGGAGCGCGGGATGACCGTCGTCGCGACCTCGAACCGGCCACCGCACGATCTCTACAAGAACGGCCTCAACCGCGAGCATTTCCTGCCCTTCATCGATCTGATCGACGCGAAAACCGACGTGTTGCCGCTCAATGGACCGGTCGATTACCGGCTCGATCGGCTGGGGCGGATGGACACCTGGCTCGTCCCCAACGGGCCGGTCGCCACGCAGGCACTGTCCGATGCCTTCTTCCGCCTCACCGATTATCCGGTCGAGGATCGCGCGCACGTGCCGAGCGAGGACATTCCCGTGCCCGGCGGCCGCACGCTGCATGTGCCCAAGAGCCTGAAGGGCGTCGCGGTGTTCTCGTTCAAGCGGCTGTGCGGCGAGGCGCGCGGTGCAGCGGATTATCTCGCGATCGCGCGGCGTTATCACACCGTCATTCTGGTCGGCATTCCGGTCATGGGGCCGGAGAGCCGCAACGAGGCGGCGCGGTTCGTGACGTTGATCGATGCGCTCTACGAGCACAAGGTCAAGCTGCTCGCCGCCGCCGATGCCGAGCCGGCCGCGCTTTACCCCACGGGCGACGGCACGTTCGAGTTCGAGCGGACGGTGAGCCGACTCGAGGAGATGCGCTCCGCCGACTATCTCGCCGAGGGCCACGGCGCCGCCTGAGGCTGGACGTGGGCGTCCGAGCCGCATAGCTTCACAGCAACAGAGGAGGGGCGCATGGCGGCGTGGTGGCGGCGAATTCTGTTAGCGGTAACGCTGATATTGGCGCCCGGAATGGCGAGTGCGCAGCCGGTGGCGCCCGTCCATCCTGTGCTCGCGAGCGGCGACCTGCGCGCGCACCGCGATCTCTCGGGCCTCTGGCATTATTCGGTCGATCCGTATCGCGACGGCACGGCTGGGTTCCACGGCGGCGATCCCGGGCTCGGCCACCGCCGATACGACACCACTGACGTCGCCGCCGCGATGCGCGACGATCCGGGCGCGCTCTACGAATATGACATGGCGCGCAGCCCCACCGCGACCCTGCCGTCGTCGTGGCTGACGCACGATGTGACGATGCGGCATTATCAGGGGCTCGTCTGGTATCAGCGTACTTTCCAGGCCGACCCCAAGCCGAGCGAGCGGCAGTTCCTGCGCTTCGGCGCGGTCAATTATCGTGCGCGCGTCTTCGTGAACGGCAAGCCCGTCGGCGCGCACGAAGGCGGCTTCACCACCTTCGCCTTCGAGGTGACAGGGCTGGTGAAGAAGGGCGAGAACCAGATCACCGTCGGCGTCGATTCCGACCGCAGCGACACCGATCTGCCGCCGCCCGTCACCGATTGGGAGACCTATGGCGGCATCACCCGCGCGGTGACGCTGGTGACGACGCCCGCGCTCTATGTCGACGATGCCTGGGTGCGGCTGACGCGCGATGGGCGGATCGCGGTGGACGCCATGCTCGACGGCGAGGGCGCCGCCGGACACGCGCTGACGCTTGCGATTCCCGAACTCGGCCTGAGGCTGGAAGGCAAAGCCGATGCGCAGGGCCGCTGGTCGGCGAGCGTGCCCCCGCCCGCCGCACTCGAACGCTGGTCGCCCGAGACGCCGCGGCTCTACGATGTCACCATCACCGCGGGCGACGATGTCTGGAAGGATCGCATCGGCTTCCGCACGATCGCGGTGCGCGGCGACGACATCCTGCTCAACGGCAAGCCGATCTGGCTCGCGGGCATCGCGCTCCACGAGGAGGAGTTCGGCGCCGACCCTACGCGCGCGATCACGCCCGAGGCGGCGCGCGCATTGCTCACCGAGATCAAGCAGGGGCTCCACGGCAATTACGTCCGTCTCGCGCACTATCCGCATTCGGAGGTGACGACGCGGATGGCCGACGAGCTGGGGCTGCTCGTCTGGAGCGAAATCCCGATCTACTGGCGCGTGGCGTTCGATAATTCGCAGACGCTCGCCACCGCGCGCCACATGCTCGCCGAGGAGATCCTGCGCGACCGCAACCGCGCCTCGATCGCGATCTGGAGCGTCGGCAACGAGACCCCCGTCAGCGATGCGCGCAACACGTTCCTGGCGACGCTCGCCAAGGACGCGCACGCGCTCGACGACACACGGCTGGTCTCGGCGGCGCTGCTCGTCGGCCGCAAGCAGGAGGGTGGCACGAGCGTTTTCACCATCGACGACCCGCTGATTCCCTCGCTCGATGTCATGGCGGTCAACACCTATAACGGCTGGTACACGCCCGATGCGTTGAAGGACTTGCCGTCCTTCGTCTGGCGCTCGGCCTACAAGAAGCCGCTCCTCTTCTCCGAACTCGGCGCCGGTGCGCTCGCGGGCGAGCACGATCCGGCGCGCACGCACAAGTTCAGCGAGGAATTCCAGGCGGATTATTATCGCTATACGTTGCAAATGGCCGCGAAGATCCCGTTCCTGCGCGGCATGTCGCCATGGGTGCTCAAGGATTTCCGGTCGCCGCGGCGCCAGCATCCGGTCTACCAGCAGGGCTGGAACCGCAAGGGGCTCCTGTCCGAGACGGGGGTGCGCAAGCAGGCGTTCGATGTGCTCGCGGATTATTACGCGGGGGTCGAAGCGGCGCACTGACGCTCTATTGCTATTACGAACGATATGCAATAATAATCCTCGACTCCTCCGCTTTACGGGTTGCCCCGGGGCGGCAAAGCGCCTAAGTCGCGCTCGATTTCGCGCGGGCGAAGCTCTTGCCGGCGCATTGCTCCGGAGGAGACATATGGCTCGCAAGAAGATCGCGCTGATCGGCGCCGGGATGATCGGCGGCACGCTCGCCCACCTCGCCGCGATGAAGGAACTGGGCGACATCGTCCTGTTCGACATCGCCGAGGGCATTCCGCAGGGCAAGGCGCTCGATCTCGCGCAGGCGGGCCCGCCCGAGGGCTTCGACGCCAAACTCAAGGGCACCAACGATTACGCCGACATCGCCGGCGCCGACGTGTGCATCGTCACCGCCGGCGTGCCGCGCAAGCCCGGCATGAGCCGCGACGACCTGCTCGACATCAATTTGAAGGTGATGAAGTCGGTCGGCGAGGGCATCAAGGCGCACGCCCCCGACGCCTTCGTGATCTGCATCACCAACCCGCTCGACGCGATGGTGTGGGCGCTGCGCGAATATTCGGGCGTGCCGCACGACAAGATCGTCGGTATGGCGGGCGTGCTGGACAGCTCGCGCTTCCGCCACTTCCTCGCCGAGGAATTCGACGTCTCGGTCGAGGACGTCACCGCCTTCGTGCTCGGTGGCCATGGCGACACGATGGTCCCGGTGGTCGAATATTCGACCGTCGCGGGCATCCCCGTCCCCGACCTGATCAAGATGGGCTGGTCCACGCAGGAGCGGATCGATGCGATCGTCCAGCGCACCCGCTCGGGTGGCGGCGAGATCGTCGGCCTCTTGAAGACCGGCAGCGCCTTCTACGCGCCGGCGACCAGCGCGATCGTGATGGCCGAGAGCTACCTCAAGGACAAGAAGCGCCTGCTTCCCTGCGCGGCGCACCTTTCGGGCGAGTATGGCGTCGACGACCTCTATGTCGGCGTGCCGATCGTGATCGGCGCGAACGGTGTCGAGCGGGTCGTTCAGATCGAATTGAAGGGCGAGGCAAAGGCCAATTTCGACAAGTCGGTCGAGGCGGTGAAGGAGCTGTTGGTCGCCTGCAAGGGTATTGATGAGAGCTTGAAGTAAGCTGTTCCCCGGCGAAGGCCGGGGTCCAGTTGGGAGAGCGTCGAAGTGGAAAAAGCTGGCTTCGTCTACATCATGGCGAGCCGGCGCAATGGAACGATTTACATCGGTGTGACGAGCGATCTGCCCAAGCGCATCTGGACGAGCGATCTGCCCAAGCGCATCTGGGAGCATCGCAACGACATCGTTGAAGGTTTCACGAAGAAATATCGCTGTCACGCGCTGGTTTGGTTCGAAGCGCATGACAGCATTGAATCAGCACGGCAGCGTGAGCTGCAAATGAAGGAATGGAAGCGAGCCTGGAAGTTGCGGGAGATCGAAGGGCTGAACCCCGATTGGGAAGACCTGTACGATCGTATCGCGCTGCCATGAGCGTTTCGTAACTGGACCCCGGCCTTCGCCGGGGAACTAGGAGTCCGAATGAGCATCCTCGTCGACAAGAATACCAAGGTCATCACCCAGGGCATGACCGGGGAGACCGGCAGCTTCCATACCCAGGCGGCGCTCGATTACGGCACGCAGATGGTCGGGGGCGTGACGCCGGGCAAGGGTGGACAGACGCATATCGGGCTGCCGGTGTTCGATACCGTCGCCGAGGCAAAGGCGAAGACCGGCGCCGATGCGAGCGTGATCTACGTGCCGCCGCCCTTTGCCGCGGATTCGATCCTCGAGGCGATCGACGCCGAGATTCCGCTGATCGTGTGCATCACCGAAGGCATTCCGGTGCTCGACATGGTCAAGGTCAAGCGCGCGCTCTCGGGCTCCAAGTCGCGGCTGATCGGGCCGAACTGCCCGGGCGTGCTGACGCCGGGCGAGTGCAAGATCGGCATCATGCCGGGCTCGATCTTCTCGAAGGGCTCGGTCGGCGTCGTCAGCCGTTCTGGCACGCTCACCTACGAGGCGGTGTTCCAGACGACCAATGCGGGGCTGGGGCAGACCACCGCAGTCGGGATCGGCGGCGATCCGGTCAACGGCACCAATTTCATCGACGTGCTCGAATTGTTTCTCGCCGACGACGCCACCAAGTCGATCATCATGATCGGCGAGATCGGCGGCTCGGCCGAGGAAGAGGCCGCGCAGTTCCTGAAGGACGAGGCCAAGCGCGGGCGCAAGAAGCCGATGGCGGGCTTCATCGCCGGCCGCACCGCGCCTCCCGGGCGCCGCATGGGCCATGCCGGCGCGATCGTCTCGGGCGGCCAGGGCGGCGCCGAGGACAAGATCGCCGCGATGGAATCGGCCGGCATCAAGGTGGCGGACAGCCCCAGCGAGCTGGGCTCGACGCTGGTCGAGGTGTTGAAGGGTTAATCCTTCTCCCCGTGGGAGAAGGATACGGAGCCTTATCGGCGCAGCCGATTAGGCGAAGTTGGATGAGGGTGACTGGACAAGGCATCACCTCACCCTCACCCTCCCATCGCTGACGCGATGGGCCCCTCCCTCTCCCGATGGGAGAGGGGTTTGAGGAATGAAGTCATGGGTTACGAAGGCCAGGATTTCAGCGAGATCGCGGGCGGCGTCAGCCCCGCGTTCGTCGAGACGCTCTACAAGCGTTTCAAGGCCGATCCGGCGAGCGTCGAGGAAGGCTGGCGGCATTGGTTCGAGGGGCTCGAATCGACCGTCACCGGCCCGAGCTGGCAGCAGCCCGCATGGCCGCTGACCTCCACCGACGACCTCACTTCGGCGCTCGATCCGACGCAGAGCGAATCCGCGCCCAAACCGGTCAAGGGCGGCAAGCCCGCGCCGACCGCCGCTGCCGCACCCGTCAGCCAGGACGCGATCGTCAAGGCCGCCGACGCCTCGATCCGCGCGATGATGCTGATCCGCACCTATCGCGTGCGCGGGCATCTCGCCGCCAATCTCGATCCGCTTGGTCTCTCGCATCACGAGATGCCGGAGGATCTGCGGACCGAATATCACGGCTTCGACGACAGCGAGCTCGACGAGAAAATCTATCTCGGCGGCACGCTCGGCCTGCAATATGCCACGCTGCGCGAGATCGTGAGCATCCTGCGCCGCAATTATTGCGGCAATGTCGGCCTCGAATACATGCACATCTCCGATGTCGAGGAACGCCGCTTCCTCCAGGAGCGCATGGAGGGCAAGGACAAGGTGATCGAGTTCACCCGCGAGGGTAAGGAAGCGATCCTCGCCAAGGTGATCGAGGCCGAGCAATACGAGAAGTTCCTCGGCAAGAAATATGTCGGCACCAAGCGCTTCGGGCTCGACGGCGGCGAGAGCATGATCCCCGCGCTCGAAAGCGTCATCAAATATGGCGGCCAATACGGCGTGCGCGAGATCGTGTTCGGCATGGCGCATCGGGGCCGCCTGAACGTGCTCGCCAACGTGATGGGCAAGCCCTACCGCGCGATCTTCCACGAATTTTCGGGCGGCTCGTCCAATCCCGAGGATGTCGGCGGATCGGGCGACGTGAAGTACCACCTCGGCACCTCGACCGACCGCGAGTTCGACGGGATCAGCGTCCACATGTCGCTGGTCGCGAACCCCTCGCACCTCGAGGCGGAAGATCCGGTCGTTCTCGGCAAGACCCGCGCGATCCAGACGATCGCGGGCGATCTCGCCGAGCATATCGGCTCGCTCCCGGTGCTGATCCACGGCGACGCGGCGTTCGCGGGGCAGGGGATCGTCTGGGAATGCTTCGGCTTCTCGGGGCTCCCGGGCTATAACACCGGCGGCTGCATCCACTTCGTCATCAACAACCAGATCGGCTTCACGACGAGCCCGAAGTTCGCGCGTTCCTCGCCTTATCCATCGGACGTGGCGAAAGGTGTCCAGGCGCCGATCTTCCACGTCAACGGCGACGACCCGGAGGCGGTCACCTTCGCGTGCAAGATGGCGATCGAGTTCCGCCAGAAATTCCACCGCGACATCGTGATCGACATGTGGTGCTACAGGCGGTTCGGCCACAACGAAGGCGACGAGCCGAGCTTCACCCAGCCGCTGATGTACAAGGCGATCAAGAAGCATCCGGGCGTCGCCGAAATCTACGGCCGCCGACTGATCGAGGAAGGCGTGGTCGACCAGGCGTGGATCGACGAGCGCATCAAGCAGTTCACCACGCTGTTCGAGGGCGAGTTCGAGGCGGGGCAGAGCTATCTGCCCAACAAGGCGGACTGGTTCGCGGGCCGCTGGTCGGGGCTGCACGCGCCCGCCGATGCCGAGACCGCGCGCCGCAACGTCGAGACGGGCATCGACAAGAAATTGTTCGATGCGCTCGGCCGCACGCTGACGACGGTGCCGGACAGCATCCAGATCCACAAGACGCTGGGCCGCGTGCTCGACGCCAAGCGCGAGATGTTCGCTACGGGCGAGCATTTCGACTGGGCGACCGGCGAGGCGCTGGCGTTTGGCTCGCTGCTCTCCGAAGGCTATGGCGTGCGTCTGTCGGGCCAGGATTCGGGGCGCGGCACCTTCTCGCAGCGCCATGCGGTGTGGGTCGACCAGACCGACGAGCACAAATATGTGCCGCTCGACCATGTCGAGCATGGCCGCTTCGAGGTGCTCGACAGTCCCTTGAGCGAATATGGCGTGCTCGGCTTCGAATACGGCTATGCGCTCGCCGACCCCAAGACTTTGGTGCTGTGGGAAGCGCAGTTCGGCGATTTCGCCAACGGCGCGCAGATCATGATCGATCAGTTCATCGCCGCGGGCGAGGCCAAGTGGCTGCGCGCCAACGGGCTCGTGCTGTTGCTGCCGCACGGCTATGAAGGGCAGGGGCCCGAGCACAGCTCGGCGCGGCTCGAACGCTATCTGCAGTTGTGCGCGCAGGACAATATGCAGGTCGCGAACTGCACCACGCCGGCCAATTATTTCCACCTGCTGCGCCGGCAGATGCACCGCAGCTTCCGCAAACCGCTGATCATCATGACGCCCAAGTCGCTGCTCCGGCACAAGATGGCGGTATCGAAGGCGGAGGATTTCCTCGGCGACAGCCATTTCCGCCGCATCCTCTCCGATCCCTCGGCGCCGGCGGACAAGGACACCAAGCGGCTGGTGCTGTGCTCGGGCAAGGTCGCCTACGATCTCATGGAAGCGCGCGATGCCGCGGGCGACAAGAACACCCAGATCGTCCGGATCGAGCAGCTCTATCCCTTCCCGGGCGAACCGCTCACGGCGCGCCTCAAGAAGATGCCCAATCTCGAGGACGTGGTGTGGGCGCAGGAAGAGCCGAAGAACAACGGCGCCTGGTTCCTCGCCGAGCCGTTCATCGAACAAAGCCTCGCCGACGCCAAGGTGCCGGTCGCGCGCGCGCGTTATGCCGGTCGCACCGCGGCGGCGTCGCCCGCGACCGGGCTGATGAAGCGGCACCAGATGGAGCAGAGCGCGTTGGTGGCCGAGGCGCTGGGCCACAATGTCCGCGAGGAGATCAGGCGGAAGCGCAAGGCTTGAGTTTCACGTCACTCCAGCGAAAGCTGGAGTCTCCCGATTACTGAAAGACCCCAGTGTTCGCTGGGGTGGCGAGGTAGAGAATGACCGAAGTCAAAGTCCCCACTCTGGGCGAATCGATCACCGAAGCCACGCTCGGCGAATGGCTCAAGCAACCCGGCGACGCGGTTGCGGTCGACGAGCCGATCGCCAGCCTCGAGACCGATAAGGTGTCGGTCGAGGTGCCCTCGCCGGTCGCCGGCGTGATGGGCGCGCACAAGGTCGCGGTGGGCGAGACGGTCGAGGTCGGCGCGGTGATCGGCTCGGTCGAGGAAGGCGACGCCGCCAAGGCCGCCCCGGCACCCGCGGCGAGCCCCGCGCCCGCACCGACGCCGGCGCCTCAGGCCGAGCAGGCACCGCCTCCCGCCGCTACGCCGCCTGCGCCCGCCGATAATGTCGAGGCCGCCGCGCTCTCGCCGTCGGTGCGCCGTGCGGTGCTCGAATATGGCGTCGATCCCGCGACGATCACCGGCACCGGCAAGGACGGCCGCATCACCAAGGACGATGTCGTCGCCGCCGCGCAGAAGGGCAGCGCGGCCGCGCCGGCGGCTGCACCGACTCCGGCCGCCGCTGCGCCTGCTGCGGGCGGCGCGCGCAAGGAAGAGCGCGTCCGCATGACGCGCGTGCGCCAGACGATCGCCCGCCGCCTCAAGGAAGCGCAGAACACCGCGGCGATGCTCACCACGTTCAACGACGTGGACATGACCGCGGTGATCGAGGCGCGCACCAAGTACAAGGAATTGTTCGAGAAGAAGCATGGCGTCCGGCTCGGCTTCATGGGCTTCTTCGCCAAGGCGGCGTGCCTCGCGCTCAAGGACGTGCCGAGCGTCAACGCCGCGATCGACGGCGACGAGATCGTCTATCACGATTATGCCGACATCTCGGTCGCGGTATCGGCACCGCAGGGCCTCGTCGTGCCGGTGGTGCGCGATGCCGACCAGCTCTCGGTTGCCGATATCGAACGCACGATCGGCGATTTCGGCAAGCGCGCCAAGGACGGCACGCTCAAGATGGAGGAGATGAAGGGCGGCACCTTCACCATCTCCAACGGCGGCGTGTTCGGCTCGCTGCTCTCGACCCCGATCATCAACCCCCCGCAATCGGCGGTGCTGGGCCTTCACCGCATCGAGGACCGCCCCGTGGTCCGCGACGGCGAGATCGTGATCCGTCCGATGATGTACCTCGCGCTCAGCTACGACCACCGCCTGGTCGACGGCCGCGAGGCGGTGACCTTCCTCGTTGCCTTGAAGAACGCGATCGAGGATCCGACGCGGATTTTGATCGACCTGTAATCATCCCTATGTTCCCCGGCGAAGGCCGGGGCCCAGCATCGGGCCGGCCGTAACTGGACCCCGGCCTTCGCCGGGGAACGGAGAATTTATGGCTGAATACGACTATGACGTCCTCGTGATCGGCGCCGGGCCGGGCGGCTATGTCGCGGCGATCCGCGCGGCGCAGTTGGGGCTGAAGACCGCCTGCGCGGAAAGCCGCGAGACGCTGGGCGGCACCTGCCTCAACGTCGGCTGCATTCCCTCCAAGGCGATGCTCCACGCGTCCGAATATTTCGAGGCGGCCGCCGGCGGCGCGATGGCCAAGCTCGGCATCAAGGTCACGCCCGAGCTCGATCTCGACACGATGCACGGCCAGCGCAAGGACGCGGTCAAGCAGCTCACCGGCGGGATCGAGTTCCTGTTCAAGAAGAACAAGGTGACGTGGCTCAAGGGCAAGGCGTCGTTCGAGGACGCGCATACCGTTTCGGTCGGCAAGGAGAAGGTGACCGCGAAGAATATCGTCATCGCGACCGGCTCGTCGGTGACGCCGCTCCCGGGCGTCGAGATCGACCAGAAGGTAGTGGTCGATTCGACAGGCGCGCTCGAGCTGCCCAAGGTGCCCGAGCACATGGTGGTGATCGGCGGCGGCGTGATCGGGCTCGAGCTCGGCAGCGTGTGGCGGCGGCTCGGCGCGAAGGTGACCGTCGTCGAATTCCTCGACCAGATCCTCCCCGGCTTCGACGGCGAGGTCCGCAAGGAAGCCAACAAGATCTTCAAGAAGCAGGGCGTCGAATTCAAGCTCGGCACCAAGGTCACCGGCGTTGCGGTCAAGGGCAAGAAGGCGACGATCACCGTCGAGCCCGCGAAGGGCGGCGAGGCGGAGACGATCACCGCCGATTGCGTGCTGGTGTCGATCGGGCGGCGTCCCAACATCGATGGGCTCGGGCTCAACAAGATCGGGCTGGAGACCAACCAGCGCGGGCAGATCGAGACCGACCACGATTTCGCGACCAAGGTTGCCGGCGTGTGGGCGATCGGCGACGTCATCCCCGGCCCGATGCTCGCGCACAAGGCCGAGGACGAGGGCATCGCGGTGGCTGAGAACATCGCCGGGCAGACCGGCATCGTGAACCACGATGTGATTCCGAGCGTGGTCTACACCTGGCCCGAGATCGCCGGGGTCGGCCTCACCGAAGAGGCGGCAAAGGAGAAGGGCGAGATCAAGGTCGGCAAGTTCCCGATGCTCGCCAACAGCCGCGCCAAGACCAACCACGAGCCCGACGGCTTCGTGAAGGTGATCGCCGACGCCAAAACCGACCGCGTGCTCGGCGTGTGGTGCATCGCGAGCGTGGCGGGCACGATGATCGCGCAGGCAGCGCAGGCGATGGAGTTCGGCGCGACCAGCGAGGACATCGCCTATACCTGCCACGCGCATCCGACGCACAGCGAGGCGATCAAGGAAGCGGCGATGGCGGTGACGGGGAAGCCGATTCACATCTAGCCGGCGCAGGATTTAGCGAAGCTAAATCCGCGCGAATTAGGCTAGATCGGCCGGCGGGGCTGCCAGCCCCGACCGACGGCGCGGCTTTGCCGCGGCGTCCTTCAGGCCCCGACGTATCCCTACGTCAATACCGATCGAAACAGTCATGGACCCCAGCCTGCGCTGGGGTGACGGCGCTGCCTGTTGCAGCGGCGCCCTTCTCAAGTCTTCGTCGTGCTCGCCCCGCCGTCCCGCACCAGCACCGCGAGCAGCCCGGCCAGCGCCAGCGCGCCTCCTGCCGCGAACCACAACGCATCCAGCCCGTGGTCGCCGATCGCCATGCCGCCCAGGATCACGCCGCCGGCAAAGCCCAGCCACAGCACGAAGTAGCGCGCCCAGCCGAAGACGGGGCCGCGCCCCAGCAGCGCGTCGGTGAGCTTCTGACCGATCCGCACCAGTGTGCCGGTCATGTAGGTGAGGCCGATGCTGACCTCGCCGTTGCGCAGGAACACGCCGTTTTCCGCGCCCAAGGCGGTCGCGAGCAGCAGCAACGGCAGCGCGCCGTCGACGAAGCGGGTGAGGAGCGCGGCGAGCGCGAGGATCAACGCGACCGCGACCATCACCACCGGCTTGCGGTGCCGCTCGAACCGCGCGGACAGGATCGAGGAGATCACGACTCCGCACAGGAAGGCGAGGATCAGCGATCCCGCGCGCCAGACGTCGCCGTATACGCCGGTCGCCAGCCCGACGCCGAGCCGCGTCGTGTTGCCGCTCATGAACGAGGCGAAGAAGCCGCCGAGGCTGATATAGGCGATCGCGTCGACGAAACCGGCCAGCGCCGCGAGCAGGATGGCCGCGGCGATCATCGGGGACTCATAGCGCTGCATGTCGTGCCTTTTGCCGAGGTGCGCGCATCGTTTCCACCCCGAACCTGACCGCCGGTCTCATTTTGTCGACATCGGGGCCTGCGCGCGCTGCATTCTTTCCTCCCGTTCCCTCGGCCCCGCTCTTGTTCTACCAAGACCGAATGGATCAGGCACCCTGGCAGATCGGCCCCATCCTTCCCTGGCTCGACATGTTCGGCATTGCGGTGTTTGCCGCCACCGGCGCGCTCGCGGCCACGCGACGCGGGCAGACGCTGGTGACGCTCTCGTTCTTCGCGCTGATCACCGGGGTCGGCGGCGGCACGGTGCGCGACCTGCTCATCGATGCGCCGGTCTTCTGGGTGCAGGACCGGCTGGTGGCGCTGATCTGCCTGGGTGTGGCGCTGCTGATCTGGCTGACGCCCGAGCGCTGGTGGCGCGGCAAGGCGCTCGACTGGCTCGATGCGGTGGGACTCGCCTCTTATGCCGTGTTCGGCACGGCGAAGGCGCTCAGCTTCGGCGTGCCGCCGGTGCCGGCGGCGGTGATGGGGATCGTCTCTGCCTGTTTTGGCGGGATCATTCGCGACGTGCTGGCGGGCGAGCCCTCGATCCTGATGCGGCCGGAAATATACGTGACGGCGGCCGCACTGGCGGCGACGCTCTACGTCTGCCTGCGGCTTATCGACGCCCCCTCGTTCGCGGCGGCGCTGATCGCGGCCGCCGCCGGTTTCGGCCTGCGCGCGGCGGCGATCCACTGGAAGCTCGCGCTCCCCTCTTATCGGGGGCGCCCGAACGAGCCTTAGCTCCGTACCACGCCCACCTCGCTGAACGGTTTCGGCTCGACCGGCGGCACCGCCGAATCGTTCAGCTCGCACTGCCAGAAACCGACGTCGATCCATTGGCCGTGTTTGTAGCCGACCTCGCGATAGACGCCCGCGCGGCGGAAGCCGGTTGCCTCGTGGAGCGCGATCGAATGGTCGTTGGGCAGCGCGATCGCGCCGATCGCCTGGGTGAAGCCCTGCGCGCGCAGCGTGTCGATCAGCGCGCGATAGAGCAGGCGCCCCGTGCCCTGTCCCTGCACCGGGCCGGCGACGTAGATCGAGGTCTCGACCACATAGCGATAGGCCGGCCGGTCGCGGAAGCGGGTGGCATAGGCATAGGCCAGGATGCCGCCGTCCTCGTCGTCGCCGTTGATCGCGACCAGCCAGGGATAATAGCCGTCGGACGCGGTGATCCGCCCGCGCATCGCGCGCGTGTCGGGCGCCTCGGTCTCGAACGACACGGTGCCGCTGATGACGTGCGGCGCGTAGATCGCGGCGATGGCGGCGGCGTCCTCGGGCCGCGCGGCGCGGATGTGGATCACAGCGCGAGCTTCGCCAGCACGGCGTCCATCAGGCGGGTATCGGCGGGCGAGGGCGCGACCGGCCCCATCGCGGCGCATTCGAGACAGCGCGCCTGGATCGCCGCGCCATGCGACATCCGCCGCATGTCGCCCAGCACCTGCGCGAACACCGCCCGGCGATCGCGCGCGATGCGGGTGAATATATCGCCCGCCGCGTCGGTATCGTCGCCCTGCTGTTTGCGGGCGATCTGCGTGGCGAGCTTGGCCAGCCAGCTCGGCTTCTTCTCGAGGAACACCGGATGGACGTCCTTCGGATCGAGCTTGGCGCGCCGCGCCGCCTCGGCGATCGCATCATTCATGTCGCCGAAGCGGTCGACCAGTTTGAGCTGGCGCGCGGTGCCGCCGTCCCACACCCGGCCCTGCGCGATCTCGTTGACGCGCTCGGGCGTGAGGTTGCGTGCCTTCGACACGCGCGCGATGAACTCGCGGTAGCCGTGCTCGATGCCCGCCTGGAAGATCGCGTCCACCTCCGGCGTGGTGCCGCCGAATACATCGGGCTGGCCCGAGAGCGGCGTCGTCTTCACGCCGTCGCTGGTGACGCCGATCTTCTTCAGCGTGTTCTCGAAGGTCGGGACGATCCCGAAGATGCCGATCGATCCGGTGATGGTGTTGGGCTCGGCGAAGATCGCATCGCCCGCGGTCGAGACCCAATAGCCGCCCGACGCCGCGAGGCTGCCCATCGAGACCACGACCGGCAGGCCCTTCGCCTTGGCCTGCAGGATCGCTTCGCGGATCTGCTCGGAGGCGAAGGCCGATCCGCCCGGCGAATCGACGCGCACGACGAGCGCCTTCAAGTCGTTCTTGGCGAGCCCTTCGAGCATCGCCTTGGTGATGCTGTCGCCGCCGGCCGTGCCGGGGCCGGCCTCGCCGTCGACGATCTCGCCCGCCACGGTCAGCACGCCGATCGCGGGCCCGCCCGATTTGGCCGGATGCGCCTCGACATAGGCGTCGTAATCGATCGCATCGAAGCTGCCCGCGACCTTGTCGTCGCCCGCGCCCGCGATCTCGGCGACGCGCTTGCCGAAATCGATGCGGCCGGCGAGCTTGTCGACGATGCCGGCCTTCAGATTGGCTTGCGCGATGTCGCCATTGGCGGCGGTGATCACCTGCGCGGGCTGGGTGAGGAACGGCGCGATCTCAGCCTTGGGCCGCGCCTTCTTCACGCCTTCCTGCCACTGCGCGAAGATCGTGCCGTAGAGCGCGCGATCGGCCTCGGCCGCCTCGGGCGATTTGTCGGCGCGGGTATAGGGCTCGACATAGGATTTGAACTTGCCGACGCGGAAGACGTGGACGTCGACGCCCAGCTTGTCGATCAGGCCCTTGTAGTAAAGCTGCGATCCGCCCGGCCCCATGAACAGCGCGCCGCCCATCGGGTTCATCCAGATCTCGCTCGCCTCGGCCGCGAGGCGATAACCGGCATCGGTGTAGGCGGTGGCGTAGGCGAGCACCGGCTTGCCGCTCGCGCGCACGCGGCCCAGCGCGTCGCCCACCGCGCTGAGCGCGGCGGGATAGCCACCCTGGAAGTGATCGAGATCGAGCACGACCGCCTTGACCTTGTCATCGTCTTTGGCGGCATCGATCGCACGCACCAGGTCGCGCAGCCGGAATTCGCGGGTCGTTTCCTGCGGCCCCGCCAGCGTGAACGACACCGTGTCCGCCGGCTGCTCGACGATCGTGCCGTCGAGATCGAGCAGCAACGCGCCGTCGCCGATCGTCGTCGGCGCCGGGCGGGCCGAAAGCACCGCCCACAATGCGGCGAAAAAGAGCAACATCGCGATCAGGACGAGCGCGTCCTTGATCCCGACCAGCAGCTTCCAGGCACCTCGAACCAGCTTCACCGTGTCGCTCCCTCGTTTCCCCGCAATCGAGTGGTCTTCTGCCTAGGGCAATGCGAGGCGCGAGGCAACGCCGTCTTATGCGGGCAATACAGGCGCGCGCGGCCGGACAATCGACGCGAAAAAATCATCGCCGCTACCTGTTGACGATCCAGAAGCCGGTTCGCATATGGCGCGTTGTTGGCACTCGCCGTCGGTGAGTGCCAGAAGCTTCAACCAATGCTCAACCAAGGAAAGGATGGCGCATGAAATTTCGTCCGTTGCACGATCGTGTGCTGGTTCGCCGCGTCGAGGCCGAGGAAAAGACGGCCGGCGGTATCATCATTCCCGACACTGCCAAGGAAAAGCCGCAGGAGGGCGAGGTCGTCGCCGCTGGTGCGGGTGCCAAGGCCGATGACGGAAAGGTCACCCCGCTCGACGTCAAGGCGGGTGACCGCATCCTGTTCGGCAAGTGGTCGGGCACCGAGGTCAAGGTCGACGGCGAAGACCTGCTGATCATGAAGGAAAGCGACATCCTCGGCATCGTCGAGGGCTGATCGCATCCCCAATCGTCATGCCAGCGGAAGCTGGCATCTCTGTGAAATGACAAGACTCCAGCTTCCGCTGGAGTGACGCAAGAGACAAAGGAACAGCCAACATGGCAGCCAAGGACGTAAAATTCTCGCGTGACGCGCGTGAGCGCATCCTGCGCGGCGTCGACATCCTCGCCGACGCGGTCAAGGTCACTTTGGGCCCCAAGGGCCGCAACGTCGTGATCGACAAGAGCTTCGGCGCCCCGCGCATCACCAAGGACGGCGTCACCGTCGCCAAGGAGATCGAGCTCAAGGACAAGTTCGAGAACATGGGCGCGCAGATGGTGCGCGAAGTGGCCTCGAAGACCAACGACCTCGCCGGTGACGGCACCACCACCGCGACCGTGCTCGCCCAGGCGATCGTGCGCGAAGGCATGAAGTCGGTCGCCGCCGGCATGAACCCGATGGACCTGAAGCGCGGCATCGACACTGCGGTCAAGGCCGTGGTCGAGAACGTCAAGGCGCGTTCGAAGGCGATTTCGGGCTCGTCCGAAGTCGCGCAGGTCGGCACCATCTCGGCCAATGGCGACAAGGAAATCGGCGAGAAGATCGCCGAGGCGATGGAGAAGGTCGGCAAGGAAGGTGTGATCACCGTCGAAGAGGCGAAGGGTCTCGAATTCGAGCTCGACGTCGTCGAGGGCATGCAGTTCGATCGCGGCTATCTGTCGCCCTATTTCATCACCAACCCGGAAAAGATGTCGGTCGAGCTTTCCGATCCGTACATTCTCATCCACGAGAAGAAGCTCTCGAACCTCCAGTCGATGCTGCCGATCCTCGAGGCGGTCGTGCAGTCGGGCCGTCCGCTGCTGATCATCGCCGAGGACATCGAGGGCGAGGCGCTCGCGACGCTCGTCGTCAACAAGCTGCGCGGCGGCCTCAAGGTTGCCGCCGTCAAGGCGCCGGGCTTCGGCGATCGCCGCAAGGCGATGCTCGAGGACATCGCCGTCCTGACCAAGGGCGAGGTGATCTCCGAGGATCTCGGCATCAAGCTCGAGAGCGTCACGCTCGGTATGCTCGGCACCGCCAAGCGCGTCACCATCGACAAGGACAACACCACGATCGTCGACGGCGCCGGTGAGGCCGACTCGATCAAGGCGCGGACCGAGCAGATCCGCCAGCAGATCGAGAACACCACCAGCGATTACGACCGCGAGAAGCTCCAGGAGCGCTTGGCCAAGCTCGCCGGCGGTGTCGCCGTGATCAAGGTCGGCGGTGCGTCCGAGGTCGAGGTGAAGGAGCGCAAGGACCGCGTCGACGACGCGCTGCACGCCACCCGCGCCGCGGTCGAGGAAGGCATCGTCTCGGGCGGCGGCACGGCGCTGCTCTACGCCACCAAGGCGCTCGACGGCCTCAAGGGCGAGAATGACGACCAGAGCCGCGGCATCGACATCGTCCGCAAGGCGATCGAGGCCCCGCTGCGTCAGATCGCGCAGAATGCCGGCTTCGACGGCGCCGTCGTCTCGGGCAATCTGCTGCGCGAGAATGACGAGACCAAGGGCTTCAACGCCGCGACCGACACCTACGAGAATCTGGTGGCTGCCGGCGTGATCGACCCGACCAAGGTCGTGCGCACCGCGCTCCAGGATGCAGCCTCGGTCGCGGGTCTGCTCATCACCACCGAAGCGGCGGTGAGCGAGCTGCCCGAAGACAAGCCCGCCCCGGCGATGCCGGGCGGCATGGGCGGCATGGGCGGCATGGACTTCTAAGCCGCTTAGGCCCGTCGGCAGCATGGCTGTCGGCGGATCAGCCCAAGGCTGGCCGACAGCCTGAAAGAGGGGCCGGGGGCATGTCTCCCGGCCCTTTTTGTCATCGGCCGGCGGCGGCGGGGCGATAGAGCATTGCGACATCGCACCGGTCGTATCGCGCGCCGAACTCCGCCATGATTCCCGAATCGTGGACGAAACCCAGCTTCTCGTACAGATGGACCGCCGCAACGTTCCTGGCGTTGCTCAGCAGATACAGTCGGTCGGCGCCGAGCTCCATGGCGCGCGCGATCGTCGCGTGCAGCAGGAATTCTCCTGCCCTGCGCCCTCTTGCCGCTTCGAGCACGCCCATCTTGATGAGCTCGAACTGGCGCGTGCCTGTTTTCTGTAGCGCGCAGGTTCCCACGATTCCCATTCCTTCCGCCTCGACGAACAGAATGTCCCCGCCGGGCGCGATGATGCGTTCATAAGGGTGCGTCATCACGTCGATGTCGGTCGGTTCCAGCTGGAACAGGGCTTCGATCCACGCCGCGTTGATCGCATAGAAGGTGGGAGCGAGATCGGCGGCATAGGGATGGATCGAGAGCCCCGCGAACGGCTGGAACGCCGCCGCGCGCGAATAGAGCGGGCGCTGCGAAAGCGCACGCTCGATTGCGGCGAGCTGATCGAGGAGCGGCCCTTCGATCGGCGCACACAGCTCGTCTATCGCCTGCTCGAATCGGGGCCACAGCAGCGCCCTTGCGCGCGCGACCAGCGCCGCGCCCGAGAGCGTGAGCGCGATCGTTCGGCGGCGTGCGTCCTTTCCGTCGTGCCGCATCTCGATCAGGCGCAGGCGTTGCAGCGCGGCCGACGTGCGCGTCACGCCGGGCTGGCTGACGCCCAGCACATCGGCTGCTCGCCCGACGGTGAGCGGCCCATGGCGGTCCAGCGCGGCAAGCAATGGCAGATGAGCGGGCTGGACGGGCAAGCCGGCTTCCGCCGCGATCCGCGCCGCGTCCGCTTGCATCCGCTCCGCAAGTCGCTTCAAGCGGCTCCCGAGAAACGCGGAGCCCAGTTCCGCTAGAATGTCGCCGTCCATCCGCTTTCCCTTCCGAGTGACGCATAACAGGATATATAACGTGTTATAAAAATCAACCGGGAAGTTGTGGAGAGCGGACCGCTTTCGGTGCGGCGTCGGTGCGCTAGTCTGGTCAAGCACTCGCGGCTCTGGCAGGAAGCATCGCATTCCGCCGCGCCGGAGTCCTTTCGGCGTCGAGCACCGGGGGACCGACATGACCGAGCTTACCCGCCGTGAAACCCTGGCCGCGTCCGCAGTTGCCGCGTTCGCCGCCGCCATGCCCGCCTGGGCGCAGGATGAGACGATGACCGCCGATACCGCACAATGGGATTTGACCGACCTCTATCCGAGCGACGCCGCCTGGGATGAAGCGCGCAAGCAGGCGCTCGCCGCGATCCCGGGGATGAAGAAGTATCAGGGCACGCTCGGCACCAGCGCCGACGCGCTCGCCCGGGCGCTCGTCGCGCAATCCGATCTCGGCCGCACCATCGCGCGCATCTACGTCTACATCAGCCTCAAGGCCGACGAGGATCTGCGCGTCGCGGCCAACCAGGAACGCCAAGCGCAGGCGATCGACCTCTACACTGCGTTCGGCGAGGCGACCTCATGGGTCGCGCCCGAAATCCTCAGCGTCGGCGAGGCGAAGATCAATTCGTTCATCGCCGCCAACGACACACTCGAGAAGCGGTTCGACTTCTACCTCGCCAACGTCCTGCGCGAGGCGCCCCACACGCTCTCGCCCGAAGGCGAAGTGCTGCTCGCGGGCACCTCCGCGCCGTTTCAGGGTCCGAGCGATATTCGCGGCCAGCTCGTCGCGTCGGACATCCCCTGGCCGACGATCAAGCTTTCGACCGGCGAGGACGTCCGCCTCGACGATCAGGGCTACACGCTCCACCGCGATGCCCCGAACCGGGCGGACCGCAAGGCCGTGTTCGACGCTTTCTGGAAGGAATACGGCCGGTTCAAGAGTTCGCTCGGCGCGGCCTATGTGTCGCACATCAAGGCCGACGTGTTCGAGATGAAGGCGCGCAAATACCCGACCTCGCTCGCCGCCTCGCTGTCGTCGAACAACATTCCCGAAAGCGTGTACCGGACGCTGGTCAAGGAGACCAACACCGGGCTGCCACAGCTCCACCGTTATTTCGAGCTCCGCCGCAGGATGCTCAAGCTGCCGGACATGCATTATTACGACATCTATCCGCCGCTGGTGGCGCTCGACAAACCCGTCAGCCTCGCCCAGATGCGCACGACCGTGCTGGAGGCGCTCAAGCCGCTCGGGCCCGATTACGTGAAAGAGCTTGGGGCCGCGACGGCGGCGAAGTGGATGGATCCGCTGCCGCGCAAGGGCAAGCGCTCGGGCGCCTACATGAACCCCGGCGCGTTCGACGTGCACCCCTATCTCCTCCTCAACCTCAAGGAGGATTATTCGGGCATGACGACCTATGCCCACGAATGGGGCCACGCGATGCACTCGCTGCTCGCGAACAAGGCGCAGGTGTACGACAAGGCGGATTACCCGCTGTTCCTCGCCGAGATCGCCTCGACCTGCAACGAGCAGCTGCTCGTCGCCTACATGGTGGAACAAGCGAAGACCAAGGAAGAGAAGCTCTATTATCTGGGCCAGCAGCTCGAGAACATCCGCGGCACCTTCTACCGCCAGGCGATGTTCGCCGAGTTCGAGCTCGCCGCGCACGACAAGGCCGAAGCGGGCGAGGGGCTGTCGGGCGAGACTTTCACCGCAATGTATCTCGATCTGCTCAAGCGCTATCACGGCCCCAAGGTCGCGATCGATCCGGCCTATGCGGTCGAATGGGCCTACATCCCGCACTTCTATTCGAGCTTCTACGTCTATCAGTACGCGACCTGCATCGCCGCGGCGTCGTACTTCGCGCGCCAGATCCTCTCGGGCGGCGCGAAGGAGCGCGACAATTATCTCAACGTCTTGAAGGCCGGCGGCTCGGCTTATCCGACCGACGTGCTGAAGAATGCAGGTCTCGATATGGCCTCGGCCGCGCCGTATCAGGCGGTGGTCGCAGTGTTCAAGGACACGCTCGACCAGGCCGAGGCGCTGATGGGGTAACTCAACGAGCGGTGGCCACCCTCACCCTTCCGCGCCTTTTTGGCGCTCTCTCCCTCTCCCAGCGGGAGAGGGAAGGGGGCCGCTCGGCGCAGCCGAGTGGGAAGGGTGAGGGCGGTCAGCCCGAGCAAGTTCAGGAAACCGCCGAACCAATCGCCCGCATCGCCTCGGCGGTGATCGTCAGGCTGCGCTTGCGCGCGTCGTGATCGTAGATCGCGCTGGCGATCATCACCTCGTCCACCTGCGTGCGTTCGACGAACGCCGCGATTCCGCGCGCCACCGTCTCCGGTCCGCCGACCGCGGAACATTGCAGCACGTGATCGAGGATCGCGCGGCCCTGTTCGCCCAGGCTGTCGCGATAGCCCGCGACGGGTGGCGGCAGCTGGCGCGGATGGCCGGTGCGCAGCGCGACGAAGGCCTGCTGCTGCGAGCTTGCGATCAACTCTCCCTCGGCATCGGTATCGGCCGCGAAGACGTTGAACCCCGCCATCGCATAGGGTTTGTCGAGCTGCGCCGACGGGCGGAAATCGCGGCGGTAGATCTCCAGGGCCTGATCGAGCGCATCGGGCGCGAAGTGCGACGCGAAAGCGTAGGGCAGCCCGAGCATCGCCGCGAGCTGCGCGCCGAACAGGCTCGATCCCAGAATCCAGATCGGCACCTTGGCGCCCGCGCCCGGCACCGCGCGGATGCCGGTCTGGCCGTCGTCGGCGAAATAGCTCTGCAGCTCCATAACGTCGCGCGGGAAAGCGTTGGGATCGCTGTCGAGCGTCCGCCTGAGCGCGCGGGCGACGCGCTGGTCCGATCCCGGCGCGCGGCCAAGGCCGAGGTCGATGCGACCGGGAAACAGCGCATCGAGCGTCCCGAATTGCTCGGCGATCACGATCGGCGCGTGGTTGGGAAGCATGATCCCGCCCGCGCCGACGCGAATGCGGCTGGTCGCCGCCGCGATGTGTCCGATCACCACCGAGGTCGCGGCGGAAGCGATCCCAGCCATGCCGTGATGCTCGGCGACCCAGTAGCGGGTGAATCCCAGATCCTCGGCATGGCGCGCGAGACCGGCGGCATTGGCGAGCGCCTGAGCGGCACTGCCGCCTTCGACGATGGGGGCGAGATCGAGCAGCGAATAGGTGGTCATGGCAGGTCAGATGGGGCCGCGCCTCCGGCTTCGCCAGTCAAGTGCGGCTTGTGGCTTGCAAAGCCGATCCTGCGCTTGCCCGCACGCCGATGCCCGCCTAAGCACCGCCGCCATGCGTGCCGATCTCGCCCATGTCCGCACCTGGATCTTCGATCTGGACAACACGCTCTATCCGGCGTCGGCGAACCTGTTCGCGCGGATCGACGAGCGGATCGGGGCCTATGTCGCGCGCCGCTTCGGCTGCGACCGGCACGAGGCGCATCGCATCCAGAAGGACTATTTCCACCGCCACGGCACCACGCTCGCCGGGCTGATGGCCGAGCATGATGTCGATCCGAGCGATTATCTCGCCGACGTCCACGACATCGAGCTCGACGTGCTGGAGCACGATGCGCCGCTGGTCGCGGGGATCGCGGCGCTGCCGGGACGCAAGCTCGTTTTCACCAACGCCGACGCGCACTACGCGACGCGGGTGCTCGCCCGGCTCGGGCTCGATGCGAGCTTCGAGGCGCTGTTCGACGTGCATGCCACCAACTACGTCCCCAAGCCGCATCCGGATGCTTATGCCGGGCTGTGCGCGGCCTACGATCTCGATCCGCATCGCTGCCTGTTCGCCGACGACATGGCGCGCAACCTTGCGCCGGCCAAGGCGATTGGCATGACGACCGTCTGGGTCGACAACGGCTCCGAGCAGGGTGCCGACGCCGATCGCAGCTTCGTCGATCACAACGTCACCGACATCGCAGCCTGGCTGCACGAGATTCAGGAGCAAGCATGAGCGACGACCTTCAAGCGACGATCGAGACCGCGTGGGAGGCGCGCGAGTCGGTCGGCGGCGAGACCAAGGGGCCGATCCGCCAGGCGGTCGATCGCGCGCTGGCGCTGCTCGATTCGGGCGCGGCGCGCGTCGCCGAGCCGGATGGGGCGGGCGGCTGGCGCGTCAACCAGTGGCTCAAGAAGGCAGTGCTGCTCTCGTTCCGCCTCAACGACATGGCCGAGATCGCGGGCGGCCCCGGCGGGGCCAACTGGTGGGACAAGGTGCCCTCAAAATTCGCGGCCTGGGGCGCGGGCGAGTTCCGCCAGGCGGGCTTCCGTGCGGTCCCCGGCGCGATCGTGCGGCGCGGCGCCTTCATCGGCAAGGGCGCGGTGCTGATGCCCAGCTTCGTCAACATCGGCGCGCATGTCGGCGAGGGGACGATGGTCGATACCTGGGCGACGGTGGGAAGCTGTGCGCAGATCGGGAAGAACGTCCACCTCTCGGGCGGTGCGGGAATCGGCGGCGTCCTCGAGCCGCTCCAGGCCGATCCGGTCATCATCGGCGACGGCGCCTTCATCGGCGCGCGCGCCGAAGTGGCGGAGGGCGTGCGCGTGGGCGAGGGCGCGGTGCTGTCGATGGGCGTCTATCTCGGCGCCTCGACCAAGATCATCGACCGTGCGACCGGCGAGGTCCATCGCGGCGAAGTGCCGCCTTATGCGGTCGTGGTGCCGGGCAGCATCGGCGGCGGCGACGGCAAGCCCGCGCTCTACTGCGCCGTGATCGTCAAGCGCGTCGATGCGCAGACACGGGTCAAGACCGGGATCAACGAGCTGCTCAGGGATTGAGTGCGGCTCGATCTCTTTCCGTTCGCTTACCCCTCCGTTCGTTTCGAGCGTAGTCGAGAAACGATCATCCGCGCTGAGCAGGCGCTTCTCGACTTCGCTCGAAGCGAACGGAAGGTAAGTTTGCCCCAAACGAACGGGGGATGTTACCGCCGCCCACGGCCTCCGAACGTCACCAGGCTCTCGCTGCCGTCTGCCGCGAGCGCCGAGACGCCGACGAAATGGTCGTCGACCGAGACGTTCTCCAGCACCGTCTCGGTGCCGGTCACGTCGCGATGGTCGGTCCAGTCGCGTGTGTCGTTGCGCCGCCAGTAGACGCGATAACCGACGGCGTCGGGCACCGCCTCCCACTTGACCGTCGTATCGAACGACAGCGCGCCGGAGATCGCCACCGCCTTCGGTGCGGCGGGCGCGGCCGCGAGGCGCGCCAACGTCGCGACGTTGATCGCGGTCACCTTCGCCAGATAGGGAAAGTCCATCTTGTCGATCGTGTCGCCATAGACCACCCCGTTTTCGGTGCGCAGGTCCTGGTGTTGCTGTGTCCAGTTCTCGGCACCGACCGAAAAGCGCACCGCGGGATAGCCGAGTTCGAGGAACGGCTCGTGATCGCCGCCGCGGCCGAAGCGGTCGGAGCGGCGATCGACGAACACGTCGAGCCCGCCCACCTTCTCGCCCACATGATCGATCGCCTTTGCGAGCGCGCGGCTGGGGCCGTCGTCCTCGCCGCCGTCCGCGCGGCGCGCCATCTGCTCGACCAGGCTTTCGGAGGCACGGATGCCTTCGGAGAAGACGCGCACCCGATCCGCTACGCGGACGCCGTTCTGGCCCATCGTGTTGCCGACGATGTCGTTGTTGAGCATCGCGTCGACCTGCCAGCCGCGCGCTTTCGCTAGGTCGGCGAGCAGTGTCGATCCCCACAGCCCCTGCTCCTCGCCCGAGAACAACGCGTAGACGATCGTCGCCTTGAACTTGTGTTTCGAGAGCAATCGTGCGGCTTCGAGCACCAGCGCGCTGCCCGATCCGTCGTCATTGGCGCCGGGCGCGTCGCTGGTGACGTCCATCACGTCGGTGACGCGGCTGTCGATATGCGCGCCGACGATGACAATGCGGTTCGGGTCCGAACCCTTTTGGATACCGAGCACGTCCTCCACAACGACGCCGTCAGACGCGCGCGGGCCGGTGAAGTGCCGCGACGGCCGCTCGACGGTGATGCAGCCGCCGCACGCTGCGCCGATCGCCTCGAATTGCGCCGCCGCCCAGTCGCGCGCCGCGCCGATACCGCGCGTTGGATCGGCGGTGGTGGAAAGCGTATGCCGCGTCCCGAAGCCGACCAGCGCCTCCACGGTGGTGCGCAGCCGCGCCGGATCGGGCTGGTCGTCAGCCTGCGCGAGCGCGGGCGACGCGGCGAGGAGGGCGGGGATCAGGAGGATGCGCATCCGGCGATCGTGCCGGGTTTCGCCGCCGCGCACCAGAGGCTATCGGCACCGGCATGATGCGTTTCCCGAGGTCGATCGTCGCGCTGCTCGCCCTACTGATCACCGCGCCCGCCGCCGCCCAGTCCGCGAGTCATGCCACCCCCGGATTCGTGCGCGTGGCGCTCGAGACCTCGGCCGGCCGCATCGTTGTCGCGCTCGATCAGCGGCACGCGCCCAAGACCACCGCCAACTTCCTCGCCTATGTCGATGACGGCCGGCTGGAAGGCACCGCCTTCTATCGCGCGGCGCGGCGCAAGGGATCGCCCGAGCGCGGCTTCGTCCAGGGCGGCATCCAGATGGACGCGCGTCGCCGCCTGCCGCCGCTCGCGCTCGAACCGACCGACGAGACCGGGCTCAAGCATCTCGACGCCGTGATCTCGATGGCACACGGCGCGAACGAGGATTCGGCCAACGGCAATTTCTCGATCATGGTCGGCGCCAATCCGTCACTCGACGCCAGGGGCAGCTATCGCGGCTATGCGGCATTCGGGAAGGTGGTCGCCGGGATGGACGTGGTGAGGCGCATGCTCGCGCTGCCCACCGGCGGCGGCCGCGGCGCGATGCGCGGACAGATGATCCTGAAACCCGTCCGCATCATCCGCGCGGTACGGCTCGACGGCACCCCGCATCCTACGGGACGACCCAAGCCGTGGACGCTGGGGATACCGCGCTGAGCATGTTTCTAGGCTAATATTTTACGTTTGACATAAATTATAAACCGCCTCACATTGAATTGATCACAGCAAAGGATCGATTCGATGAAGAAGCGGTGGCTGGAGCATCTGCTCAGTCTGGGGATCGGGCTGGTGGCGCTCGGTGTCGGTGTGGGGGCGGCCTTCTTCTTGGTGGCGCTAGTTAACGGCGAGCCGATGCAGACGACGCTGCCGCTCGCGTTCGCCGGCGCCGCGGCGCATCCGGTGACGCTCGCCGACAGCGGGCAGGCGGTGGGCACGATGATCGCCGATCACGGCTCGCTCACGGTCAGGGCCGGCGGGGCGCTCTATCTGCTTGGGCAGGGCCTCGACATCGCGATTACGGGCGCGCTGATGCTCGTCATTCTCTATCGCCTGCGCCGGCTGGTCGCGGCGATCGGCGACGGGCGCCCCTTCGCTGCCGACAATATCCGCTCGCTGCGCATCACCGGCTGGTCGCTCATCGCACTCAACCTGTGGATGTGGCTGCGGATGCTCGTGCTGCCGCTGATGCTGATCCCCGAGCTGCGTCTGGGCGGTGGATGGACACTGCTGCCCGCGATCGCGCGCGCCGCGCCGGGCGTGCAGGCGGCGCGGATCGACGCGCACCTTCCCGTCTGGCTGCTCGTCGTCGGCGCGATCGTGCTGGTGCTCGCCGAGGCGTTCCGTCAGGGCGGCGCGCTGCGCGACGAGAACGAGGCGTTCGTCTGATGGCGATCATCGTCAACATCGACGTCATGCTGGCCCGGCGGAAGATGTCGGTCACCAGCCTCGCCGAGCAGGTCGGCATCTCGCTCACCAACCTGTCGCTGCTCAAGACGGGCAAGGTGAAGGGCGTGCGCTTCGCGACGCTCGAGGCGATCTGCAAGGCGCTCGACTGCCAGCCAGGCGATCTGCTCGAATATCGTCCCGACGCCGTCGACTAGCCGCGCTTCAACTGAGCCGGTCTATGGCCTCGTTGTCGAGATTGCCGGGGATGATCATCAGCGGCACCGCGAGGCCGCCCGAATCGCCGGCGAAGTGGCTCACCAGCGGGCCCGGCGCGCCGCTCGGTGTGGTCGCGAGCACCAGCGCGGCGATGTCGGGAGTCTCGGCAATGATCTCGCGTATCACCTTGCGCCCGTCGCCCTGCCGCACGGTGATCGAGGGCTTGAGCCCCGATTCCTCGACCAGCGTGCCTGCCGCCGCGGCGACCAGCCCCTCGGCCTTGAGCCGCGCTTCCTCCTCGATCGTGGCCTGCACGCCGCTCCACTGGACGAATTCGGGCGGCGGCATCAGTGCGAGAATTTCCACCGCGCCGCCCGTCTTCACCGCGCGCCGCGCGGCGAAGCGCAGCGCCACGCTCGCCTCGGGTGATTCGTCGATCACGACCAGATAGATGCGCATGCGGTATTGCCCCCTTGTCGTAGACGAAGGTGGCGCGCATTTGGGCGTCGCGCAAGGGCACGGTCTTGACGCGTGCGCGTTGATGGCGAAGGAAGCCCCCGCGCTCCGCAAGACACGAAGGATTCCCCGTTCGATGCCGATCGAGATCAAGATGCCCGCTCTCTCACCCACGATGGAGGAGGGCACGCTCGCCAAGTGGCTCGTCAAGGAAGGCGACAAGGTGAGCGCGGGCGACCTGATGGCCGAGATCGAGACCGACAAGGCGACGATGGAGTTCGAGGCGGTGGACGAGGGCACGATCGCGAAGATCGTGGTGCCCGAAGGCGCCGAGGGCGTGCAGGTCGGCGCCGTGATCGCGGTGCTCGCCGAGGAAGGCGAGGATGCCTCGGTGGTCGAGGCGCCGAAAAAGGACGCAACGCCGAAGGAAGAAGCCCCCAAGGAAGAGGCGCCCAAGGCCGAGGACAAGCCCGAAGCACCCGCCGCCAAGGCTGTCGATTCCACGCCTGCCCCGGCTCCGGCGGCATCGTCCGACGGCGATCGCGTCAAGGCGAGCCCGCTCGCGCGCAGGATCGCGGCGGAGAAGGGCGTCGATCTTTCGGGCGTCGCGGGTACCGGCCCCGGCGGCCGCATCGTCAAGGCCGATGTCGAAGGCGCCAAGCCCGGCGCCGCGCCCACGAAGAAGGCCGAAGCCGCCGCCCCGAGCGCCGCGCCCGCGCCGGCCTCGGCGCCCGCCGAGGCCAAGGCAGTGTGGTACGACGACTCGATCCCGCACGAGGAAGAGAAGCTCACCAACATCCGCAAGACGATCGCGCGCCGCCTGACCGAAGCGAAGCAGACGATCCCGCACATCTACCTGACGCTCGACATCCGCCTCGACGCGCTGCTCAAGCTTCGCGGTGAGCTCAACAAGGCGCTCGAGCCGCGCGGCGTGAAGCTGTCGGTCAACGATCTCCTGATCAAGGCGCTCGGCGTCACGCTCGAAGCCTCGCCGAAGTGCAACGTCACCTACGCGGGCGACAAGCTCATCACCTACCAGCGCGCCGACGTGTCGGTGGCGGTCTCGACGCCCTCGGGTCTCATCACCCCGATCATCCGGGACGCCGCCAACAAAAGTGTCTCCGCCATCTCCACCGAGATGAAGGAGCTTGCCGGTCGCGCCAAGGAGAACAAGCTCAAGCCGGAGGAATATCAGGGCGGCACCGCCAGCCTCTCGAACATGGGCATGTTCGGCATCAAGCAGTTCGAGGCGGTGATCAACCCGCCGCAGGGCATGATCCTCGCGGTCGGCGCGGGTGAGAAGCGGCCGTACATCGTCGACGACGCGCTCGGCGTCGCGACGGTGATGAGCGTCACCGGCAGCTTCGACCACCGCGCGATCGACGGCGCCGACGGCGCGCAGATGCTCAAATTGTTCAAGGAGCTTGTCGAGGCGCCGCTCGGCATGATCGCCTGAGATGCGGATCGCCGCAGAAGCGCTGCACATCCTCGCCGGCCTCGCCGCCGCGCTCGCGGTGACGTGGGTGTCGGCCTGGGCCTATCCGATCGGCGAGAAGACGATCTGGACGATCGGTGGCATCGCGATGGTGCTGACCGTGCTGATGGGGATCAACCCGCTGCGCCGCGCGATCCGCGTGACGCGTGGGCGGAGGCGTATCCATGGCTGACGAGGAGCTGCCGCCGCCGGGCGCGCCCGCGATCCGGATCACCGCCATGCCCGCCGATGCCAATCCCTATGGCGATATCTTCGGCGGCTGGCTGATGGGCCATATGGACATGGCCGCGGGCGTGGTCGCCTCGCGGCATTCGAAGGGCCGCGCCGTCACCGTGGCGGTCGAGGGCATGAAGTTCCACCACCCGGTCTTCGTCGGCGACGACGTGTCGGTCTTCGCGCATCTGGTGAGCGTCGGCACCACCTCGATGACGATCGACGTCGAAACCTGGCGCCGCGCCCGCCACAGCGAGGAATCACACCGGGTGACGCAGGCCAAGTTCGTCTTCGTCGCGATCGACGAGGACCGGCGACCCCGACGGGTGCCGGAGATGGAAAACGCGGGCTGACATGAGTTTCGTCGGCGATCTGCGTTCGCCGGCCATATACGTTCGAGGAGCATAAAGTGGCTGACACCTACGACGTCATCGTTCTCGGCTCGGGCCCCGGCGGGTATGTCGCGGCGATCCGCGCGGCGCAGCTGGGCCTCAAGACCGCGATCGTCGAGCGCGAGAATCTGGGCGGCATCTGCCTCAACTGGGGCTGCATCCCCACCAAGGCGCTGCTGCGGTCGGCCGAGATCTTCCATTATATGAACCACGCCAAGGATTACGGGCTGGTCGCGGAGAAGATCAGCGCGGACATCGAGGCGGTGGTCAAGCGCTCGCGCGGGGTCGCCAAGCAGCTCAATCAGGGCGTCACGCACCTGATGAAGAAGAACAAGATCGCCGTCCACATGGGCGAGGGTGTGCTGACGGGCAAAGGCAAGCTGGCGGTCACCGACAAGGACGGCAAGAAGACCGAGCTTTCGGCGAAGCACATCATCGTCGCCACCGGCGCCCGCGCGCGCGACCTGCCGTTCGCACCCGCCGACGGCAAGCGCGTGTGGACCTATCGCGCGGCGATGACCCCGCCCGAAATGCCGACCAAGCTGCTCGTCATCGGTTCGGGCGCGATCGGGATCGAGTTCGCGAGCTTCTACAACGACATGGGCGCCGAGGTGACCGTGGTCGAGATGCTCGATCGCGTGGTGCCGGTCGAGGATGCGGACGTTTCCGCCTTCCTCGAAAAGGCGCTCAAGAAGCAGGGCATGACGATCATGACCGGCGCGGGCGTCGAGAAGCTCGACGTCAGCGACAAGGGTGTCAAGGCCGCGATCAAGGGCAAGGACGGCAAGGTCGTGAACGGCGATTTCAGCCATGTCATCGTCGCGATCGGCATCGTCCCCAATACCGAGAAGATCGGGCTGGAGGCGTTGAAGGTCGAGACCGAGCGCGGCCACATCAAGACCGACGGCCTGTGCCGCACCAATGTCGAGGGGTTGTGGGCGATCGGCGACGTCACCGCGCCGCCCTGGCTCGCGCACAAGGCGAGCCACGAAGGCGTGATCGCGGCCGAGGCGATCGCGCAGGCGCTCGGCAACAAGGACGTGCATCCGCACGAGATGGACGTGCTGAACATCCCGGGCTGCACCTATTGCCATCCGCAGATCGCGAGCGTCGGCCTCACCGAGGCCAAGGCGAAGGAAGCGGGCTACACCGTCAAGGTCGGCACTTTCCCCTTCATCGGCAACGGCAAGGCGATCGCGCTGGGTGAAGCCGAGGGCTTCATCAAGACCGTGTTCGACGCCAAGACCGGCGAACTCTTGGGCGCCCACATGATCGGCGCCGAGGTCACCGAGCTGATCCAGGGCTACACCGTCGGCAAGACGCTCGAGACCACTGAAGCCGAGCTGATGAACACCGTCTTCCCGCACCCGACGCTGAGCGAAATGATGCACGAGAGCGTGCTCGCGGCCTACGGGCGGGCGCTGCACATTTGACCAAATTACAGCCCCTCCCTTTCAAGGGAGGGGTTGGGGTGGGTCGCGAGCAGCGAAGGCTGCGAGCTTGCGCGGCCGCCGGAAGGAAGACCTCCCGAGGCATCGAGCCTCGGAAGGTCTCACCCACCCCTTACCCCTCCCTTGAAAGGGAGGGGCGGAAAGAAGCGGCAAACTCCGCCAGGATCGGCTGATACCGATCCATCGACGGAAACTCCTGAAAGCTGTGCCGCGCGCCGGTCTTTGCCCAGGGCAGCATCTCGCTCGTATAGCTCTCGACGAACGGCGCGAACCAATCGGACACATCGAGCGCGCCGGCGCGGACGTTGACGAAGCCCATGTCGGGCTCGATCCGTGTGAACAGCCAGCTCTTGCACCAGTCGCAATGATGGTGCCGCGCCCGCTCGCCGTGCAGCCCGCCGATCACCGGCTCGCCCGCCGTCACCTCGAAGCCCGCGCTCGGCGCCATCACCGTGGTCGAGAACGCGCTGCCGCTCATCTTCTGGCAGCCGGTGCAATGGCACGCCATCGTCAGGAGCGGCGGCAGCGTGATGCGGAAACGCACCTTGCCGCAGCGGCATCCGCCCTCGATCGGCAGCGTCCAAGAGGTCATTCGGCGTCTCCTTTGCGGCGCTATTCCGCCGCGGCGATGAGCCGCACCGGCTCGGCCGTTTCGGCGCCGGCGCGCGACAGCCGGCCCTGCACCGTCGCGCCGCCTTCGATCGCGATCGTCGCATAGGCGATGTCGCCCAGGATGCGCGCGCCCGCTTCGATCGTCAGCTCGTCCACCGTCACGCTGCCCTCGACCGTCCCCGCGAGCCGCGCCTGGCGCGCATGGACGGCGCCCGCGATCCGGCTGTTCGCGGTCTGGATCAGGCTGGAGCAGCGCAGATCGCCCTCGATCGTGCCGTCGATGTGCAGGTCCGATTCGGCATGCACGTCGCCCGTCACCGTCACCTCGGGCCCCAATACCGAAAAGCCGTTGCGCTTCGCGGACGCACTCCCCACATCCTTGCTGCCGAACATCCTGCTCCCCCTTGGTTCGTGTGTGCTTGCTAGCGGGGAGGGGCGGGCGCGTCCACCCGGACGCGCGTGGGTCGGCCATGCCGTGTCGATGCTGTTGACCCGAATCGGGCGCGCCAGTATAGGCCGCGCCTGCTTGCGGAAGGGCTGGCGGTGAAGGAGCCTCGCTCCGGTGCCGCCCATTCGACTGAGAGCATTGAACATTGCCGGTGAGCACGAGAGGCCAGGCCCGGTCGAACGGTCCGCAGGCCTTGCCGTGCTTTTTCGCGTTTCCGGCAAAGTAACCGCCAGGATTTCTGGTAACATAAGGTGAAGGGCTTCATGCCGACGATCAACCAACTGGTCCGCAAGGGCCGCGACCTGCAGAAGGCCAAGTCGAAGGTTCCTGCAATGGAGCAGAACCCGCAGAAGCGCGGCGTCTGCACCCGCGTCTACACGACGACTCCGAAGAAGCCGAACTCGGCGCTGCGCAAGGTGGCCAAGGTCCGCCTAACCAACCAGCGCGAAGTGATCAGCTACATTCCGGGCGAAGGCCACAACCTTCAGGAGCACTCGGTGGTCCTGATCCGCGGCGGCCGTGTGCGCGACCTTCCGGGCGTGCGCTATCACGTGCTGCGCGGCGTGCTCGACACCCAGGGTGTCAAGGATCGCCGCCAGTCGCGTTCGAAATACGGCGCCAAGCGTCCGAAATAACAGCCGTCACCCCAGCGGATGCTGGGGTCTCGTGGTTCAAGGTCACAGCCTAGCCGCATGCGATGCCAGCGTTTGCTGGCATGACGATCATGAAGCGGCTGATTAGAAGGAATTCGAGCTATGTCTCGTCGTCGTCGTCCCGAAAAGCGGGAAATCCTGCCCGATCCCAAGTTCGGGGATGTGGTGCTGTCGAAGTTCATGAACAGCGTGATGCTGGACGGCAAGAAAGCCGTCGCCGAAGGCATCGTCTACGGTGCGCTCGACGCCGTCGAGGCGCGCGCCAAGAAGGATCCGCTGGGCGTGTTCCACGAAGCGCTCAACAACATCAAGCCGGGCATCGAGGTCCGCAGCCGCCGCGTCGGCGGTGCGACCTATCAGGTGCCGGTCGAGGTCCGTCCGGAGCGCGCGCAGGCGCTCGCGATCCGCTGGTTGATCGGCGCCGCGCGCGCGCGCAGCGAGCACACCATGGCGGGCCGCCTGTCGGGCGAGCTGTTGGATGCGTCGAACAACCGCGGCAACGCGGTCAAGAAGCGCGAAGACACGCACCGCATGGCCGAGGCGAACCGCGCCTTCAGCCATTACCGCTGGTAAGTTTTCTCAAATACTGCCGGGGCGCGTGCCCCGGCCACGGAGTGCATAATGGCTCGCAAAGATCCGCTCGATAAATATCGCAACATCGGCATCATGGCGCACATCGATGCCGGCAAGACGACGACCACCGAGCGCATCCTCTATTACACCGGCAAGTCCTACAAGATCGGCGAAGTGCATGAAGGCACCGCGACGATGGATTGGATGGAGCAGGAGCAGGAGCGCGGCATCACGATCACGTCGGCCGCGACGACCTGCTTCTGGCGCGATCACCGCATCAACATCATCGACACGCCCGGCCACGTCGACTTCACCATCGAGGTCGAGCGCAGCTTGCGCGTGCTCGACGGTGCGGTCGCCGCGTTCGACGGCGTCGCCGGCGTCGAGCCGCAGTCCGAGACGGTGTGGCGCCAGGCCGAGAAATATCACGTGCCGCGCATGTGCTACGTCAACAAGCTCGACCGCACCGGCGCGAACTTCGAGATGTGCGTGGGCATGATCAAGGATCGCCTCGGCGCGCGCCCGGCGGTGCTGTATCTGCCGATCGGCATCGAAGGCGGGTTCAAGGGCCTGGTCGACCTGGTCGAGAACCGCGCGATCATCTGGCTCGAGGAATCGCTGGGCGCGAAGTTCGAATTCCAGGACATCCCCGACGACATGAAGGACGCCGCCGCGGCGGCGCGATCCGAGCTGATCGAGATGGCGGTCGAGCAGGACGACGACGTCATGGAGGCGTATCTCGAGGGCACCGAGCCCGACGCCGATACGCTGCGCAAGCTGATCCGCAAGGGCACGCTCAACTTCTCGTTCGTGCCCGTGCTGTGCGGCTCGTCGTTCAAGAACAAGGGCGTGCAGCCCTTGCTCGACGCGATCGTCGACTATCTGCCGAGCCCGCTCGACGTGCCGGCGATCAAGGGCGTCAAGCTCGACGGCGAGACGCCGGACGAGCGTCCGTCGTCGGATACCGCGCCCTTCTCGGCGCTGGCGTTCAAGATCATGAACGATCCGTTCGTCGGCTCGCTCACCTTCGCGCGCATCTATTCGGGCAAGCTCGAAAAGGGCAGCTACCTGAACTCGGTGAAGGACAAGAAGGAAAAGATCGGCCGCATGCTCCTGATGCACGCGAATTCGCGTGAGGACATCGACGAGGCCTATGCCGGCGACATCGTCGCGATCGCGGGTCTCAAGGAGACCACGACCGGCGATACCTTGTGCGATCCGCAAGCCCCGATCATCCTGGAGCGCATGGAGTTCCCGGAACCCGTGATCGAGCTGTCGGTGGAACCCAAGACCAAGGCCGACCAGGAGAAGATGGGCATCGCGCTCAATCGCCTCGCCGCCGAGGATCCCTCGTTCCGCGTCTCGACCGATCACGAATCGGGCCAGACCATCATCAAGGGGATGGGCGAGCTCCACCTCGAGATCCTGGTCGACCGCATGAAGCGCGAGTTCAAGGTCGAGGCCAATGTCGGCGCGCCGCAGGTGGCGTATCGCGAGTATCTCGCGAAGCCGGTCGAGCTGACCTACACCCACAAGAAGCAGTCGGGTGGCTCGGGCCAGTTCGGTGAGGTCAAGGTCCAGGTGAAGCCGGGCGAGCGTGGCTCGGGTTTCCAGTTCTTCGACGAGATCAAGGGCGGCAACGTGCCGCGCGAATACATCCCGTCGGTGGAGAAGGGCTTCCGCGAGACCGCCGAGACGGGGTCGCTGATCGGCTTCCCGATCATCGATTTCGAGGTCCACCTGGTCGACGGCAAGTATCACGACGTCGACTCGTCGGCGCTGGCGTTCGAGATCACCGCGCGCGGCGCGATGCGCGAGGCCGCCCAGAAGGCCGGCATCAAGCTGCTCGAGCCGATCATGAAGGTCGAGGTCGTCACCCCGGAGGACTATCTGGGCGACGTCATCGGCGACATGAACTCGCGGCGCGGGCAGATCCAGGGCACCGACAGTCGCGGCAACGCGCAGGTCGTCGAGGCGATGGTGCCGCTCGCCAACATGTTCGGCTACGTCAACCAGCTTCGTTCGTTCACGCAGGGGCGCGCGCAGTACAGCATGCAGTTCTCGCACTATGACGAGGTGCCGCAGAACGTCGCCGACGAAGTGAAGGCAAAGCTGGCCTGAGCGCATCCGCGCTCAGGGCTGGCAAAGTGACGAATCAACCGCTATGGGGCCGCGTTCGCGCGGCTCCGCTCGCGGCGATAATTTGAATCAGAAGGTAGGGAAACATGGCCAAGTCAAAGTTCGAGCGGACCAAACCGCACCTCAACATCGGCACCATCGGTCACGTCGATCACGGCAAGACCTCGCTGACGGCCGCGATCACCAAGGTGCTCGCCGAGACCGGCGGCGCGACCTTCGTCGATTACGCCAACATCGACAAGGCGCCCGAAGAGCGCGAGCGCGGCATCACCATCTCGACCGCGCACGTCGAGTATGAAACCGACAAGCGCCACTATGCGCACGTCGATTGCCCGGGCCACGCCGACTATGTGAAGAACATGATCACCGGCGCCGCGCAGATGGACGGCGCGATCCTCGTCGTGTCGGCGACCGACGGCCCGATGCCGCAGACCCGCGAGCACATCCTGCTCGCGCGCCAGGTCGGCGTGCCGGCGATGGTCGTGTTCATGAACAAGGTCGACCAGGTCGACGACGAAGAGATCCTCGAGCTCGTCGAGCTCGAGATTCGCGAGCTGCTCTCGTCGTACGAGTTCCCGGGCGACGACATTCCGATCATCAAGGGTTCGGCGCTCGCCGCGCTGGAAGACAGCAATGACGAGATCGGCAAGAAGGCCGTGCTCGAGCTGATGAGCCAGGTCGACAGCTACATCCCCGAGCCGGAGCGTCCGCTCGACAAGCCGTTCATGATGCCGATCGAGGACGTGTTCTCGATCTCGGGCCGCGGCACCGTCGTCACCGGCCGTGTCGAGACCGGCATCATCAAGGTCGGCGAGGAAGTCGAGATCGTCGGCATCCATGACACCCGCAAGACCACGGTCACGGGCGTCGAGATGTTCCGCAAGCTGCTCGATCAGGGCCAGGCCGGCGACAATGTCGGCGCGCTGATCCGCGGCGTCGGCCGTGACGAGGTCGAGCGTGGCCAGGTTCTGGCCAAGCCCGGCTCGATCACGCCGCACACCGACTTCAAGTCGGAAGTGTACGTGCTGTCGAAGGACGAAGGCGGCCGCCACACGCCGTTCTTCGCCAACTATCGTCCGCAATTCTACTTCCGCACGACCGACGTGACCGGCACCGTCGAGCTGCCCGAGGGCACCGAGATGGTCATGCCGGGCGACAACGTCGCGCTCGGCGTCAAGCTGATCGCGCCGATCGCGATGGATGTCGGCCAGCGCTTCACCATCCGCGAGGGCGGCCGCACCGTCGGCGCCGGTGTCGTGAGCGGCATCGACAAGTAATCTTTCGCCCGGAAGGGTAAGAGAACGAAAGGCCCGGCTTCCCGCGAGGGAGACCGGGCTTTTTGTTTGTCGTTGATTCTGTGATCGACAGCCAAGTCAGCCCAGCCCCGGCTCAAGGCCGGGGCGACGAGGGTTATAGAGGCAAACCCCACCTCATCGTCGCCCCGGGCTTGACCCGCGGCAGGGCTTCCCTTTTCCTCTCGATATGACGCGCGAACGCCAGGGCGGCTGGGTCTACATCATGGCCAACCGGTATCGCGGCAGGATGTATGTCGGCGTGACGAGCGATCTCGCCGCCCGCGCGCACCAGCATCGCACCGGCACCGGATCGGCCTATTGCGCCGAACACGGCGTGACCCGCCTCGTGTGGGCCGATTATGGCGAAGACATTCTCGACTGCATCGCCCACGAAAAGCGCCTCAAATGCTGGCGGCGCGCGTACAAGTTCGACCTGATCGAACACGCCAACCCCGACTGGCGCGACCTGTTCGACGATCTGGCGTAGTTTTCCAACGTCATCCCGGCCTTGAGCCGGGATCAGGCTTCTTCTGATCCTTCGCCGGGAAAAGGCAGCCTGACCCCGGGTCAAGCCCGGGGTGACATTGCAAGTCATTGGTTTTAAAGGGGGCTTGCTATCTGCCAGCCAAGCGAAATTTCCAGAAGTATCGCGCAGCTTCCCAAATGGCTAAAGCGCCGATTAGGGCAACAAAGAAACTGACATTCTCATCGCTGCTAACTGGCACCGAAATAGCGAACATGGCGAACAGCGCCGCTAGAACGAGTGCCGTCGGTTCGCGAGCGATCCACATCATAACGCGGAGGCTATGCCGCAGCGGACGTCCGCGCAATATTGCATTGTGGCACCTGCTTTCCGCGACAATAGCGATGGCCTCGCTTGGCCCAATCGACCTTCGCCCGAAAATTCCTCTCCCAGGGCTTGATCTCCCCCGCGTCCCCGCGTAAAGGCGCGCCTTCGGTTTTTGGTTGAACAGCAAGAGGCGGCCTTTCAAGCCGTCGCCCCGACCTCGCGGTCGGCGTGACGATTGGAGGAGCCACCCCGCTCTTTCGCATCGGTAGGGTTATGGAAACGCAGAATATCCGCATTCGCTTGAAGGCGTTCGATCATCGTGTGCTCGATCAGGCGACCGGCGACATCGCCGATACCGCGCGCCGCACTGGCGCTCTTATTCGCGGCCCCATTCCCATGCCGACGCGCATCGAGAAGTTCACGGTCAACCGTGGCCCGCACATCGACAAGAAGTCGCGCGAGCAGTTCGAGGTGCGCACCTACAAGCGCATGCTCGACATCGTGCAGCCCACGCCGCAGACGGTCGACGCGCTGATGAAGCTCGATCTCGCCGCGGGTGTGGACGTGGAGATCAAACTGGCCTAAGGGGCCGGCACGAGATTCGCGGTCGACGCTCGCGTCCCGCATGTGTCCCCGCGAAGGCGGGGACCCAGACTGGGCTCCCGCCTTCGCGGGAGCACAACTGAAACAAGAGATACCGCCAGCCGCCTTCGGGCTGCTGGGCCAGCGTCTCCCGTCACGTCCTCGTTCGCGAGGACACCCAGCCCGGGACGGGGGCTCGCTTCGCATTTTCCGGGCTGGACCTGAGCGCGATCGGTACGATCGGGTTCGCAAGCACCCTTGGGATTGGCCCGGGGGTGCCTCTGTTTAAGGAGCTAGTGGATCATGCGCACCGGCGTGATCGCGAAGAAGATGGGGATGACCCGCCTGTTCCAGGACGACGGCCGCCACGTGCCGGTCACCGTCCTGGCGCTCGAAGGCGTTCAGGTCGTGTCCGTTCGCGAAAAGGACAGGGACGGCTACACCGCCGTCCAGATCGGCGCGGGCAGCGCCAAGGCGAAGAACGTCGCCAAGCCGCAGCGCGGCCATTTCGGCAAGGCCGAGGTCGAGCTCAAGGCGATCCTGTGCGAGTTCCGCGTCGACGAGGACGGGCTGCTCGACGTGGGTGCCGAGCTGTCGGCGGATCATTTCGTCGCCGGCCAGATGGTCGACGTCTCGGGCCGCACGCAGGGCAAGGGCTTCGCCGGTGCCATGAAGCGCTGGGGCTTCGGTGGTCTGCGCGCCACCCACGGCGTCTCGGTCTCGCACCGCTCGCACGGCTCCACCGGCAACCGTCAGGATCCGGGCCGCGTCTTCAAGAACAAGAAGATGGCCGGCCACATGGGCGACCGCAACCGCACCCAGCAGAACCTCGAGATCGTCCAGACGGACGCCGAGCGCGGCCTGCTGTTCGTCAAGGGCTCGGTGCCCGGCTCGAAGGGTGCGTGGCTGATCGTCAAGGATGCGGTCAAGCTGCCGCGTCACGCCGATGCGCCGTTCCCGGCGGGCCTCAAGGCCGCCGCCAACAGCAACAATGCGCCTGCAGAGACGCCCGCTGAAGAAGCGCCGGCGCCCGAGGCCACCGAAGGCCAGGAGGGCTGAACGTGAAGGTCAAGGTTTCCTCCTTCGACGCCAAGGCGAAAGCCGGCGACGTCGAGCTCAACGATGCCGTGTTCGGCGTCGAGCCGCGCGCCGACATTCTGCACCGCGTCGTCACCTGGCAGCTCGAGAAGCGCCGCGGCACCGCTCGTGCCGCTCGCGAGCGGTCTGACGTCGCCCGCACCGGCAAGAAGTTCGGTCGCCAGAAGGGCGGCGGCACCGCGCGTCACGGCGATCGCCGCGCGCCCGTCTTCATCGGCGGCGGCAAGGCGCACGGTCCGCGCGTTCGCGACTTCAATCCGTCGCTGAACAAGAAGGTCCGCGCGCTCGGTCTCAAGATGGCGCTGTCGAGCCACGCCAAGGCGGGCTCGCTGATCGTCATGGACACGATCGCGGTCAAGGACGGCAAGACCAAGGCGCTCAGCGCCGATCTCGCCAAGCTCGGCTTCGGCAAGTCGGCGCTCGTGATCGACGGCGATGCGGTCGAGACGAGCTTCGCGCTCGCTGCGGGCAACCTGTTCAACGTGAACGTGCTGCCGGCCGTCGGCGCCAATGTTTACGACATCCTCAAGGCCGATACGCTGGTCCTCACCCGCGCGGCCGTCGAGAAGCTGGAGGCGCGCTTCAATGGCTAAGAAGCAGAAGGACGCGGTCGACAACCGTCATTACGACGTGATCGTCGCGCCGCACATCACCGAGAAGTCGACGCTTCTGAGCGAGAACAACGCGGTGGTGTTCAAGGTCGCGCGCGACGCGACCAAGCCCGAGATCAAGGCGGCGGTCGAGGCGATCTTCGACGTCACCGTGACCGGCGTGAACACGATCACGCAGAAGGGCAAGACCAAGCGTTGGAAGGGTGCGCCCTATCAGCGTTCGGACATGAAGAAGGCGATCGTCACGCTCGAGGACGGGCAGTCGATCGACGTGACGCAGGGGGTCAACTGACCATGGCGCTCAAACATTACAATCCGACGAGCCCGTCGCGTCGCGGCCTGATCCTGATCGACCGCTCGGGGCTCTACAAGGGCAGCCCCGTCAAGGCGCTGACCGAGGGCAAGCGCAAGACCGGCGGCCGCAACAACAAGGGCCACGTCACCTCGCGCGGCATCGCGGGCGGCCACAAGCAGCGCTATCGTTTCATCGATTTCAAGCGCCGCAAGTGGGACGTCGAAGGCACGGTCGAGCGGATCGAATATGATCCCAACCGCACCGCCTTCATCGCGCTCGTGAAATATGCGGACGACGAGCTCGCGTACATCATCGCGCCGCAGCGCCTCGGCGTCGGCGACAAGGTGATCGCGGGCAAGAAGACCGACGTGAAGCCGGGCAACGCGATGGAACTGGGCCAGATGCCGGTCGGCACCATCGTCCACAATGTGGAGATGAAGCCGGGCAAGGGCGGCCAGATCGCGCGCTCGGCGGGCACCTACGTTCAGGTCGTCGGCCGCGACCGCGGCATGGTGATCGTTCGTCTGAACTCGGGCGAGCAGCGCTACATTCGCAGCGACTGCATGGCGACGATCGGTGCGGTGTCGAACCCCGACAACCAGAACCAGAACCTCGGCAAGGCCGGCCGCAATCGTTGGCTGGGCAAGCGCCCGCTGACCCGCGGCGTCGCCAAGAACCCGGTCGATCACCCGCACGGCGGTGGCGAAGGCCGGACCTCGGGCGGCCGCCACCCGGTCACCCCGTGGGGCAAGCCGACCAAGGGTGCGCGCACGCGCAACAACAAGGCGACGGACAAGATGATCATCCGGTCGCGTCACGCGAAGAAGAAGAGGTAAGTCATGGCCCGTTCCGTTTGGAAAGGTCCGTTCGTCGACCTGCATCTGCTCAAGAAGGCGGAAGCCGCGCAGGATTCGGGCGGCCGTGCGCCGATCAAGACCTGGTCGCGCCGCTCGACGATCCTGCCGCAGTTCGTCGGCCTGACGTTCAACGTCTACAACGGCCGCAAGTTCGTGCCGGTGAGCGTCAACGAGGACATGGTCGGCATGAAGCTGGGCGAGTTCGCGCCGACGCGCTACTTCCCCGGCCACGCCGCAGACAAGAAGGGCAAGCGCTGATGTCGAAGCAGGCAGCTCCGCGCCGTGTCGGCGACAACGAGGCGCTGGCGGTCGGGACGCAGATTCGCGGCTCGGCCCAGAAGCTCAACCTCGTCGCGGGCCTGATCCGCGGCAAGAAGGCGAGCGACGCGATGAACATCCTGGCCTTCTCGAAGAAGGGCATGGCGGTCGACGCGCGCAAGGTGCTGGCCTCCGCCATCGCCAATGCCGAGAACAACCACAATCTCGACGTCGACGCGCTCGTCGTCGCCGAGGCGTCGGTGGGCAAGTCGATCACGATGAAGCGTTTCGCCACGCGCGGCCGCGGCAAGTCGACGCGCATCCTGAAGCCGTTCTCGCGGCTTCGCATCGTCGTCCGCGAGCAGGAAGAAGCATAATGGGTCAGAAGAGCAATCCGATCGGCCTGCGCCTCCAGATCAACCGCACCTGGGACAGCCGCTGGTTCGCCGAGGGCGCCGATTACGGCCGCCTCCTCATGGAGGATCTCAAGATCCGCAAGTACATCGTCGAGACGCTGCCGCAGGCCGCGATCTCGAAGGTGGTGATCGAGCGCCCGGCCAAGCTGTGCCGCGTGTCGATCTATGCGGCGCGCCCCGGCGTCATCATCGGCAAGAAGGGCGCGGACATCGAGAAGCTGCGGCGCAAGCTCGGCGAGATGACCTCGTCGGACGTGAGCCTCAACATCGTCGAGATCCGCAAGCCCGAGGTCGACGCCAAGCTCGTGGCGCAGGGCGTCGCCGACCAGCTCGAGCGCCGCATCGCCTTCCGCCGCGCGATGAAGCGCGCGGTGCAGTCGGCGCTGCGTCTGGGCGCCGAGGGCATCCGGATCACCTGCGGCGGCCGCCTCGGCGGCGCCGAGATCGCGCGCACCGAATGGTATCGCGAGGGCCGCGTGCCGCTGCACACGCTGCGCGCCAACGTCGATTATGCCGAGGCCACCGCGCACACCGCTTATGGCGTGTGCGGCGTCAAGGTCTGGATCTTCAAGGGCGAGATTCTCGGCCATGATCCGATGGCGCAGGACCGGCTGATGATGGAAGCGCAGACCTCGGGCGTCCGTCCGGCGCGCGACGATCGCCGCTAAGGAACAAGAGACATGTTGCAACCGAAGCGCACCAAGTTCCGCAAGGCCTTCAAGGGCCGCATCCACGGCGACGCCAAGGGCGGCACCGCGCTCAACTTCGGCTCGTACGGGCTGAAGGCGATGGAGCCCGATCGGCTCACCGCGCGCCAGATCGAGGCGGCTCGCCGCGCGATCACGCGCCACATCAAGCGCCAGGGCCGTTTGTGGATTCGCATCTTCCCGGACGTGCCGGTCTCGTCCAAGCCTGCCGAAGTCCGCATGGGCAAGGGCAAGGGTTCGCCGGAATTCTGGGCGGCGCGCGTCAAGCCCGGCCGCATTCTGTTCGAGCTCGACGGCGTGCCCGGCCCGCTCGCGGCGGAAGCATTCGAGCGTGCGGCGATGAAGCTGCCGATCAAGACCAAGGTGGTGGCGCGTCTCGGCGACACCTCGCACCTGGGAGCATAAGCGATGGCCCGGATCGACGATCTGAAGGCGAAGACCGACGACCAGCTCTCCGAAGAGCTGGGCAATCTGAAGCGCGAGGCGTTCAACCTGCGTTTCCAGGCCGCGACCAGCCAGCTCGAGAAACCGAGCCGGGTCCGCGAAGTGCGTCGCGACATCGCCCGTATCAAGACGCTGCAGGGCGATCGCGCCCGCGCGGCCGCGAAGTAAGGAAGACGAAGCTATGCCGAAGCGCGTGCTGACGGGACAGATCGTCTCGGACAAGACCGACAAGACGGTGGTGGTGAGTGTCGAGCGCAAGGTGAAGCACCCGCTCTACGGCAAGATCATCCGCCGCTCGAAGAAGTACCACGCCCATGACGAGGCGAACGAGTACAAGACCGGCGAGACGGTGCGGATCGAGGAGACCAGGCCGATCTCGAAGCTCAAGACCTGGAAGGTGATCGAGCGGGTCAACACCCACGCGACGCCGGAGCGGGTCGAGGTCGACGCGTAAGATCAACCTCCGTTCGCCCTGAGCCTGTCGAAGGGCCGTTCTTCTTCCGGAAGCGGGAGACGAAAGGAAGGACGGGGCTTCGACAGGCTCAGCCCGAACGGGGTGGGCGGTAGAGACAGTCAGTGGAACCACCGGGTTTTCCCGGTAGGCCGAATGAGAAGGAACCGGATCGATGATCCAGATGCAGTCCAATCTCGACGTCGCGGACAACAGCGGCGCCAAGCGGGTGCAGTGCATCAAGGTGCTGGGCGGCTCGAAGCGCCGCACGGCCGGCGTCGGCGACATCATCGTCGTCAGCGTCAAGGAAGCGCAGCCGCGTGGCCGCGTGAAGAAGGGCGACGTGCATCGCGCCGTCATCGTGCGCACCGCGAAGGACATTCGCCGCGCCGACGGCTCGGTGATCCGCTTCGATTCGAACGCCGCGGTGCTCGTCAACAAGAACGAGGAGCCGATCGGCACCCGTATCTTCGGCCCGGTGGTCCGCGAGCTCCGCGCCAGGAAGCACATGAAGATCATTTCGCTCGCGCCGGAGGTGCTGTGATGGCTGCCGCCAAGATCAAGAAGGGTGATCAGGTCATCGTCCTGTCCGGCAAGGACAAGGGACGGACCGGCGAGGTCACCAAGGCGATGCCGAAGGAAGGCAAGGTCGTCGTGTCGGGCGTCAACGTCGCCGTGCGGCACGTCAAGCCGAGCCAGGCCGATCCGCAGGGCGGCCTCCAACGCTCGGAAGCGCCGCTGCACATTTCCAAGGTCGCGCACGTGACCAAGGACGGCAAGCCCACGCGCGTCCGTTTCGAGACCGGCAAGGACGGCAAGAAGGTCCGCGTCGCGGTCAAGTCCGGGGAGAAGATCGATGGCTGATGCCAAGTATACGCCCCGCTTGAAGGGCATCTATGACGAGAAGATCGTCAAGGCGATGACCGACAAGTTCGGTTACAAGAACGCGCTCGAAGTGCCGAGGATCGAGAAGATCGTCCTCAACATGGGCGTGGGCGAGGCGACGCAGGACAAGAAGAAGGTCGAGCAGGCAGCCTCCGAGATGGAGCTGATCGCCGGCCAGAAGCCCGTCGTCACCAAGGCGAAGAAGTCGATCGCGCAGTTCAAGCTGCGCGAGGGCATGGCGATCGGCTGCAAGGTCACGCTGCGCCGCGAGCGGATGTACGAGTTCCTCGATCGTCTGATCACGATCGCGATGCCGCGCATCCGCGACTTCCGCGGGCTGAACCCGAAGTCGTTCGACGGCCGCGGCAATTACGCGATGGGCCTCAAGGAACAGCTCGTGTTCCCCGAGATCAACTATGACCGGATCGACAAGGTCCGCGGCATGGACATCATCGTCACCACCACGGCGAAGACCGACGAGGAAGCGCGCGAGCTGCTCCGTCTGTTCGGTTTCCCGTTCCCGCAGGCCGACGAGCAGAAGCAGGCGGCATAATATCATCATAGCCCCTCCCCTTCAGGGGAGGGGTTGGGGTGGGGCCGTGAGATACGGCCTTCCCCACCCCCAGCCCCTCCCCTGAAGGGGAGGGGAGCAAGAAGAAGGAAGAGAACTTAAGTCATGGCGAAACTGAGTTCGATCAACAAGAACGAGCGTCGCAAGCGGCTGGTGAAGAAGTACGCCGGCCAATATGCGAAGCTGAAGGCGATGGCCAAGGACACGTCGCTCGACGAGAGCGAGCGTCTGATCGCGCGCCTCAAGATGGCGGAAATCCCGCGCAACGGCAATCCGACGCGCGTGCGCAACCGCTGTGAGGTGACGGGCCGCCCGCGCGCCTATTACCGCAAGTTCCGCCTCTGCCGCGTGCAGCTGCGCGATCTGGCCAACAAGGGCCTGATCCCGGGCGTCACGAAGTCGAGCTGGTAAGGATCAAGAGATGGCAGTGACCGATCCCCTGGGTGATATGCTCACCCGTATCCGCAACGGCCAGCGCGCGCGCAAGGATTCCGTCCTGACGCCGGGCTCGAAGCTGCGTGCCCGCGTGCTCGACGTGCTGCAGCGCGAGGGCTATATCCGCGGCTATAGCGAGGAAGAGATGGGGCCCGCCAAGGGCATCCGCATCGAACTGAAGTACTTCGAGGGCCAGCCGGCGATCAAGCACGTCGCGCGCGTCTCGAAGCCCGGCCGCCGCGTCTATTCGGGCTCGAAGGAGCTTCCGCGCGTGCAGAACGGCCTGGGCATCACCATCGTGTCGACGCCGCGTGGCGTGCTCTCGGATGCCGAGGCGCGCGACCAGAATGTCGGCGGCGAAGTGCTGGCGGAGGTGTTCTGATGAGCCGCACGGGCAAGAAGGCGATCACCGTTCCCAACGGTGTCACCGCCAACATCGGCGACGGGCAATTGAGCGTGAAGGGGCCCAAGGGCACCCTCACCATGCCGCTCGCCGATGACATCAATTACGAGATCGGCGACGGCCAGATCGCGGTGAAGCCGGCCAACGACACCAAGCGCGCGCGGGCCTTCTGGGGCATGCAGCGCACCCTGGTGCAGAACCTGGTGACCGGCGTGACCGAGGGCTTCTCCAAGACGCTCGAGATCACCGGCGTCGGCTATCGCGCCACCGCGCAGGGCAAGAACCTCAAGCTGCAGCTCGGCTACAGCCACGACGTCAACTATCCGGTGCCCGAGGGCATCGAGATCAAGACGCCCGATCAGACCACGGTCGAGATCAGCGGGATCGACAAGCAGAAGGTCGGTCAGGTTGCCGCGGAAATCCGTCGCTGGCGCAAGCCCGAGCCGTACAAGGGCAAGGGCATCAAGTATCGCGGCGAGTATATCTTCCGCAAGGAAGGGAAGAAGAAGTGATGACCAAGGGTCTTTCTCTTTTCGAAAAGCGCCGCCGGCGCAACCGCACCGCGCTCCGCGCGCGCTCGGGCACCCGCCCGCGGCTGTCGGTCCACCGCTCGGGCAAGCACATCTATGCCCAGGTGATCGACGACGCCGAGGGCAAGACGATCGCGGCGGCTTCGACGCTCGAAGAGGGCGCCCGCGCCAAGTCGGGCGCCAATGTCGATGCCGCGGCGGATGTCGGCAAGCGCGTCGCCGCGGCCGCCAAGAAGGCGGGCGTCACCCAGGTGGTGTTCGATCGCGGCGGTTTCCTGTTTCACGGTCGCGTCAAGGCGTTGGCCGAAGCCGCCCGTGAAGGCGGATTGGAGTTCTGAGCATGGCTGACGAGAACAACACCCAGCCCGAGGCGACTGCGGCCGCGCAGGACGCCGCGCCGCAGACGGCGAACGACGGTCCCGGCCGTGGCGGTCGCGGTCGTGGCGGCCCCGGCGGCGGTCGCGGGCGCGGCGGCAGCGATCGCGGTCGTGGCGGCCGCGACGGCAATCGCGGACGTCGCGACGGCCGTGGCGGCGCCGAGGACGGCGGCGAGGAGCTGATCGAGAAGCTGGTCCACATCAACCGCGTGTCGAAAACGGTGAAGGGCGGCAAGCGCTTCGGCTTTGCGGCGCTCGTCGTCGTGGGCGACGGCAAGGGCCGCGTCGGCTTCGGCCACGGCAAGGCGCGCGAGGTGCCGGAAGCGATCTCGAAGGCGACCGCCTCGGCCAAGAAGGCGATGGTCCGCGTGCCGCTGAAGGAAGGCCGCACGCTGCACCACGACGGCAACGGCCATTTCGGCGCGGGCCGCGTGACGGTGCGTTCGGCGCCGGCGGGTACCGGCATCATCGCCGGCGGCCCGATGCGTGCGATCTTCGAATCGCTCGGCGTCGCCGACGTGGTGACCAAGTCGGTCGGCACCTCGAACCCCTACAACATGATCCGCGCGACCTTCGAGGCGCTCGGCGAGCAGACCTCGCCCAAGAGCGTCGCGCAGCGTCGCGGCAAGAAGATCGCCGACCTGCTCGGCCGCGGCGGCTCGCAGGCCGCCGAGGCTGACGCCGCGGCCGTCACGGAGTAAGCCACGATGGCGAAGAAGGACGCAAACACGGTGAAGGTGACCCAGACCGGGTCGCCGATCCGCCGCACCAAGGACCAGCTCGCGACCCTCAAGGGTCTCGGCCTGGGCAAGATGCACCGCACGGTCGAGCTGACGGACACCCCCGAGGTCCGCGGCATGATCCGCAAGGTGCAGCACATGGTAAACGTGGAGGGCTGATGCCTTCCAAGCCCCTCCCCTTCAGGGGAGGGGTAGGGGGTGGGGATGTCTCACCGAGACTGTCCCCGCGGCACTGCTCCACCCCAACCCAACCCCTCCCCTGAAGGGGAGGGGCTTTAGAAATCAGCGCGACAAAAGCGAAAGCGAGTGCAGACGATGAAACTGAACGACATCCGCGACAACGAAGGCGCCCGCCACCGCAAGATCCGCGTCGGACGCGGCATCGGCTCGGGCAAGGGCAAGACCGGCGGCCGCGGCCAGAAGGGCCAGAAGAGCCGCGAGGGCGTCTCGATCAACGGCTTCGAGGGCGGCCAGATGCCGCTCCACATGCGGCTGCCGAAGCGCGGCTTCAACAACATCTTCGCGCGTGATTATGCCGAGGTGAACCTCGGCGCGGTGCAGAAGGCGGTCGACGCCAAGAAGCTCGACGCCAAGGGCACGATCGATCACGCGGCGCTCAAGGCCGCGGGTCTGGCGCGCGGCGGCAAGCACGGCGTGCGTCTGCTCGGCAAGGGCACGCTGACCGCGAAGCTCAAGTTCGCGGTCGCCGGCGCCTCCAAGGCGGCGATCGAGGCGGTCGAAAAGGCCGGCGGTTCGGTCGAGGTCGCGACGGTCGTGTCCGCCGCGGAAAAGGCCGCCGCCAAGAAGGGCAGCGCCAAGAAGGCCGAAAAGAAGGGCTAAAGGCGGGTTAGACAAGCCGCCATGTGCGACTATATGAGCGGCGGGGGCGGAGACACGCTTTCCCGCCGCTTCAGTTTCAGGACACCGTAATGGCATCGCTCGCCGATCAGATGGCAACCAATATCAGCCTCGCGAATTTCTCGCAGGCGACCGAGCTCAAGAAGCGCTTGTGGTTCACGCTGGGGGCGCTCGTCGTCTTCCGCATGCTGAGCTACGTGCCGCTGCCCGGTGTCGATCCCACCGCATTGGGCCTGCTCTCCGCGCAGACGCAGGGGGGCGTGCTCGATTTCTTCAACACCTTCTCGGGCGGCTCGCTCAAGCGCATGTCGCTGATCGCGCTCGGCGTGATGCCCTACATCACCGCCTCGATCGTGGTGCAACTCGCGACCTCGCTGTCGCCGACGCTCGCGGCGATCAAGAAAGAAGGCGAATCGGGCCGCAAGAAGCTCAACCAATATACCCGCTACGGCACCGTCGGGCTCACGGCGGTGCAGGGCTATTTCATCGCGGTCGGGCTCGAGGCATTGGGCGCGAACAACGGCGTCCAGGCGATCGTCATGCCGGGCATGCTGTTCCGCATCGCCGCGGTGATCAGCCTCGTCGGCGGCACGATGTTCCTGATGTGGCTCGGCGAGCAGATCACCAGCCGCGGCGTCGGCAACGGCGTCTCGCTGATCATCATGGCCGGCATCGTCGCCAACATGCCGACGACGCTGTTCAACCTGCTCCAGGGCGGGCGCAGCGGTTCGATCAACACGCTCAACCTCATCCTGATCATCGCCGCGGTGCTCGGGCTGACGCTGTTCATCTGCTACATGGAGCTCGCGCAGCGGCGCATCCTGATCCAATATCCCAAGCGCGCCACGCAGCGCGGGATGCAGGCCGAGCGCAGCCATCTGCCGTTGAAGCTCAACACGGCGAACGTGATCCCGCCGATCTTCGCCTCGTCGCTGCTGCTGCTGCCGCTGACGATCAGTCAGTTCGCCGGCCAGCGCGTCCAGGGCCAAAACTGGTGGAGCGACCTGATCATCACCTTGAACCAGTATCTCCAGCACGGCTCGCCGCTCTATATGGCGCTCTATGGCGGCGGCATCATCTTCTTCACCTTCTTCTACACCGCGGTGGTCTTCAACCCCGAAGAGACGGCGGAGAATCTGAAGCGCCACGGCGGCTTCATCCCCGGCATCCGCCCGGGCAAGAACACCGAGAATTATCTCGATTACGTGCTCACCAGGATCACGGTGATCGGCGCCGCCTATCTGACGGCGATCTGCCTGGTGCCCGAATATCTGGTCTCGGCGCTGTCGATCCCCTTCTACCTGGGCGGCACCAGCCTGCTGATCGTCGTCAACGTGACGATGGATACGGTGACGCAGATCCAGAGCCACCTGCTCGCGCACCAGTACGGCGATCTCATCAAGAAGGCGAAGCTCAAGGGCGCGCGGCTGCGCTGACGCGACAGGCGATTGCATCGCACGTCCGGTTCGTGCTCAGGTGCGCGTTCCGGGCGGGGGTGCCGTGCGGACGCGCTGAGGACAAAGGGGAACGATCGCCGTGGACATCATCCTCCTGGGCCCGCCGGGGGCGGGGAAGGGCACCCAGGCTAGCCGGCTGGTCGCGGATCGCGGCATGGTGCAGCTCTCGACCGGAGACATGCTGCGCGCCGCGGTGAAGGCGGGCACCGAGGTCGGGCTTCAGGCCAAGGCGGTGATGGACGCCGGCGAACTCGTCTCCGATGCGATCGTCTCGGCGATCATCGGCGAGCGGCTCGATCAGCTCGGCAACGACGTCGGCCTGATCTTCGACGGCTATCCGCGCACCGCGGCACAGGCCGAATCGCTCGATACGCTGCTCGCCGAGCGCGGGCGCAAGCTCGACTATGTGATCGAGCTGGAGGTCGACGAGGACGCGCTGGTCGAACGCATCACCGGCCGCTTCACCTGCGCGGTGTGCGGCACCGGCTATCACGACACCTTCAAGCGTCCCAAGGTCGAGGGCGTTTGCGACGTGTGTGGTTCCCACGAGTTCAAGCGCCGCCCCGACGACAATGCGGAGACGGTGCGCACCCGCATGGCCGAATACCGCGCCAAGACCGCGCCGATCCTGCCGATCTACGAGGCCCGCGGCCTCGTTCGCCGCGTCGACGGCATGACGGACATCGACCACGTCACCGCCGCGATCGAAGCGATCCTCGACGGGCAGGGGTAACGCTTGTGCTCCTGCGAAAGCAGGAGCCCAGCGCTTCATACGCTATCGCCTGTTGCCCTGGGTTCGTGCTTTCGCAGGAACACGGCCAGGGCGGCATACGCTAAATCGGCATCATCCATCCCCGTTCGCCCTGAGCTTGTCGAAGGGCTGTTCTTTCTTTGCGATGCAGAAAACAAAGAACGGTGCTTCGACAAGCTCAGCACGAACGGAAGAAGGGGTGATGCCGATTTACGGCTCGCTGCCCTACGTCGCTGCCGGTAGCCGCAGCCGCACGAGCAGCCCGCCCAGATCCTCGCTCTCTTCCAGCCCCACCGTGCCGTCGTAGATCTCCGCCACGTCGCGCACGATCGCGAGGCCAAGCCCGGTGCCCGGCTTGTTGCTGTCGAGCCGCGCGCCCCGGTCGAACAGCCGCGCGCGGTCTTCCTCGGCGATGCCCGGGCCGTCGTCCTCGATCAGGAACTCGACGAAGCCCGCCTCGCCGCGCACCGTCGCGAACACGCTGCCCCCGCCGTATTTGGCGGCGTTCTCGATCAGATTGCCCAGCATCTCGTCGAGATCCTGCCGCTCGACATGGACCTGCAGGTCGCGCGGGCCGTCGAGATCGAACCGCACGTCGGGATAGAGGCGCGAGACCGCGCGCTCGACCGCTTCGAGGCTCGGCCACACCTCGGCGCGGCTGTGCGCATGGCCGCGCCGGCCCACCGCGCGCGCGCGCGCCAGATGGTGATCGACCTGGCGGCGCATCGTCTTCGCCTCGCGTACCACCGTCTCGGCGAGATCGTCGGCCTGCGCTGTCGCGGCGTTCATGATCACCGTCAGCGGCGTCTTGAGCGCATGCGCGAGGTTGCCCGCGTGGCGCCGCGCTTCCTCGGCCTGGCGCTCGTTGTGCGCGATCAGCGCGTTCAATTCCTCGACCATCGGCACGACCTCGACCGGCATCGGCCCTTCGACGCGCTGGAGCTTGCCTTCGCGCATCCGCGCGATCTCGAGGCGCACCTTCCTGAGCGGCAGCAGGCCGTAGACCGTCTGGAGCGCCGCCATCACGATCAGCCCGAGCGCGAGCAGCAGGAACGACCGCACCAGCGTTCGCCTGAGTACCGCGATCTCGGCGTCGAGCGTCGCGCGGCTCTCGGCGACCTGGAAGCGCCACCAGGTCGACGATCCGGGCAGCTTGACGTCGCGTTCCAGGATGCGCAGCCGCTCGTTCGGGAATTGCGCGCTGTCATAGGCGTGGATCTCGACGTCGTGATGCGCCGGATTGTAGCCCAACCGGCGGTCCCACAAGGATCGCGACGGGAAATCCTCGTGCCCCGGCGCGCTCACCTGCCAATAGAGCCCCGAATAGGGTTCCAGCGTGCGCTGGTCGGCGAGTTCGCGGTTGAAGATCACCTCGCCGTCCGGCCCGATCTCGGCCGAGACGATCAGCGAGGTCAGCATATATTCGATGCCGTTGTCGAAATTGCTGGTGATCGCGTCCTTCAGCACCTTGTCGAGCGCGAAGCCGCCGCCCGCGAGCAGCAGCGCGATCCACGCCGCCGCGATCAGGATCATGCGCCGACTCAGCGAGCCGGAAACGCGGACGTCCGCCTTTTCCTGGGGTTCGGTGGCGGTCGCCATCAGCCGGTCGCCGATAGACTGCCCCGTTCGTGCTGAGCTTGTCGAAGCACCGTTTTTCCTTTCGCGGTAGAAGAACGGCCCTTCCCCCGGATCAAGTCCGGGGTCAGGGCGAACGGAAGACTAGCTTTCGCGGCGATCGTCGGGGTCTTCGAGACTGTAGCCGAGCCCGCGGATCGTGGTGATCACGTCCTGGCCCAGCTTCTTGCGGATGCGCGTAACGAACACCTCGATCGTGTTCGAATCGCGGTCGAAATCCTGGTCGTAGATGTGCTCGATCAGCTCGGTGCGGCTCACCACCTTGCCCTTGTGGTGGAGGAGATAGCTGAGCAACTTGTATTCCTGCGCGGTCAGCTTCACCGGCTCGCCGCCCTTGGAGACCTTGCCCGATCGCGTGTCGAGCCGCACGTCGCCCGCGGTCAGCTCGCTCGAGGCATTGCCCGAGGCGCGGCGGATCAGCGCGCGCAGCCGGGCGATCAGTTCCTCGGTCTGGAACGGCTTGGCGAGATAATCGTCCGCGCCCGCGTCGAGCCCGGCCACCTTGTCCGACCAGCTGTCGCGTGCGGTGAGCACCAGCACGGGCATCGCGCGCTCTTCCTTGCGCCAGCGGTCGAGCACCGTCAGCCCGTCGATCTCGGGCAAGCCGAGATCGAGCACCACGGCGTCGTAGGTTTCGGTCGAGCCCAGGAAATGCCCTTCCTCGCCGTCGGTGGCGAGATCGATCGCATAACCCGCGCCTTCGAGCGTGTTCTTGAGCTGCTGCCCCAGGCTCGGCTCATCCTCGACGATCAGAACGCGCACGTGCAATCTCCCTGTTCATGGCCCCGGCGGCGGGCCGCTCAGCGGTCGGTCCGGCCGATGATCTTGCCTGTCCGCCCATCGACGTCCACCCAGATGACGACTCCATCGCGCAGGAATTTGAGCGTGTAAATGGCGCTCGCGGAATCGAAGACGAAGCCGATGTAGCGCGAATCCTTCATCGCCGGCACGATCCGCCGTTCGATGTCGCGCAACGGCAGGATGCGGCCGTTGCGGCGCGCCTCGAACGCCTCCTGCTGGTCGCCGCGACGATGCTGCGCCGATTCCGCCAGGCTGGCGGATCCGGTGATCGCAAATGCCGAAAGGACGCAGAACGCAGCTTGAACGGCCATTCTCATGGCCTGTGGCATAGCCGGCGCGCGTTGAATAGCCTATGAATGCACTGGTCATTCGGCGGCAACTTGCCTTAAGCGGCGGCGCCATGGCAGCACCTGTCCTCGCATACGAAAATCTCGGTCTGATCCAGGGCGCCGGCTGGCTGTTCCGGGGGCTCGACGTACATATCGGCCCACGCGACCGGCTCGCGCTGATCGGCCGCAACGGCGCGGGCAAGACGACCTTCTTCAAGGCGCTCGCCGGGCTGATCGACACCGACGAGGGCCGCCGCACGATCAAGCCCGGCACCAATGTCGTGCTGCTGGAACAGGAGCCCGATCTCGCGGGCTGCGAAACCTTGCTCGATTACGTGCTACGCGGGCCCGACGCGCCCCCACGCCACGACGCCGAGGCGATCGCCGATCAGATCGGCATCGACCTGTCGCGTCCTGCGGCGACGGCATCCGGCGGCGAGCGCCGCCGGGCCGCGATCGCGCGCGCGCTGGGGCAGGGGCCCGACGTGCTGCTGCTCGACGAGCCCACCAACCATCTCGATCTCGCCGCGATCGAGTGGCTGGAGGACTGGCTGGGCCGCTATTCGGGTGCGTTCATCGTCATCAGCCACGATCGCACCTTCCTCACGCGCCTGACGAAGCAGACCTTGTGGCTCGATCGCGGCCAGCTCCGCCGCAACGAAGTCGGCTATGGCGGGTTCGAGGCGTGGACCGAGGCGGTCTATGCCGAGGAAGCACGCGCCGCCGAGAAGCTCGACGCCAAGCTCAAGCTCGAATTTCACTGGCTCGAACGCGGCGTCACCGCGCGCCGCCGCCGCAACCAGGGCCGCCTCGCCAAGCTCCACGAAATGCGTGCCCAGCGCGCCGCGATGCTCGGGCCGCAAGGCACCGCCAAGCTCGTCACCGCCAGCGACGACGTGCGCACCAAGACCGTGATCGACGCCAAGAACGTCACCAAGCGCTACCCCCTTACTCCGTTCGCTTCGAGCGAAGTCGAGAAGCTGGGCATGGAGACTCGTGTCTCGACGTCGCTCGACACGAACGGCGGTGAATATCGCACGATCATCAAGGAGTTCACGCTCCGTGTGCAGCGTGGCGACCGGATCGGCGTGGTCGGTGCCAACGGTGCGGGCAAGACGACGCTGCTCAAGCTCCTGACCGGCGAGATCGCCCCCGACGAGGGCAGCGTCACCCTCGCCAAGACGCTCGACGGCGTGATCATCGATCAGCAACGCACGCTGATGGCCCCCGACAAGCGTGTCCGCGACGTGCTCGCCGATGGCGGGGACTGGATCGAGGTGCTGGGGCACAAGAAACACATCAAAGGCTATTTGAAGGAATTCCTGTTCGATCCCGAGCTGTCGGACGCGCTCGTCGGCACGCTGTCGGGCGGCGAGCGCTCGCGATTGCTGCTCGCGCGCGAATTCGCCCGCCATTCCAACCTGCTGGTGCTCGACGAGCCGACCAACGACCTCGACATGGAGACGCTCGATCTGCTCCAGGAAGTGATCGCGGATTATGACGGCACGGTGCTGATCGTCAGCCACGATCGCGACTTCCTCGATCGCACCGTCACCGTGACGCTCGGCCTCGACGGCTCGGGCAAGGTCGACGTGGTCGCCGGCGGCTACGAGGATTGGGAACGCAAGCGCACACCCCGCGCCGAGCCGAAGAAGGCGACGGCGAAAGCCGCGCCCGCGCCGTCCGCGCCGCCGCAGAAACCGGCCAAGCTCAGCTACAAGGACCAGCGCGACTATGATTTGCTGCCGATGCGCATCGAGGAGCTCGACGCTGCGATCGCGCGAGACGAGGCCGCGCTCGCCGATCCCGATCTCTACGCGAACGATCCCAAGCGCTTCGCCGCGCTGATGGCCGCGATCGAGAAGGCGCGCGCCGAAAAGGAAACAGCCGAATTGCGCTGGCTCGCCCTCGCCGAGCAGGTCGAGGCGCTGGCGGGGTAGAGCTTGTGAAACGGTAGCGGTGCCGGCCCGCTCCCCCACCCGGCCACCCAATGCGATTATCCTATGGGTGGTCGGGTGGGGGAGCGGGCCGGTGCCGATCCAGCAAAGCTGAAAACGACCCTAAACCTCGTCGAGCGTCAGCGTCACGCGCGTGCCGGTCGGCCCGGTTTCGGTCGACAGCGCGCCGCGCGCCTGCCGCGCGAAGGCGTCGATCAGGCGCGAGCCCAGCCCGCCGTCAGGATCGCGCGACTTGCGCTTGCCCGCCATGCCGACGCCGTCGTCGGTCACCGTCACCCGGCAGCCCTCGCCGTTCCTGCGGAACACGATCTCGATATTGCCATGGTCGCGGCCAGCGAAGGCGTGCTTGGCGGCGTTGGTGACGAGTTCGTTGACGACGAGCCCGATCGAGACCGCACGATCGCGCGGCAGCAACGCCTCCTCGGCGTCGCAGGTCAGGCGGATCGCGCCGCGCAGGATCAGCGAATCGGCGAGCGCCGCGCACAATTCCGCCAGATAGGCTCGCATCTCGACCGCGCCCGGTCCCGCGCCGCCGCGGTAGAGATGGCGGTGCGCCCGCGCGATGCTCTCGACCCGCTGGAGCGCGGCCGACAGCGCCTCGGCGGTGGGGGCGTCGGCGCGGCGGCGCTGGAGATCGAGCAGGCTCGCGACGATCGCGAAATTGTTCTTCACGCGATGGTCGAATTCCTGGAGAAACAGGTCGCGATCGGCGATCTGGCGGTCGCGCTCCTCGGCGGCGCGGCGCGCGGCGCGGCGGAACATCTCGGCGATCACCAGCGTCATCGCGGTGGTGATGATCACCACGCCCAGCGTCGCAGCACGATTGGGCCCGGCAAAGGCGAAAGGCAGCCGAACGGGGACGATGTGATACCAGGAGCCCCCGATCGCGACGACCGCCGTCAACAATCCAGACGGCCAGCGCGCGAGCAAGGTCGCGACGAGCACCGCGGGGTAGACGAGCGCGAACGGCGCGCCGCCCTCCAGCACGACCTCGAAGAAAATGCGGAACAGGCCGGCGCCGCCCAGGCACAGCACCGCGACCCCGATCTGGGTCGCCCATTCGGGCAGCGCCGGGCTCAGCCGGTCGGGCAGGTCGAGTTCGCCGAAACGTGACATGGTGCGCGATTGGCGCTGCTCGCGTGTCGGCTGTCAATCGATAAAATCGCGAGCGAACGCGATGCGGAACAAGGCCTTACACCGTTTTACCGTTCCGCCCCGCCAGATCGACGACATATTGCCACGCGACGCGCCCCGAGCGGCTGCCCCGCCGCGTCGCCCAGCCGACCGCGTCTTGCGGATCGAACGGCAGGCCATAGGCTTGCGCATAGCCGCGCACGATCTCCAGATAGCCGTCCTGATCGACGACGTGGAAGCCGAGGCTGAGCCCGAACCGATCGGCGAGCGCGAGATGATCGTCGACCGCGTCGCGCGGGTTGATCGCACTTTCCTGCTCGGCGATGTCGCGCGGCACCAGATGCCGACGGTTCGACGTGACCACCAGCCGCGCGTTGGCCGGCCGCGCCTCGGCGCCGCCCTGCAGCATCGATCGCAGCGCGCGCGCGTCGCTCGCCGCATCGAAGCCCAGATCGTCGATGAACAGCGCGAACGCGCGGCCCACCGGCGCGATCGCGTCGAACAGCGCGGACAGGTCGTCGAGCCGATGCGTCACCACCTCGACCAGGGCCAGCGCGCCGCCCGCCGCCTGCACATGCGCGACCGCGCTCTTGACCAGCGCCGACTTGCCCGTCCCGCGCGCGCCCCACATCAGCACGTCCTGCGCGGCATGGCCTGCCGCCAGCCGCTCGAGATTGGCGACCAGCGCCGCCTTCTGCTTGTCGATCCCGTGCAGCATGGCGAGCGGCAAGGGCGCGAACTGGCGCGCCGCTGCCAGCCCCTCGCCGCGCCATACATAGGCCGGGTGCGCCAGCGGATCGGCCGGGGCCGGCGGCGGCGGGGCCAGCCGCTCCAACGCGGCGGCGATGCGATGGATCGGATCGGTCATGACCGAGCCTCTATCCGAGGAAAGGGTGTCCGTCAGCCCTTCACCGCGCCGCCGTCGCCTGCGCCAGATGCGCGCGCAATCCCGGATGGTCGGGTGCGGTGGCGACCGCCTGGCGGAGGAGCTGGCGCGCGGCGGCGCGCTTTCCCGCCTTGAACAATGCCCAGCCATAAGCGTCGGCGATCGCCGGATCGAGCGGCGCGCGCGCATGCGCCGCCGCCGTCAGCCGCACTGCGTCCGCCGTGTCGCCGCGCCCGAGATGCGCCGCGCCCAGTTCGGCGAGCAACACGGCATCGGTATCGCCAAATCGCGCGCGCAATCCTTCCAGCGTGGCAATCGCCGCATCCCATTGCCCCGCCGCCAATTGCCATCGCGCCGTCAGCCGCCGCGCATCGAGGCTCTCCGGGTTTTGCGCCAGATAGAGCCCCAGCGTGCGCGCCGCTTCCTCGCGCCGCCCGGCCTTGTCGAGCGCGGTCACCAGCCGCAGCGCGGTGGGCGCGTCGAAGCGCAGATCGGCGGCGCGCGCATAGGCCGCCACGGCGTCGCCGCTGCGCCCCGCCATATCGAGCAGGTCGCCCATCAGCAGGTGCGCCGCCGGCGCGCCGGGCGCGGTGCGTGCCAGTTGCCATGCACGGGCCAGCGCCGCATCGCCCTGATGCGCATCGACCAGGGCGCGCACGTAATCGACCGCCGCGCGCGGATCGCCTGGCGCATCATTGGCCGCCGCGGCGAGGACCGCGAGGCCGTCATCCGCGCCGAACGGCGTTGCCGCATCGCGGCCGGGCGACGCCGCGCGATCCAGATAGAGCCCTGCCTGATCGCGATCGCCGATCGCCTCGAACGCCCGGCCGAACAGCGCGAGCGTATAGCGGTCGGCATCGCCGCGCTGCGCCGCCGGCCGCAGCGTCTCGATCGCGCCCTTGGCATCGCCGGCCCTGAGCAGCGCCGCGCCGAGCAGGCGGCGCGCGGTCAGATTGTAGGGCTGGGAACCCAGCAGCGCCCGCCACTGGTCGATCGCCTGTTCGTAGGCGCCGTCGCGATAATCGAGCAGCCCGCCGAGCAGCAGGACGGCGGGCTTGCCGTCCAGCGCGCCGCCGGTTTTCGCGAGCAGGACGCGCGCGAGATCGAACCGGCGCGCGCGCGCGGCGAGCACCGCTTGCAGATAATAAGCGCGCGGATCGGCGGGGTCGGCGGCGATCGCGCGGCGCGTCACCGCCAGCATGGCGCGCGTACGGCCGAGATCGCCCAGCGTCGCGCCGTCCTCGACCAGCACGTCGAGGTCGTTCGGATCGCGCTTCAGCGCCGCCTCGAACCACGGCAGCGCGGCGACGAGCCCGTATCGGCTGCGTACCAGCGTGCCGTTGAGGACGAGCAGGCCGGGCGTCTCGGGGGCGATTGCGTTTGCCCGCATCGCTGCGTCGATCGCACCGCCCGGATCGCCGGCATTGCGGCGGATCACGGCGAGATCGGTCCAGGCCGCGGCATCGTTACGGTCGAGCAGCGGCGCGAGTTGCGCCTGCGCTGCGCCGATATTGCCCTGCGCGGCCATTGCGCGGGCACGCACGCGGGTCGCGTAGGCGGCATAACGCGGCGGCGCCTTCGCCGCCTCGGCGATGGCGCGATCGGGGTCGCCCTGCAGCAGCCACGCATCGGCGAGCAGATGATGCGCCCGCGCGGCCGCGAACCCGGATTGCAAGGCGCGCGCGAGTTCGTCCTCGGCGGCATCGCCGTCGCTTTGCGCGAGGTGCAGGCGGGCCGCGAAGGCGTGCGCCAGCCCCCATGTCCTGTCGGCCTTTGTCGCCTCGGTCGCCGCCGCCAGCGCACCGCTCACATTGCCGCGGCGGAACAGCACCAGCCCGTGCGTCAGCGCCTCGGTCGCGGCGGCGTGGTCGGGCGCCGGCTCGGGGCGTGGTGCGACCGCGTAGAGCGCGGTGACGAGAACGGCCATGCCCGCCAGCGCCAGCGCCGCCGTCGCGCGCCGCGACAATCGCAGCTTGCGCCGCCGCCGTCCGTCGCGCTGCGTCCATCGGCGGCGCTTGCGGCGCGCGACGTCGGTCCCCGGGCGATCAAGCATGAAGGTCGTAATTCTTGAGCAGGTCGTAGAGCGTCGGCCGGCTGATCCCGAGCAATTTGGCGGTGTTCGAGATATTGCCCTCGGCGCGCGCGAGCGCGTGGCGGATCGCTTTCCTGTCGGCGCGCTCGCGCGCGGCCTTGAGGTTGATCGGCGCGTCGTCGGCAGCGGCGTCGAGGTCGAGATCGGCGGCCGTCACCATCTTGCCCTCGGCCATGATCACCGCGCGTTTCACCCGGTTTTCGAGTTCGCGGACATTGCCCGGCCAGCCCCAGGCGTCGATCGCGGCGCGCGCATCCGCGGAGAGCGCTGCCGCCTGGCTGCGCATCGCGGCGGCGTGCTTCCTGATGAAATGCGTCGCCAGCAATCCTGCGTCGCCCGGCCGCTCGGCGAGCGCGGGGATCCGCACCACGATCTCGGCGAGCCGATAATAGAGATCCTCGCGAAAGCGCCCGTCGGCGACCATCGCGTCGACGTCCTGATGCGTCGCGCACACGATGCGGGTGTCGACCGCGATCTGCTGGCGCCCGCCGATCCGCTCGATCACGCGTTCCTGCAGGAAACGCAGCAGCTTGACCTGCAAGGGCAGCGGAATGTCGCCCACCTCGTCGAGGAACAGCGTGCCGCCCGCGGCCTGTTCGATCTTGCCGATCACGGTCTTGACCGCGCCGGTGAACGCGCCGCGCTCGTGCCCGAAGAGCTCGCTTTCGAGCAACGTTTCGGGGATCGCGGCGCAGTTGATCGCGACGAACGCGCCTTTGGCCCGCGGGCTCGCCTCGTGCAGCCCGCGCGCGAGCAGCTCCTTGCCCGTGCCGCTCGCGCCGAGCAGCATCACCGTCACGTCGGCGGGGGCGACGCGCTCGATCGTGCGCATGACCTTGAGCATTTCCGGGGCGGCGGTGATGATGCCGCCCAGTCCCTCGGCCGCGCCGCCGCGGTCGGCCAGCCGCCGGTTCTCGGCCTCGAGCGCATGGACATGGAAGGCGCGCGCGACGATCAGCCCCAGCGCATCGATGTCGATCGGCTTCTGATAGAAATCCCAGGCGCCGTCGCCGATCGCGCGCAACGCGCTCTCGCGCGCGCCGTGGCCGGAAGCGACGATGATCTTGGTGTCGGGTTTGAGCGCGAGCATCTCGGCCAGCGTCGCGAAGCCTTCGCTCACCCCGTCGGGGTCGGGCGGCAGGCCGAGGTCGAGCGTCACCACATCGGGTTCCTCGGCGCGCAGCAGGTCGATCGCGCTCGCGCGGTCGCCGGCGACGAGCACCTCGTAATCGTCATAGGCCCAGCGCAATTGCCGCTGGAGCCCCAGATCGTCCTCGACGATCAGCAGCTTGCGCGCGCTCATGCTGCCCCCCTCCCGTTCGTTTCGAGCGAAGTCGAGAAACGGCATTCTGAGATATGCTTTTCGACTACGCTCGAAGCGAACGGTTGGAGATCGACGCTCATGCCGCTTCTCCCAGCGCGGCGCGGCGCGCGGCGGGCAATGTCACGCGAAACCGCGTGCCTTCGCCCTCACGGCTGGCGACCGTCACTTCGCCGCTCATCGCCGCGGCGAGCTGGCGCGCCTCGAACGCGCCGATTCCGAACCCGCCCGGCTTGGACGAGACGAACGGACGAAACAATTGATCGCGCACGAAGGCGGGCGTCATCCCGCAACCGCGGTCGATCACGTCGATCGCCACGTGTGCGCCGTCGGTCGAGACCGCGAGCGTCACCGGTTCGGCGGTCGGGCTCGCCTCGATCGCGTTCTGGACGAGATGGCCGAGGATGAGCTCGAGGCGTGCCGGGTCGGCCTCGGCGATGGCATCGCGCGCGCCGGTGGTCACGATCGGGTGCTGCGCGCGCCGGCCCGCGGCGACGCGCTCGACCAGCGCCATCACCTCGGTCGCGCTCGGCGGATCGGCGCGGCTGCCGCCCGAATGGTGCTGCGACAGGCGCGCGAGCAGGTCGTTCATGCGCCCCGCCGATTCCTTCAGCGTCGCGATCATGTCGGCGCGGAAGGCGGGATTGTCGGCATGGCGTTCGGCGTTGCGGGCGACGAGGCTCAACTGGCTCACCAGATTCTTGATGTCGTGAAGGATGAAGGCGAAGCGCCGGTTGAACTCGTCGAACCGCCGCGCATCGGCGAGCGCGCCCTGCGCCCGCGCTTCGGCAAGGTAGCTCGCCACCTGCCGCCCGGCGATGCGCAGCAGGTCGAAATCCTCCCAGTCGAGCGCGCGGCCCAGCGCCGGCCGCGCCAGCAGGATTACGCCCGCCAACCGGTCGAAATGGACCAGCGGCACCAGCACCCAGGCGTGCGCGCAGTCGAGCATCCACATCGGCACGCTCGACAATTCGTCGGTCTCGCCCTCGCCGCCGCGCAGCCGGTCGAGCTCGACGATGCGGCCGCTCGATCCGAGGAACGCCGCCAGCGCCGCGTCGCCCGCCTGGCTCGGCAGCGCGTCGGGCGGCCAGTTCCACGCCGCGCCGAAGCCGAGCCCGCCGTCCTCGGGCACCAGCAGCAGCCCGCCGGGCGATTCGGTCAGGTCCGCGATCGCCTTGACGATGCGCTCGTCTAGCGGCGCGGCGTCCGCCCCGGGCCGCCCCAGCGTGTCGGTGAAGCGCACCCACTCGGCGCGATAATCGTAGCGGTGCCGGAACAGATGCTTGGCGAGCTTGACCCTGATCCACGCGCGCAGCCACGGGCTCGACAGCAAGGTGAGTGCGGCGGCGGTCGATCCGAACACGAATGCGGTTTGCGCCACGCGCGCATAGGTGCCCCCCAGCGCCGCGATCGCGCTCGTTGCCAGCGCCATCGACAACACATAGACCGCGACGCCTGCCAGCGAGAGCGATTGATACGCCACCGTGCGCGACAGGTTGAGCGTCCAGTTGCCGTTGCGATGGACCGCGAGCGCGAATACCGGCGCCAGCGCGGCGACCGCGAACCCGCTCAGCGCGACCAACCGGCCTTGCCCCGCGACCTCCGCATAGCCGGCGGTCGCGAGCAACAGGTCGATCAGCCAGAAGGCCGCCAGCGCCGCCACCGCGAGCCGGATGCCGTCGCGCGCGCGTGGCGCGACGGCCGCATAGAGGTGATGCACCAGCACCAGCGCCGACACCGCGACCATCATCTCGAGCACCAGGCGGATTTGGACGAGCCGCGGGTCGGGCGCGAGGCCCCGTGTCGCCAGCCCCAGGATGAGGCCTGCCGCCACGATCGTCCCCACCACGGCATAGATTCCGGTGATCGCCGCGCTCTCCTCGGCCCGCCGCCCGCGTCGTGCGAGCGCGTACATGAAGGCGAGCCAGGCGAGGTTGCGCAGCGATTCGGTCAGCCGCGGCGCCACTTCGCGCGCGTCGATCCCTGCCACCGCGAGCGCCCACAAGGCGGTCGTCCCCAGGGCGATCAGGAAGGCCAGCCTTGGCAGCGCCGTGCCCGCGCCGCGCACCTGCGACACCGCGAGCATCGCGAACGCGAGCGCCGCCAGCGCATGCCCCCACAGGATGAGCGGCTGCGTCACCGCGCGAAACGCCTTTTGCCCGAAACCCCGCCCGTTCGCCCTGAGCCTGTCGAAGGGCCGCTCTTCTTCTCTCGCGCCGAAAGGAAGAACGATGCTTCGACAAGCTCAGCATGAACGGAAGAAGCGTCGACCAAGGCAGCCATCCTTACCGCGCGCCCTCGGGCCACAGCACGACGCGGATCGTCTGCAGCAGGATCAGGAGGTCGAGGAAGGGCGAATAATTCTTGGCGTAATAGAGGTCGTATTCGAGCTTCTGTCGCGAATCCTCGATCGACGCGCCATAGGGATAGTTGATCTGCGCCCAGCCGGTGATCCCCGGCTTCACCATGTGGCGCTCGGCGTAATAAGGCAGCTTGGCTTCCAGATCCTCGACGAACTGCGGCCGTTCGGGGCGCGGGCCGACGAAGCTCATCTCGCCCTTGAGCACGCTCCACGCCTGCGGCAGCTCGTCGATCCTGAGCTTGCGGATGATGCGCCCGACGCGGGTGATGCGCGGATCGTCCTTCTCCGCCCACACCGCTTTTCCCGCCACCTCGGCGTCCTGCCGCATCGATCGCAGCTTCACGATGTCGAAGCCCTGGTTGTAGAGCCCCACCCGCCGCTGGCGGTAGAACGCCGGCCCGCGGCTCTCGAGCCTGATCGCGATCGCCACCAGCAGGATCAGCGGCAGCGCCAGCACCAGCAGCACGAGGCTCGCTGCGATATCGAACAACCTTTTGACCAGGCTGGAAAGCATCCGGCTCGACGAAAAACCGTCGGAAAAGATCAGCCACGACGGATTGACGCTGTCCAAATCGACCCGCCCCGTCTCGCGCTCGAGGAAGGTCGAAATCTCGTTGACGTGAACTCCGGTGGTCTTGATCCGCAGCAAATCCTTGAGCGGCAGCGCGTTGCGCCGCTCCTCGAGCGCGAGCACCACCTCGCTGGCGTTGAGCAGCACCACGTGGTCGGCGAGGTTGTAGATCGCGTCGCGCGCGATCGCCTCGGGGATGACGCGATTGCCCTCGTTCATCGCGACATAGCCGACGACGACGAACGCCGCCCCCGGCGCCGCCGCGAGCGCCTTCAATCGCGCCGCCCGCGGTCCCGCGCCGAGCACGACGATGCGCCGCTTGAACACCTGGCTCCCCAGCGTCTTGCCGAGCAGGATGCGAAGCGCGATCAGCGCCACCGCGGCGAAGCCCATCGCGTAGAGCAGGTTCGATCGCCAGAAGGTGAGCGCCGGCACCAGGAAGAAGATCAGGCTCAGGAAGATCGTGCCGAGCGACACCGCGACCAGCAGCCGCGCGGTCGCGAACCGCAGCGATTGCAGCGCATCGGCGCCATAGACCCCCACCGCGATCATCGCGAGCTCCAGGCTCAGCGCAAAGCTCGCGAGCTGCGGAATGCGGTGGACGATCGGCTCCACGCCCATGCCGATCTGGTGCGCGCGGATCACCCAGCCCAGCTCGGCTGACACCAGCAGCAGCACGATGTCGAGCAGCCCGAGCAGCAGCACGGCGTTGGGCACATAATGCTTGAACAGCCTGATCATCGCGGGCGTCCTAACAGCGAAGTGTAAACAAATCCGACACGATCCGGCCCCGAAGCCGACGTCCAAACGAATGCGCCCTCATCCCGACTTTCGTCAGGATGACGGCTTTTTGCTCGCGATCTGTTTGACGTGCGGTTTCCCCCGCCCAACCAACACCCTACATCAAGGCCACAGCAAGGAGCCCCTGCATGACCGAATCGCCGCGTATCGTCCCCGTCATCCTCTCGGGCGGCTCGGGGACGCGGTTGTGGCCGATGTCGCGTCCCGAATGTCCCAAGCAGCTCCTCGCACTCACCGCCGACGAGACGATGCTGCAATTGACCGCGCGGCGCACCCAGGATCCCGCGCAGTTCGACGCGCCGATCGTGGTCGCCAACGCGCACCATGCCGATCAGGTCGAGGCGCAGCTGGGTGCGGTCGATGCGCGCGCGCAGGCGCTGGTGCTCGAGCCCGCCGGCCGCAACACCGCGCCCGCGATCGCGCTCGCGGCGCTGGCGGCGGGCGGCGGCCCGGCGCCGCTTCTCGTCATGCCGTCGGATCACGTCATCACCGACGTCTCTGCCTTTCACCGCGCAATCCAGGCCGCGTTGCCGCTCGTCAACGAGGGCTGGCTCGTCACGTTCGGCATCGAGCCCGACGCGCCCGAGACGGGCTATGGCTGGATCGCCGAGGGCGAAGAGATCGCGCCCGGCGTCCGCCGTGTCGATCGCTTCGTCGAAAAGCCGCCGCGCGACCGCGCCGAGGCGATGCTTGCTGCCGGCGGGCATTATTGGAACGGCGGCATCTTCCTGTTCCGCGCCGACATCTTTCTCGGCGCGCTCGCGGTCCACGCGCCGGAGATGCTCGCCGCCTGCCAGCGCGCGATGGCGGAGGCGCGCCGCGTCGGCAGCCGCATCCTGCCCGATGCCGACGCTTTCGCCGCGTGCCCGGCCGATTCGATCGATTATGCGGTCATGGAAAAGGCGGATCGCGTCGCGGTGGTGCCGGTCAGCATGGGGTGGAGCGACGTCGGCAGCTGGGATGCGCTCCATTTCCTCAGCGCGTGCGACGGCGACGGCAACGCGCATCGCGGCACGGTGCTGTCGATCGACAGCAGCAATTGCCTCGTCCGCTCGGACGGCCCCCGGATCGCGCTGGTGGGCGTCGAGGATCTGATCGTCGTGGCCTCGGGCGACGACGTGCTCGTCGTGCCGCGCGGCCGCAGCCAGGACGTCAAGAAGCTGATCGAGGCGATGAAGGGGTGAGGGTTACAAATTTCGACACGATCGCCCTCACCCTTCCGCGTCCCCGCTTTCGCGGGAACGCTCCCTCCCTCTCCCGACGGGAGAGGGAAGGGGCCCGCTCGGCGCAGCCGAGTGGGAAGGGTGAGGGTGATCGAACGCTCATGATCTCTCCTCGGGCACCCGCTTGACTCTCCCCGTCCGCGCGCCTATCTCGCGCGCATTCCGAACACACCGGTTCTCCGGCGGCGCCCTCGTGCGCTCGCCGGTATCTTGCGTTTTCGGGATGGAACGCGTTGAGATGGGGCGTGTGCGGCCATGCCACGCCCTGTGGAGCTAGGAGAACACAGTTCATGGCACGTATTGCGGGCGTCAACATCCCGACCAACAAGCGCGTGGTGATCGCGCTTACCTACATCCACGGCATCGGTTCGACCAAGGCCAGGGAAATCACCAAGAAGCTGGGCATCGCGCCCGAGCGCCGCGTGCAGGATCTGACCGATCAGGAAGTCCTGCAGATCCGCGAAACCATCGACGCCGAACATCAGGTGGAAGGCGACCTTCGCCGCGAAACCGCGATGAACATCAAGCGGCTGATGGATCTCGCCAGCTATCGCGGGCTTCGCCATCGCAAGGGCCTGCCGGTCCGCGGCCAGCGCACGCACACCAATGCGCGCACCCGCAAGGGCAAGGCCAAGCCGATCGCGGGCAAGAAAAAGTAGCAGCGAAAGCGCAGGCGCGCTTTCGCGCCGCTTTTTCTCCGCCGGAGGCCGGCATGAAGATGACAGCCTCCCGGTCTCAGTATTCTAGGTCAGGAAGACGAACCAATGGCACGCGAACCTCAGCGCATTCGTCGGCGCGAGCGCAAGAACATCACCGCGGGCGTCGCGCATGTGAACGCCAGCTTCAACAACACCATGATCACCATCACCGATGCGCAAGGCAACGCGATCTCGTGGTCGTCGGCCGGCATGATGGGCTTCAAGGGCTCGCGCAAGTCGACGCCCTACGCCGCGCAGGTCGCCGCCGAGGATGCCGGCAAGAAGGCCGCCGAGCACGGCGTCCGCACGCTCGAGGTCGAGGTCAAGGGCCCCGGCTCGGGCCGCGAATCGGCGCTTCGTGCGTTGCAGGCGGTCGGTTTCCAGATCACCTCGATCCGCGACGTGACCTCGATCCCGCACAACGGCGTGCGCCCGTCCAAGCGCCGCCGCGTCTGAACTTGCCCGGGTCCGCGCGCGGTTGATCGCGCCGCGCGGACCCTTTTCTCCCACGGCCGGAGTTGCCCTCGCTCCCGCCCAAAACCAAGGGGAAGCCCGTGTCTGTCAACGCTAAGAACTGGCAGGAACTCAAGAAGCCCACCGGTCTCGACAAGAAGACCGCCGGTGACGGCAAGCGCAAGGCGACCTTTGTCGCCGAGCCGCTCGAGCGGGGCTTCGGCCTCACGCTCGGCAACGCGCTGCGCCGTGTGCTGCTGTCGTCGCTTCAGGGTGCCGCCGTCACCTCGATCAAGATCGAGAACGTGCTCCACGAATTCTCGTCGCTCGCCGGCGTCCGCGAGGACGTGACCGACATCGTGCTCAACGTGAAGCAGATCGCGCTCAAGATGGAAGGCGAAGGCCCCAAGCGGCTCCAGCTCTCCGCCACCGGCCCGGGCGCGGTCAAGGCCGGCGACATCGCCGTCTCGGGCGATATCGAGGTGATGAACCCCGATCTCGTCATCTGCCACCTCGATGACGGCGCGACGCTCAACATGGAGCTGACCGCCGATACCGGAAAGGGCTACGTGCCCGCGACCGCCAACCGTCCGGCCGACGCGCCGATCGGCCTGATCCCGGTCGACGCGCTCTACTCGCCGGTGCGCCAGGTCAGCTACAAGGTCGATCCGACCCGCGTCGGGCAGGATCTCGATTACGACAAGCTCGCGCTGACGATCGAGACCGACGGCACCGTGACGCCCGAGGACGGGCTCGCCTATGCCGCGCGCATCCTGCAGGACCAGCTCGCTCTGTTCGTCCATTTCGACGATTCGGCGATCGCGCGCAGCCAGACCATCGGTCAGGCCGCGCCGGCAGCGGGCGAGGCCGAGGGCGATACGCAGCAGATCAACCGCTATCTGCTCAAGAAGGTCGACGAGCTCGAACTGTCGGTGCGTTCGGCCAATTGCCTCAAGAACGACAACATCATCTATATCGGCGATCTGGTCCAGAAGACCGAAGCCGAGATGCTGCGCACCCCGAACTTCGGCCGCAAGTCCTTGAACGAGATCAAGGAAGTGCTGTCGTCCATGGGCCTCCGCCTGGGCATGGAAATCCCTGGCTGGCCGCCCGAGAATATCGAAGAAATGGCCAAGAAGCTCGAACAGGAGATTCTCGGCTGATCCATTCCTCCCCCAGCTTGCTGGGGGAGGGGGACCGTCCCCGCGAACGCGGGGATGGTGGAGGGGCGGCGCGAAGCGCCGTGATCCTCCGCCGCGCTTTCCGGCCTTCGGCCGGCCCCTCCACCGCTCTGCGAGCGGTCCCCCTCCCCGAGACAAGCTTGGGGAGGATCAAGAAGGCAAATGGCGACCGCCTGAAAGCGTCGCCTGGTCTGGGGTTCCGAAAGGGCCCCATCAAAGTATTACTTTGATGGGAACCCTAATACGGCCCCTTAACGAACGAAGGAAACACCCATGCGTCATCGCGTCGGCGGCCGTAAGCTGAGCCGCACCTCCGCCCACCGCACCGCCCTGTTCCGCAACATGGCGGCCGCGCTCATCAAGCACGAGCAGATCACGACCACGCTTCCCAAGGCCAAGGAGCTGCGGCCCTATGTCGAGAAGCTGATCACGCTCGCCAAGAAGGGTGGCCTTTCCAACCGTCGCCTCGCGCACGCCCGCCTGCTCGACGAAGCGCAGCTCGCCAAGCTGTTCGATGTCCTCGCGCCCCGCTACGCCGACCGCAAGGGCGGCTACACCCGCGTCATCAAGGCCGGCTTCCGCGCCTCGGACGCCTCGGCGATGGCGGTGATCGAGTTCGTCGACCGCGACGTCGACGCCAAGGGCCAGGATTCGGGTCCGGTGCTCACCGACGAGGATTTCGACGCCGCCGCCTGATCGGCGTCCGATCGACTGAAAAAAGGGGGGCGTGCCGGAAAGCCGGCGCGCGCCCTTTCTTTTTGGCGCGCGAAGGCGCGAGGAATGTTTTCGCGCAGAGGCGCAGAGGCGCAGAGGCGCAGAGATATGCGCCGTCACCCCAGCGAAAGCTGGGGTCGTCATGTTTGTTATCTTCACCTCGAAAGACCCCAGCTTTCGCTGGGGTGACGGAACAGAGGGGAAGTACGATCTCCGCGTCTCCGCGCCTCTGCGCAAAAATCCTCCTCTTCTTCGCGCCTTCGCGTGAGAATCAACCCGCTCCCCGCCCAACCGGATTGAATGTGATGGCGTTCGGCACTAGCCCACGGCGTTTACCGTGAAGGAATAGAGCGTGAGCGATCCGGTCGCCTATCCGCCCACCCAACGCGAGGACGTCTCCGACGAGTTGTTCGGCGTCACCGTCGCCGATCCCTATCGCTGGCTCGAGACCGATGTGCGCGAAAGCGATCGCGTCCGCGCCTGGGTCGAGGCGGAGAACGCCGTCACCGACGCCTATCTCGATGCGCTCCCCGGCCGTGCGGCGCTTGCGACAAGGATGCGCGCGCTCTTCGATTACGAACGCTTCGGTGTGCCCGTGAAGAAGGGCGGGCGCTATTTCTACCAGCATAATTCCGGCCTGCAGAACCAGCCCGTTCTCTATGTCCGCGAAACGCTCGACGGCGAGGGCCGCGTCCTCATCGATCCCAACCAATGGGCCGAGGACGGCGCCACCGCGCTCGCCGAATGGCTGCCGAGCGAGGACGGCACCAGGCTGCTCTACGCGGTGCAGGACGGCGGCACCGACTGGCGCACCGTTCACCTCATGAACATCGCGACCGGCGAGGTCGCGGCGGACGCGGTGCGCTGGGTCAAATTCTCCAACTTCGCCTGGGCGAAGAACGGCGCCGGCTTCTTCTATTCGCGCTTTCCCGCGCCCGCGGCGCATGCCGAATATCAGGCGCTCAACCTCAACCACGCGATCTATTTCCACACGCTCGGCACCGATCAGGCGCAGGATCGCCTCGTCTTCTCGACCCCCGATCGGCCGCGGCTCAACAGCGTCGCCGAGATCACCGACGACGGCAACTGGCTGCTCGTCACCTCGTCCGAGGGCACCGACGATCGCTACGAGCTGACGGTCATCGACCTCACCCAGCCGCGCATGACCAAGCGCGTGATCGTGCGCGGCCTCGAGAATCACTGGAGCCTCGCGGGCAATCTCGGCTCGACCTTCTATTTCGTCACCGACACCAATGCTCCGCGCCGCCGCATCGTGACGATGGACGTCGCCTCGATGACGCGGCAATTGAAGGAGATCGTGCCGCAGGACGAGGCGGTGCTCGAAGGCGCGGCAATCGTCGGCGGCGTGCTGCTCGCGCAATATCTGGTCGACGTGAAGAACGAGGTCCGCCGCTTCGATCTCAAGGGCAAGGCGCTCGGCACGATCGCGCTGCCCGGCATCGGTTCGGTCGCGGGTTTCGGCGGCGAGGCCGACGATTCCGAGACCTTCTACGCCTTCACCAGCTTCGCGACGCCCACGACGATCTACCGCTACGACATCGGTGCCGACGAAAGCATGGTCTGGGCTGCGCCGCGGGTCGATTTCGATCCCGAGGATTACGCGGTCGAGCAGACCTTCTTCACCTCGAAGGACGGCACGCGCGTGCCGATGTTCGTGGTCGGCCGCAAGGATCTGCCCGCCGAGCCGCAGCCGACGATCCTCTACGGCTATGGCGGGTTCAACATTCCCGTCGCGCCCGCTTTCTCGACCGCGCGGCTCGCCTGGATCGAGCAGGGCGGCGTGTTCGCGGTCGCCAACATCCGCGGCGGCGGCGAATACGGCAAGGAGTGGCACGAGGGCGGCCGCCTCGCCAACAAGCAGAACAGCTTCGACGATTTCATCGCCGCCGCCGAACATCTGATCGCGCAACGCCTCACTGAGCGTCACAAGCTCGCCATCCAAGGCGCCTCCAACGGCGGGCTGCTGGTCGGCGCGGTGGTCAACCAGCGTCCGGAGCTGTTCGCCGCCGCACTCCCTGCGGTCGGCGTGATGGACATGCTGCGTTTCGACCGCTGGACCGCGGGGCGCTATTGGGTGGACGATTACGGCTCGCCCGCGGAGGAAGCCGCGTTCCGCACGCTGTTCGCCTATTCGCCCTATCACAACATCGCGTCGGGCCGCGCATATCCTGCGATCCTCGCGACCACCGCCGACACCGACGACCGCGTCGTGCCGGCGCACACCTTCAAATATGTGGCGGCGCTCCAGCACGCCGATGTTGGCGACAAACCGCATTTGGTGCGCATCGAGACAAGAGCGGGCCACGGCTCGGGCAAGCCCACCGACAAGATCATCGAGGAAGCCGCCGACACCTGGGCCTTCGCGGCGAAATGGACGGGGTTGAAGGTCGGATAGGGGAGGGGCTTCCCCCCGGCTGCGCATCTGCTATGCGGCTCGGGCATGACCGTGCAGCCCCATGACAGCATCCTGATCGTCGATTTCGGCAGTCAGGTCACCCAGCTCATCGCCCGCCGCGTCCGCGAGGCCGGCGTCTACAGCGAGATCGCGCCCTTCAACGCAGCCGAAGAGGCCTTCGAACGGATGCAGCCCGGCGGCGTCATCCTCTCGGGCGGCCCCGCCTCGGTGGTGGACGAGGGCAGCCCCCGCATCCCGCAGGTGATTCTCGACGCCGGCGTGCCGCTGCTCGGTATCTGCTACGGCCAGCAATCGATGCAGGCGCAGCTCGGCGGTGGCGTCGAGCGCGGCGACAGCGGCGAGTTCGGCCGCGCCTTCATCGAGATCATGGATTCGTGCGTGCTCTTCGACGGGCTGTGGGCCGAGGGCGAATCGCACCAGGTGTGGATGAGCCACGGCGACAAGGTGACCGAGCTTGCGCCGGGCTTCCGCAGCGTCGCGCAGAGCCCCGGCGCGCCCTATGCGGTGATCGCCGACGACGAGCGCCGCTATTACGCGATGCAGTTTCACCCCGAGGTCGTCCACACCCCCGATGGCGCGCGGCTGATCGCCAATTTCGCGCGCCACGTCTGCGGACTTTCGGGCGACTGGACGATGGCCGAGTTCCGCGCGACCAAGATCGCGGAAATCAGGGCGCAAGTCGGCAAGGGCCGCGTCATCTGCGGGCTTTCGGGCGGGGTCGATTCGGCGGTCGCCGCGGTGCTGATCCACGAAGCGATCGGCGACCAGCTCACCTGCGTCTTCGTCGATCACGGCCTGATGCGTGCAGGCGAGGCCGATCAGGTCGTCAGCCTGTTCAAGGGCCATTACAACATCCCGCTCGTCCACGTGAACGCGGAGACCTTGTTCCTCAACGGCCTTGCGGGCGTCACCGATCCCGAGGCGAAGCGCAAGTTCATCGGCAAGACCTTCATCGACGTGTTCGAGGAAGAGGCGAAGAAGATCGGCGGGGCGGAGTTCCTGGCGCAAGGCACGCTCTACCCGGATGTGATCGAGAGCGTCAGCTTCACCGGCGGGCCCTCGGTGACGATCAAGAGCCACCACAATGTCGGCGGCCTGCCCGAGCGGATGAACATGAAGCTCGTCGAGCCCTTGCGCGAATTGTTCAAGGACGAGGTGCGCGAGCTCGGCCGCGAACTGGGCCTGCCCGACGTGTTCGTCGGTCGCCATCCGTTCCCCGGCCCCGGCCTCGCGATCCGCATCCCCGGCGAGGTCAGCAAGGAGCGCTGCGACATCCTGCGCAAGGCGGACGCGATCTATCTCGAAGAGATCAGGAATGCCGGCCTCTACGACGCGATCTGGCAGGCGTTCGCGGTCCTGCTGCCGGTGCGCACCGTGGGTGTGATGGGCGACGGCCGCACCTACGACCACGTGCTCGCGCTGCGCGCCGTCACCTCGACCGACGGCATGACCGCGGCGGTCTTCCACTTCCCGAGCGAGTTTCTGGCGCGCGTGGCGACGCGTATCGTCAACGAGGTGCGCGGGGTCAATCGCGTGGTCTACGACTACACGTCCAAGCCGCCGGGTACCATCGAGTGGGAGTGACGGTCGATACCGCCGACACCGCCGATGCCGATGCGATCGTGGCGCTGTGGCGATCGTGCGATCTGCTGCGTCCCTGGAACGATCCGCTCCACGATTTTGCGCTCGCGTTTGGCAAGGATTCCTCGACCGTGCTCGTCATTCGTGACGGCGGCGCGATCGTCGCGAGCGTGATGGTCGGTTTCGACGGCCATCGCGGCTGGGTCTATTATCTCGGCGTCGTGCCCGAGCGGCGCGGGCGGGGGCTAGCGCGGCGGATGATGGCGGCAGCGGAGGACTGGCTCAAGGCACGCGGTGCCCCCAAGATCCAGCTGATGGTGCGCGAGGACAATGAAGGCGCGATCGGCTTCTACCGCGCGCTCGGCTTCGAACCGCAGAAGGTCGTCACCCTCGGCCGCTTTCTGGAGACGCCATGACCACGATCTACGGCATCAAGAATTGCGACACGATGAAGAAGGCGCGGGCCTGGCTCGACGCGCATGGGGTCGCCTATGATTTCCACGATTACAAGGCTGCCGGGATCGAAGCGGCGACGTTGCGCGGCTGGGCAGGGCAGGTCGGCTGGGAGGTGCTGCTCAACCGCGCCGGCACCACGTTTCGCAAGCTGCCCGACGCCGACAAGGCCGGTCTCGACGAAGCCAAGGCGATCGCGCTGATGGTCGCGCAGCCTTCGATGATCAAGCGGCCGGTATTGGAGCAAGCCGGCACGCTGACGGTCGGCTTCGCGCCCGATCGTTATGCCACGATTTTCGACGGTTAGACGCCGGCCGTTACGGTGGCGTAAAATCCCGGATTGCAATTGGGCCGAAACGGGCGCAGCCTCGCTCCACAACCCCCTCAGGGAGAGGAACGATGGCGTATCTCCGGCAAAAGCCCACCGCCACCTTCTGGGTCGTCGCGATCCTGCTGACCTTGTGGAACGCGTTCGGCTGCTACCAATGCTATCTCCACATCACCGTCGGGCCGGATGCGATGCCCGGCGCGACCGATTACGACCGCCAGTTCTACGCCGCGCTTCCCGGCTGGTATTCGTGGGATTTCGCGATCGCGACCGGCGCCGGGCTGCTCGGCTCGCTAGCGCTTCTCGCCCGATCGGCGGTGTCGCGCTGGCTCTTCATCCTGTCGCTGATCGGCATCGTGATCCTGTTCGGCTACATCTATGTCGCGACCGATCTGATCGCGGTGAAGGGCGCCGGCCAGGCGTTCGGCTTCCCGATCGTCATCGCGTTGATCGCGGTCTTTGCGATCTGGTTCGCCGGCTACGCGCAGCGCCGCGGCTGGATAGGGTGAGGGAAGGGGGATCACTCCCCCTCCCAGCGGAACACCTCCTCGAGCGGCTTGCCGAACACGCGCGCGATGCGGAACGCGGCCTCGAGCGTGGGCGAATATTTGCCCGCCTCGATCGCCGCGATCGTCTGGCGCGTCACGCCGATCCGCTCGCCCAATTCGGCCTGCGTCATCTCGCCGGCGAGGAAGCGCAGCGTGCGGATGTCGTTCGCGATCGGGGGCTTAGCCATGCCAGCCCCGCCGATAGCTGAGGATCACGAGCACGTGGCGCGTCGCCTCCGCGATCACGAGTGACAGCAGCGCCGCGTTGATGATCTTCCAGCGCGGATCGCCGAAGGGCATCACCACGCCCACCAGGATCATGCCCACCATCAGCACGAAATAGGCGACGCTCGCGCCGCGTCGCGCGATGGCCCGGTCGCGCTCGTCGGGTTTCGCCTGTGCCTCGCGATGGGCACGGATCGCCAGCACCGACGTCGCGATGATGACGACGATCACCTGGGCGATCGTCACCCCGCCGAACAGCATCAGCATCTGCACCGTCTGCGGGCCTTCCGGCGCGGTGGGATCGAAAACGGTCGCGAGCAGCGTGAAATAGACGGTGTAGGCGACGAGCATCGAACCCAGAGTCACCCACGCGATTTTCTCCCTGAACGCCATATCGGCCTCCCATGTTCGTCGAATGCGGCATGATGTAAAAAATATATAACATAGAGTCAATGGAGATAAACATTACTGGCGCCGCTGCGCTGGCGTCGTCCCTGCTGACCGGCTAAGGAGCGCGGCCATGTCCACCACCTATACGATCGACAGCGCTACCAGCCGCGCCACTCCGGTTGCGGCGCCCATGAAGCGGATGACGGTGCCCGCGATCCGCAAACGCAAGGCGGCAGGCGAGCCGTTGGTGATGCTCACCGCCTACACGGTGCGGATGGCGCAATTGCTCGATCCGCATTGTGACATTCTGCTGGTGGGCGATAGCCTGGGCCAGGTGATCTATGGCCTGCCCTCGACCGTGCCGGTGACGCTCGAGATGATGGCCGCCCACGGCGCGGCGGTGGTGCGCGGCAGCTATCATAGCCTCGTCGTCGTCGACATGCCCTTCGGCAGCTACGAAGCATCGCCGCAGCAGGCGTTCGAAAGCGCGTCGTGGCTGCTCAAGCAGACCGGTGCGGCGGGCGTGAAGATGGAAGGCGGCGCGGCGATGGCCGAAACCGTCAAGTTTCTCACCGATCGCGGCATTCCGGTGATGGGCCATGTCGGGCTGACGCCGCAGGCGGTGAACGTGCTCGGCGGGTACGGCGCGCGCGGGCGCAGTCAGGAGGAAGCCTCGCGGATCATCGACGACGGCAAGGCGATTGCGGCCGCCGGTGCCTTCTGCCTCGTGATCGAGGGCGTGGTCGAGCCGATCGCGGTCGAGCTCACCCGCGGAATCGATTGTCCGACGATCGGCATCGGCGCGTCGGCGCAGTGCGACGGCCAGGTGCTCGTCGCCGAAGACATGCTCGGTATGTTCGAGCGCACGCCGCGCTTCGTGAAGCGGTTCGAGGACATGGCCGGCCGCATTTCCGCCGCGGTCGAGGCCTATGCGGGCGAGGTGCGCGCGCGGACCTTCCCGAGCGCGGAGCAGACCTACGCGCCGAAGGATTGAGCCGCTTCCGTTTCGCGCTTCCCGCGGTTAATGTCCGCGCCTTTCCGATCATCAGGAGTTTCCCGTCTTGGCGTCCCAGCCCCCGAACAACGAGGCTTTCTTCCGCGAGGTGGACGACGAGCTGCGCCGTGACGAGATGGCGGATTTCGCGCGCCGCTACGGTCGCTGGGTGATCGCCGCGCTCGTCGTCGCGTTGCTGGCGCTCGCCGGGTTTCTCTATTGGCGCCATCATCAGGAGCAGGTCGCCGGCACCCAGGGCGAGCAGTTCCAGCAGGCGCTCGAGTCGCTCGGCGCCAACAAGGTCGACGACGCCTCGAAGCAACTCGCCCCGCTCGCGACCTCGAAGGTCGACGGCTATCGGGCGATGGCGCGCTTCACCGAGGCCGATATCCTGCTCCAGAAGGACGACCTCAAGGGTGCCGCCGCCAAGTTCGCGAGCATCGCGCAGGATCAGTCATTGGCGAAACCCTTCCGCGATCTGGCGTTGATCCGCCAGACCTCGGCCGAATACGATACATTGAAGCCGGAGGTGGTGATCAGCCGCCTGCGCGGCCTCGCGGTCAAGGGCAGTCCCTGGTTCGGCAGCGCGGGCGAGATGATGGCGCTCGCCTATCTGCGCCAGGGCCGGCGCGATCTCGCGGGCGAGCTGTTCGGCCAGATCGCCGCGACCGAGCACGTGCCCGAATCGATCCGTCAACGTGCGGTTCAGATGTCGGGCACTCTAGGGGTGGACGCGGTCGACCAGAACGAGGACAAGACAGCGCAATGATGAAGATGACGAAGGCGCCCGCGATCGCCCTGGCGCTGCTGGCGCTGTCGGGCTGCGGCATTTTCAAGGGCGCCAAGAAGACGCCCACCGTCGGCGATCGCGTGCCGATCCTGGTCGCCGAGGACGATCTCAAGGCCGATCCGTCGCTGCAGAGCGTCGAGGTGCTGCTGCCCGCGCCCGTCGCCAATCCGGGCTGGACGCAACCGGGCGGCAACGCCGCCAAGTCGATGGGCCATCTCGCGCTCGAAGGTTCGCTGGCGCGCGCCTGGACCGCGCAGATCGCCGGCGGATCGAAGCGCCAGCGCCTCGCCGCCGCGCCCGTCGTCGCCGATGGCCGCCTCTACGTGATCGACGTCAACGCCGTGGTCCACGCCTTCTCGGCCGATACCGGCGCCAGCCTCTGGACGCGCGAGATCGCCAAGGGCGACGAGAACGAGAATGCGCGCTTCGGCGGCGGCGTCAGCATCGACAACGGCACGCTCTACGCGACCGACGGGCTGGGCGACGTGGTGGCACTCAAGGCCGAGGACGGCGCGGAGGTCTGGCGCGCGCGGCCCGGCGGCCCGCTGCGCGGTGCGCCCTCGATCGGCAACGGCAACCTCTACGTCCTGAGCCAGGACAACCAGCTCTTCGCGCTCTCGCAGGCCGACGGGAAGGTCGTCTGGACCGAGACTGCCTCGCTCGAATCGCAGGGCGTGTTCGGCGTCGCTGCGCCCGCGGTCGCGCAGGGCAGCATCGTCGCGGGCTTCTCCTCGGGCGAACTCAATGCCTATCGCTACGAGAATGGCCGCACCCTTTGGCAGGACGCGCTGTCGCGCACCACGATCTCGACCTCGGTCTCCTCGCTCGCGGACATCGACGCCGATCCGGTGATCGATCAGGGCCGCGTCTATGCCGTGGGGCAGGGCGGGCGCATGGTCGCGATCCAGCTCGATACCGGCCAGCGGCTGTGGGAGCAGGATTTCGCCGGCATCTCGACACCGTGGGTCGTGGGCGAATGGGTGTTCGTCGTCACCGACGACGCCAAGCTCATCTGCCTGTCCGCGGGCAGCGGCAAGATCCGCTGGATCCACCAACTGCGCCATTACAAGAACGAGAAGAAGAGCAAGGGGCTGATCACCTGGGTCGGCCCGGTGCTTGCGGGCAACCGGCTGATCCTCGGCAACAGCGAGGGCGAGCTGGTGTTCGCCTCGCCGCAGACGGGTGAGGAGACCGGCCGGATGTCGGTCGACGAATCGATCACGCTGTCGCCGGTCGTCGCCAACAACACGCTCTACATCCTCGATCATTCGGGCCGCATCTCGGCGTTCCGTTGAGGATGGGCTCCTGCGAAAGCCGGAGCCCGGAGCCACGGGCGTGATCGCGTGACACCCCGTGCTCCTGCTTTCGCAGGAGCACGGTTTCGCGTGACGGCCGACACACGTTAGAAAGCGCGCATGCCCAGGCTTCCCACCGTCGCGATCATCGGCCGGCCCAATGTCGGCAAATCGACGCTGTTCAACCGGCTCGTCGGCAAGAAGCTGGCATTGGTCGACGATCAGCCCGGCGTCACGCGCGACCGGCGCGAGGGCGATGCGCACCTGCTCGGCCTCGATTTCCGCATCATCGATACTGCCGGCTACGAGGACGAGGACGCCGCGACGCTGCCGGGGCGGATGCGCGTGCAGACCGAGGCCGCGGTGCGCCAGGCCGACGTCGCCTTGTTCCTGATCGACGCGCGCGCCGGCATCGTGCCGCTCGACGAGGAGATCGCCCGCTGGTTGCGTGGCTCGACCACCCCGATCGTGCTCGTCGCCAACAAGGCGGAAGGACGCGCCGGCGAGGCGGGCGTCTACGAATCGATGGCGCTCGGCTTCGGCGATCCGGTGCAGCTCTCGGCCGAGCACGGAGAGGGCATCGCCGACCTGTTCGAGGCGCTGCTGCCGCATCTCGACGGCAAGGCCGAGATGGAAGACGAGCCCGACGCGGAGAGCCCCGACGCGCCGCTCAAGCTCGCGATCGTAGGCCGCCCCAATGCCGGCAAGTCGACGCTGGTCAACAAGATGCTCGGCGAGGATCGGCTGATCACCGGGCCCGAGGCGGGGATCACCCGCGATTCGATCGCGATCGACTGGCAATGGCGCGATCCCGACGGAAACACGCGCGAGGTGCGCCTGATCGACACCGCGGGCATGCGCAAGCGCGCCCGCGTGCAGGACAAGCTCGAGAAGCTGTCGGTGTCGGACGCCTTGCGCGCGGTCGATTTCGCCGAGGTCGTCGTGCTGCTGCTCGACGCCACCCGCGGGCTCGAGGTGCAGGATCTGAAGATCGCCGCGAGCGTGCTCGAGGAAGGCCGCGCGCTGGTGATCGCGCTCAACAAATGGGACGTCGCCGAAAACGCCTCGTCGCTGTTCAACGGCGTGCGCGCCGCGCTCGAAGAGGGGCTGGCGCAGGTCAAGGGCGTGCCGCTGCTCACCGTCTCGGCGGCGACGGGCAAGGGCATCGATACGTTGCTCAAGGTCGCGTTCGAGACGCGCGAGGCATGGTCGCGGCGCATCGGCACCGGCGAGCTCAACCGCTGGTTCGAACGCGCGGTCGAGGCCAATCCGCCGCCCGCGCCCGGCGGCAAGCGCATCAAGCTGCGCTACCTGACGCAAGCCAAGACGCGCCCGCCCGGCTTCGTGCTGTTCGGCACGCGGGTCGATCAACTGCCCGAAAGCTACCAGCGCTACCTGATCAACGGCATCCGCCGCGATCTCGGCTTCGGCGCGGTCCCCGTCCGCCTCACCCTGCGCGCGCCGAAGAACCCGTTCGGGGGGTAGATTCGTAGTCGACCCATTCGAATCGTCGCCCCGGACCCGGGTTTTCATCGACGCCCTGCGTTGAGGGATGCTCTTGTTGCAGGCGGTGTGAAGTGGAGAAAGTGGAGCGCGTCGCAGGGTTTTTGCCCGGAATGCGATCGCAACGCCCCGGGATGGCGACCGGCGCGCGACACCGACGCGACAGGGGCGCGACACGGGCGCGACAGCGACGCGACACGGGCGCGACACCAAGGCGCCACGGACGCGCCGTCCGTGCGTTCGACGCGCGCCGCCGGCGCGACGGCAGCGCGCCTCGGTCGCGCCGCTGCCGCTATCGAGCAACGCGACGGGCCCGAGGGAGCAGCCCTGTTCCATCCCGCAGGGTAGAACATAAAACGACCGTGTAGGACAGGGCTTGCAGCCCCACGCCGGACGTTATCCGGGGTTTCGCTTTCTTTGGACCCGAGCAAGGAAGAAGCGGGATGCCGGATCGCGTCCGGCATGACGAGGAGAACAGGGCTAACCGAACCGGGGTCTGCAGAGACACGTTTCGGCATTGCCGGCGCCGAAACAGAATCCAAATCCTCCGTCAACCGCGCGTTTACCGTCTTCCTGTAGGCCACTCGTGTCGGCGCCATCCAGGGATCGCGGCGCCACGGGGGAATGATGCGACGATGAACGAACAGGATTCGCTGGTGGATTGGACGGCCTTCCAACAGGCGCGCAGCGAGCTGGGCGCCAATTTCGTGCGCATCCTCGGCTATTTTCATGAGGACGGCGTCAAATCGGTGGCGGCGATCGAAGAGGCGATGCGCAGCGGCGATTCGGCAGCGCTCGTGCTGCCGGCGCACACGTTGAAGGGCGAATCGCGCCAGTTCGGCGCCGAACCGCTGGCGCTGCTCGCCGAACGCATCGAGACGATCGCGCGCGCCTGTGTCGAAAGCCGCGACGATCCGAGCGAGGCGCTCGAACTCGTCGTCAGGCTTCGCCCGCTGTTCGAACGCACGCTGGAGATGCTCGAGCGCGAGGCGAACCCGCTGGTCCAGCGCCACGCCGGCGGCGGTTTCGGCCGCCGCGCGGGAGGCTTCGGTCGCGCCTGAGCGCCCGATTCGAACGATCCGAAAATCCGCCCCTGGCGGAATTTCGGATCAGACACTGAGGCGCCTCAATCCTCGGTCGCGGGTCGCGACTGGAGCTGGACGTAATTCTCGATTCCCATCCGTTCGATCATCTCGAACTGGGTTTCCAGCGTGTCGACATGCTCCTCCTCGCTCACGAGAATCTGACGGAACAAGTCGCGGCTCACGTAATCGCGCACGCTTTCGCAATATTCGATCGCGTTCTTGAGCTGGCCCACCGCGTCGATCTCGAGCGCGAGATCCGATTTCAGGATCTCCTCCACCGTCTCGCCGATCCGCAGCCGGCCGAGCAGCTGGAAATTGGGCAGCCCATCGAGAAACAGGATGCGCTCCGCCAGCATGTCGGCGTGCTTCATCTCGTCGATCGATTCGCCATATTCGAACTTGGCGAGCCGCTTGACGCCCCAGTGATCGAGCATCCGGTAATGCAGGAAATACTGGTTGATCGCGGTCAGCTCGTTCTTGAGCGCTTCGTTCAGGAAATCGATGACCTTGGGGTCGCCTTGCATGGGAGCCTCCTTGTTGGCTTGCCGGCAATTCTACCCCATTGCGGCAACAAGGGACACCCGAAAAATGGCGGAAATCAGCGGTTTTTCTTGATGAGAATGCTACGCAGCCGCGCGCGTTTCGGTGGCCGTCGCGGCGTGTTCGGCGTCGATGATCTCTCTTGCGAAGCGAACGCACTGGCCGCATTTGGGCTGGTGCCCGAGCGCGCGATAGGCCTGGCAGGTGCTCATCGCGCCCCCGCGCGCCGCGGCGCGGACATCGTTTTCGCGAAGGGCATTACAGACACAGACGACCACGCGGGCTCCTTTCGGTCGCCGACGATCTAGGGCTATTGCGACTGATTCGCAAGCTCTATTGCGAGCTATTCGCGTTTGCTTGTGAGCCTGTGGCGGATGCGCATCGGTTGCAGCCTGCGCCGCGCCAGGCTGCGCCACAGCCATTCGGTGGGACCGTAGGCGAATCGGTCGAGCCAGGGTTTCGACCACAGCAGGACCAGCGCCCACATCGCGAGCACGAACGGTGCCAGCGCCGCGCGCGAGACGGTGCCGAACAACCCGCCGCCATAGCCGTAGAAGATCGTGGTGAGGACGAGGCTGCTCGCGAGATAGTTGGTCAGCGCCATCCGCCCTGCCGCCGCCAGCCGCGCGACTAGCGCGTATGCCTTGCCGCTCGTCACGAGCAGGATCAACACGCTCGCATAGCCGAGCATGATCGCGGGCCGCAGCACCAGGCTCGCCGCTGCCGCGCCGTGCATCGCGACCGGATCGAGCCTTGCCGCCGCGCTCGCGACCCACGCCGTCAGCACCAGCGCGACGGCGCCCGCCACGATCAGCACGCGATGCGCCCGCGCCGGCCAGCGCGTGAAATAGCCGGTGCGGTAGAGCCCGATTCCCAGCGCCGCCATGCCCAGCGATTCGATCAGGAAGCGCGGCAGCATCGCCTGTAACGTCAGCGCATTCGCCATCCGCGCCGCCTCGACGCTCGCGAAGCCGCCGCGATAGCCCGCGAGCTCGCGCATGATCGCTGCCGCATCGGGCGTCGCGAGGCGCTGCCAGTCGCGCACGATCGCGGCCGGGGCATCGGGCTGGCTCGACGCCGCCCGCAGCGTGTCGAGCGCGATCCAGCCGTCGACATGCATCGCGATGTCGACGCCCCAGAACACCAAAGCCATGTAGAACAGCGCCGCCGGCCGCCAGCGCAGCGTGAAAAACAGGATCGCCCCGGTCAGCGCATATTCGACCAGGATGTCGCCATACCAGATCAGGTAGGCGTGGATCGCCCCGATCACGAGCAGCCAGGCCATCCGCTGGTAATGCACCGCCGCCGGGCTCGCGCCGCGTGCCGCCGCGCGGTCGGCGACGATCGCCATCGAGGCGCCGAACAGCATCGTGAACAGCCCGCGCATCTTGCCGTCGGCAACCACGAACGCCGTGGCCCAGGCGAACAGGTCCGCGCCGCTCGCGCCGCCATAAGCGTGGGGGTTGTCGTAGGCCGCGCTCGGCATCGCCATCCCGACCACGTTCATGATCAGGATGCCGAGCACGGCGACCCCGCGCACGGTGTCGATCGCGGTGATCCGCGCCGGCGGCGGGGCGGGGGAGGGCACGGTCACCCCGTCAAAGGGTCAGCGCCGCGCGACGGCGGCGATCGGCAGCGCGACGAGCACGATATGGCAGAACAACTGGATGACGGCGGAGGTCGCACTCGGCATGGTTCCGAACCGCAGCGGCACCACGACGAGGTTCATCGCCACCCAGGTGACGATGCCATAGCCGAGTGCCGCGACGATCCAGCGTCGCTTGAGCGCCACCCAATGATCGGCGGCGAGCACGAACACGCTCGCCATGATCGCCATCAGCACGAAATGCGTGACCAGCCCGAGAAGGCTACCGGCCGTGCCCCAATCGACCGCGGCGGGAAACGGCCCCGATGCGACGCCGCGCAGCATCGCCGCCGGGGCGCGATGCGCGATCAACGTGAGCACCACCGCCGCGAGGATGTCGAGCGTCCCGGCAATCGCGGTCGCGACGGCGATCCGCCGCCCGGTCGTCCATCCGTTTGCTACCCCGTTCATTCGGCATGTCTAGCCGAACTCGTGGCCTCAGGCGAGCGCCGCGTCCGCGCCCATCAGCGTCGGGAAGAACCCTTCGTGCGCCGTGCGCAGCTCGTCGAGCGGCACGCAGAAGTCGTTGTCGTGCAGCTCGAAGATTAGCCTTTTGCCCGCGGTGCGCCCGATCCGCTCGACCTCGACCCCCGCCGCGTCGGCGCTGGTTAGGAAGTCGAGCAGGTGTGCATCGTCGACGGTTACGACGTATAGTCCCTGATCTTCGGCGAAGAACTGCTTGGCGATGCAGCCCGGCCCCGCGGGCTGGACCAGCGCGCCGATGTTGCTCGCGAGCGCCATTTCGGCGATCGCGACCGCGAGTCCGCCGTCGGAAACGTCGTGAACCGCCGTCAGCGCGCCCGCCTTGATCTGCGCGCGCACGAAATCGCCCGTGCGGCGCTCGGCAGCGAGATCGACCGGCGGCGGCGGGCCGGCCTCGGCGCCCTCGCGGCCATGCACCTCGCGCAGCCACAGCGACTGGCCGAGATGCCCGCCGCGCGTGCCGATCACCATGAGCACGTCGCCCGTGCCCTTGAAGCCGATCGTGGCGGATTTCGACCAGTCGTCGAGCAGCCCGACGCCGCCGATCGCGGGCGTCGGCAGGATCGCCGAGCTGCTGCCGTCGTCGTTTCTGGTTTCGTTGTAGAGCGACACGTTGCCGCTCACGATCGGGAAGTCGAGCGCCGCGCAGGCCTCGGCCATCCCTTCGATGCAGCCCACGAACTGCCCCATGATCTCGGGGCGTTGCGGGTTGCCGAAATTCATGCAGTCGGTGGTCGCGAGCGGCGTCGCGCCCACCGCGGTCAGGTTGCGCCAGGCTTCCGCGATCGCCTGCCGCCCGCCTTCGACCGGATCGGCGAGGCAATAGCGCGGGGTGCAATCGGTGGTGATCGCGAGGCCCTTTTGCGTTCCGTGGACGCGCACCACCGCCGCGTCGCCGCCGGGGCGCTGCACGGTATCGGCGCCGACCATGTGGTCATATTGCTCCCAGATCCAGCGCCGCGAGGCGAGATCGGGCGAGGCCATCAGCGTCTTGAGCTCGGCGGCGAGATCGACGACGTCGGGCACGTCGTGGAGCGGGGCGGGCGCCTCGGTCTTCACCCACGGCCGGTCGTAGGACGGCGCATCGTCGGCCAGCGGGCCGAGCGGGATGTCGCACACCGTCTCGCCCCGCCACTTGAGCACCATTCGGCCGGTATCGGTGACATGCCCGATCACCGCGAAATCGAGCTCCCACTTGCGGAAGATCGCCTCGGCCTCGGCCTCGCGGCCGGGCTTGAGGACCATCAGCATGCGTTCCTGCGATTCGCTGAGCATCATCTCATAGGGCGTCATGCCCTCTTCGCGCTGGGGCACGTCGTCCATCACCAGCTCGATGCCGACGCCGCCCTTCGAGGCCATCTCGACGCTCGACGACGTGAGCCCCGCCGCGCCCATGTCCTGGATGGCAACGATCGCGTCCGATGCCATCAGCTCGAGGCACGCCTCGATCAGCAGCTTTTCGGTGAAGGGGTCGCCGACCTGGACGGTGGGGCGCTTCTCCTCCGAATCCTCGTCGAAATCGGCCGAGGCCATGGTCGCGCCGTGGATGCCGTCGCGGCCGGTCTTGGAGCCGACATAGACGATCGGATTGCCGACGCCGCTCGCGGCCGAATAGAAGATCTTGTCGGTCTGCGCGACGCCGACGGTCATCGCGTTGACCAGGATGTTGCCGTCATAGGCGCGGTGGAAATTGACCTCGCCGCCCACCGTCGGCACGCCCACGCAATTGCCGTAGCCGCCAATGCCGTGGACGACGCCCGCAATCAGATGGCGCATCCTGGGGTGGTCGGGCCGCCCGAAGCGCAGCGCGTTCATGTTCGCGACCGGCCGCGCGCCCATCGTGAACACGTCGCGCAGGATGCCGCCCACGCCCGTCGCCGCGCCCTGATAGGGCTCGATGTAGCTGGGGTGGTTGTGGCTCTCCATCTTGAAGATCGCCGCGAGCTTTGTTCCATTTGGCCCGTCGCCGATATCGACCACGCCCGCATTCTCGCCGGGGCCGCAAATGACCTGGGGCCCGGTGGTCGGCAGCTTCTTCAGGTGGATGCGGCTCGACTTGTAGCTGCAATGCTCCGACCACATCACCGAAAAGATGCCCAATTCCACGAGGTTGGGCTCGCGGCCGAGCGCGGCGAGCACGCGCTCATATTCTTCCGGGGAAAGCCCGTGCCGGGCGACGATCTCTGGCGTGATCTCGGTCATGGCGGGCCTTTAGCGAGCGGGCGCTGGCACGTCACCCCGCTTTGCCGCTTTACGCGGTCTTCATGCTCGCTCATTAAACTTTGTTTCAGCTTGGCTGAAACGGAAGCGGCACCGCCCTCCAGCGCCATTCCAACGATGCTGCGCATCGCCGGAACCTTGGGCGCTTCCGCCCGCTCCCCCACCCGGCCACCCACGGCAGTATCTTATGGGTGGCCGGGTGGGGGAGCGGGCCGGTGCCGGTTCAGCGAAGCTGAAAACGACTCTAGACTCGTGGATGCGCCCGATCCGGGCCCTAGGATGCGCTGCGTGACCGGTCCCTTGCTCGAACTGCCCCAAGCGCGACTCGCGGTGCCGATACCGGAAAAGGGGCCGCGCCCGTTGCCCGCGGCCTGGGAATGCGCGCTCGACGGCGACGTGCTGCGCTGGGCGCCGGGCGTCTACGACCTGTTCGGCCTGCCGCGCGGCTGCGCGATCAGCCGGGACGACATCGTCGCGATGTACGCGCCCGAGTCGCGGGCCTTGCTCGATCAATTGCGCCGCCACGCGATCGCGACCTGCGGCAGCTTCACCTTCGAGGCGAAGATCCTGCGGCCGGGCGGCGCGCCCCGCTGGATGCGCGTGACCGCCGACATCATCGCGCGCAATGGCAGCGCGACCCATCTCTACGGCACCAAGCTCGACATCACCGCCGAGATGGCGGGGAAGGGGTAGTTATTGCAGTCGGCTCCTGCGAAAGCAGGGGCCCAAGGTGCAGAGCGCACCGCCTGCTGCCCTGGGTTCCCGCTTTCGCGAGGCCTCTGCGAAAGTGGGCGCGCGCCCTCCATTTTCGTCATGCCGGACTTGTTCCGGCATCCACGGTGCAGCAAAATCAACAAGTTGTGGTTGAGTGGCTCCGTGGACCCCGGAACAAGTCCGGGGTGACGTGCTGTTTTGCAGAAGCCTCGCTTGCGCGGGAACGCAAGTTCTCACAAGATCTCGCGGACCTTTTCGGGTGGGCGGCCGAGGACCACGCCTTTTTCCGTCTCCACCAGCGGGCGTTCGATCAGGATCGGGTCGGCGGCCATCGCGGCGAGGATCGCGTCGTCGTCGGCGCCGTCGAGCGCTTTCGCGCCCGCCTCGGCGGTGCGCAGCCCCGCGCGCGGCGTCATCCCCGCGCGATCATATAGCGCCTTCAATTCGGCGGCGCTCGGCGGGGTCTGCAGATACTTCACCACGGTTATGTCGGCGCCCGCCTCCTCGAGGATCGCCAGCGCCTGCCGCGATTTGGAGCAGCGGGGGTTGTGCAGAATCGTTGCCTTCATCGTCTCTCCGCTTCGCATGTCAGCCTGCCGCGGCTCGCGGCATTATAGTCGAACCCGCTCGCTTCGAGCGTCGCCCCGTCGATCACCCGCACGCGCGTCCCGGGCAGCGCGACGTGCTGCGCTTCAAGCACGAAACACACATAGCGGGCAAACGCCGTCGCGTCGGTGGAGTCCGCGATCGGCGTCACGTCCCATTGATCGCCCGCTGCCGTGTGGACCACATCGGCGACATTGGGATCGGCGCGCAACGCGGCGCGCGCCTCGGCGACCAGCCGCTGCCGTTCGGAGACGACCGGCAGCGCCGGTTTCGGCTGCTCGCGATGGCGCCACCACCACAGCAGCGCGCCGAGCGCGACCAAACCGATCGCCAGCGCCCACAGCAGGCGCCGCGACGGCGGCCGCCTATGCGCTCGATGCCGTCGCGCCATCGGCTGTTCTCGCATCCGTGGTGAAGTCGACATCGGTGCGCTCGGGCCCGAACGCGGTCCAGATCGCGATCAGCACCGCCATCGCACCCCCGAAAATCGCGAGCGCGAGCCCGTAATCGCCGCCATGGCTCTGGGCGATATCCGCCTGGAACACCGCGTTGCGCGACATGATCAGATTGCCGAGCTGATAGGCGACGCCCGGAAACATCGCGCGCACCGCGCCGGGCGACAGCTCGTTCAGATGGACCGGCACGATCCCCCACGCGCCCTGCACCGCGACCTGCATCAGGAACGCGCCCGCGCCCAGCAGCAACGGCGTCGCGGTGAAGGCCCAGAGCGGCAGCACCGGCAGCGCGAGGAGGCAGGCGTAGACGATCGCGCGCCGCCGCCCGATCCGCTCGGACCAGATGCCGAACCCGATCCCGCCGACGATCGCGCCCAGGTTCATGATCGCGGTCAGCGTGCCGGTGAGCTGCGTGTCGAAGCCGTGCTGCTGTTGCAGGAAGGTGGGGTAGAGATCCTGCGTGCCGTGGCTGAACGCGTTGAACGCCGCCATCAGCACGATCATGTAGAGCGCGATCTTCCAGTGCCGCGCGAGCTCGACGAACGGATTGACGCGGGGCGCCTTCTTCGCCGCCTCGAACGCCGGGCTCTCCTCGACGTGCATCCGGATCAGGATGACGAGGATGGCGGGCGCGATCCCGACCATGAACATGCCGCGCCAGCCGATCAGGTCGAACAGCGCGAAATAGACGAGGCTCGCGAGGAAATAGCCCGATGGGTAGCCGCTCTGGAGCAGGCCGGAGACGGGCCCGCGCAGCCTGGCGGGGATCGATTCCATCACCAGGCTCGCGCCGATCCCCCATTCGCCGCCCATCGCGAAGCCGAACAGGACGCGCAGGATCAGCAGCACGACGAGCGAGGGCGCGAAGGCCGAGGCGAACGAGAACAGCGAAAACAGCGCGACGTCGATCATCAGGATCGGCCGCCGCCCGAACTTGTCGGCGAGCAATCCGAAGAACAGCGCCCCGAAGGGCCGCGCCGCGAGCGTCAGGAAGATCGCGACCGACACCGCCTTGACGTCGGTGCCGAACTCGGTCGCGATCGCCGAGAGCATGAACACCATCAGGAAGAAATCGAACGCGTCGAGCGTCCAGCCCAGATAGCTCGCCCAGATCGCGCTTTTCTGCGGCTTGGAAAGCGCCTTGAGGTCGGCGATCAACGACATGCCCTCTCTCCCGGTCCGATCGGCATCCGCCGTCGCTTTTGCTCGACCTTAGAAAGCGCGACCGTGCGCCGACAAGGGGCCTTGACGGTTTCGGCCACCGGCCTGCCGCGCAAGCCACGTCCTCGTGTCGGCCGCTTCCCGCGCCAGCCAATTGCGAAACTGACGGACGTGGCGCTTGGCGGCCGAATCGGCACGGAAGCACGCGACATAGCCGTGGTCGCTCCACAGCCCGGTAGCCGCGCCACAGGGCAACGCGATCCCCCCGTTTTCGACCGCCTCGCGCAGCAACGCGATCCCGCACAGCGCGAGCCCGGCGTCCGCGACGACGGCGTCACGGGCCGCCGTGATCCGCTGGAAGCGAAAGCCGCGATCGGGGGCGGTGCGCGGAACGGCATTGGCCGCGAACCAGCGCGACCAGGAAAGGTCGGCCGGATCGTCGCGATAGCAATCGAGGTGGAGCAGCGGGAATCCCTCGAACCGTTCGTCCACGGGCAGCGCCGCGACGCGATCGCGGTTGAGCGGCGAGCAGACCGGCACGACGAGATCGCGGAACAGGACGTCGGCATCGTCCCCGCCGGTGAACGCCGCATAGCGGATGTCGCAGTCCGCGCGGCCCGTCCGCGCCGGCGCATCGCCCGCGCCGTTGATGCGGAAGCGGATCGCGGGATGCGCGGCGCGGAACCGCGCGAGCCGCGGCTTCAGCCAGAGATCGGCGAAATCGGAGGTCGCGGCGATATGCAGATCGCGTCCCCGCTGGAGGTCGAGCGTGTCCGCCGCCGCTTCCAGATCGGCGAAGGCGCGTTCGAGGAGCGGCAACGCCGCCGCCAGTTCGGGCGTCGCGACCACGCCTGCGCGCCGGCGGTCGAGCAGGCGGATGCCGAGATAGTCTTCGAGCGCCTTCACCCGCTGCCCCACCGCCGCCGGGGTGATGCCGAGCCGTTCCCCCGCCTCGGTGAAAGAGCCGGTGCGTGCGGCCAGCTCGACGGCCTGCAGCGATCGCAAATGCGACGGGACGGTCATCGGCTCTCCATAAGCAAAAACTTTAGGCAGGGCCAGAAGACTTCAGTTGCAGCGCGTCTTCGATCGGAGGAGACTGAACGGGCTTTCCGAAATCAGGGGAGAAGACGGATGAGCAACCTCAAACGCTATATGGTGGAACGCGAGATACGCGGCGTCGGCGGCATGTCGATCGTCGAATTGTGCGGCGCCGCCCGCGCGTCGAACCAGGCGATCGAGAAGCTTCATCCCGATGTTCAGTGGCAGCATAGCTATGTTTCAGAAGACCGGACCTTCTGCGTCTATCTCGCCGATGGCGAAGACACGATCCGCAAACATGCCGAACTGAGCGGCATTCCCGTCAGCCGGATCACCGAAATCCCGCGCATCATCGATCCGCTTACCGCGAACAACTGACGGAGGCCGAGACGCCGGGCCGCCACACCGAGAAATCATCCCTGGACGATTTCCGTCATCCCTGCCGCGCCAACCACTCCTCCAGCCACTTGATCGTATAGGCCCCGGCCTGGAATTCGGGATCGTCGAGCAACGCCTGGTGCAGCGGGATCGTGGTCTTCATCCCCTCGATCACGAATTCCTCCAGCGCGCGGCGGAGGCGCATCAGGCAGCGCTCGCGCGTGGTGCCGTAGACGATCAGCTTGGCGATCATGCTGTCGTAATAAGGGGGCACCTTGTAGCCGGTGTAGAGCCCGCTATCGACGCGCACGTGCATCCCGCCGGGCGCGTGGAACTGCGTCACCGTGCCGGGCGAGGGCGCGAAGGTGCGGGGATCCTCGGCGTTGATGCGGCATTCGATCGCATGGCCGTGGAACTGCACCTGGTCCTGCGTGCAGGTCAGCCCCTTGCCCTCGGCGACGCGGATCTGCTCGCGCACCAGATCGAGGCCGGTGATCATCTCGGTCACGGGATGCTCGACCTGCAGCCGCGTGTTCATCTCGATGAAGTAGAAGTCGCCGTCTTCCCACAGGAACTCGATCGTGCCGGCGCCGCGATAACCCATATCGGCCATCGCCTTGGCGACGATCCCGCCCATCCGCTCGCGCTCGCTCTGGCTGAGGATGGGGGAGGGGGCTTCCTCGAGCACTTTCTGGTGGCGGCGCTGGAGCGAGCAGTCGCGCTCGCCCAGGTGGATCGCGGCGCCCTCGCCGTCGCCGAACACCTGGAACTCGATGTGGCGCGGGTTGCCGAGATATTTCTCCATGTAGACAGTGGCGTCGCCGAACGCGGCCTTGGCCTCGCTGCCCGCCTGGCTCATCAGCGTTTCGAGCTGGTCCTCGCTCGGCACCACCTTCATGCCGCGCCCGCCGCCGCCCGACGCCGCCTTGATCAGCACCGGATAGCCGATCTCGCGCGCCAGCCGCTTTGCCTCGTCGACATCGGTGATCGCGCCGTCCGAACCCGGCACCAGCGGCAGGCCCAGCGCGCCCGCGGTGCGCTTCGCTTCCACCTTGTCGCCCATGATGCGGATATGCTCGGGCTTGGGGCCGACGAAGATCAGGTCGTGCGCCTCGACGATCTCGGCGAACTTGGCGTTCTCGGAAAGGAAGCCGTAGCCCGGGTGGATCGCGTCCGCGCCCGAGATTTCGGCCGCCGAGATGATGTTGGGGATGTTGAGATACGAATCGACCGCGCTCGGCGGGCCGATGCATACCGCCTCGTCGGCGAGCCGCACGTGCATCGCGTCGGCATCCGCGGTCGAATGCACCGCGACCGTCTTGATCCCCATCTCATGGCACGCGCGATGGATGCGCAACGCGATCTCGCCGCGATTGGCGATCAGCAGCTTCTTGATCTCTTTCACGCGCGGTTACTCGACGACGACGAGCGGCTGATCGAACTCGACCGGCTGGCCGTTTTCGACCAGCACCGCCTTCACCGTGCCGGCATTGGGCGCGACGATCGGATTCATCACCTTCATTGCCTCGACGATCAGCAGCGTGTCACCCGCGGCGACCGTTTGCCCGACGCTGGAAAACGGTTTGGCGCCCGGCTCGCTCGCGAGATAGACGGTGCCCACCATCGGCGAGCGGACGGCATTGGCGTGGTCGGCAGGCGCGCTCGCCTCCGCCGCCGGCGGCGCCGCGACGGGCGCGGCGGCAGCGGGGGCCGGCATCGCGGGCGCATAGTGAACGGGGGCGGCTACGGCGGCGGTGCGTGCGATCCGCACCTTGCGGTCGCCGTCCTCGACCTCGATCTCGGTCAGCCCCGTGGTGTCGAGCATCTCGGCGAGCTGGCGCACCAGATCGACGTCGATGCGCATGTGATTGTTGTTGCTGTCGGCCATTTGGACCCTTTTCCCTGTCAAGCGCGCCTCCTGTCAGAGTCGCGCCGCGGCTTCAAGCGCCAGCATGTACGACATCGCACCGAATCCCGCCACAATGCCCCTGGCGGCACGTCCCACATAGCTCGTGTGCCGAAACGCGTCGCGCGCATGCGGGTTCGACAGATGCACCTCGATCACCGGCGTGGCGATCGCCTTGATCGCGTCGAGCAGCGCCACCGAGGTATGCGTATAGGCGGCGGCGTTGAGGATCACGGCCTTGGCGCCCGTCGCCTGCGCCTCGTGCAGCCAGTCGACCAGATGGCCTTCGTGGTTCGATTGCCGCATCTCGATCGCGACACCCAGATCGCGCGCGCGATCCTCGAGCTGCCCCGCAATGTCGTCGAGCGTGTCGTGGCCGTAGATGTCGGGCTCGCGCAGCCCCAGCAGGTTGAGGTTGGGGCCGTTGAGGACGAAGATCGTGTCGGGCATGGGCGCCTATCGGTTGCGGCGGGCGGGGCGCACGCCTAGATCGCCGACATCCTTACCCGTTCGTGTCGAGCGAAGTCGAGACACGTGTCACCGCGGGGCCATGCAAGCCGCTTCTCGACTGCGCTCGAAGCGAACGGATGGAAATGACGATGCACAGCGACGGAACCGTCACGATTCAGGTCAATGGCGAACACCGCCGCGTCGAGGTAGGGCTCAGCCTCGCCGATCTTGCCAAGGAACTGGGGCTGGTGCCCGAAAAGGTCGCGGTCGAGCGCAACCTCGAGGTGGTGCCGCGCTCGACGTTGGCGAGCGTGTGCGTCGTGGACGGCGACGAGATCGAGATTGTCCATTTTGTGGGAGGCGGCTGATGCCACGCCGCGCGGTTCCCAACCGGTTCGTCGCCGATGTCGGCGCTGCGGCGCCGTTCTTCACCGATGTGCTCGGCTTCGCGGTCGGCATGGAGGCGGAAGGAATCACCACCTTCGTCTCGCCCGATCAACGCACGACGCAGATCAGCGTCTTCACCGCCGATCCCTCGGGGCTGGAGCCGGCCTATTCGGTCGAGGTCGCCGATGTCGACGCCGCTCATGCCCGCGCGCTCGCCGCCGGGTGCGAGGTGGTCTACGCGTTGCGCGATGAGCCGTGGGGCGTGCGTCGCTTCTTCGTGCGTGAACCCGGCGGCGGCATCGCGAACGTCCTGCAACACAAGGAACAGCCATGAATATCGAAACCCCGGTCGCTGTCCGTGAGGATGCGGATACGTGGTCGGTCGCGGGCAAGACCTTCCGCTCGCGGCTGATCGTCGGCACCGGCAAGTACAAGGATTTCGCCGAGAACGCCGCCGCGCTGGAGGCGTCGGGCGCGGAGATCGTCACGGTCGCGGTGCGCCGTGTCAACGTCAGCGATCCCAAGGCGCCGATGCTGACCGACTATATCGACCCGAAGAAGATCACCTATCTCCCCAACACCGCGGGCTGCTTCACGGGTGAGGAGGCGATCCGCACGCTCAGGCTTGCGCGCGAGGCGGGGGGCTGGGATCTGGTCAAGCTCGAGGTGCTGGGCGAGGCGAAGACGCTCTATCCCGACATGGTGGAGACGCTGCGCGCGACCGAAATCCTCGCCAACGAAGGCTTCAAGCCGATGGTCTATTGCGTCGACGATCCGATCGCGGCGAAGCGGCTGGAGAATGCGGGCGCGGTCGCGATCATGCCGCTGGGCGCGCCGATCGGCTCGGGGCTCGGCATCCAGAACCGCGTCACGATCCGGTTGATCGTCGAGGGCGCCAAGGTGCCCGTGCTCGTCGATGCCGGCGTCGGCACCGCGTCTGACGCGGCGGTGGCGATGGAACTCGGCTGCGACGGCGTGCTGATGAACACCGCGATCGCGGAAGCGAAAGACCCGGTGATGATGGCCGCCGCGATGAAGGCCGCGGTCGAGGCCGGGCGGTTCGCCTATCGCGCCGGCCGCATGGGCCAGCGCCGCTATGCCGATCCGTCGAGCCCGCTCGCCGGGCTGATCTGACCCTTGTGTCGGCGCGGCCGCTGCCCCAAGCTGTTGGTTTGGAACAGGAGAGCCGCGCATGATCCGTTACCTGCTCGCCGCCGGGCTGCTGGCGCTCGCCGCCGGTTGCCAGAACCAGCCCGCCGAGGAGGCGAGCGCGAACAATGCGGCTGCCGCCGCGCCCGCGGTGAAGCCCGCCGTGATCTGGCTCAAATCGTCCGACGACAAGTCGATCCGCGGCGATTTCTACGAGGCCGAGCATGCCAAGGCGCTGATCCTGCTCTTCCACCAGGCCGGATCGAGCAAGGAGGAATATGCGACGATCGCGCCCAAGCTCGCCGCCGCGGGCTATTCGGCGCTGGCAATCGACCAGCGCGCAGGCGGCGACATGTACGGCCACAACGAGGTGGTGGAGCGCATGGGCGGATCGAAGCCGTACGAGGAGGCGATGGCCGATCTCGACGGCGCGGTGCGTTGGGCGCGGCCGATCGGGCTGCCGGTGGTGCTGTGGGGCAGCAGCTATTCGGCCTCGCTCGTGATCCCCGTCGCCAACAGCTATGGCGATCTCGTCAAGGCGGTGCTGTCTTTCTCGCCGGGCGAATATCTGAACGACAAGCGCGCGATCGGCCGCGCCGCGGAATATCTGAAGCAGCCGATCTTCATCACCTCGGCGAACGATCCCGAGGAAATCGAGGCGGCCAAGGCGATCGCGGCCAAGGTGCCCGACGATCACGCGACCTTCTTCGCCCCGCCTGAGGGCGCGATCCACGGCTCGTCGACGCTGATCGAAGCCAAGGATCCGCAGGGCGCCGCGCCGACCTGGGCTGCGGTGATGGATTTCCTCAAGAAGACAGTCGGTTAAGCCGAAAAGCGGAACCGCCGCCGGGCCTCGATGGTTCTGTATCCAAGCGTGTTCGCGGCCGATGACCGGCCGTGCAGCTGTGTAGGAGACCGAACCATGGGCGAACTCACCGACAAGATCAAAGGCAACATCAACGAGGCGATCGGCAAGGCCAAGCAGAAGAGCGACGATCCCGCCAAGCGCGACGAAGGCGCGAAGCAGGAAGGCAAGGGCAAGGCGCAGCAATTCATCGGCAAGGTGAAAGGCGCGCTAGGCGACGACATCTGACGCGCCCCAGCCTCACCCGGCTGAACCAGGGCCGCTCCGGGCAACCGGGGCGGCCTTTTTGTGCCCGTTCCACCGCGAACGCAATCTCCGGGGCCACGCAACGCCTTATGGCGCGCGACCACGAACCAGGTCGGCAAGCACGACCGTCCCGTTTTCATCAGGATGATTCGCAGCAATGATCGCGTGGGCCATCAGCCCGACGCCTGCCGAGGCATCGGGCATGCCGGACCGGGCCCGGTCGGCAGCGAGATAGGCGGCCAGTTCGGCTTCGCCGATCCGCCCGTCGCGGTTCGCGTCGGCTGCCGCGACAGCAGGCGACACCGCGACCGATACCGAGGTTCCACGCGCCAGCTCGGCCGCCGTCAGCTTGCCGTCGCGACTCGTGTCGAGCCGCGCGAACAGCGCGTCGCGTGTTTCGTGCGGCGCGGACGGCATCCTGTTCGTCAGCTCGATCATGATCGCGTCCGATGCGGGCGACGTATCGGGTCCACTGGAAAATTCGTCCGCATCGATGCCGCCGTCATGGTTGGCATCCATCCAGTCGAATACGGCGGTCACGCGCGGGTCGATCGCGGCCTGGGCGGGCGTCACCGACGCCACGGCGGCGATCGTGGAAAACAGCGCGGCGCCCGTTAAGGTCGCGATCGGACGACGGCGAAGATGATGAGTCAGCATGGCGAGCTCCTTCCAGCGTGGGGGTGCTCGATCCGCGGCGGCGATATGACGAGCGATGAACCCACGCAGCACCTTGCTCGCCGAAACGCCGTTCGCGGCGCAGGCCGCCATGAAGGCGGTCTTGGTCTCGTGCGAGACGCGGATTTCGAGCGTTTCGGTCTTCTTGGGTTCGCGGTCGGTCATGGTCGCTTCGGGGTTGTCGAGCCTCACGATGCTGCGCGGAGCCGGACGGCGATTGCACCAAATGATGTGCCGTGACGCCAGCGAAATCGTGTCCGGACACGCATCGGGGAATGTCAGCCGCCGCGTATTTGGGCAATCGTCGTTCCCGCCGTGATCACCTCGACATCGGTCTTGAGGTGAAGCAGCCGCACGCCTTTCTCTGCCATCGCCCGGTCGAGCGCGGGCGCGAAACCTTCGGTGCGCTCCACGGTTTCCGCCCAGCAGCCGTAAGCGCGCGCGAGCGCGGCGAAATCGGGATTCGCCAGCGTCGTCCCCGAAAGCCGTCCGGGAAACTCGCGTTCCTGGTGCATACGGATGGTGCCGTAGGCATGGTTGTCGACCACGATCACCAGCATTTCGGCGCCGTGCGCCACCGCGGTCGCCAGTTCCTGCCCGTTCATCAGGAAGCAGCCGTCGCCCGCGAGCGCGGCCACCAGTCGGTCCTTGTGACGCAGCGCCGCCGCGGTCGCCGCCGGCACGCCGTATCCCATCGCGCCCGCGGTCGGCGCAAGCTGGCTGACCGGGCCGGCATAGGGCCAATAGCGATGCCACCAGCCCGAATAATTGCCCGCGCCGTTGCAGATGATCGAATCGGCGGGCAGCCGCGCGCGCATCGCCGCGACGCAGGGGCCGAGGTCCATCGCGACGCCTTCGCGCGGCTTCGGTGTCGACCATTCGAGCCAGTCGGCGTGCGCCTCTTCGCCGGCCGTAAGCGCGTCGCGCTCGATCGCGTGGACGTCTTCGGCGAATTCGGCCATGTCGGCGCAGATCGCCAGATCGGTGCGATAGGTCATGCCGAGTTCACCGGGATCGGGATGGACGTGGACCAGCACCTGCCCCGGATGCTCGGGCGTGATCAGCGTATAGCCGTCGGTGGTCGCCTCGCCGAGTCGCGGCCCGACGACGAGCAGCAGGTCGGCGTTCTTCACGCGCGCGACCAGCTTCGGATTGGGGCCGTAGCCCAGATTGCCGGCATAGACCGGGCAGGTGTTCGCCACCGCATCCTGCCGCCGGAACGCCGCCGCGACGGGGATGCCCGTCCGCGCCGCCCAGCTTGCGAAATTCTCCGCGGCATCCGCATTCCAGCCCGCCCCGCCGACGATCGCCACCGGCCGCTCGGCACGATCGAGCAGCGCCGAAAGCGCGCCCATCGCGATCGGATCGCACGGCTGCGCGGGCGCCTCGACGCGCGGCCGATCCACCGCCTCGACGCGATCGAGCAGCATATCCTCGGGCAGCGCCAGCACCACGGGGCCGGGCCGCCCCGACATCGCGACGTGATAGGCGCGCGCGATATATTCGGGGATACGCCGGGCGTCGTCGATCCGCGCCACCCACTTCGCTAGCGGCGCGAACATCGCCTCGAAATTGATCTCCTGAAACGCCTCGCGGTCGCGGGTCGCGCGATCGACGTCGCCGACGAACAGGATCATCGGCTGCGAATCCTGCCGCGCGACATGCACGCCGATCGAGGCGTTGGTCGCGCCCGGCCCGCGTGTCACGAAGGCCACGCCCGGCCGCCGCGTCATCGCGCCGTCGGCGCACGCCATGAAACCGACCCCGCCTTCCTGCCGGCACACGACCAGATCGATCGCGCGCGTGTCGTGGAGCGCGTCGAGCACCGCGAGGAAGCTCTCGCCGGGCACGGTGAAGATGCGATCGCAGCCTTGCGCGACGAGCTGGTCGACCAGGATACGGCCGCCGGTGCGTGTGGTCATGAAATTCTCCCTGACGGCTTCCATAGCCGGTCGGTCGAAGCGAACGGAAGGCGCAATTGACCCGCGGCATCGCGTCCGCTTATGCCCCGGGCCAGCAATCCCGGAGGACTCGCATGCAAAAGCTCTATCCCGACGCCAAGGCCGCGCTCGAGGGCGTGTTGTTCGACGGGATGACGATCTGCGCCGGCGGCTTCGGACTGTGCGGCATTCCCGAACGCCTGATCGACGCGATCCAGGCCGCGGGCGTCAAGGATCTCACCATCGCCTCGAACAATGCCGGGATCGACGGCGAAGGCTTGGGCAAGCTGCTGCGCAGCCGCCAGGTCAGGAAGATGATCTCCTCCTATGTCGGCGAGAACAAGGAGTTCGAGCGCCAGTTCCTCAGCGGTGAACTCGAGGTCGAGTTCTGTCCGCAGGGTACGCTCGCCGAGCGCTGTCGTGCGGGCGGGGCGGGCATTCCGGGCTTCTACACGAAGACCGGCGTCGGCACGCAGGTCGCCGAGGGCAAGGAGACCAAGGTGTTCGACGGCGAGGAATACGTGCTCGAACGCGGCATCCGCGCGGACCTGTCGATCGTCAAGGGCTGGAAGGCGGACGAGGCGGGCAATCTCTTGTTCCGCAAGACCGCGCGCAACTTCAACCAGCCGATGGCGACCGCGGGCAAGGTCTGCGTCGCCGAGGTCGAGGAGGTCGTGCCCGTCGGCGCGCTCGATCCCGATCAGATCCATTTGCCCGGCATCTACGTCAACCGCCTGATCCTCGGCGCGCCCTACGACAAGAAAATCGAGTTCATGACGACGCGCGAGCGGGCAGCCGCGTGACGCGGGCCGCGCCTCTGATCGCGCTGCTCGCCGGCGCGGCGCTGCTGCAGGGCTGCGTCGTCGCGGCGGTGCCGGTCGCGGCCGGCGCGGCGATCGCGCGCGAACGCTTCATGGGCGGCGACCACGATTCGGACAAGCCGCTGCCCAAGCCGCCTGCGGGCAAGTTCACCTATCTCGGCCCCGTCGACAATGCCGCGATCGGCATGGCGACGGTGCCGCCCGCGATGCAATATCTCTACGGCTCGGGCGAGGCGGCGGCGGCGAGCCTGCAGACCTATCGCGCGCTCGACACCTATATGATGGCGCGCTCGTCCGATCGCGCGATCGGGCACGAGGTGAAATCGGTGGTGCTCGCCCCGGGCGCGACCTTCGACGCGCCCAAATTCACCGATTGCGGCGAGAAGCCGCTCGCGGTGGTGTTCGACGTGGACGAGACCGCCGTCCTCAACCTCGGCTTCGAGGCGGATCAGGCGAAGCGCGGCGGCGCCTATGACCAGCAGCGCTGGCTGCGCTGGGAGAAAACGGGCGCGGACGACGTCGTTCCCGTGCCCGGCGTGCTCGACGCGATCGAGATCGCGCGGCAGGCGAACGTCAAGGTCATCTTCAACTCGAACCGCGCCGCCGAAAATGCCGAGGCGACCGCCGCGATGCTCAAACAGGCGGGCTTCGGCGACGTCGTCGTCGGCGATAGCCTGTGGCTCGCGAATGCGGGCGAGCAGGGCAAGGATCGCCGCCGCTGGGCGATCGCGCAGCAATATTGCGTCATCGCGCAGGTCGGCGACCAGCTCGGCGATTTCACCGACCTGTTCAATTCGACCACGCCCGGCGTCGCCGAGCGCCGCGCGCTCGCCTCGGCCAAGAATGTCGAATGGCTGTGGGGGCTGGGCTGGTTCCTGCTGCCCAACCCGGTCTACGGCAGCGCCTTGAAGGGCTCGTTCAACGAGGTCTTCCCCAACGACAAGCAATGGACCGATCCGGCGGACAAGGCGCCTGCCGCGCCAGCACCTGCCGCTGTGCCCCCCATTACCAACGGGAGTGAAAACTGATGCCCTGGACCCGCGACGAGATGGCCGCGCGCGCCGCGAAGGAACTGCGCGACGGATATTACGTCAATCTCGGCATCGGCATCCCCACGTTGGTCGCGAACCATATCCCCGAGGGCGTGGACGTGACGCTGCAATCGGAGAACGGGATGCTCGGCATCGGCCCGTTCCCGTATCCCGACGAGGTCGATCCCGATCTGATCAACGCCGGCAAGCAGACGGTGAGCGAGCTCGATCGCACCGTCTATTTCAGCTCGGACCAGAGCTTCGCGATGATCCGCGGCGGGCATATCGATCTTGCCGTGCTCGGCGCGATGGAGGTGGCCGAGACGGGTGATCTCGCCAACTGGATGATCCCCGGCAAGATGATCAAGGGCATGGGCGGCGCGATGGATCTGGTCGCGGGCGTCAAGAAGATCATCGTGGTGATGGAGCACAATTCCAAGCACGGCGACCCCAAGTTCATCCCCGAATGCACGCTGCCGCTCACCGGCCGGAACGTGGTCGACATGATCGTCACCGATCTGTGCGTCTTCCAGCGCCCCGATCACGACAGCCCCTTCCGCCTGATCGAGCTCGCGCCCGGCGTGACCGAGGAGGAGATCGCGGCGAAGACGACGGCCAAATACGAGGTCGCGCTGCAGGCGGCCTGATTCCCGCACCCGCATCACCGTCACCCCGGACTTGTTCCGGGGTCCGCCGTGCCGCGAACCCGCACGGCCGCGATTTTGCGCAACGCGGAGGCCGGAACAAGTCCGGCATGACGTTTCAAGGAAACCGCCTCGGGCGCGTCGGATAATCCGAGGTTCCCCGTGTCGTTGCCACAACTGTATTGCATCAACAATACACTTACTTAAGATAGCCCCATGACGATGCTCCTCCTCGCGCTCGCCGCGTTCGCCCAGGCTCCCGACCGCGATTGGGCGCAGACGCTGCGCACCGACGCGCAGGCGATGCACGACGACATCGCCGCCAACCATCCCGGCCCGGTCAACGCGCTCGATCCGGATTTCGCGAAGCGCAACGATACCGCCTTCGCGCTCGCGCTGAAGCGCGCCGCGCAGGTGACGGATTATCCCGGCTATTTTTACGCGCTCAATGCCTATGCCGCGTCGTTCGACGATGGCCATCTCGGTTTCCGTGCAGCCGACGACGCACCCGCGCTCGCCGCGCGATGGCCGGGTTTCCTCGCCGGCTATGACGGCGACCGGCAGGTCGTGCGCACCCGCGCCGACGACGCCCCGGTGCCGCTCGGCGCCGTGCTCGAGTCGTGCGACGGCCGCCCCGCCGACGCGCTCGCCGCGGCGAATGTCGGCGCGTTCGAGGGCCGCTGGTTCCTCGCCTCGCGTCGTGCCTTGAGCGGCGGGCAGCTCTTCGTCGATCGGGGCAATCCCTTCATCACGGCCCCCATGCGCTGCACCTTCGTCGTCGATGGCACGCCGCGCACCGTCACGCTCGCCTGGCGGCCGATCGGCGCCGACGCCTTGGCCACGCGCCTCGCCGACACCAATCGGCAGGTCCACGATCCGATCGGCGCGCGCGTGTTCGCCGACGGCACGCGCTGGTTCACGCTCTCGGGCTTCGACGGCGATCCCGACTCGGCCGACGCCAAGGCGCTTGCACCACTCATCGCCACGATGCGCGCGGACCGCGCCGCCATCGTTGCCGCGCCGCGAATCGTCCTCGACCTGCGCGGCAACAATGGCGGCTCGTCCGATTGGTCGCGCCAGATCGCCGAGATCCTCTGGGGCAAACAGCGCGTCGAGGCGCTCGACGGCGCGACCGGCGTCGATTGGCGCGCTTCGGCCGACAATGTGAAGACGCTCACCGAGTTCGGCGCGCATCTCCGCGACGCGCCGGGCACCTCGGCCGACATGAAGCGCTGGATCGACGAGACCGTGATGGGCATCACCGCCGCGCACGCCAAGGGCGATGCGCTATGGCATCAGGCGGCGAGCGAAAGCGAGAAGACGCCCGGCACGCCGCCCGCGCCGCCACGGGGGCCGGTCTATTTCGTCACCAACGGCAGCTGCGCCTCGGCCTGCCTCGACGCCGCTGATCTGTGGAAGGAACTGGGCGCGATCCAGGTCGGGCGCGAAACCAGCGCCGATACGCTCTACATGGACATCCGCCGCGATCCGCTGCCCAGCGGGCTCGGGCGCGTCTCGATCCCGATGAAGGTCTATCGCGGCCGCACGCGCGGTTCCAACGAGCCGCTGCGTCCCGTTCACCCCTATCCGGGCGATCTGCGCGACACCGTCGCTCTCGAAGCCTGGATCGCGCGCTTGCCGGAGAAACGCTGATGCATGTCCTGCTCACCGGATCGACCGGCTGGCTCGGCCGCTTCCTCGCGCCGATGCTGCGCGCGGGCGGCCATGTCGTCACCGGCCTCGACGTCGCGCCCGGCCCCGATACCGATATCGTCGGCTCGGTGGCCGACCGCGCATTGGTCGATCGCCTCTTCGCCGATCGCGGCATCGATGCGGTGATCCACGCCGGCGCGCTCCACAAGCCCGATATCGCGCGCTATCCGGCGCAGGCATTCGTCGACGTCAACGTCACCGGCACGCTCAACCTGCTCGAGGCGGCGATCGCGGCGCGGGCGCGTTTCGTGTTCACGTCGACGACCTCGTTGATGATCTCGCAGGCTATCCGCGACGGGACAGGGGACGAAGCCGCCTGGCTCGACGAGACGCTGGCACCGCGCAACATCTACGGCGTCACCAAGCTCGCCGCCGAGCATCTGTGTCGCCTCTATCACCAGCTCCACGGGCTGCCGTGCGTCGTCCTGCGCACCGCCCGCTTCTTTCCCGAGGAGGACGATACCCATCGCGCGCTGTCGGGCGAGAACATGAAGGCCAACGAGTTCCTCCACCGCCGCCTGACGGTCGAGGATGTCGCCGCCGCGCACCTCGCGGCGCTCGATCGCGCGCCCGGGATCGGCTTCGACACCTTCATCCTCTCCGCGCCCACGCCTTTCGCGCGCGCCGAGGCGGCCGAACTGCGCCGCGATGCCGCCGCCGTGATCGCGCGACATTTCCCCGACGCGCCGGGGCTCTACGCGGCGCGCGGCTGGTCGCTCCCCGCGACGATCGATCGCGTGTACGATTCGAGCCATGCCGAGCGCGTGCTGGATTTCCGCTGCCAGACCGATTTCGCCGCGATCCTGCAGGCGCTCCGCGAGGGCGCGCCGTTGCCCTTCGCGCACGATGCCGATTACGTGTCGCCGGCGATCGGCGCGCTGAGTCGCGCTCCTGCGAAAGCAGAAGCCCAGGGAAACTGACGACACCGCTTGCGACTCTGGGCTCCTGCCTTCGCAGGAGCACTGCACAGCCTATGCCGCTCGCTCCAGCGCCTCGCTTGCCTCCAGCCAGTCCGCCTCCGCGGCATCGATCCGCTCCTGGATCGTCGCGCGGCGCTTCATCAACTCGCCCATGGACTGCGCCGCCAGATGCGCGGGTGCAGTCGCGGGATCGGCCATCGCCGCGTCGAGCGCATCGCGCTGCCCCGTCAGCCGCGTAGCCTCCGCCTCCAGCTCGCGCAGCTTCTTGCGCAGCGCCTTTTCGGCCTCGCGCGCCTCGGCGGCGGCGCGGCGCTGCTCCTTGCCGCTCGCCTTCCTGCCTTCGCCCTTCGCGCCGTCGCCCGCCAGCACCTGCGCGATATAATCGTCGAGGCTGCCGTCGAATTCGCGTGCGGTGCCGTGGTCGACCAGCACCAGCCGGTCGGCGGTCATCTCCAGCATGTGGCGGTCGTGGCTCACCATCAGCACCGCGCCGGTATAATCGTTGAGCGCCTGCACCAGCGCCTCACGCGCATCGACGTCGAGATGGTTGGTCGGCTCGTCGAGGATCAAGAGATGCGGTGCGTCGCGCGTGATCAGCGCCAGCGCCAGCCGTGCCCGCTCCCCGCCCGAAAGCTTGCCGACCTTGGTCGTCGCCTTGTCGCCCGAAAAGCCGAACCGCCCGAGCTGCGCGCGCACCGCGGCAGGTGTCGCGCCCTTCATCACCCGTGTCATATGCTCCAGCGGTGTGTCGCCCGCGTCGAGCTCTTCGACCTGATACTGGGTGAAATACCCGACCTTCATCTTGCCCGACGCGGTCATGCCGCCGTCCATCGGCGCAAGCTGCGCCGCGAGCAGCCGCGCCAGCGTGGTCTTGCCGTTGCCGTTGCGCCCCAACAGCGCGATCCGGTCGTCGGGATCGAGGCGAAGGTTGAGCCGCTTGAGGATCGGTGTATCGCCGTAGCCGACCGTCGCCATATCGAGCGTGATCAGCGGCGGGCGCAATTCGCTCGGGTTGGGGAAACCGAACGACAGCGACGGATCGTCCGCCAATTCGGCGATCGGTTGCAGCTTGGCGAGCGCCTTGGCGCGCGACTGCGCCTGCTTGGCGGTCGAGGCGCGGGCCGAATTGCGCGCGATATAATCCTGCAATTTGGCGCGCTGCGCGTCCTGATTGGCCTTGGCGGCGCTCAACTGCGCCATCCGTTCGGCGCGCTGGCGTTCGAACGAATCGTACCCGCCGGGATAGAGCGTCAGCTTGCCGCCCTGCAGATGCAGGATGTGATCGACGACGTTGTTGAGGAAATCGCGCTCGTGGCTGACGATCAGGATCGTCGCGCGATAGCCCTTGAGGAAATCCTCGAGCCACATCACCGCTTCGAGATCGAGGTGGTTCGACGGTTCGTCGAGCAGCAGCACGTCGGGCTGCGAGAACAGCAGCGCGGCCAGCGCGACGCGCATCCGCCAGCCGCCCGAGAAACTGTCGAGCGGGCGCTGCTGCATCGCCTCGTCGAAGCCCAGCCCCACCAGGATGCGCGCGGCGCGGGCAGGGGCCGCATAAGCGTCGATCGCGAGCAGCCGTTCGTGGACCTCGGCGAGCCGGTGATGGTCGTCGTGGCAGGTCTCGCTTTCGATCATCAGCGCGGCGCGCTCGACATCGGCGGCGAGCACGGTGTCGAACGGTGTCGCGGTGCCCGCGGGGGCTTCCTGCGCGATATAGCCCAGCCGCGTGTCGCGTGGCATCTCGGCCGCGCCGTCATCGGGTTCGAGCAGCCCCGCGATCACGCGCACCAACGTCGATTTGCCCGCGCCGTTGCGCCCGATCAGCCCGACGCGGCTCCCCGGCGGCAGCGCCGCGGTCGCGCGGTCGAGGATGACACGCCCGCCGAGGCGGACGGTGATGCCGTTGATGTTGAGCATCGCCTCAGACCCGCCGATACCGGAAGTACCAGACCTCGTGCCCCTTGCGGCGCGCCTTGCGCTCGTAGCGCGTCTCGGGCCAGTCGTCGGGGCGGGTCAGGAAGTCGTGCGGGGTCTCGGCCAACCAGTCGAAATCGCGGCGGCGGTTCATCACCATCATCGACCAGCGGCAATAGGTCGGATCGTCGGTGCCGAGGCGGAACTCGCAGCCGGGCTTGAGCTTCGCCGCGATCAGGTCGAGCGGGCCGTGGTTTACCATCCGGCGCTTGGCGTGCCGCGCCTTGGGCCAGGGATCGGGGTGGAGCAGATACAGCCGGTCGAGCGACGCGTCGGGCAGCCGTTCGAGCACGGTCAGCGCGTCGCCCATGTGCAGCCGTACGTTCGCCAGCCCGCGATCGCGGATATGCCCCAGCGCGCCGACCACGCCGTTGAGGAACGGTTCGCAGCCGATGAAGCCCGTCTCCGGCCGCGCCTCGGCCTGCGCGGCGAGATGCTCGCCCGATCCGAACCCGATTTCGAATTCGAGTCGCCGATCGTCGCCGAACAGCGTGCGCGCGTCGAGCGCCCCGGCCTCGGGCACCGCGACCTTCGGCAACAGCGCTTCGATCAGCGCGGCCTGCCCTGCGCGCAATGCGTGGCCTGAGCGGCGGCCGTAGAGGCGACGAATGGTGGTCGGATCGTTCATCGCGCAGCCGCTAGGGCAGCGCGAGGCCCGCTGGCAAGCCCCGCTCCGTCAGGGCTTGCACGGTTTGGCGGTGTCCGGGTCCTTCGAACCGTAGCGGCTGCCGATATATTGGTATTCGCGGCCGTTCCAGCGATGGACGCCGAAACACATGCCCGGCATTCCGACCATGACGTCGGGATAGCCGTCGGCCCCGCGCGCCTTGAGGTAGATCGGAATGCCGATCACCTGCATCATCTGCGCCCAGCCGCCGGGCGTCGCGCGCAGGATGGTGAACGCCTGCCCGGTATTGCCGTAGCACATGCCGCTGTCGGTGACGATCGCCTCGGGGCGGCCGTCATAGTTGAGATCCGTGATCTCGACGCTCTTGGCGTCGGCCTCCGACGTTCCTTCGCAGCCCTTCCACACCTTGCCGCTGCGGGTCAGCCCGGCGGCGCGCATGATCGCATCCTGATCGGACGCGGGCAGCGCGGCGAAGCTGACGGGCAATTTCCAGCCTGCGGTCGGATAACCCTGCGACGCGCGCGGCGGAGGCGCCTTGGCCATCGGGGCCGCTTCGCTGGCCGATGCGCCGCTCGCGCCGGCGACACACGGCGTCACATAGGCGTAGGGCACATGGTGACGCACGCCTGGGCAATCGCCATTGCCGGGCTTGACCTCGATGTCGATCCAGCCGTCGGTGCGGCGTGTCTGGTCGAAACTGACGATCGCGTCCTCGGCGATCATTCGCCCCCAATGGCCCGAATCGTTGCGCGCCATGATCGCATAATAAGCGCCCGGCTTGGCGTAGCAACGCGGATCGACGTCGGCGACATGCGCCTCGGGGCGGCCGTCGCGGTTGAGATCGGTGAAGGCCACGCGCGGGTTGACGGCGTCTCCGCAGCGATTTTCCAGATGGCGATCGACCAGTTTGAAACCGGCTGCCCGGAATAACTGGATCGCCTCCGTAGGCGCCATTTTGGGCGGCGGTGCGGCGGTCTGCGCCAACGCGGCGGTCGGCAACGCCATCAACGACACGGCAACCAGTGCTCGAAACATAAAAACCCCCCAGCGGCTTCTACGCCGGGGGGTTTTAGCAGAAAGGCGCGCGATGCGCCAACCGTGAGGTCAGGCCACCGCGGCCTTCAGCTTGTCCACCAGGTCGGTGCGCTCCCAGGTGAACAGGTCGCCCTCGGGCTCCCGGCCGAAATGGCCGTAGGCGGCGGTCTTCGAATAGATCGGCGCGTTGAGGCCCAGATGCTGGCGGATGCCTTTGGGCGTCAGCCGTACGAGCTGCGGCAGCACCTCTTCCAGCTTGCCTTCCTCGACCGTGCCCGTGCCGTGCGTATCGACATAGACCGACAGCGGCTCGGCGATGCCGATCGCGTAGGAAAGCTGGATCGTGCAGCGCCGCGCGAGCCCCGCCGCGACGACGTTCTTGGCGAGATAACGCGCGACATAGGCGGCCGAACGGTCGACCTTGGTCGGATCCTTGCCCGAAAATGCGCCGCCGCCGTGCGGGGCCGCGCCGCCGTAGGTGTCAACGATGATCTTGCGGCCGGTGATGCCGGCATCGCCGTCGGGTCCGCCGATCTCGAAGGCGCCGGTCGGATTGATGTAGATGCTCGTCTCATCGGTCACGAAGCCCTCGGGCAACGTGTCCTTGAGCACGCCCGTCACATAATCGCGCAGCTCGGCGTATTTTTCGGGGTCGGCATACGAGCCCTTTTCGGCATAGCCACGCTTGTGCTGGGTCGAGACGACGAGCGCGGTCGCGCGGACGGGCTTTTCATTCTCGTACTGGAGCGTCACCTGGCTCTTGGCGTCGGGCTCGAGGAAATCGACTTTCTTCGCATGGCGGTCGTCGGCCATCCGTTCGAGGATGCGATGCGAATAATAGAGCGTCGCGGGCAGCAGATCGGGGGTCTCGTCCGACGCATAGCCGAACATGATGCCCTGGTCGCCCGCGCCTTCGTCCTTGTTGCCGCTTTCGTCCACGCCCATCGCGATCTCGCTCGACTGCGCGTGAAGATTGTTCTGGAAGCTAGCGGTTTCCCAGTGGAATCCGTCCTGTTCGTAGCCGATGCACTTCACCGTCTCGCGCGCGACCTTTTCGATCTTGGCCTTGCCCTCGTCAGTCAGGTTGCCGTCCGCATCGATCAGCGTGCGGTCGGCCGAGCGGATCTCGCCCGACAGGATGATCTTCTGCGTCGTCACCATCGTTTCGCACGCGACGCGCGCTTCCGGGTCGGTCGACAGCAGCAGATCGACGACGGCGTCGGAAATCTGGTCGGCGACCTTGTCGGGATGGCCTTCGGAGACCGATTCGGAGGTGAAGAGGTACGATGCGCGCATGAAATCCCTCGGACTTTTGCAGGAAAATCGCGGCCTGAGGCCGCATATAAAGCTTTCGTTATATGCGCATCTAGTGGGAACGCCGCGCGATGGCAACGGCCAAGGCGACGAGCAGCGCCGCCACCGCGGCGGCCATCCAGTTCCCGATCCGCGAGAACAGCGTCGGGGACAGCGGCCGGGGCATCGCCACCTCGATCGCGCCGGCCCGATGCGGCGGCACGGTGCCGAGCAGCCGCCCGTCGGCGCCGATCACCGCCGAGATGCCGGTCGGCGTCGACCGCAGGATCGGCAGCCCCTCCTCGATCGCGCGCATCCGCGCCTGCGCCAGATGCTGCGGCGGGCCCCACGATCCGAACCAGGCGTCGTTGGAGGGGTTGAACAGGATCGCCGGACGGTGGTCGGGATCGACGACCTCGCCGGAGAACACGATTTCGTAGCACACCTGCCCGCCAACCTCGCCGAAGCCCGGCAGCGTGAAGTTGAGCGGCCCCGGCCCGGGGCGGAAATCGACGTCGCCCGGCACCAGCCGCGCCAGCCCCAGCGGCCCCAGGATCGATCGGAGCGGGAGGTATTCGCCGTAGGGGACGAGGTGCGCCTTGTCGTAGCGTCCGCGCAGCCGCCCTTTGCCGTCGACCGCGAAGATCGAATTGGTCGCCATAGTCAGCTTGCCGGCGGAATCGAAGATCAGCCCGTCGCCGCCCGTCAGCAGCACGTCGTCCGGGCCCAGCCGCGTCGCGATCCGCATCCGCGTGAAGGCGGGCGCGCTTTCCCAATAATATTGGGCCGGATAGCCGGTCTCGAGGAAATAGGCGAGCGCGCCTTCGGGCCACACGATCAGCCGCGGCGCCGCGCCGGGCGTGCCGCTGAGACCAAGCAGCGTGCGGAAGCTCGTCTCGTCGTAATCGGCGCTCGCGCGCGCCTCCAACCCCAGATTGGGCTGCACCACGCGCACTCGCGGCACATCGGGGGCAGGGGTGGGCGGCGCCGGCGCGGCGAGCCCCAGCGCGACGATCGCTGCGGTCGCACCCAGCACCACCGCGGGCGTGACCCACCGCCGCCGCGCGAGCAGCATCAACGCCGCCGCCAGCACAATCGTCAGCCCGGACAGCGCATAAGTGCCCACCCACATCGCCGTCTTCGCGATCGGCGGCACCGCCACCCAGATCACGCCCAGCGGGTCCCAGGCATAGCCGGTGAACATCGTCGCGCGCAGATATTCGGTCGCGATCCACGCCGCGCCAGCGACCAGCGCAAACCGCGCATCGGGCCGCGCGGTGGCATTGCCCACGGCGCGCGCGCTCGCGAATTTCCACGCCAGCCCCGCCGCGATCGCCGGATAGACCGCGAGGTAGAGCGCCAGCGCGATCGGCGCCGCATAGCCCAGCCAGTGCGGCATCTTGTCCTGATAGGTGAAGGCGTGCTGGATCCAGTTGTCGTTGACGCTGAAATGCCCGACCCCGAACGCCCAGCCGCGCCACAGCGCCTGTTTGAGGCTCGCCGCGTCATGGACCAGCCACAGCCACGCCGCGACCGCGATCAGCGTCACCGGCCACCAGTCGAGCGGCGCGAACCCGGTCGCCGCGGCCGCACCGAGCAGCAGCGCAACAAGGGAGGCGAACCGGCTCATCGCGCCGCTATCGCGTGAAACGGGCGGGCGGGCAACCGCGCTTCACCCGTGGCCGAACAGGATCGCGCCCGCGACGAGCGCCAACCCGGCCAGCAGCGCGGCGGCGATCCACCGCCCCGCCGCCAGGATCGCCGCGTCGTCGGCCGCAGCCTCCGCCACCGGCGGCGCCTCGAGCCGCCGCACCGCCGCGCGGATCAGCCGCGGGGCATCGTCGCCCAGCCGCAGCAACTCCCACACCAGCGCCTGTGCGGTCGCCTGCCAGCGCTCGGGCGCCAGCCGCGCCTGGGCCACGCGCAGCCCCGCGCGCGCCATCGGCCCCGACAGGTCGAAATCGGGCTGGATGCCGGTAAGCACGCCGTCGATCGTCAGCAGCGCGCGAAAGATCAGCAGCAGGTCGGGCGGCAGCACCAGCCGCTCGTCGCGCAGGATCGGCAGGAAATCGCCGATCAGCGCGCTCAGCACGATCCGCCCGCCGCCGTGGCGCGCGACCAGCCGCTCGGCCGCGCGCACCACATTCTCGCGCGGCACGTCATGGCCGTCGGACCAGAGCGCGAGCGTGTCGGCGAGCCCGCCCGGATCGCCCGATTGCAGCGCGGTGACGAAGCTCAGAAACTCCTCGCGCCGCTTGGGCGAGACATGGCCGATCGACCCGAGATCGAGCGGCGCGATCCGGTTGCCGGGCAGACACAGCAGGTTGCCGGGGTGCGGATCGGCGTGGAAGCGGCCGTTCACCAGCACCATGTCGAGCACCATATCGGCGCCGGTCGCGGCGATCTGCGCCGGGTCGATCCCGTGCGCGCGCAGTGTCTCGCCGTCGCGCGGGGGCAGCCCCTCGACGAAATCCATCACCAGCAAGGTCTCGGACGACCATGCCCAATGGATGTCGGGCACCAGCACGCGGCGATCGCCGGCAAAGTCCTCGCGCAGCCGATCAGCATTGCGCCCCTCGATCGTGAAATCGAGTTCGTCGCGCAGCGAATCGGCAAGCTGCCGCGCCAGCGCGCGCGGGGAAAAGCGGCGCGCCTCGGCGCTGGCATGCTCGGCCAGCGCGGCCAGTTGCGCGACGATCCGCAGATCGGCCTCGATCCGCGGCCGCACGCCGGGGCGTCGGATCTTGAGCACCACCGCCCGCCCATCGTCCAACCACGCGCGATGGACCTGCGCCATCGACGCGGCGGCGAGCGGAATGGAGTCGAACCGCGCGAACGCTTGCTCAGGCGGCTGGCCCAGCGCCTCCTCCACCGCCGGGCGCAATGCGTCGAAGGGCAGGGTGGGCGCCTGACTGTGCAGCTTCTCGAATTCGGCGATCCATTCGGGCGCGAGCAGATCGCCGCGCGTGCCCAAAATTTGACCCAGTTTGACGAAAGTCGGCCCCAGCGCCTCGATCGCCAGCCGGGTGCGCTGGGGCAGGTCGCCCGTCTTATCCTCGCCCGCGTCGCCGCCGCACGCGATTCCGATCCGCGCAAGCAGCGTCTCGAGCCCGAAGCGCGACGCGACCGCCGCGATCTCGCCCAGCCGGGCGCGGTCGCGCGCGGCCACCGCAAGCGTCTTGATCATCGCCGGCGCCGGCATGGTTTCGGTTGCGTCATCATCGCAGCGATACGCTCCGCGCGGCGATCGGGTTCCGCGATGCTCTCGCCAAGCGGTGATGGATGCGATAGCGCTGGCGCGTGATGGCCGATGCGATCCGCCCGTTCCACCTTGCCTTTCCGGGCGACGATTTCGCCGCCGCGCGCGGCTTTTACGGCGGCAGCCGGGCGAGCAGCCGACGATGTTTTCACGATCCACGAGGCAACGCGTTGGAGTTCAAGGCGTTTGCCGACGACGCGATGACCTTCGCCACATGAGGACGCCATGACCGAACCGATCGCCGTCGATCTTCCCCACCGGCTCGGCAAGGCAGCCGCGCGCGGCCGGATCGAGCATGGCGTGGGTCGCCTCGCCGAATTCGTCCCCGGCGGCGCGATCACCGAGCGCCATTGGGACGGCGACGTGATGCACTTCACCGTCGAGGCGATGGGCCAGCGCGTCGCCAGCCGGCTCGACGTGCAGGACGCCAACGTTCATGCCGAGTTCGATCTGCCCGGCTTCCTCGCGATGTTCGGCAACCAGATTCGCGCGATGTTGCAGAAAGAAGGGCCCAAGCTGCTCGAATAGATGGATCGGTCCTCCGTTCACGATATTCCGTTCGCCCTGAGCGTGTCGAACGGCTGTTCTTCTCTTTACCCGAACAAGGAAAAGCGGTGCGTCGACAAGCTCAGCACGAACGGATGTTGAAATGACCTTCTCGCTCGACCGATTCGATCTCGATGCTTTCGTGGCGGCGACGCTCGCCGAAGACCTGGGTGGCGGCGGCGACATCACGTCGGCGGCGGTGATTCCGGCCGATGCGCGCTTTTCGGGCGTGATGGACAGCCGGGACGCGATCACCGTCGCGGGCCTACCGATCGCCGAAACCTTCTTCCGCGCGCTCGATCCCGAGGTGCGGATCGAACGGCTGGTCGAAGACGGCGACCGCGTCTCCCCCGGCACCGATCTGATGCGCCTCGAAGGCAAGGCGCGCGCGCTGCTGACGGCCGAGCGCTCGGCGCTCAACACGGTCCAGCACCTGTCGGGCATCGCCACGATGACGCGGGCCTATGTCGATCGCATCCTCGGCACCGGGGCGACGCTGCTCGACACGCGCAAGACGATCCCCGGACTGCGCGTGCTCGAAAAATACGCGACGCGGATGGGCGGGGCGACCAACCACCGCATGGGGTTGTGGGATGCGGCGATGATCAAGGACAACCATGTCGCGGTCGCCGGGTCGATCGGCGAAGCGGTCCGCCGCGCCGCCGAGGCCGGGATCGAGCGGATCATCGTCGAGGTGGACCATGTCGACCAGATCGAGCCCGCGCTCGCCGCCGGCGCCACCCACCTGCTGCTCGACAACATGCCGCCGCCGGTGCTGCGCGGCGCGGTGACGCTGGTCGGCGGGCGCGTGCCCACCGAGGCGTCGGGCGGCGTCACGCTGGAGACGATCCGGGCGATCGCTGAAACTGGCGTCACCTATGTCAGCGTCGGCCGCCTCACCCAATCGGCGCCCGCAGCGGATATCGGCCTGGATTTCGCGAAGCTGTAACTTGCGGGCATAATCCTGACGCGGCACAACAGGGCAGGGGGATAGTCACATGAAAACGCTCGTGAAGATTGTCGCGGCTGCAGCGCTGCTGCTGCCCGTTGCCGCCAACGCGCAGGCCTACAAATGCGATCTGCCGCGCTCGCTACCGCGCCCCAAGCCCGATCTTGCCACGAAGGATCAGCCGAAGCGTCTGCGCCCGATCGGCGGCTACACGCTCGCGATCAAATGGGCCCCGCAATTCTGCCATGACCACGCCAAGGATGCGTCGGCCAGGTTCGAATGCGGCAGCGGCAACCGCTTTGGCTTCACGCTCCACGGCCTGTGGCCCGACGGCAAGGCGAAGGAATGGCCGCAATATTGCCGCCCGGCGCGCTTGCTTTCCGAACGCGTGCTGTCGCAGCATCTGTGCGCGACGCCCGATCTCCAACTCATCCAGCACGAATGGGCCAAGCACGGCACCTGCACCACCGACAGCCCCGCGCAATTCTTCGAACGGTCGCGCCGTCTCTATGCCCGGCTGCGCTATCCGGACATGGACGCGCTCTCGCGCCGCAGGCTGACCGCAGGATCGTTCGCCGCGGCGATGGCCCGCGCCAATCCGGGGCTGCGTGCGGACATGATGCGCGTGACGGCCAACAGGAACGGCTGGCTCGAGGAAGTGTGGGTCTGCCTCGACACCGCCTATCGCTACCACCGCTGCCCGAGCTTCCAGGGCGGCCTGGCGAAAACGGCCCGCCTCAAAATCTGGCGCGGGCCGCGGTGATCACTCACCCCTCGATCAGCACCGTCGAGGGGTGATGCTTATCGAGATGTTTCTTGATGATGCGCATGTTGCGCGTGTTCGACCGGAAGAAGAAGTCGGGCACGGCGCCCACGAAGGGGACGAGCCCGATCAGGAAATCGAGTCCGACATTGCCCATCATCCGCGCGATCTTGAACTTCGACATGCCGAGATTGCGGGCCTCCCACACCATCCAGCTTCCCAGCGCGGCGGCGGCGACGTCGCCCAGGATCGGCACCAGCCCGATGAGCACGTCGAGCCCCACCGGCCGGTTGATCCCGGGAACGACGAACAGCCGTTCCAGCAGATGCTCCATCCCCGCGACGCGTTTGCGCACCGCGGCGGGATCGCGTTCGAGATGCGCCATGTCGGCCAGCCGGTCGATCATCGCGGGGTCGATACGGGTGGTTCGATTCGCCATGCGGGTCACTTGGTGTCGGATCGCAGGTGATTCAACGGATGCCATGCGCGCGCATTGGGCTTCCACTGGTCGAGCCGCGTCGCGACCAGCGACCATCTGAGCGGCTCGGCAAAGGGGATGAACGCCACGTCCGCCGTCAGCGCAGCATCGGCGCGCGCGATCGCCTGGTTGCGGGCGTCGGTACCGACGGCGGTGCGCGCCGCCTCGATCAGCGTCTGGGCCTGCTCGCCGCACGGACCGCAGGCGCTCGCGAGGAACCAGCGCGGATTGTCCGCCGGCGCCACCGCATCGACGAGGCGCAGGTCCGCGTCGGCGTGCAGCGGCACGCGCACCGGCTCGATCCCGATCGAGCGCAGCGACGCCCCGATCCCGCCGAACAGCAGCGTCGCGCCCGGCCCGTCGGGAAGCGCGATGCGCAAGGACAGCTGGTCCCCATGGTCCGCTTCCCAAGCCGCGACCAACGCGCGCGCCCGCGCCCGCCGCTCGTCGAGCGTGCCGATCGCCCAGCCGGGCAGGTTGGGCGGGGTTGCCGAATCGGCTGTTTCGGGGAGGATGCGGTCGGTCGTGGCCCAGCCGGAGCGGATCATCGTCACGATCGCCTCGCGGTCGAGCGCGCCGGCCACGACCGAGCGGTTCGCGGCCGTCGCCAGAAAGCCGCTGCGCTCGACCATGGCGAGCCCGAACAGTCCTTGCGCGGGATCGGCCCGGATCGCGGTCGGCGGCAGATCGGCGACCCCGACCAGCGGCCAGTCGCGGAAGGTGCCGCCGTCGACGAGGTCCGATTGCAGCGTCTTGAACCGCGTGATGGCGCGTGCCGCGCGCTCGCCGATCAATCGCACCGTCTGCTCGGGCGGCGGGGGCGACGGCTCCTCGCCGTCGTCGGCCGGGACGGGGATCGGCTCGAGCAGGACGCCCGGCCGGCCGCCATGCGCGGCGCGCCGCATCGGCCCGGTGCCCTGTGGCGGATCGAGCCGGAAGATCGCGAGTTCGGGCCGCGCGAACAGCCGTAGCAGATCGGGGCGCGGCGCCTTGAGCCGCACCTCGATCACCTGCGGCGTCATCTCGACCACGTCGTCGATCGCGCTCAGGAACGGCAACAGCGGGTTGCGCGATCCGGGCGCAAGCTCGCGCCGCAGCCGCTGGACTACCTGGCGTGCGGTCACCTCGCTGCCGTCGGGCCAGGTCGCATCGCCGAGGCGGAAGATGTAGCTCATGCCGTCGTCGATCACGATCCAGCGCTCGGCGATGCCCGGCTCGACCTGCCCGGTGGCGTCGAGCCGCACCAGCCCCTGCGCCACGCTCGCCATCAGCACGCGCGACGGGCGGTCGAGGGCTCGCCGCGCGGGATCGGCCACGACGGGCGCGTCGCCGATCACGCTCACGACCACGGGCCCGACGTCGCTGCGCCGATCGCAGCCGCCAAGTAGGCCGAGCCCGAGCAATATCGCCGCCGTCGCGGTCGCGCGTGTCAAAATCGTTCTCCGCCGCCTCGCCGTCACTGTGCCACGGGATTCCGGCCAGCGCCATCGACCCGCTTGGAAAAGCCGTTCAGGGCAGGCTCTTCGATGCCGGCGGCGGCGCGGTGGACCCGCGGACAATCAGGGCATGTCGATGATGCCGACACCGGTCGAAATTGCGGTGTTCGAGCTGGGCGATCACCATGTCGGCGGCGGCGACGGCCATGTCGAACACCGGCTGGTGTATGGTGGTGAGCGGCGGCCAGGTGATGCGCGATATCTCCGAATCGTCGAAGCCGGCGATCGAGAGATCGGCGGGGACGCCGAGGCCTGCTTCACGCGCCGCCATCAGCGCGCCGACCGCCATGTCGTCGTTCTGCGCCAGGATCGCGGTGGGGCGGCGCGGGCCGGCGAGGAGGCGGCGCCCTGCCTCCAGCCCGCTTTCGAACGTGAACATGCCGGCCGCGATCCGTTCCTTTTCGATGGTGAGGCCCGCCACCTGGAACGCGCGGTCGTATCCGGTCATGCGCGCATCGCTCGCGGGATGGGTAGGGTCGCCCTTGATGATCGCGATGTCGCGATGACCGAGGTCGAGGAGGTGGGCGGCGATGTCGGCGGCTGCGGCGACATCGTCGACGAGATTGGAAGGCGCCGCATCCAGCAATCGCGTCGGGGCGATGCGTGCGCAGCAGATGTCGGCGCGGTCGAGCTGATCGAGGATCAGCGGATGGTCGGCGGCCGGCGGCGCCAGCACGACCCCGTCGAGCGCCGCTGACCGCAACAGGCCCACCAGATCGCGGGCATTGTGTTCGACCGAACGGATGGGGATGACCACCAAACGGTAGCGCTCGTCCTCCAGCCGTTTGAGCACGCCGCGCTGGAGCTCGACGACGTAGCTGGGGCTTGGATTTTCGTAGACCAGCCCGATCAGGTGCGAGCGCCTGCGGACGAGTGCCTGGGCGAGGACATTGGGATGATAGTCGAGCCGCTCGGCGGCGTTCATCACCTGTTGCCGAATCTGCGCGCTGACATGAGGTTCGCCGTTGAAGACCCGCGAGACCGTCTTGACCGATACATTCGCGAGGCGACCGACATCCGCCATGGTCGGGCGCCGGTTTGTCTTCGTCATGCCATTTCAGCCCGCTCCGGCCGACACCGATGATCGTCCAAGTGTATCGAAACCGGCAAAGGGCGTCCAGCAAGGCACCGATCCGTATCAGGCGCGGAAAGGGCGGTTCCGTCGCGTCGCATCGTTCGGGCGATGTTCTGTTGACAGCGTAGGACAATATGGTAACGATACCACTGGCCCGATCGGGTCGGGAAACTGATGATGATAGCGATCACAAGATCGCAGATGGAGGGGAATGATGTTAAGGGGCTTTGATCCGTCGCCGATGTTCGTGCGTACGGCGTCCGTTTTGGCAATCGCGACATCGCTGGCGGTTCCGCAGCTCGCCTATGGCCAGACGGCGCAAGCCGATCAAACCGATCAGGCGGCCGGCACGGCGGCCGACAGCACCGCCGCCGCGCAGCAGGACGTGGGCAACGAGATCGTCGTCACCGGCATCCGCGCCAGCCTCGAGCGCTCGATCGCGATCAAGCGCAATTCGACCGGCGTGGTCGACGCGATCTCGGCGGAGGACATCGGCAAGTTCCCCGACACCAACCTCGCTGAATCGCTCCAGCGCATCACCGGCGTGTCGATCAACCGCACCAACGGCGAGGGCGCGCTCGTCACCGTGCGCGGTTTCGGGCCGACCTACAATTTGGTCACGCTCAATGGCCGCACGCTCGCGACCTCGAACGTCTCGGTCGTCGGCGGCGACGAGAATGCCGATTCGGCGCAGGGGTCGAGCCGCTCGTTTGACTTCTCGAACCTGGCGTCCGAAGGCGTGCGGACGCTGGAAGTGTACAAGACCGGCCGCGCGGCGGTGCCCTCGGGCGGGATCGGCGCGACGATCAACGTCGTCACGCGTCATCCGCTCGACAGCAACGAAAGCGGGCTTTCGGGAAGCATCGGCGCCAAGGCGGTGTACGACACCAGCGTCGACGGCTGCCTCGATTGCGGTTCCAAGATCACGCCCGAGCTCTCGGGCGTGCTCAACTGGGCGAACGACACCAACACGTTCGGCGTGGCGCTGTTCGGCAGTTATCAGAAGCGCAACTTCACCTCGATCAGCGCGACCTCGAACGACTGGAACATCATCCCGTACAGCACCTTCCTGACGGGCGGGTTCGCCAAGAGCGACGGCACGACCGTCGTCGAGAATGCGCCGAGCAATCCCGACCAGCTCGTCGCGATCCCCAACGATAGCCGCTATCACTATGCCGAGGGCAGCCGCGAGCGCATCAACGGGCAGGTCGTGCTGCAATTCCGGCCCACCGACTCGCTGCTGCTGACGGCCGATGCGCTGTACGCGCAGAACAAGCAGCAGGAAGTGCGTTCGGACCTCTCCAACTGGTTCAGCCGGCCCTTCGACGAGGTGCATTTCGACGGCAACGAGCCGGTCGCGACCGCGGTTTATCTCCATGAGACGACCAACGGCGTGAAGGATTATGGCTTCGAGCAACAGAATCGCGCGCAGGAAGGGCGCCTGCAGGATTACGGCCTGAACGCGAAATACGACTTCACCGACAATTTCTCGCTCAACCTCGACGGACATTACAGCAAGGCGTCGAGCCGGCCGGATAATCCCAACGGCAAGAGCTCGACGCTCGTCGGGCTGGGCGCGAACGTGGTGGGCTCGCACTCGGTCGATTACAGCGGCGCCATCCCCGTCCAGGACGTGACCTTCGGCGGCGACGGCACGATGGACATCAACGATGTCGGCTCGCAGGTCGGGCGCACCTATGCGTCGAGCCAGGCGCAGACGGTGAAGGAGCTGCGTGCCGATTTCGGCTGGGATCTGGGTGACGGCAGCCGCTTCGATTTCGGTGCCAACTATCGCGATTCGAACATGCACCAGACCCGCGTCGCCACCCAGCAGACACTGGGCGACTGGGGCATCACCAGCCCCGGCGACGTCGAACAGCTCGCCCCCGGTGCGATCGAGGCGTTCTGTCTCGTCTGCAAGTTCGACCATTATGACCCCGGCTCGGACCCCGAATCGCAGGTCGCCTGGCGCGGCGACGCGGCCGAGATCTATTCGGTCCTCTCGCCTTATTACGCCGATCAGGGCCGGACGGTGGGCGTCACCACCAACGAGGACAATCGCGTCAAGGAGAAGATCTGGGCCGCTTATGGCCAGGTGACGTGGAAGGGCGAGATCGCAGGGATGAACGCGGGCCTGGTCGCCGGTGTCCGCTACGAGCACACCAAATCGACCTCGACCTCGCTGGTCGCGGTGCCCGGCGAGATCAAATGGGTGTCGGACAACGACTTCACCGTCGTGATCTCGGATCAGAACAGCTACCTGACCGACTCGGGCAGCTACGACAACATCCTGCCCGCGATGGATTTCCAGCTCGAGCTCGCGCACAATCTGATCGGCCGCCTGTCGTTCAGCAAGACGATCTCGCGCCCGAACTACGGCAATCTGTTCACCTCGACCTCGGTCGGCGGCCCGCCGCGGCCGATCTCGAACGGCGGCGTGGCGTCGGGCAACACGGGCAACGCGCGGCTGAAGCCGCTGACGTCGGACAATCTCGATCTGTCGCTCGAATATTATTACAAGCCCGACAGCTATATTTCGGTCGGCTTCTTCGACAAGCGAGTCCACAACTTCATCGGCAACGGTCAGTATACGTCGGACCTGTTCGGCCTGCGTGATCCGAGCTCGGGCGCGGCGGGTAGCCGGTCGGGCGACGCTAAGGCGGCGTTGCAGGGGCTCGGCGCCGATACCAGCGACGCCAATCTGTTCGTGATGACCTCGCTGATCGATCAATTGGGTTCGGTCGATGCCGCCGTGGCCGCCTATACCGATCCCTCGCACTACGATGCGACGACGCGGTCGCTTTCCGACGACTATATCAAGGAAATCAACAACAACTTCGACGTATCTGCCGATCCCAACGATCCGCTGTACCAGTTCCAGGTGACGCAGCCGATCAACAACAAGGATGCGGAGATCTATGGCTTCGAGATCGCCGGCCAGCACTTCTTCGGCAACACCGGCATCGGCGTTGCGGCGGCCTATACGCTGGTGCGCGGCGATGTCGGCTTCAACCTCGGCGCGAGCACGTCGGAAAACCAGTTCGCGCTGCTGGGGCTGAGCGATACGTTCAACGCCACGTTGATCTACGACAAGAACGGTCTGTCGGCCCGGCTTGCCTATAACTGGCGCGACAAGTTTCTGTCGGGCATCAATCGCCAGAATTCGAAGAATCCCGAATTCACCAAGGCGTTCGGGCAGCTCGATCTCAACATCAGCTACGACATCACCCCGCAGATCGCATTGTCGTTCGAAGCCATCAATCTGACGAACGAAAGCTTGCGGACCTACGCCCGCGACGTGACCGAACTCTGGTATGCGCAGGAACTGAACCGCCGCTTCCTTCTCGGCGCGCGCTTCCGCTTCTGATCGATCCCGGGTTCGCAAAAGGGGGAAGGCCGCTGTTTTCGCAGCGGCCTTTTCCTGCCGGGTTTGAGTCGCCCGTCGGGCTGACCTATCACCGTCGCCGGGGAGGGCGACCGAGACACCCATGGCCAACGTCGTAGCGCTCAACAATATCGATCACGCCGATCTCAGGCTGATCTCCGTCACCGCGGGGTCCGACACCGCAGTGAACCAGACGCTGGTCTTTCCCAACGAATTCGAGGCAGTGCAGCGCGATTTCCCGATCCTGTTCCGCAAGGGGCCGGATGGGGCATTCCAGGCGGTGGCGTTGCTCGGGCTCGATCGCGACGAGAACCTGTTCCTCGACGATCACGGATGGCGCGCGCGGACCGTGCCGGTGCTGTTGCAGCGCGGCCCGTTCTCGATCGGCGTGCCGGCGGGCGACGCCGAGAGCGGACCGATGATCCATGTCGATCTCGACGATCCGCGCGTGAGCCGCACCGAGGGCGCGCCGCTGTTTCGCGATCATGGCGGCAATACGCCGCTGCTCGATCAGGTCGCGACGGTGCTGCGCACGATCTACGCCGGGATCGACCTGGCGGCCCCGATGTTCGCCGCGTTCGAGCGCGAGAGCTTGATCGAGCCCGCCGCGCTGACGATCGCGCTCGACGATACGCACAACTACCGGCTCGATGATTATCACACGCTGAGCGCGGAGCGCTTTCGCGTGCTCGACGGCGCGGCGCTCGCGCGGCTGCACCAGACCGGCTTCCTCGCCTGCGCCTTCTGGGTGCTGTCGTCGCTCGGCAACATTGCGCGGCTGATCGACCTCAAGAACGACCGCCGCCATGGCTGAGGCGCCGCCGCTCAGGCGAACGCGAGTCATCGAGGATGCCCGGCCGGGCAGCGTCCGGTTCGCGGATCTGCTCGCCGAAGACCGGCCCGTCATCCTGCGCGGGCTGGGTCGGGGCCTCCCGCTGGTTGCCGCCGGGCTGGAATCACCTCGCGCGGCGATGGATCATGTTGCGCGCTTCGATGCGGGGCTGCCGGTCACCGTCTTCACCGGGCGGCCGGAGATCGGGGGGCGCTATTTCTACAATGCCGATCTGACCGCGCTCGATTTCGAAGCGGAGCGCTTGCCGTTGGCCGAGGCGTTCGCGCGCATCGACGCGCATCTCGACGACCCGGAAGGCCCGAGCTTCTATGTCGGCTCGACCGATCTCGACCGCTATTTCCCGGGGCTCGGCGACGACAACCGGCTCGATCTCATGGAGCCGATGTTCGCGGCGCATCCGCCGATCGTCAGCATCTGGATGGGCAACCGGACGGTGGCGGCGACGCATTACGACATGTCGAACAACATCGCCTGCGTGATGGTCGGCCGGCGGCGCTTCACGCTCTTCCCGCCCGATCAGGTGGCGAACCTCTATCCCGGCCCGCTGGAGCCGACGCCGGGGGGGCAGGTGGTGAGCCTGGTCGATGCGCGCGCGCCCGATCTCGATCGCTTTCCGCGCTTCGCCGAGGCGCTGAACGCCGCGGAGGTGGCGGAGCTCGATCCCGGCGACGTGCTCTTCTACCCGGCCTTGTGGTGGCACCAGGTGGAGGCGCTCGATCGCTTCAACGTCATGATCAACTATTGGTGGAACGATGCACCCGCTTTCATGGACACGCCGATGACGACCTTGCTGCACGGCCTGCTCAGCCTGCGCGACCGACCCGAGCACGAAAAGCGGGCGTGGCGCGCGCTGTTCGATTATTACGTCTTTGGTGATCCCGCGCAGGCCGGCGCGCACCTGCCGCCGCAGGCGCGCGGCGATCTGGCGCCGCTCGACGCGATGAGCGCGCGCCGGCTGCGCGCCAAATTGTTGCAGCGGCTCAACCGATGACCGCCGACAGCCCCAGGCGCCGCGTGGTGATCGCGGGCGGCGGCACCGCCGGCTGGATCGCGGCCGCGGCGTTGGCGAAGCAGCTCGGCCCGCTGCTCGACATCACGCTCGTCGAATCGGACGAGATCGGCACCGTGGGCGTGGGAGAATCGACCATCCCCACCGTGCGCGCCTTCCACAGCCTGATCGGCCTCGACGAGCGTGCGTTCGTCAGCGAGACCGGCTCGACCTTCAAGCTGGGCATCCTGTTCGACGATTGGCGGCGGATCGGCGAGCAGTATTTCCACTCGTTCGGCGAGATCGGCAAATCGATCTGGATGGGGCCGTTCCACCATTTCTGGCTGCAGGCGCGCGCCTGGGGCGTGGCGGGCGAGCTGGGTGATTATTGCTTCGAGCTCCAGGCCGCGCTGGCGCGCAAGTTCGCGACGTCGCCGGGCGCACGGATCAACTACGCCTATCATCTCGACGCTTCGGCCTATGCGCGCGTGCTGCGCCGGCTCGCCGAACCGGCCGGCGTTCGCCGCGTCGAAGGCAAGATCACGACGGTGGAGCAGGATCCCGAAACCGGGATGCTCACCGCTTTGGTGCTCGAATCGGGCGCGCGGATCGAGGGCGACCTGTTCATCGATTGCACCGGATTCCGCGCGCTGCTGATCGGCAAGGCACTCGGCATCGGCTTCGAGGATTGGGGGCATTGGCTCACCACCGATCGCGCGATCGCGGTGCAGACCGAGGCGACCGAACCGCCCGTCCCCTATACCCGCGTCATCGCGCACGACGCCGGCTGGCGCTGGCGCATTCCGCTCCAGCACCGGATGGGCAATGGCCTCGTCTATGCGAGCGCGCACCTCGACGACGATACCGCGCACGCAAGGCTGCGCGAGAGCATCGAGGGGGAGATGCTCACCGAACCGCGCGTGATCCGCTACGCGACCGGCCGCCGGCAAAAGGTGTGGGAGAAGAATTGCATCGCGCTGGGCCTTGCGAGTGGCTTCGTCGAGCCGCTCGAATCGACCAGCATCCACCTGATCCAGATCGCGATCACGCGGCTGATCCAGCTCTTCCCGTTCGACGGCGGCAGCGACGCGCTCGCCGCGCGGTTCAACGCCCAGTCGCAGGCCGAGATCGAGCGCGTTCGCGACTTCATCATCCTGCACTACAAGCTCAACGACCGCGACGACAGCGCCTTCTGGCGATCGTGCCGGGCGATGGAGATTCCGGCCTCGCTCGAGGAACGGATCGCGCTCTTCGCGGAAAGCGCGATGGCCTATCAGAGCCCCGACGACCTGTTCCGCGTCGATTCCTGGGTGCAGGTGATGCTGGGGCAGGGGATCGCCCCGCGCGGTTTCCATGCGATGGGCCGGCTGCTCGGGCCGGAAAAGCTCGAGGCGTCGCTCGCGGACCTCAAGCGCAACATCGCGGACGCGGTGGCGGCGATGCCTGCGCACGAGACGTTCCTGCGCGATTATCGGCAGGCGTGAGCGATCACCCGACCGCACTCACCGCGCTGGCGATCGCGCACAACAGGAGACACGTCCAAAAGCCCTCTCCCTCGAGGGAGAGGGTTGGGTGAGGATGCCCCACCGCCAGCGTTGTCCGCTCGGCTCCTCCTCGCGCCCCTTACCCCGACCCTCTCCCTGCCGGGGAGAGGGAGATTCAGAGCCGGTGGATCGGGCCGCCCGCAACTTGGCCCCGGTCTTCCGGGGAAGCGTTTAAAGGATGCGATCCGTTTGGTTTGATCGCAAATCGCCCTGACGGGGAACGAGCCGACGCCTCCCGTTCAGATCGCGCCCGCCTTCTTTGCGGTGACGGCGTGATCCACCGCGCGCGCCGTCATCGCCATGAAGGTGAGCGACGGGTTCACGCACGAGATCGAATTCATCTGCGAGCCATCGGTGACGAACAGGTTCGCCGCCTCGTGCGCCTGGTTCCATTTGTTGAGGACCGACGCGCGCGGATCGGCGCCCATGCGCGCGCCGCCCATCTCGTGGATCGCATCGCCGGGCACGTGCTTCTGCTCGTAGCTCGTCACGTTGCGCAGCCCGGCCTTGCGTAGCATCGCCTCGCCCTCGCGGCGCGCATCCGCCATCATACGCAGTTCGTTGTCCCGGAAGGTGACGTTGAACACCAGTTGCGGGATGCCGAAGCGATCGACCTTGGTCGGATGCAGCGACACGTGATTGTCTTCATAGGGCAGGCATTCGCCGAACGCGCCCATCGAGAAATACCACGGGCCGTATTTGCGCATGCCGTGCTTCATCGCGGCACCGAAGCCTTCCGGCGCGGCGGCGGAGCGGCCGGCGCCGCCCTGAAAGCCGTAGCCGCGCTTGAAGCCGACGCCATCGTCCTTGCTGTCGATGTTGCGGAAGCGCGGGACGTAGACCGCGCCGGGGCGGCGGCCATATTCGATATAGTCGGTCATGCCGGGGATTTCCCCGGAGACGCCGGTGCGGAAGATGTGATCCATGACGTAGCGGCCGAGCGTGCCGCTGGTGTCGAACCAGCTACGATCGGAGCCGGGCGCGCGGCTGTTCATGAGGATCTGGACCGACGCCATCGCCGACGCGCACAGGAACACGAGATCGGCCTTCACCACCTCCGCCTGCCCGGTCTTGGCATCGACATAGCGAACGCCGGTGACGCGCTTGCGGGCGGGATCGTATTCGAGGTTCGAGACCACGGCATCGGTCTTGATCGTGAGTCGGCCCGTCGCCCGCGCCGCGGGCAGCGTCACCGCCTGCGTCGAGAAATAGGCGCCGAACGAGCAGCCGTTCGAACATTGATCGCGGAACTGGCATTTGGTGCGGTTCTGCTCGGGCTTGTCCTCGGTCATGTTGGACAAGCGGGCGGGAATCAGCTTGCGGCCCGGGAAACCGGATTCGAACCGCTCCTTCAGCCATTTCTCCGCGATGTTCATCGGCATCGGCGGCTGGAATTCGCTGTCCGGGAGATAGGAGAGATTCTCGCGCGAGCCGGAGACGCCGATATATTTCTCGACATAGCTGTACCACGGCACGACGTCTTCATAGCGGATCGGCCAATCGCCGCCGACGCCTTCGCGCTTGTTGGCTTCGAAATCGCCGGGGCTCCAGCGGAAGCTCCAGCGCCCCCAGATCAGCGATTTCCCGCCGAACGCGCCCGGTCTGATCCAGCGGAACTCGTCACCGTCCTCGACCGCGTAAGGGTTGAGGCGGTCGTCGTTGTAGAACTGGAGGTTGCTCGTCGAGAGATAACCGTATTTGGCGATGAAATAGTCGCTCTCCACGATCGCCGGGGGCACCGTGCCGCGCGCGGGAAGCTGGAAATCCGGCGTGCCGTCATAGGGATAGCCGGAGCCGTGTTCGACCATGAAACCGCGATCGAGCATCAGGACGCGCAGGCCCTTTTCGGTCAGCTCCTTGGCGGCCCATCCGCCGCTGATCCCGGAGCCGATGACGATCGCGTCGAAGCTGTTGGTCGATACCATTCCTGATGCCTTTTCGAATTGCCGTCAGAAGCGCAGGGCGCTCAGATTCTTGAAGCTGGTGGTGATGTCGGGGATGTAGGGCGCGGGCGCCGCGTCGTTCTCGACATAGAAATGCGTGACCTGAGACGCACCGGGGCGCTTGAACAGCGCCGCGAAGTCGATCGTCCCGGCGCCGACCGCGGCCATCGACTTGTCCTTGTTCATGTCCTTGACGTGGAAGGCGTAGAGGCGCGTGGACAGGCGATCGATCAGCTTGGCGGCGTCCGCCCCGGCGTGGATCGCCCAGTAGAGATCGAGCTCCATCTTCACCAGCGCGGGGTCGGCCTCGTCGAGCAGGCGGTCGTAGAGCGACCTTCCGCCCGATGTGGTGAGGAATTCGAAATCGTGGTTGTGATAGGCGAAGCCGAGGCCGGCATCGCGGGCCTGGGCGGAGAAGCGGTTGAGCCCCGAAATGACCTCGCCGAAGCCCGCGTCGGTGCGCTGTTCCTCGGCCAGCCAGGGCAGGACGATCGTATCGGAGCCGAGCGTCTTCACCATCTTGACCACGGCGCCGAAATCTTTCGCCATCGTGTCATAGGCAACGTGGGTTGACGGTGCGCGGAGCTGCAGGCGATCCATCGTCTCGCGCAGCATCGCGTGATCCATCGTCTCGTAATTGCCGCCGCCGAACTCGACCTCGCGATAGCCGATGCGTGCGACCTTCTCGAGCGTGCCGACCGGATCCTTCGCGAAGAGCTCGCGCACGGTGTAGAGTTGCAGGCCGACCGCCTTGACGCGCGCGGCGCGTGCGATGCCTGTGATCCCGATTCCACTCATGGCCATCAGCCCGCCGGCGCCCGCCACGAAGGCACGTCTGTTCATCATCATGCCGAAAACACCTTGTTGACGTTGGAATAGAGGTAATCGCCGTGATACTCGCCGGGCACGGGGAGATATTCGCGCTCCTGCGTCATGCCGATCTCGGACGTGAAATAGCCGGTGAGGACGAGCTGCCGGAATTTCTCGAAGAAAGAGGCACCGTTGGGAATCTGATCGTTCATGGCTGCCGTCAGCAATGCGTCCTGCTGCTCGGGCGTCGCCTTGGCGCCGGGCACCTTGTTATCCTCCAGGCTCTTCGCGTCGAGCAGGTCGAGACCGATGATGATCGGCTTGCGCTCGTCGGGCCACGCCCAGTCGGCGAGGAGCTTGTCGATATAGTCGGGCACGCCCGCCGCGATCGCCCCAGGCGTATCGGTGGTGGGCATCACGCGCTCGCTGAGCGCGGTCATCAACTCGTGCTGCGCCGGCGTGAAGACCTGGACGCTGGGCGGGCCGTCGCTGATGACGGGGCGCGAGGTCTTGCCCACGAGCCCGGCGGCGCGGGCGATGGGGGCGAACAACGGGACGGCGAATGTCGCGGCCATGCCCGCAAGCGCGCGTCGTCGATCGATCATCTTCTGTCTCCCGAAATAGCGGCGGAGGGCGCGGTCATACCGCGTCGATCGCGCGATAGGCGGCGATCAGCCGTTCCTCGCCCGCGCGCCCTTCCAGCGAATTGCCATGTTCCATGCCGATGACGCCGTCATAGCGGCGCTTGCGCAGCCACTGGATGATCGTCTTGTAGTTGATTTCGCCCGTTCCCGGTTCGAGCCGGCCCGGATTGTCGCCGAACTGGATGTAGGGAATTTCGCTCCAGCAGCTGTCGAGCGTGGGGATCAGGTTCCCGGCCTGAATCTGGGCGTGATAGAGATCGGCGAGCACCTTCACGGCGGGGTTGTCGACGCCCCTGGCGACCAGATAGCCTTGCGTGATCGTCCGCATGAAGATGTTGGGGTGGTTGGTGATGGTGTTGAGCGGCTCCATCACCAGAACCTTGTTCGCGCGGCCCGCGATGTCGCCGGCGCGGCGCATCACCTCGATGACCCGCGCCATCTGCAGATCGACGGGCACCTTGGGGTCCATGAAGCCTGTCACGACCGTGAGCCATTTTGCGTTCAGCCGCTTGGCGACCTCGATTGCGGCGGGAAGATCCGCCAGGAACGCCTCGCGATCGGCCCCGTCGTCGGCGCCGAGGAGCGGCCTGAACTGCGACCATTTGGGCATGCTCGCGACCAGCACGCCCATCGTCATGTTCCGCTGCTGCAGCGCCTTCGCCATCGCGTCGAGCTGGGCGACGGGGCGGGCGGCCGCCTCATTGTCCTCCCACGCCGTGAAGCCCTGATCGGCGGCGAAAGCGATCTGCTCGATCAGGTCGCCGCGGCTGGCGAAGCTGCCTTCGTGCGGCGCGTATTTCATCGAGAAGCGCGCCGCGTTGCCGATCGGCATGCCCGCGCGCGCGACCGTTGCGGCGCCGAGGCCGAGGGCGGAGGCGGTGATGACGGTGCGGCGCGAGGGTTTCATGTGCTGGCGGCCCTTTTCGATGTCACTTCGCCGTGGCGGATTTCAGATAAGCGATCAGTGCCGCGCGCTTCGCCGGATCGGCGACGCCGATCGGCATCTTGGTGCCCGGCACCTTCTTGGTCGGCGCGGCGAGGAATTCGCTCAGCGTCTTCTCGTCCCAGTGCAGCCCGGATTTCTTCAGGGCCTCCGAATATTTGTAGTCGGGCACAGACCCGGCCGCGCGGCCGAACAGGCCGGAGAGGTTCGGGCCGATGCCGTTGCGGCCGCCCTTTTCGGTGGTGTGACAGGCCTTGCACATGACGAAGGCGCGCTCGCCGGCGGCGGGGCTTTGCGCGGCCGAGGGGACGGCGATGGCCGCTGCCGCGACGATCAGCGAGGAGATGCCCGCCATCCCGTAGATCAACTTCATTTTCCGACCTCTCCTGACTCGTTACTTCGGGGTCGACATGGGGTTTAGCCCAAGTAGCCGCCGGTTTGCAGCGTGATCGACGCCGCTTGCCGCGAAATCGTCGAAAGCGTGCGGCGTCACCCGGATGATGTGATCGCGGATGAAGGGCGCGCCCTCGCGCGCACCGTCCTCGGGATGCTTGAGCGCGCATTCCCATTCGAGCACGGCCCAGCCCGCATAATCATAAGCCGCCATTTTCGAGAAGATCGCGCCGAAATCGACCTGTCCGTCGCCGAGCGAGCGGAAGCGCCCGGGGCGATCGACCCAGCTCTGATAGCCGCCGTAGACGCCCGAGCGCCCGGTGGGCCTGAATTCCGCGTCCTTGACGTGAAAGGCGCTGATCCGCTCGTGATAGATGTCGATGAACGCGAGATAATCGAGCTGCTGGAGCACGAAGTGGCTGGGATCGAACAGCAGCCGCGCGCGCGGATGATTGTCCACGATGTCGAGAAAGCGCTCGTAGGTCGCGCCGTCGTGCAGATCCTCGCCGGGGTGGACTTCGTAGGCGAGATCGATCCCGTTCTCCTCGAACACGTCGAGGATCGGGCGCCAGCGCCGGCCGAGTTCGGCGAACGCTTCTTCGACGAGGCCGGCGGGCCGTTGCGGCCAGGGATAAACATAGGGCCAGGCGAGCGCGCCGGAGAAGGTCGCGTGCGCCGACAGGCCGAGGCGTCGGCTCGCCCGCGCCGCCAGCTTGACCTGCTCGACCGCCCACGCCTGCCGCTCGGCGGGCTTGCCGCGGACATGCTCGGCCGCGAAGCCGTCGAACAGGGCGTCATAGGCGGGATGGACGGCGACGAGCTGGCCCTGCAGATGCGTCGAGAGTTCGCTGACCTCGATCCCGTGGCGGTCGAGGCGGGCACGGAGGTCGTCGCAATAGGCTTGGCTCTCCGCGGCCGTCTCGAGGTCGATGAGCTGGGGCGTGCAGGGAATCTGGACCGCCTTGTAGCCCAGCCCGGCGGCCCATTCGGCCAGATGGTCGAGCGTGTCGAACGGAGGTTCGTTGCCGAGGAATTGCGCCAGGAAGATGCCCGGCCCCTTGATCGTCTTCATCGTGCGTCTCCGGGAAAGGGCAGCCAGGCGCGGGCCTCGTTCGAGCGTACCGCGAGATCGATGAAGCGCATCGACCGCACGCCGTCGCTGATGCCGGGCAGCAGGCCGTCCACGTCGTTTTGCCTGCCCGCGATCGCGTCCGCGAAGCCGGCATAGAGCGTCGCGAAGGCCTCGATGAAGCCTTCGGGATGCCCGCTGGGCAGGCGCGTCGCGCGCTGCGCCGTCGGATGCAGCGACGGGCCACCCGTGTGCAGGATCTCGGTGCGCGCGTCGGGCCAGCGCAGCGTCAGATTGCCCGGCGCGTCATGATCCCATTCGATGCCGCCCTTCTCGCCATAGATCCGGAGGCGCAGCCCGTTGCGCTCGCCGGCGGCGATCTGCGAGGCGGTCAGCACGCCGGGCACCTGGCCGGTGAAGCGCAGCAGGATGTTGCAATCGTCGTCGAGCCGGCGGCCGGGCACCACGCGGGGCAGATCTGCGACCAGCTCCTCGGCGCGCAGGCCGCTGACATATTCGGCGAGCTGGAAGGCGTGGACGCCGATGTCGCCGATCGCGCCGCCCCGGCCGGAGCGCGCGGGATCGGTGCGCCAACCCGCCTGGGTGTTGCTGCCTTCGATCGGGGTGGCCAGCCAGCCTTGCGGGTAATCGACCATGATCTTGCGCACGCGGCCGATCGCGCCGTCGGCGATCCGCGCGCGCGCCTCGCGGACCATCGCATAGCCGGTATAGGTGTATGTCAGGGCGAAGGGACGACCGCTTGCCGCCACGATCGGCGCCAGCGCCTCCGCTTCGTCCAGCGTCGCCGTCATGGGCTTGTCGCAGATCACCGGGAGGCCGGCCTCGAGCGCGGCCTTGGCGATCGTGAAATGGCTGTCGTTGGGGGTGGCGACGGCGATCGCTTGGATGCCGTCGTCGCGCCCACGTTCGCCGGCGAGCATCGCGTCGATGCCGTCATAGGCGCGCTCGGCGGCGAGGCCCCAGATCGCGGCCTGGGTGCGCGACTTGCCGGCATCGCGGCTGAACGCGCCGGCCACCAACTCGAAGCGCGCGTCGAGGCACGCCGCCATCCGGTGGACCGGCCCGATGAAGCTGCCCGGGCCGCCGCCGACCAGGCCGAGCCGAAGAATGGGCTGTGCCATATCCCGCGATCCCTCCGTGCCGTCAGGAGCCGGCTGGGGCGGAGGCGCCGCCGTCCTCGGCCGGCGCCGCGGCCAGCTTTTCGCGGAAGGCGAGGGCGAACAGCACCATCGTGACGAAGGCGATCACCGCCGGCACCATCCAGATCGCGCGCCAGTCGTGGCCGCCGGCGGGATCGGCGTAGAGGCCGTAGACATAGCCGGCGATGTTCGATCCGACGACGATGCCGATCCCCTGCGTGATCAGCGTGAGGAACGCCTGCGCCCGCGCGCGCGACTGCGCATCGAACTTGCGATCGACGTAGATCTGCCCCGACACGATCAGGAAATCGTAGCAGATGCCGTGGATGATGATGCCGAGCAGCAGCATCGGCATGATCGCGGTGTCGCCCTGATAGCCGAACCCGAACAGCACGAACCGCACCGCCCAGGCGCCCATGCCGATCACCAGCACGCGCTTGATCCCGAGCTTCGCGAGCAGGAAGGGCAGGCTGATCAGGAAGAAGGTCTCGAAAATCTGCCCCGCGGTCTGGATGCCGGTCGCTTCCAATCGCCCGCCGAACAGGGTCATGTGGAGATCCTTGTCGGCGAAGAACGCGTTGGCATAGGTATCGTAGAAGCTCTTGGGCACCATCAGCGCCAGCGTGCAGGCGATGAAGACCCAGAACGCGGTTTCGCGGTGGCGCAGGATCACGTCGAGGCCGAAGATCGCCGCGACGCTGACGACCTTGTGGCGCGCGCGCGGCGGCGTATCGGGCAGCGTGAAGGAATAGAGCCCGAGCAGGATATAGACGCCCGCTGCCATCTGCATGGGCAGGGCGGTCTCCGCCGCACCGCTGATGACGCCGACGAGCAGCCCGGCGACGATCCAGCCGATCGTCCCCCAGACGCGGATCGCGGGGAATTCCTTGCTGGTATCCTCGATCGCGTTGAAGGCGATCGCCGTCGCGAGCGGAATCGTCGAAGCGTAGAAGAGGAAATGGAGCAGGCAGCCGAACAGGAACAGCGACGGCGAGCTCTGGATGGTCGACACCCAGAACAGCGCACCGCCGGCGCCGAGCGAGAGAATGCCGAGCAGCTTCTGCGCCGCCATGAAGCGGTCCGCGACCATGCCGATGAACAGGGTGGAGAGGATCGTCGCGATGCCGATCAGCCCGAACGTCGTGCCGATGATCGTATCGAAATGCAGCCCCTTGCTCATGTAGGTGCCGAGCGGGACGAGCCACACGCCCCACGCGAAATACTGCGCGAACATCATCACCGAGAGGCGCAGTTTCACCATTGTGCCATCGCCCGTATCATCCTGTCCCCGCGACCAGGGCATGACCCTGGCTGCCTGTACGGATGAAATCCCGAGCGATTGAAGAACGCCCTTTCCGATTTCACCCCCCGACCCGGTCTATGCCGGGTTGACGCGAACCAACCATGAGATCGATCTCATTGCAAGCGGATTCTCGGCCCCTCAGCCGGGCTTCGAGGCGATGCTCGGGCCGGTGCCGACGCTCTGCCGGATGATCAGCCGATGCGGCAGCGTGGCGGAGACGGGGGCGGTCTGGCGCCCCTGCAGGATGTCGAGCAGCAGTTCCACCGTCTTGCGGCCGATATCGGCCATCGGCTGACGCACGGTGGTGAGCGGCGGATCGACGTAGCGCGCCATCTGGATGTCGTCGAAGCCGACCACCGACAGCCTCTCCGGGCACGCGACTTGCGCCGATCGCGCCGCCGCCAGCGTCCCGATCGCCATCTCGTCGCTGAAGCAGAAGATCGCCGTGGGCGGGCGTTCGCGCGACAGCAACGCATTGGCGGCGCGGCGGCCAGATTCCACCGAGAAATCGCCGTTTTCGACGATCAGTCGGCCGACCAGCCCGTGATCTTCCGCCGCGCGCTGGGCGCCGATCAGGCGGTCGCGCGTCAGCGGGCTGTCCGGCGGCCCGAGGACGAGCGCGATGTCGCGATGCCCCATCGTGTAGAGCGATTCCATGACCTCATAGGCCGCGCCGGCATTGTCGATATGCGCGCTCGACACGCCGAGCGACGGGGTGAATTCGCAGCCGTTGACGATGGGTGCGCGACTGCCCTCACGCTCCAGGAGCCTGGCGAGCGCCGTCGGCAGGCGATGGCCGAGGAAGATGATGCCGTCGGCCTCGCGGCGGTTGAGCATCTCCGCATATTGCTCCTCGCGCTCGCGTTCGTCGCGGGTGTCGCCGAGCAGCACCGCATAGCCGGCGCCTTGCGCGGCTTCCTCGACACCGCGGATGACGCGCGAGAAGAAGGGGTTCGAGATATCCGGAACGGTGACGATGATGCGCTTGGTGCGCGTGGTGCGGAGGCTCGCCGCGACTGCGTTGCGGCTGTAGCCGAGCCGCTCGACGACCTCCAGCACGCGCAGGCGCGTTTCCTCGGCCACCAGCTTCGGATTGGACAGCACGCGCGCGGCGGTGGCGCGCGATACGCCGGCGGCCGTCGCGACATCTCTGATGGTCGTCATCGTGCCCTGATAACCGCAATGATGCCGGGCGGACAGCCGCTTGCGCTGGACAAGCCATCATCCCCCACTTAGCATGAGATCGATTTCATTATCCTTCGATCGGCACGGGGCTAAATGATCCGTCCACGTCTCCCGGATCGAGGATCGCCGGCGTGAAGCATTCTTTCGACCACAGATATCGACAGGGACAGGAACGATGAATTCTCTCCTTCTGGGCACGGCGTCGCTGCTCCTCATCGTTCCGACGATCGCGACGGCGCAGGACGCGAAGCCCAGGCCCGAAGATACCGAGCAATGGTCCCCGGCCGTGCAGGTGGTGCTTCCCGGTACGTTCGAGCCGGCGCCGCCGCCCTCCGATGCGATCGTCCTGTTCGACGGCACGTCGCTCGACCATTGGGAATCGGTGGAAAACGGCGGGCCGGCGGGCTGGACGGTGGCCGACGGGATCGTGACCGTCGCCAAGAAGGCCGGCAACATCCAGACTCGCCAGTCGTTCGGCAGCTATCAGCTTCACCTCGAATATCGCATCCCCGCCAACATCACCGGCACGGGCCAGGCGCGCGGCAACAGCGGCCTGTTCCTCGCGTCCACCGGCAAGGGCGACCGGGGATACGAGCTTCAGATTCTCGACAGCTATCAGAACAATACGTACGTCAACGGCCAGGCGGGCAGCGTCTACAAACAACATCCGCCACTCGCCAATCCGGTGCGCAAGCCGGGCGAGTGGCAGACGATCGACGTGGTCTGGAACAAGCCGGTCTTCGCGGCCGACGGCACGGTGAAGGCCCCGGCCACCGTCACCGCCTTCATCAACGGGGTGCTCGTCCAGAACCAGGCCGTGCTGCGCGGCGAGACCGTCTATATCGGAAAGCCGACCTACTCGGCCTATGACCGCGCGCCGATCAAGCTGCAGGCGCACGGCGACCCGAGCGCGCCGATCAGCTTCCGCAACATCTGGGTCCGCGAAATCCACGATGCCGGCGATTGATGCCGGACAAGCACACTCACGGCAGGATCGTGCGATAGGCGCCGACGATTTCGCTCAATGCGGACAAAGCGAGCGTCGCGGGATCGCGTGACGCCGGAATGAGGCCCACCGGCCCGCCTACCCGGGCGATGGCCACCTCCGATGCGCCGTGGGCGGCGAGCATGGCGCAGCGCGCCGCATGCGTGGTGCGGCTTCCCATCGCGCCTACCCAGAAGGCGGGCGTTTCGAGCGCCTTCAGGATGAGGGGCGGCTCCCAATCATGGTCGTGGAACAGGAACAGGAAGGCGGTCCATGGATCGCCGTGCAAGTCCACCGGCCCGTTGGCGGAGTTGAGTCGCACCGAGGCGGCGCCGTCGGCCAGGCCGGCGGCGACGATCTGGCGGTCGGGCGAGTAAAGCTCGACGTCAGCGCCGAAGCTGCGGGCGAGCTTGAGCGCCATCAGCATCTCCGCCCCCTGACCGACGAGGACCAGGCGTAATGTCGGGGAGTGCCGGACGGCGAATGTTCCGTTTTTCCACCCTGTCTCCGTCGCCGCAGGTTCGGACCGCACGCTGAGACGCCCGGCGGGGTTCAGATGCAGCGACGCGGGCCGGCGCGCGTCGAGGCAGGCAAACGCTCGTTCGATGACGTGAGGCGCCGGATCGGCGAGGAACAGCACGTCCATGCCGCCGCCGCACGGCAACCGGATGTCGATATAGGGCGATCCCTGGCCGAACCGCACCGACCGGGACGCGCCGTCGCGCAGGACGTCGAGCGCTTCCGCGACGATCGCCCGCTCGATGCAGCCGCTCGAGAAGGAGCCCGCGCTTTCACCGTCGTCGAGCACGGCCATATGGGCGCCGACCCCGCGCGCGCCGGCCCCCGTCAGATCCGTGATCGTGGCCAGCACACCCTTGCGTCCGGTGCGCATGCCATCGCCCAGCAGGCGGAGAACTTCCGCCGGCGTTGCAGCGGGCGCGCTGGCGGGATCGCCGTCGCCCGACGAATCCGATCGAACGGTCACGGTCGCTCCATTGGCGAGCATTCGAACCCTCTCCATCTGCCGATCGGGCTTCAGGCCGCGACCGTCGACATCATGAGATCCTCGATATGTACCGGCAAGTCGCGCACGCGAATACCGGTGGCATGATAGACGGCATTGGTGATGGCCGCGGCCACGCCCGCCAGCCCGATCTCGCCGATCCCGCGCGCGCCCAGTTCGTTGAGGCGGGTGTCGGGATAGTCGAGGAAGATCACCTCCATCGGCGGCGTGTCGGCGTGCGTGGCCATGATGTAGTCGGCCAGATTGCTGTTGATGGGCATGCCGTTGCGGTGATCATAATGGGTCTCCTCGAACAGGGCCATGCCGATCCCCATCGTCACCGCGCCTTCGATCTGGTTGCGCCCGGTGAGCGGATTGACGATGCGTCCGCCGTCGATCACGCTGAGCGTGCGGTTGACGCGCAGGCGGGCGATGTGCGGCTGCCAGGCGATTTCGACGAAATGCGCACCGTACGAGTGCATCGAATAGGTCGGCTTCTCCTTGCGGTTGAGCGTGCTTTCGGATTGGCCGCGGCCCTCGACATGGCCCAGGCGCGCCGCCGCCAACACCTCCTCGAACGACCGCCCCGCGCCGGGTGGTTGGCCTTTGCGCTGAACGCGACCCGCGTGGAAATCGAGCTGGTCGGCGGGCGTCTTGGCGAAATGACCGTCGCCTTCGCTGGCCGCAGCGAGCAGGCGCCCGATCGCCTCGCGCGCGGCCTGGGCGACCGCGGGCACGAGCGACGCGGTCGCCATCGAGCCCCCCGATAACGGGCCTGGCGGCAGGCTGCTGTCGCCGATCACGACTTTGATCCTGTCGATATCCACGCCGGTCAATTGCGACGCGATTTGCGCGAGCACGGTGTAGGTGCCGGTGCCGATGTCCTGCGTTCCGCTGGCGACACGCACCGTGCCGTCGGCGTTGAACATCACGCTGGCCTCGGCCGACCAGCGCGCGGCCATCCAGGTGCAGGCCGCCATGCCCCAGCCGAGGATGGCGTCGCCGTCGCGCATCGAGCCGATTTCGGGCGTGCGCCGCGCCCAGCCGAATTTCTCGGCGCCGGTGGTGAGGCACTCCTCGAGATGACGCGAGGAGAAGGGTATGTTCAGGCTCTCGTCGATCGCCGGCTCGTTCCTGAGCCGCAGCTCGACAGGATCGATCTCGAGCGCGACCGCCAGCTCGTCCATCGCGGATTCGAGCGCATACATGCCCGGCACCGCGCCGGGCCCGCGCATCGAGGTGGGAACGCCGACGTTGCGAATCGCGAAGGCTTCGGTGACGCGCAGGTTCGGCGTCGAATACATGAAGCCGCTCGATTCGCCGCAATTCTCCTTGTAGTCGCTGAGCAACGAGCGCGAATAGGCGTAGTCGTGCCGCAGCGAGACCAGCTTGCCCTCGCGTGTGGCCCCCAGCCGGATGCGTTGCTGCGTATGCGGGCGATGGCCGGCCGATTCGAAGGTCATCTGCCGCGTCACGACCAGCTTGATCGGCTTGTGCAGGTCGCGCGCGGCCGCTGCGGCCAGCAGCGATTGCGGCCAGGGCCACAGCTTGCCGCCATAGCCGGTGCCGAGGAATTCGGTGACGACGCGAACATTCTCCTTGGGCACGCCCAGCATCTGCGCCAGCACGTCGCGGAAGTTCGCGACCGCCTGCGTGGTTTCGTACAGGGTGAAATGCGTGCCGTCGAACGTCGCGACGCTGGCGTGCAGCTCGATCGAGCTGTGCGTTTCGAACGGCGTGTTGTAGGTGTGATCGACCGTCACCGGCGCGGCGGCGAAGGCCGCGTCGGGGTCGCCGCGTTCGGTCGAGACCTTGGGCGGTTCCGCGGGCGCCAGCGCGGTAGAGACATCGGGCTCGGTCGCGCGATAGCCGACCTTCACCTTGCGCGCGGCCGCGGTGGCCTGCTCGAACGTGTCGGCCACCACCAGCGCGACATATTGGCCGTAATAGCGGATCGTGTCATCTTCGAACGGCGGGCGCCGCTCATCGATGATGGCGTCGCCCGAGGCGGGAACGCGGTAGAACTTGCCGATACTGTGCCGCGTATAGACCTTGCGCACGCCGGGCATCGCCTCCGCCGCCACGGTGTCGATTGCCGCGATCGTGCCGCTGGCGACGGTGGCCCCGACCGGCACCGCATACAGCATGTCCGGAAAATGAAAATCCGAGGTGTATCGCGCGCCGCCGCTGACCTTCAGCGGCCCGTCCACACGGATCATCGCGCGGCCGACGGCGGATTGCGGAGCGGCGGTAGTGGCATCTGAAGACATGTCGGTTCTCCCCGTCACGCTGCGACGGTGGCGAGCGCGTTGATCAGGCAGCGCTTCGCCAGCTCGATCTTGAAGCCGTTCTGGCTTTGCGGCTTTGCGCCGCGCATGGCCGCTTCGGCCGCGGCGGCGAAGGTGGCGCGCGTCGCGGGCTTGCCGAGCAATGCGGCTTCGGCCTCGGGCGAGTGCCAGGGCCGCGTGCCGACACCGCCGAGCGCCACGCGCGCGTGGCGGATCGTGCCGCCCTCGCTCGCCAGCACGACCGCGGCGGAGGTGAGCGCGAACTCGTAGGACGCGCGATCACGCAGCTTCAGATAATGCGACCGCACGCCTTGATACGGCGGCGGCAGCAGTACGTGGGTGATGAGATCGCCGGGCATCATCACCGTCTCCCGGTTCGGGGTATCGCCCGGCAGCAGGAAGAAATCGCCGATCGGCACCTTGCGTTCGCCGCGTACGCCTTGGATGGCGACGACGGCTTCCAAAGCCGTCAGCGCCACGTTCATGTCGGACGGGTTGCTCGCGATGCACTGATCGCTGGTGCCGAGCACCGCCATCGTGCGGTTGAACCCGTGGATCGCCGAACAGCCGCTGCCGGGCGTGCGCTTGTTGCACGGCGTATCGGTGTCGCGGAAATAGACGCAGCGCGTGCGTTGCAGCAGGTTGCCGCCGGTCGTCGCCATGTTGCGTAGCTGGCCCGAGGCGCCCGACAGCAACGCCTGCGACAGCACGGCATAGTTCCGCTGCACATCGGCGTTGTTGGCCAGATCCGAATTGCGGACCAGCGCGCCGATCTTCAGCCCGCCGTCCGGCGTGCGCTCGACCTTCGCCAGCGGTAGATGGTTGATGTCGACCACCCGCGACGGCGTTTCGACGTCGAGCTTCATCAGGTCGATCAGCGTGGTCCCGCCGGCGACGAAGCGCACTTCGGCGCCCTGCTGCGCGGTGGAGGCCGCCGCGGCCGCCTTGATGGCCTGGGCGGGATCGGCGGCGCGCGAGAAGGTGAAGGGTTCCATGGCGCTGCTCCTTCACGCGTTCCTGACCTGGCGGATCGCCGCCAGGATGTTCTTATAGGCGCCGCAACGGCAGATGTTGCCGCTCATGGCTTCCTTGACGTCGCAGTCGCCGGCGCCCCACGGCTCCTTCATCATCGCGACGGCGGACATGATCTGGCCCGAGGTGCAATAGCCGCATTGGTAGCCGTCATGCTCCAGGAACGCTTGCTGCATCGGGTGCAGGCGATCGGGATCGCCCAGCCCCTCGATCGTGGTGACGTCGGCGCCCTGCTGCATCACCGCCAGGCTCAGGCACGAATTCACGCGCCGCCCGTCGACATGCACGGTGCAGGCGCCGCACTGCCCATGATCGCAGCCTTTCTTGGTGCCGGTCAGATGCAGGTGCTCGCGCAGGGCATCGAGCAGCGTCGTGCGGGGATCGATCGAGAGGCGGTGCTCGGCGCCGTTCACCCGAAGCGAGATGTCCATGAGGCCCTGTCCCGATTTTGCGGGCTCCGCGGCGGAGGCCGCCCCAGTCGAGAACGAACCTCCCACGAACGCTCCCGTTCCCGCGGCAGCGACCGTCAGCATGTCCCGCCGGGTGAGGTCTTTGCTGGTCATGGGCATGGCTCTCCTGTCGCGCCGAGGTTCGTCCAGGCGGCGGACGAGCGGGGACTCGTCGGCATCCTCTTCATGAATGCCATTCCGTCGCGGCTCAAGCGGCTGCATCGCGCCTACTTTAGCGCGGAAAGCCCGGCTGAGGTTCCACGGGCATGTCGAGCGTGTTGCGGGAGCAAGTCGAGCGCGGACTGCGATGTGGCAACCGCGATTTGGCGAACCTTGCCTGAACCAACGCAAACCCGCCGTTTCTTGGCGGAAATGGTGACCCCTACGGGAATCGAACCCGTGTTTCAGCCGTGAAAGGGCCGCGTCCTAGACCGCTAGACGAAGGGGCCATGCCTGGCGAAGGCAGCCGGTTAGGGAATGCGGGGCGGTCGGTCAAGCGTCTGTGGCGCGATCGTCCATCCGCCGCCCAGCGCGACGTATAATTGCATCTGCGCGGCCGTCCGGTCGGCTTCGGCCATGACGAGCGCGTCGCGCTCGGCGAGTGCCTGCTGTTCGGCATCGAGGAGGATGAAGAGGTCGGAAAGGCCGATCTCGTAGGCGCCGCGGGTGAGCGCGGCGTTGCGCTGTGCGGCGGCGCAGGCGGCCCTCGCGATCCGCACGCGCTCGGCGCCCGCATCGACCGCCGATCGCGCGTTCTCGACCTCTTCGAGCGCCGCGAGGATGGTGGCGCGATAGGCGGCGACCGCCTCGCGCGCGGCGGCCCGCTGTTCGTCGATCGCGGCGCGGCCACGACCGCCGTCGAACAGCGTCTGGCTGATCCGCCCGACTACTGTCGAGACCAGCGATTCGGCGAGCGACGGCAGCGAGAAGGCCGCACCGCCGATCACCGCACCGAGCGACAATTGCGGTTTGAGCGCCGCGCGTGCGACGCCCGCTTTCGCGGCGGCTGCGGCGATCCGCGCTTCGGCGGCGCGCACATCGGGGCGGCGGCGGAGCAGGTCGGCCGGCACGCCAGCGACGGGAAGCGCGTCGGCGTGCGGGATGGTCGCGGGGCCGTCGAGCATCGGCGCGACCGTTCCCGGCGCCCGATCGATCAGCACGGCGATTCGGTTGGCGGCCTGGCGCCGCGCGTCATCGAGCGCTGGGACCAGCGCCTCGATCTGGAAAAGCTGGAGCCGCGCGCGCTCGACATCGGCGGCGACGGCGATGCCGATGGCGTGGCGATGCTCAATGACATCCAGCAGCGCGCGCTGACCCGCGAGCGCCGCGCGGGTTTCGGCGAGACGCGCCTGCAACGCCCGGTACGCGACATAGCTCGCGGCAACCTCGGCCACCGCGGCGCGCTGCACCGAGGCGAGATCATAGCCGGCGGCCGCGAGCTCCGACCGGGCGGCGCGGTGGGCGCTCGCGAGCCCGCCGAACAGGTCGGGATCCCAGCCGAGCGCCAGTTCGCCCGACAGCGCCGTGCGCGCCGGTTCGAATGCGATCCCCAGCGTCGGCAGGCGCGTCGCCCCGGCCGCCCGCGCGCGCGCTCGCGCCTGGGCAAGCCGCTGGGCGGCCTGGACGATATCCTGATTGGCGGCGAGCGTGGCCTCGGCGAGGCGGGCGAGCGCGGGATCGTCGAACCGGCGCCACCATTGCGCGATGGCGTCGATGAACCCGACATCGGGCAGTGCCATCGGGGCATAGCGATCGGGCAGGGTCCGCGCCGCGGCGAGCGACGGCGTGTCGAGAGGCGGCGTCGGGGCCGCGCAGGCGGCAAGGGGTAGGGCAAGCACCCATGCCGCCCGCGCGCGTGCGTCGATCACGCCGAGGCCCTGCCGAGCGCGATCGGCACCACCGGGGCAAGCTCCTCCAGCACGCCGTTGTGGAGCCGGACCACGCGGCGCGCGGTGGCGATCGTTTCCGGGCGATGCGCGATCAGGATGCGGGTGATCGGCAGCCTGGCGAGATTGGCGCTGACCGCGGCCTCGCACTCGGCATCGAGATTGGCGGTGCCTTCGTCGAGCAGCAGCACGCGCGGCCGGCGGTAGAGCGCGCGGGCGAGGAACAGCCGCTGGCGCTGCCCGCCCGACAGCGCGGAGCCCATGTCGCCGACCAGGCTGTCGTAGCCCATCGGCAGCCGCGCGATATCGTCATGCACGCAGGCGAGGCGCGCACAGCGCAGCACCTGATCCATATCGAGATGCGGATCGAAGAAGCCGATGTTCTCCGCGATCGTGCCGGCATAGAGCAGGTCGTGCTGCTGGACGACGCCGAGGTGGCGGCGAAACGCGTCGAGGCCGTGCTGCGCCAGCGGCTCGCCGTCGATCAGGATCTCGCCGCCGGTGGGCGCATGAAAGCCGAGCAGCAGCTTGAGCAATGTCGATTTGCCGCAGCCCGAGGCGCCGGTGATCGCGATCGAATCGCCCGGCGCGATCGTCAGGCTGGCGCCGCGCAGGATGTCGGCGCTCCCGCGACCATAAGCGAAGCGAACCTCGCGAAGCTCGATACGGCCGGCGAAATCGGGCTTGCCGGCGCGGGTGCACGGCGCGGTGCCGCCTTCGGGCGGTTCGAGCGCGATGTCCGCGATGCGATCGACATGCGTGTCGAGCGTGCGCAGGTCGGCAACCAGATCGGCGACGCGCAGCCCCGCTTCGAGGAACTGCGCCTTGTAGGCGAGGAAAGCGAAGATCATGCCGACGGTGAAGCCGCCCGCGATCACCATCGAGACGGCGAGGAAGACGAACAGCACATTCTCGATCCGGGTGACGCCGTCGCCGAGCAGCTCGAACCAGATCGTCATGCGCTGGAGCCGCAGATCAGCGTTGATCGCGTCGGCGCGGCGGTTCTGCCACAGCCGCAGACGATCGCCGCGGCTGCCGAACAGCTTGATCGTGGCGATGCCGCGCACCGTCTCGATCATCGTGCTCGCCTCGTCGGCCTTGGCGGCGATCGCGTCCGCCGTCAGCCGTTGCAGGCGGCGCACGGTGGCGAGGCGCGTCGCGACGAAGATCGCGAGCGCGAGCACGGCAAGGCCAGCGAGCAGCGGCGAATACCAGACCATCATCGCCAGCGTCAGCAGCGCCATTGCGGCGTCGATCACGCCTGCGATCATGCCATGGCTGAGCAGGCTGGTGATCGCGTCGGTCGAGCCGAAGCGCGACAGCACGTCGCCGGTGTGGCGGCGCTCGAAAAAGGCGACGGGCAGGCGGAGCAGGTGGCGGAACAGGTCGGCGACCATCGAGAAGCCGGCAGCGCTGCCGACGCGTAGCAGGATCAGGTCGCGCACGCCGCGCGTCACGATCCCGATCAGCGCCATGCCGGCGAACCCGATCGCGAGTGCGGCGAGAAAGGTTGTGTCGAGCGCCGGCGCGGCCTTGTCGACCGCGAGTTGGAGGTAGAAGGGGGCGGCGAAGGCGAAGAGCTGGAGCAGCAGCGATAAGGCGAGCGCCTGGACGAGCGCGCCCCGGAGCCCGACGAGATCGAGCCCGAGCTGCGACAGCTTGAGCCGCGGCCGCTGGTCGACGCGGGCGAGCGCGCCGGTGGGCGCGAGTTCGAGCGCGATTCCCGTCCAATGGCGCGACAATTCGGCCGCAGTCATCGAAACGACCCCATGCGCCGGATCGTGGATGACGTAGCGCGGCCCTGAGAGGCTGCGCGTCACGGCCTTGAGCACGACGAAATGCGTCAGATCCCAATGCAGCACCGCGGGAAGCCGGATCGCGGCGACGTCCTCCATCTCCGCGCGCAGCGGGCGGGCGGCGAGGCCGATGTCGTCGGCCATGTCGATCAACTCGGCGAGCGTCAGCCCGGTGAGCGATACCGGCAGCCGGCGGCGCAAGGCGCTCAGCGTCGTGCGGTGGCCGTGATACGAGGCGACCATCGCGAGGCACGCCAGACCGCATTCGGCGGCCTCCGACTGACGGATCATCGGCAGCATCGGGCGGCCCGAATAATTGAGCAGGTTCATCGCCGTTCCGAACGGCGGCAGCGCGCTCGCGCTCATGTCCGCGCCCGGATTGCGCGGATCGGTGCCAGCAGCCAGTCGAGGAACGACTGGCGCTCGAGGATCAGGTTGGCGCCGAGCGTCATCCCCGGCTGGATCGGATAGGTGCCGCCGAACGCCTGCACTGTCTGGGCATCGAGGCGGACGCGGACGCGATAGGCGGGTTCGTCGATCGATACGGGTGCGGCTATCTCGTCGGGGGCAAGCGCGGTGTGCGAGATGCGGGTGATCGTGCCACCGAAGGTGCCGAACTGCTGATAGGGAAAGGCGTCGTACATCAGCCGCACGCGCTCGCCGACGCGCGCGAAGCCGATCGCGCGGCTGGGCGCGAACAGCTCGACGTCGAGCCGCGCGTCGTCGCCGAGCACAACCATCACCGGGCGATCGGGGCCCACCGCCTGGCCCGTGCGCGCTTGCAGCGCGGCGACCTGGCCGTTGAACGGCGCGGTGAGCACGATCGCGCGCGTGCCGGCAATGTCGAGCCGGCGCTGGTCGAGCTCCATCCCGCGCGCAGAGAGGTCGGCGAGCGTTCGGCCGAGATCGATCGGCGCCTGGCGGATGGCGGCCTGGTTGTCGGCATATTGCCCGCCCAGTGCGGCGCGCTCGGCGGTCAGTTCCTGCAACCGCGCTTCCTCGTCGAGATGCTGGCGGCGCTGGTTCTCGTAATCGATGCGCGAGACGTAATTCTTCTGCCGCGCGTCGCCGATGATCGCGAAGCTCTTGCGCGACGAGGCCACCCGCGCGCGCTGGAGCGCGATCTGGCGGTCGAGCGCGGCGATGCGCAGGCGAAGCTGGCGTGCGGCATCGGCAAGGCGGCGGCGCTCCTCGGTGTTCGCCGAAGTCGCGAGCCGGCGCTGCGCGCCGATCTGGGCGCGCTCGCGGGTGACGATGGCGAGCGATTCGGCCGCCGGATCGGCGCTCAGCGCGTTGGCGCTCTGGATCTCGATCGTGCCCAGCCGATCGCCGCGGCGCACGCGTTGCCCCTCGCGCACGTCGAGCGCCACCAACGTCCCGCGCTGCGCAGGCACGATCCGTGCGGCGGGGCCGTCGGGGACCACCCAGCCGTCCACGGTCGCGGTGCGCGCATAGGAACCGCTCGCGAGCCACAGTCCGGCGCCGATCGTCACGATCAGCAGCAGCGCGACGATCGGCAGCGTGTCGGCCATGTAGAGCGGCACCGCGCGCCCGAAGCGGCGGAGCCGCTTGTGCTCGATCACCTGCATGCGGAACAGCATCGGTCGGTTCCCGGTAAAGGCGGGCCGATCGCCGGACGAGGGCGATCGGCCCGCGCGCTGCTCAGTAGCAGTGCCGACGATGGCTGCGCTCGCGGCGTCCGCAACCGCGATCACGGTCGCGGCCGCCCGAGCGGCAATCGCTGTCGCCCACGCTCACGCGCGTCTTGATGCCGACGAGATCGAGCAGGTTGAGGTTGAGGCCGAGCCCCAGCAGGCCGGCACCCGAGACCTGGCGCAATTCGCTCGTTTCCAGGATACGCATGTCATCATCTCCATCATTGCTTCGGATATGCCGGTCGACATGATCGGCGCCGCAAATGGTTCACTGCGAGGCGGCGGCATTCAATTTGCAATTGCGATTAAGAATTGTGCCGATCGGGAACGGTTTGTTTGCGTATTTAAGACGCGATGTGCGCAATCTTCGTGATTCGTCTTCATGGAATGCGTGATATGCCGGTGCCGGTGCGTAATTTCGGCGGCGATTCGTCTTGGCACGCGGCGCGCATTTCGGGGCCGATGTCGCGCAACAGCAGCGCGGTGCCGTCACCGACCGGCGCCTGGCGGCATTGCAGCCAGGCATGTTTGCGAAACGGCGAGGGCATTTCGAACAGGCGCACGTCGCGCGTGGCCGCGCCGCGCCGCAGATAGGATTCGGCGAGCGTGCCCGCGAGCTCGGGGATGGCGTCGAACAACCGTCGGCCCGCAAGGCGCGCGGGATCATAGGGGAACAGGCAGACGAGCGCCGGGTTCGCGTGCACCACGCGCTCGTCGGCGTCGATCAGGATCAGCCCCTGGTCGAGCCACGCGGCGAGCTGCACGATCTGCAGCGCGACCATGTCCTCACCCACCGCGTCGCGGCGGCGCAGCAGCGCGCGGAACAGCGTGGCGGAGCACAGGACGTGCGTTTCCTTGCCGTGGTGCGTCACCATCACCGGGCCGCCGAGCGCGCGCTGGCGCACGGCCGAGAAGTTGCGGACAATCTCGGCGGCGGTGACGGCGCCGGCGGGCGCGATCGGATCGGCGCCAGAATCGGCAGGGAGGAAGGATCGCTCGATCATGCCTCGCATCATCGCGGGCGCGACCGAATGCGGCGTCAGCGGATGCTCAGGCGCAAATGCGCAATTTGCGTCAGCGCTGATCCATCGCGCCGGCGCGGCGACGCGTCGCGGTTAACGAGCGATTGAGGATATCGGATCGTGCTTGGCGGAGAATGGTGCCCAGGGACGGAATCGAACCGCCGACACTGCGATTTTCAGTCGCATGCTCTACCAACTGAGCTACCTGGGCACGTCCGACGGTCGCCGGAAGAGACGCGGGCTTTAATCGCGCGTTCCGGGGCTGTCCAGCCCCGGTGTAGCATTTGAGAGATCGCTCGGGTCGATGGGCTCGGCGGGCACGCGATAGCCTTCGCCGAGCCATTGCAGCAGGTCGCGATCCTTGCAGCCGCGGCTGCAGAAGGGTTTGTAATCGGGATCGACGGGCTTGCCGCAGATCGGGCAGGTGTCGTGGGCGACCATGTCAGCTTCCGGCAACGAAATGGATGGGCACGCCGGTGCGGCGCGCCAGCTCGGTGACGAGATGGGGCCGCCGGTCGAGCCATGCAAGCGCGGGCGCGGGGAGCGTGTGCCGCGCGGGCACGGGCGGCGGCGTGCGCTCGATCGCGCGCAACGCGGCCCGCGCGATCGCGCCGGCGGGGTCGGCGCGCAGCAGTTCGACCAGCGAGGCGCGCGGGCGCGGGCGGACGATCTGCAAGAAACCGAATCCGTTCATCGCGGTGCGCTCGAAGGGCAGGGGCAGCGCGGCGTCGATCGCCTCGGCGACGCGCTGGCGCTCGGCCTTGCCGGCGAGTGTCGGCAGGTCGATCCCGATCGAGCCGCCGATGTCGAGCCGCCGGATCGCCTGTACGGTCGCGGTGGCGCCGGCAAGCGCGAGATCGAGCAGCGGCGCCGCGCCGTCGACGTCGAACAAGGTCATCGCCGGGGTGGGGGACAGGCGCAGCGCGCCACGCCCGAAGCCGATCTCGCCGGTCTCGGCCTCGTCGAGCAATTCGGACCAGCCCGCGGCTTCCAGCGCGTCCGGCTCATGCGCGCGGAGGTGGCGAACGGGAAAGTCCGTCGCGACGATGCGAGCGAGGAGGTCGGGGCCGGGGCAGGGTGATGCTTCGGGCGGTGCCGGGATCGCCCGTGCGCGCTTGGCGCGGCCGGGCTCGGGGATCGCCTCGCGCACAATCTCGACCAGCAACGCCGCGCCCAGGCTCAGACGCGGCGGTGCGCGGTCGAGCACCACCTCGCGGCCGTCCGCCAGCTCGGCATGACCGTCGCGCAACCGCGCCTCGGCAATGGCGCCGACCGCGAGATTGCCTTCCAGCTCGATCCGGCCCTCGACGATCCGTCCGCCGTCGACGAGCGCGGCGCGTGCTTCGCCGATCCCGGCCTCGTAGAGCCACTCAACCGAGGTCGACACCCGACGCCTCGAGCAGCGCGCGCGTTTCGAACAAGGGCAGGCCTACGACGCCCGAATGGCTGCCCGACAGGAAGCGCACGAACGTCTCGGCGCGGCCCTGGATCGCGTAGCCGCCCGCCTTGCCCAGCCCCTCGCCGCACGCGATGTAGCGATCGATTTCGGCATCCGAGAGCCGCTTGAACGCCACGATCGTATCGACCAGCCGGGTGCGCGCCTTGCCGTCGCCGTCGATCACGCAGACCGCCGACAGGCAGTGATGGCGCCGCCCCGAGAGCAGGCCGAGCAGGCGCCGCTGCACCGATTCGTCCTCGGCAGGCGGCAGGATGCGGCGGCCGAGCGCGATCGTGGTGTCGCCCGCCAGCACGACGTCGCCGGGCGCGCGCGCCACCGCCGCGGCCTTCGCGCGGGCGAGGCGCAGCGCATAGACGCGCGGCAGCTCGCCCGCGAGCGGGCTTTCGTCGATGTCGGGCGACACCACGCGATCGGGCGCGACGCCGAGCCGCGCGAGCAGATCGCGCCGGCGCGGCGACGAGGAAGCGAGCACGAGCCGCACCGGCGGCTCCTTTATCTTGCTGGATCCCCGCCGACGCGGGGATGACCTGCGCGGGGGCAGGTCACTTGAAGCGATAGGTGATGCGACCCTTGGTCAGGTCGTAGGGCGTCAGCTCGACGAGCACTTCGTCGCCGACGAGCACACGGATGCGGTTCTTGCGCATCTTGCCGGCGGTGTGACCCAGGATCTCATGGTCGTTTTCCAGCCGGACGCGGAACATGGCGTTGGGCAGCAGCTCCACCACCTGCCCGCGCATTTCGAGAAGTTCTTCCTTGGCCAAACAAAACCCCTAGCAAATGATACGAATTCGTGGACGCGGCGCCATAGCGCGCGCGCGTCGAAAAGGAAAGCGCGCGCCGCACGCGATTCTCCGCTGTTGGCTTGGCGGCCGCTTGGCACTATCGAGCCGGCACGGGTTCCTTGTCACATAACTGAAAGAAAGTGCCATTCGCCAGGTCGCTGCCTTGCCGTATCAGATCGACGCCGAGGGTGACGCGCGCGTGATGCTGATCACGTCGCGCGAGTCGCGCCGCTGGGTGGTGCCCAAGGGCAATCCGGTGAAGGGACTCGCGCTGCACGAGTCCGCCGCGCACGAGGCGTTCGAGGAAGCGGGCGTGACGGGCATCCCGTGCCCCACCGCGCTCGGCGAATATCGTTATACCAAGCGCCGCCGCGACGGCACCACGCGCAGCATGAACGTCGCGGTGTTTCCGCTGCTGTTCCGCGAGCAGGCCGCCGAATGGCCCGAACAGGACGAGCGCGAGACGCGCTGGTTCGATCTCGCCGATGCCGCCGAGGCGGTCGACGAGCCCGAACTGAAAGCGCTGATCGCCGGTTTCCAGGAGCCGCCCGCGCCGGCGCCGCTTTCCGAGCGGGCGATGCCCGCGGTTCAATCCAAGATGCGGGAGACGCTGCCGATGCTGCGCTGGTTCCATGCGCTGATGCCCCAGCAGGGCCGGTTCTTCGAGCTGTTCGAGGCGCACGCCGCGACGCTCGTGGCCGGCAGCGAAGCACTCGCCAAGTTGTTTCAGAACGGCGGCGACATCCAGGGGCACATCGCCGAGATCGTCCGCCGCGAGCATCAGGCCGACGACATCACCCGCGAGGTGCTGCACGACGTGCGGCGCGTGTTCGTGACGCCGTTCGATCGCAGCGCGATCATCGATCTGATCGGCACGATGGACGATGCGATCGACCAGATGAACGCGACCGGCAAGTCGATCGAGCTTTACGAACTCAAGACGTTCGAACCGCAGATGCGCGACATGACGGGGATCATCGTCGAGGCCGCGCGCGTCACCGCCGAGGCGATTCCCCTGCTGCGCCGGCTCGGCCCCAATGCGGCGCGGCTGCACGAGCTCACCGGGCGGCTGATCCAGCTCGAAGGCCATGCCGACGAGATCCACGAAGCGGGGCTCAAGGCGCTGTTCAAGCAGCATGGCGACAGCCTGCCGATGGCATTCATCGTCGGGCGCGAGGTTTACGGCCATCTGGAGAAGATCGTCGACAAGTTCGAGGACATCGCGAACGAGGTGCAAGGCCTCGTGATCGACCACGCCTGAGCGGAGCGCGCGATGCTTTCCCTTCCGCTGCTCGTCGCGCTGATCGGCGTCGCCCTGCTGTTCGATTTCCTGAACGGCCTGCACGACGCCGCCAACTCGATCGCCACCGTGGTCTCGACGCGCGTGCTCAAGCCGCATTGGGCGGTCGCCTGGGCGGCGTTCTTCAACTTCATCGCCTTCCTGATCTTCGGGCTGCACGTCGCCAACACGATCGGCGCGGGCATCATCAATCCCGAGATCGTCGATGCGCAGGTGGTGTTCGGCGCGCTGAGCGGCGCGATCGCGTGGAACCTGATCACCTGGCTGCTCGGTATCCCGTCCTCATCCTCGCACGCCCTGATCGGCGGACTGATCGGCGCGGGGCTGGCCAAGGCGGGACTTCCCACGATCCAGTGGAGCGGCGTCACCAAAACGGTGCTCGCGATCGTCGGTTCACCCGCGCTCGGCCTCGTGCTCGCGATGGTGCTGGTGCTCATTGTCGCCTGGACGAGTATCCGCCTGAGCCCGCTCGGCGTCGACCGGCGCTATCGCAAGCTCCAGCTCGTTTCGGCCGCGCTCTATTCGCTGGGGCACGGCGGCAACGATGCGCAGAAGACGATGGGGATCATCGCCGTGCTGCTCTATTCGCAGGGCATGCTGGGCGGCGAATTCCACATCCCGTTATGGGTGGTGCTGTCGTGCCAGGGGGCGATGGCGCTGGGCACGCTCGCGGGCGGCTGGCGGATCGTCCACACCATGGGATCGAAGATCACGCGGCTCACCCCGCCGCAGGGCTTCTGCGCGGAGACGGGCGGCGCGATCACGCTTTTCGGCGCGACCTGGCTGGGCGTGCCGGTCTCGACCACGCACACGATCACCGGCGCGATCATCGGCGTCGGCGCGTCGCGGCGGCTATCGGCGGTGCGCTGGAACGTCGCGAGCAACATCGTCGTCGCCTGGGTGGTGACGCTGCCCGCCGCCGCCGTCATCGCGGCCGCGACCTACTGGCTGGTGTCGCTGTTCTGAACGGAAATTCTTCCCTCCCTCAAGGGAGGAGCTGGGGGGTGGGTGCGAGCGAAGCGAGCCCAATCCAAATGCGGGGGCGAGGCATCGAGCCTCGCCCCCGCAAACCCACCCCTCGTTCCCCTCCATTGCAGGGAGGGGACGACGATCAGCGGGCTGGAACCCGTCAGACGCCGGCCGCGAGCGCCGCGAGCAGCAGCAGTGCCACGATGTTGGTGATCTTGATCATCGGATTGACGGCCGGCCCCGCGGTATCCTTGTAGGGATCGCCGACGGTGTCGCCCGTCACCGCGGCCTTGTGGGCTTCGGAGCCCTTGCCGCCGTGATTGCCGTCCTCGATGAACTTCTTGGCATTGTCCCACGCGCCGCCGCCCGAGGTCATCGAGATGGCGACGAACAGACCGGAGACGATCACGCCGAGCAGCATCGCGCCGACCGCCGCAAACGCCGGGCCCTGGCCCGCGACCCAGTTGATCACGAAATAGACCACGATCGGGCTCAGCACCGGAAGCAGGCTGGGCACGATCATCTCGCGGATCGCCGCCTTGGTGACGAGATCGACGGTGCGGCCGTAATTGGGGCGGCTGGTGCCCTGCATGATGCCGGGATTGTCGCGGAACTGGCCGCGGACCTCCTCGACCACCGATCCCGCCGCGCGGCCGACCGCCGTCATCCCGAACGCGCCGAAGATGAAGGGCAGCATCGCGCCCAGCAACAGGCCGACGATGACGTAGGGATTGCTCAGCGAGAAATCGACCGCGATCGCCGGGAAATAGGCGCCGAGATCGCTCGTATAGGCGCCGAACAGCACCAAAGCGGCGAGCGCGGCGGAGCCGATGGCATAGCCCTTGGTGACCGCCTTGGTGGTGTTGCCGACCGCGTCGAGCGCGTCGGTGCGGCCGCGCACGTCGTCGGGCAGCCCCGCCATCTCGGCGATACCCCCGGCATTGTCCGTCACCGGGCCATAGGCGTCGAGCGCCACCACCATCCCTGCGAGCGCCAGCATCGAGGTCGCCGCGAAGGCGATGCCGATCACGCCCGCAAGCTGATAGGTCGCGACCACCGCGACCACGATCACCAAGGTCGGCAGCGCGGTCGATTCGAGGCTGACGGCGAGGCCCTGGATGACGTTGGTGCCGTGGCCCGTCTCCGATGCCTTGGCGATGCTGCGCACCGGGCGATAGTTGGTGCCGGTGTAATATTCGGTGATCCACACGATCAGACCGGTCACGACCAGGCCGATCATCATGCACCAGAACAGGTCCATGCCGGTGAAGCCCGCGCCGGTGGTCGCCGCTGCGGCGACGCTGCCGGTGAGCGCATCGGCCGGCGCGTCGAGGAAGCCCTCGCCGCCGATCGTCGCGTTCAGGTCGCCGAGCACCCATTTGGTGACGCCGAAGATCGCGAAGGCGGAGAGCACCGCCGAGGTGAAGAAGCCCTTGTAGAGCGCGCCCATGATCGAGCCGCCGCCCAGCCGCACCATGTAGGTGCCGATGATCGAGGTGACGATGCACGCGCCGCCGACGAGGAGCGGGAGCGACATCAGCCCGAGCAGCTCGGCGCCGCTCGCGCGGATGAGGAGCGCGATCGAGATCATCGTCACACCCAGCGTCACGACATAGGTCTCGAACAGATCCGCCGCCATGCCGGCGCAATCGCCCACATTGTCGCCGACATTGTCCGCGATCACGGCCGGGTTGCGGGGATCGTCCTCGGGGATGCCGGCCTCGACCTTGCCGACGAGATCGGCGCCGACATCGGCGGCCTTGGTGAAAATGCCGCCGCCGAGGCGCGCGAAGATCGAAATGAGCGAGGCGCCGAACGCGAGGGCGGTTAACGCCTCGATGATGATCCGGTCATTGGGAGCATGGCCGGCGGGGCCGGTCAGATACCAGAAGAAGCCGGAAATCGCGAGCAGGCCGAGCCCGGCGACGAGCATCCCCGTGACCGCGCCCGAACGGAAGGCGAGCGTGAGGCCGCCTTGGAGCGAGGTGCGTGCGGCCTCCGCGGTGCGAACGTTGGCGCGCACCGAGATGTTCATGCCGACGAAGCCCGCGACACCCGACAGCACCGCGCCGATCACGAACCCGATCGTCGAGGTGATGCCCAGCGTCACCGCGATGATGATCGCGACGACCACGCCGACGATGGCGATGGTGGTATATTGCCGGCCGAGATAGGCCTTGGCGCCTTCCTGGATGGCGGCCGCGATATCCTGCATCTTCTCGCTGCCCGCCGACGCGCGCAGCACCTGGCTACTGGTAACGAAACCGTAGACGACGGCAAGCAAGCCGCACACGATGGCGGCATAGACAAACGTCATTAGCTGTCCTTTCCCCTGCTCCTGAATGGCCCGGGAACTCGTTGGGACTGCTCCCGTGACGGCTGGAAGGTATAGGCGCCACGCGAAGGAGCGCAAGCGCGGGCCGCGTCAGTGCTGGAAACCGAGCACCGGTGGAAGGGGGACGGGTGCGCCGTGATCGTGAAGTGTCAGCCCGTCACCTGTCGAGAAAGCACCGATCCGCGTGGCGGCAACGGGCAACGCGGCGTCGGCAGGGGCGGCGAAGAGCAGTTCGTAATCGTCCCCGCTCGTGGCGGCGGCGAGGCGCGCGGCGCGATCGTCGCCCGCGAAGGCGCGATAGGCGTCGGACAATGGGATCGCGGCGAGATCGACCGTGACGGCGAGTCCGCTCGCCTCGGCCATCCGCGCGGCGTCGATCAGCACGCCGTCGGAAACATCCATCATCGCGTGAACGATCGGCGCGAGCGCTCGGCCTTCGGCGAGGCGGGGCTGCGGCCGGCGATAGGCGGTGAGCAGGGTACCGGGGCCGGGCGCGCCGCGCGCGATGCGCAGGCCCGCGCCCGCGTCGCCGATCGTGCCGGTGACGTATAGCGCGTCCCCCGCCTGCGCGCCGTCGCGGGTCGGCGCATCGCTGGCGCGGCCGATGGCGGTGAGCGTGATGACGCGCGGCGCGTCTGCGGGCAGCGACACGGTATCGCCGCCTAGCAACGGGCAGGCGAACCGGTCGAGCACGCCGCCGAGGCCGGCGAGAAACGCCTCGTCCCACCCGCTCGGGCTGGGCGCGAGCGGGTAGTTGAGCAACGCCCCCTCGGGCGCGGCGCCCTTGGCGGCGAGATCGGAGAGGTTCGCGGCAAGCAGCTTCCACGCGACGTCCTCGGGCGGGTCGCCGGGCAAATAGTGGATACCCTCGACGATCGTGTCGGTGGTGAGGATCAGCCCGTCGAGCGCGGCGGTGTCGTCGAGCAGGCCATGCGCGCCGGGGTGGAGCGGCAGCGTGCGCAACGCGGCGAGGAACTCGGCTTCGGTCACGCGCGATCCTTAGACGTTATGGTTTCGGCGTGCCATTGCCCCTGTCCTACAACGCTGCGTTCTGCTAATGTTCGCCATCGCCGCACGACATCGCTCTTTCTCATCTCCCATCGACATGCGCAGCCGGTGAAGAGGCCATTGTGTCGTTTTCCCGGAACCTTTGGAACTTTTGCCGGCGGTTCGCCCGGGCCGACTCGGTGCCGAACTGCGGCTGTAGCGACCTGTTCCGATGAGGAGTGCAACCCTGCTTTTCTGCCGAAAAACGCTTCTCGCCCACAACTTGGGCTGTCTGCCCCTCAAACATGCTTTGTGTTATACTGCCGGCAAAGTCGAACATACGACAGGGTCGCTGTCCCCAACGGGAGGAGCTGTCGGATGGAATCGATCGACCACGAAAAACTCCACGCTTTCGTCGGCAAGATGCTCGGCGATCTCGGCGGCGCGCTGAGCGTGCCGACGGTGCGCATCGGGATGCGGCTCGGGCTGTTCGAGGCGCTTGGCCAGGGGGCCGCGACGGCGGCCGAGCTGGCCGAGCGCGCGGGCGGGTTGCACGAGCGCTATGTCCGCGAATGGGCCTTGGCGCAGGCGGCCAACGGCTATGTCGATTTCGACTCGGATACCGGCCGGTTCAGCCTCGATCCCGAACAACGAATGGTGTTCGCCGATCGCGACAGCCCGGTCTATCTCGCGGGCGCGTTCGAGCTCGCCGCCGCGATGATCGAGGCCGAGCCCAAGGTCGAGCAATGCTTCCGCAACGGCACCGGCGTGCGCTGGGGCGATCATGCCGGATGCCTGTTCTGCGCCACCGGGGCGTTCTTCCGGCCGGGCTATGTCAACAACATCGTCCAGGCGTGGATTCCCGCGCTCGATGACGTCGAGGACCGGCTCAGGGCCGGCGCCAGGGTGGCCGATGTCGGCTGCGGCGTGGGGTTCTCGACGCTGCTGATGGCCGAGGCCTATCCCGACAGCGCGTTCGTCGGCTTCGATTTTCACGAACCCTCGATCGAGGAAGCGCGCCGGCACGCCGCCGAGCACGGGCTGGGCGACCGCGTCCGGTTCGAGGCCGCGGTGGCGAAGGACATCGGCGAGAAGGATTTCGACCTGATCACGATGTTCGATTGCCTGCACGACATGGGCGATCCGCGCGGTTGCGCGGCGCATATGCATGATATGCTGAAGCCCGACGGCAGCTGGATGATCGTCGAGCCGATCGCGGGCGACGATCCGCGGGACAACCTCAACCCCGTCGGCCGGCTCTATTACAACGCCTCGACCATGATCTGCGTCCCCACGTCGCTCGATCAGGAGGTTGGCGAAGGGCTCGGCGCGCAGGCGGGCGAGGCCAGGTTGCGATCGGTGGTGATGGCGGGCGGGTTCGATCGGGTGGAGCGCGTGACCGAAGGGCCGTTCAACATGGTGCTGCAGGCGCGCTGAGCGCGGCTCACCGATCGCGCTTCGCTCCGTCGAGGTCATGATCGAGCCGGGTGCGCTCGGCCTCGGCCGCGCGTCGTTCCGCCCTGGTTCGTCCGAAGGCGGCGCGGTTGGCGGCGGCGATCGTTTGCTTGGCGGCGCGCGCCTTCGCTTTCCTCGCCAGCCGCAGGTTGACGACCTCGCCCATGATCAGCCGCGCACGTCCTTCGCCAGCGCGTCGAGCAGGCCGTTGACGAAGCCCTTTTCGGGCTTGTCGTAGAAGGCGTCGGCGACGTCGAGATATTCGCTGATCGCCGTCTTGGCCGGCACGTCGGGCCGCGCGAGCAATTCGTAGGCGCCGGCGCGCAGGATCGCTTTCATCGGCTTGTCGAGCCGGTCGAGCGTCCAGCCCCTGGCGAGCTTTTCCGCGATGCGCCGGTCGATCTCCTCGGCGCGCGCAGCGACGCCGCCGACCAGATCGTCGAAAAAGGGCACGTCGGCGTCGGCGAATTCGGCATCGTCGATCTGCTGCCCAAGCCGATGCTGATGGAATTCGTGGAGCAGCGCGGGGATCGCAGTGCCTTCCATCTCGTGCTGGTAGAGCGCCTGGACGGCGGCGAGGCGCGCGGCGGCGCGGGCCCGCGAGCGGGCGGCGGTACGGCTCATAACTTCAATTCCGGTTCGTCGCCCGACAGGCGGATCGAGACCGAGCGGGCGTGCGCGGGCAGCCCCTCGGCGGTCGCGAGCGCGACCGCGGCGGGCCCTACGCGGGCGAGCGAGGCCGGGTCAAGCGCGAGAAAGCTCGTCCGCTTCATGAAATCGAGCACCGACAGGCCACTGGCGAACCGCGCGCGGCGGCCGGTGGGCAGCACATGGTTGGGCCCGGCGACGTAATCGCCCACCGCCTCGGGTGTGTGCCGGCCGAGGAACACCGATCCGGCGTGGCGGACCTGATCGAACAGCGATTGCGGATCGTCGATCGCGAGTTCGAGATGTTCGGGGGCGAGGCGGTTCACCAGCGGAATAGCCTCGTCGAGCGATGCGGTGACGATGATCGCGCCGTTGGCGTCCCACGCGGCGCGGGCGACCCCGGCGGTTTCGAGCGTGCCGATCTGGAGGTCCACCGCCTCGGCCACCGCCTTCGCGAAGGCCGCGTCGTCGGTGAGCAGGATCGACTGGCTGGTGGGATCGTGCTCGGACTGGCTGAGCAGGTCGGCGGCGATCCAGTCGGGATCGTTCTGCCCGTCGGCGACGACCACGATCTCGCTCGGTCCCGCCACCATGTCGATGCCGACGACGCCGTACAATTGCCGCTTGGCCTCGGCGACCCAGGCATTGCCGGGGCCGGTGACGACATCGACCGGCTTGATCCGGTCGGTGCCATAGGCGAGCGCGGCGATCGCCTGCGCGCCGCCGATGCGCCACACCTCGTCCACCCCCGCAAGCACGGCGGCGGCGAGGACGAGGGGGTTGGCCTCGCCCTTGAGGGTGGGTGTCACCATGACGAGCCGCTCGACGCCCGCGACCTTGGCGGGGATCGCGTTCATCAGCACCGATGACGGATAGGCCGCGCGCCCGCCGGGGACGTACACGCCCGCTGCGTCGACCGCGCGCCAGCGCGCGCCGGTGCGCACGCCCGCCGCGTCGGTGGAGTCGCTGTCGGCGGGGCGCTGCCTTTCGTGATAGGCGGTGATGCGCTGGTGGGCGAGCTCGAGCGCGGCGCGTAGATCGGCGTCGAGGCCGTCGAGCGCGGCGACGCAGTCGGCCTTTTCGATGCGCCAGCCGGTCTCGCCCAGATCGTGGCCGTCGAATTTCTCGGTGAAGGCGCGGATCGCGGCGTCGCCTTCGTCGCGGACGCTGGCGACGATCGTGCGCACGTCGCGCGCGACATCGGCCTCGGCCTCGCGGCGCGCGTCGACCAGCGCGGCAAAGTCGCGCGCGAAGCCGGGGTCCGAGGTGGAGAGGGAGATCATCTTTTGTCCCCCTCCCCTTCAGGGGAGGGGCTGGGGGTGGGGCAGTCGTTTCGGGCGCTGCGTTTGCTCACACGCCCCACCCCAACCCCTCCCCTGAAGGGGAGGGGCTTTGCATTTGCATCACCTTGCATCCGTCGCCTCCACCGCCCGCCGGAAGGCATCCACCAGCGGCACCACGCGGTCGCGGGTCTTGAAGGCGGCGCGGTTGACGATCAGGCGGCTGCTGACCTCGGCGATGGTCTCGACCTCGACGAGGCCGTTCTCCCGAAGCGTGCGGCCCGAGGAGACGAGATCGACGATGCGCGGCGCGAGGCCGAGTGTGGGCGCCAGCTCCATCGCGCCGTTCAGCTTGACGCATTCGGCCTGCACCCCGCGTGCCGCGAAATGCTTCGCGGTCGTGTGCGGATATTTGGTCGCGACGCGTACGTGGCTCCAGCCGCGCGGATCGTCTTTCGCGGCCATGTCGGCGGGCTCGGCGACCGAAAGGCGGCAATGGCCGATGCCGAGATCGACAGGCGCGTAGAGCTCCGAATAATCGAACTCCATCAGCACGTCGGAGCCGACGATGCCGAGCTGCGCGGCGCCGTGCGCGACGAAGGTGGCGACGTCGAACGCGCGGACGCGGATCAGCTCGATCTGCGGGTCGCTGGTGGCGAAGCGGAGCGCGCGGCTGGCTTCGTCGGAGAAGGCGGCCTCGGGCTCGATGCCGACCGCCGCGAGCAGCGGCAGCGCCTCGTCGAGGATGCGTCCCTTGGGGACGGCGATGATGATCGGCTCGGTCATGGACGGCGGGGCTTTACTTGGCCGCGCGGAGGGGCGCAATGCGGCGCAACCTTTACGGGGGCCAAGCCATGTCGAGCGAAGCGAACAACCGCGGCGCCTTTCTGATCCAGGAACATTATTGCCGGCAGATGGACGCGCCGATCTATGCGGACATTTGCGCGGCGCTGGCGCGGGGGCTGACGCGCGAGAGCCGGACGGGTGTGCGGGTGCTCGACTGGCCGGGCGAGCCGACGCGCGATGCGCTGCCGCTCCGGCTGATGGGCGGGCTGCACGCGCTGGTGCTGGCGGGGGCGGACGACGAGCTGGCGGCGATCTTTCGCGAGCAAGTGCGCGGCGAAGCGCTGGAGGCGGCATTGTTGCGCGTGCTCGCACGGCACGATGAGACGCTGCTGCCCTGGCTCGACGGGCCGCCGCAGACCAACGAGCCGGGCCGATCGGGTGCGCTGATCGTGGGGCTGATCGAGGTCGCCCGGCGGTTCGGGCCGAGGATCGAGGTGCTGGAGATCGGATCGAGCGCGGGGCTCAACCTGCTGATCGACCGCTATCGCTTCGATCTGGGCGGGGCGATGCTGGGGCCGGCCGACTCGCCGGTGACGATCGCGCCCGAATGGCGGGGTGCGACGCCCGATGTGCCTCCACTGGAGATCGTCTCGACACGCGGGTGCGACGTGGCGCCGATGGATGCGGCCGATCCGGCAGTCGAGGCGCGGCTATCGGCCTATGTCTGGGCGGAGAAGCCAGAACGGCTGACGCGGCTCAAGCGCGCGATCGGAATGGTGCGTGCGCGGCCGGTGCGGCTTGAAAAGGCCGACGCCGCCGATTGGATCGAGGCGCGGCTCGCCGAACCGCAGGTCGAGGGCGTCACGCGCGTGCTGATGCATTCGGTGGTGTGGCAATATCTGCCCGACGCGACCGCGAACCGCATCCGCGCCGTGATGCGCGCGGCGGGCGCCCGCGCGACGCCCGAGCGTCCACTCGCCTGGGTAGCGATGGAACCCGACCGCGCCCGCGCCGAGCAGCTGGTGAGCGTGGCGTGCTGGCCGGGGGACGGGACGCGCGATGTGCTCGCGACCGCACACGCGCACGCGGCGTGGGTCAAACCGGGGCCGCGCGAGGTGGAGGGCGGCAGGATCGCGCTGCCCAATGCGGCGAAGGTGGAGTTGTAGGGCAGGTATCGCGTCGGTTTCCCCTCCCTTCAAGGGAGGGGATCAAGGGGTGGGTGAGCCAAGCCGAGGCTCGATGCCTCGGCTTTGCTGGCAGAGGTACCAAGCTCGCTACGCTCGCCGCCGACCCCCAGCCCCTCCCTTGCAGGGAGGGGAGAGCTTCGCGAGTTACGCTCCGCCAACCATCCCCGCATCGCCTTCGTCACCGCCTCGGGTGCTTCCCACGGGACGAAATGGCCCGCGTCCACTGTCACGACAGTCAGGTCCGGCACCAGCGCGTCCAACCCGTCGAGCTGGACGGGGAGGAGCGCCTTGTCGGCCGTGCCCCAAATAACGAGCGTCGGCTGGGTCACGGGTGGGAAGGGGGCGCTCAGGAAGGCGGGGCGGTCGGGGAGCGGACCGTCGGCGGGCGGGACGACGATGCTGCTGGCCCGGTACCAGTTCAGCATCGCGGCCATCGCGCCGGGCTGGCTCCATTCGTCGAGATAGGCGGCCTTGTCCTCGCCGGCGATGCTCGCGGTGACATGCCGGATGAAGGTCGAGCCGAAGAAATGCTCGAGGCCGGCGCCGACGAGGCCCTTGTCGATTCCGGTGTCGCGGAAGCGGGTGATGTATTGGCTCGCGCGGCGCTGGGCGGGGTCGTCGAAGAGCGATTTCTGGAAGACATAAGGGTGCGGCGCGTTGACGATGATGAGGCGCGCGATCCGATCCGGCCGGCCGAGCGCGGCCATCCATGCGATCGCGCCGCCCCAGTCGTGGCCGGCGAGGGTGAAGCGCTCGATGCCGAAATGGTCGGCGAGCGCGAGCAGGTCGGCGACGATCTTGTCGGGGGTGTAATTCTCGACGCCCTCGGGCTTGGACGAGCGGGCGTAGCCGCGCTGGTCGGGGGCGATGACGAAATGATCGGTCGCGAGCGCAGGGATCTGGTGGCGCCAGGTGCGGTGCGATTCGGGGAAGCCGTGGAGCAGGACGATCGGCGGTGCGGCGGGATCGCCGGCGGTCCAGACGTCGAGATCGACGCCGGTGGCAAGGGTGATGCGGTGTTGGTCGATGTCGATCACTGGGGTCTCCTTAGCCCCTCCCCTTCAGGGGAGGGGTAGGGGGTGGGGGATGTCTCACCGAGCGTGCGCTTGCCGTACTGCCCCACCCCGACCCCTCTCCTGAAGGGGAGGAGTTTGATGGTTACGGATAGCTTACCGTCATCGGCACCTCGGGGATGGGAATCCATTCCTTGTCGTCACCGGGCACTTTTGCGAACTCGCCCGCTTTCCACGCGCGCTTGGCTTCGTTGATCCGCTCGCGACTCGACGAGACGAAATTCCACCACACATGGCGCGGCGTCGCGAAAGCCTCGCCGCCACACAGCATCACGCGGGCGCCGCTGTCCGAACGCAAAGTCGCCGCGGTGCCGGGGCGCAGGATGTAGAGCGTCATCGGCTCCAGCGGCAGCCCGTCGAGCGAGGCCTCGCCCTCGGCGACATAGACTGCGCGCTCGTCCGCCTCTGCGTCGATCGGGATCGATCCGCCGCCGCCGAGCGCGATGTCGGCGTAGATTGTGCCGGCATAGGTGGTGGTCGGCGCGCGGCGGCCCCACAGGCTGCCCATCACCACGCGCGCCTTGACGCAGGTGTCCTCGATCACGGGCAGGTCGGCCCTGGCGACATGCTCGAAGGCGGGGGCCATTTCCTCCTGCCCGTCGGGCAGCGCGATCCAGGTCTGGATGCCCGACAGCTCGGGCCCGATCGCGCGCTCGGCGCTGGGCGAGCGTTCGGAATGGACGATGCCGCTCCCCGCGGTCATCAGATTGACCGCGCCCGGCTCGATCGTCGCGAAGGTGCCGAGCGAATCGCGATGGTCGATCGCGCCCGCGAACAGATAGGTGACGGTGGCGAGGTTGATGTGCGGGTGCGGCCGCACGTCGATGCCTTCGCCGACCGAGAGGTGCGCCGGCCCCATCTGGTCGAAGAACAGGAACGGCCCCACCATCGTGCGTTGCTTGTTGGGAAGCGTGCGGTGGACCTTGAACCCGCCCAGATCATGCGTTGTGGGCGTGATCGTCTGCATCACGAGATCGTCGTTGGTCATGCGCGGGACTCCTGGTTCAGCCGGCGTCGAGCTCGGGATAATGCCGAAAGATGCCGTCCTCGTTGAACGCGATCCGGCGGTCGCTGGCAAGATAGGCGGCGATGCCGGGCAGCGCGGCCACCCGATCGTGGATCGCGATCAGCCCCGGCAGCTCGGGCTCGAGCGTCTTCATCCGCCGGGGAACCATATAGCGCAGCCCCTCGATCAGCTGGAACAGCGACGTATCGACCGGGGTCCAGCGGCTGCCGATTACCCAATCGCCCTTGTTGGCATGGGTGGCGGCCTCGAAATGGCGGAGGAACTTGGGCATCCGCTGCGCGCGGAATTGCGCCGCGGCGCGCGACGCCTCGTCCTTCTGCTCGTGATAATAGGCGCCCGCCGAGATCGGGTGATGCACGTTATGTACTTCCGCGACCATGTCCGCGATGGTGAGCTGGAGCTGGTTGAGCCACAGCCGGTCGGCCATCGCCGAGGGCGCGAGATCGTGGCGCTCGCCCAGATACGTCAGGATGTTGGCGACCTGCGCGATCGCGAAGCCGTCGAGCTCCAGGAAGGGCGGGGCGAAGGGTTGGCGGCTGTAGATGCGCTCCATCCGCTCGACCAGTGCCTCGGCGCCGCGATCGCGCGCGCAATCCCGGTAGGCGATGCCGCCCGCTTCCAGCGCCAGGCGGACGAACTCGCCGCGCCCCTGGACCGAGGGCCAGTACCAGAGCTTGTAGATCATTCAGGCCTCTCCCGGTGCCCGCGCGCGGATCGCGAGCGCGTGGATGTGCCCGGTCAACAAATCGCCCAGCGCCTTGTTCACCAGGCGCTGGCGCTCGACGCGCGACCGGCCTTCGAAACGGGGCGATTCGACGATCACGGTGAAGTGCGATTCGCCGGTGCCGTCGTCGCCGGCATGGCCGCGATGCCGCGCGCTGTCGTTGATCACCTCGAGCGCCGTCGGGGCAAGGGCATGGGTGAGGCGAGTCGCGATTTCGGCCGCGACGGGGCCGGTGGAAGCCGTGGTCATCGCCCCTATATAGGCGGCTTTGTCCGAAGCGGGGAGCAGGGTGCGCGGTCCACGGAAAGACAGGCCCAATGCGCGGTTTCACGGTCGCGTCGAGGATAGCGGGCGCGTGTGCGAGGAACCCGGCTGCACCGAGCCGGGCGAGTTTCGCGCGCCCGGGCTCGATCCCGGACCGGCGGATCAGCCGCGCCGCTATCGCTGGTTCTGCCTCGATCACGTCCGCGCCTTCAACGCGCGCTACAATTTCTTCAACGGCATGAGCGCCGAGGAGATCAACGATGCGCAGCGGCCGTTCTCGGGCTGGGAGCGCGAGACGCGCGCCTTCGCACATGCCGGTGCCGACGCGCCGCCGCGCTGGGCGGACTTCGCCGATCCGCTCGACGCGATCGGGGCGCGATTCGGCCAGCGCATCGTGCGCGAGCGCACCGACGGGCGACCGCTGTCCGAGGGCGACCGCAAGGCGATGCGCGTGATGGGGCTCGAGCTGAACGCCGACCGCGCGGCGCTGAGGCGGCGCTATGCCGAGCTCCTTCGCCGCTATCATCCCGACCGCAACGGCGGCGATCGTACCCACGAACGCGCGCTGCAGGACGTGATCGAGGCGTATCAGCGGCTGCGCAAGGCGCCCGCCTTCGCCTGATCCGAATGGATCGCTTGGGGGTGGCGCGACGTTCATGTCCCGATGAGAGGGATATGGATCATCGCGGTGCTGGCGCTCGTCGCCGGTTGTGACCGGGGCCGGCAGGACGCCGCCAACGCGCCGAACGAGGAGGCGACGGTGCCGGCGACGCAGTCGTCCAGCGCGATGTCGCCCGCGCCGACGTCGGCGCCGTCCGACTCTCCCACCGCCGTCGCGGCCGATGGCCGGGTCTCGCGCTACACCAGCCTCGCGGCATGCACGTTGGTTCGAGAGCGGCCCGAGGAGGCAGGATTCGCCGAATCGCGCTGTCCGGGCCTCGGTGGATACGGGCTCCGGCTGGTCGATGCCGATGCGCGGCAGAATCTGTTCGTCGAGCAGCCGGGCGGTGCCGTCACGAGCCTGCGCTTGTCCGAGCTCGGTGGGGGCGGTTTCAGTTCGATCGGGCAGTCGATCGAGTGGCGCGGCGCGGCGAAGGGCGCCGATCTGGCGCCCGACGCGATCATCCTGCGCTACAATGTGGTCGAAAACCCGACCAGTCCGGGCAGCGAAACCTCGTATCTGATCGTCGTCTCGCTCTCGGGCGGCGCGCCGTGTGTCACCGACAGGATCGCGCCCGGCCCGCATCAGAACGAGCGCGCCCGCACCGCCGCCGACGATGCCGACCGCGCCTGCCTGCCGTGAACGCGCGCCGGCCCGAGCACGGGGGCGCCGAGTCCGATTGACTCGGCTTTTGCACTCCGCCAGAGCTTGCCGTGTCGATGGCGGTTTGACCGGCATGGCCAGCGCGGGAGAGACCTTGGGCGACCGCCCAGGGCGCCGAAGGAGCAACCGCCCCGGAATCTCTCAGGCACAAGAGACCGCGCACGGCTTTGACACTCTGGAAAGCGCCCCGGCCCGTGGCCGAGGCCACCGAAGGGGTAACCCCGGACGCCGATCCGGGGGAAAGCTCTCAGGTTCCGTGACAGAGGGGGCGGCGTAGCGGGAACCGGGCCACCGGCCGATGCGTCGTCTTTTCGAATCATGGAGGCCGTGCGTGAGCGACGAAACCGACCTCGAATCGACCGAGCCGCAGACGCTGCCGCTCGACGCCTGGCATCGCGCCAGGGGCGGCCGGATGGTGCCCTTCGCAGGCTATTGGATGCCGGTGCAATATGAAGGCATCATGGCCGAGCATCTGTGGGTGCGCGGTGAGGCCGGCCTGTTCGACGTCAGCCATATGGGGCAACTCCATCTGTCGGGCGACGGGCTCGACGAGGCGCTGGAGGCGCTGATCCCGGCGGACGTGAAGGGGCTGAAATCCAACGCCCAGAAATATTCGCTGCTGCTGGCCGACAATGGCGGCATCCTCGACGATCTGATGCTGACGCGATGGGACGACGGCAGCATCTACATGGTCGTCAACGGCGCGGTGAAATACGACGATATCGGCCACCTGCGCGATCATCTGCCCGATGAGATCACGCTCAACCACATGGACGAGCAGGCGCTGCTGGCATTGCAGGGCCCCAAGGCGGCCGAGGTGCTGGCGCGGCTGGTGCCGGGCGTCGCCGAACTGACCTTCATGAAAGGCGGCCGGTTCGACTGGAACCCAAATAGCCCCTCCCCTTCAGGGGAGGGGAAGGGGGTGGGGGATGTCTCACCGAGCGCAACGCCCGCGGCCCTGCCCCACCCCAACCCCTCCCCTGAAGGGGAGGGGCTTGCTGTTTCCCTATGGATCAGCCGCTCGGGCTATACAGGCGAGGACGGGTTCGAGATTTCGCTGCCGGCCGCGCACGCTGAAGCGCTCGCCGACGCGCTGTGCGGGCAGCCCGAAGTCAAGCCGATCGGGCTCGGCGCGCGCGATTCGCTCCGGCTGGAGGCGGACCTGCCGCTCTACGGCCATGATCTCGATCCCGATACGACGCCGATCATGGCGGCGCTGGGCTTCGCGGTCGCCAGCAAGCGGCGGCGCGAGGAAGCAAATTTCCCCGGCGCCGAGCGCATCCTGATGGAGCGCGAGCAGGGTGCGATCGTCCGGCGCGTCGGGCTGGTGGTCGATGGGCGCCAGCCGGTGCGCGAGGGCGCCGCGGTACTCGACGCCGAAGGCTCGGAGGTGGGCAAGGTCACCTCGGGCGGGTTCGCGCCGAGCCTCGAGGTGCCGATCGCAATGGCCTATGTGCCGATCGCGATGTCGGAGCCCGGCACGCGTCTCCAGCTTACCCAGCGCGGCAAGGTCCACGAAGCGACCGTCGCGCCCATGCCTTTCGTTCCCCACCGCTACGTCCGTGCAGGAGGCAAGTGAGATGAGCCGTTACTTCACCGAAGATCACGAATGGGTCGATGTCGATGGCGACACCGGCACCGTCGGCATCACCGATTACGCGCAGGGCCAGTTGGGCGACATCGTGTTCGTCGACGTGCCCGAGGAAGGCAAGCAGCTCGCCAAGGGTGACGACGCCGCGGTCGTCGAATCGGTCAAGGCCGCGTCGGACGTCTATTCGCCCGTCTCGGGCACGGTGATCGAGGGCAACGCCGCGCTGGCCGACACGCCGGGCCTCGTCAACGACGATGCCGAGGGCGACGGCTGGATGTTCAAGCTCACGCTCGGCGACACGAGCGAGCTCGACGGCCTGATGGACGAAGCCGCCTACGAGGCGTTCGTCGCGAAGCTCTAGAACGACAACGTCATGCCAGCGGAAGCTGGCATCTCTTCATTTCTGAGAGACCCCAGCTTTCGCTGGGGTGACGCATTGGGAAGAACGATGCGCTACCTGCCCCTGACTCCCGACGACCGCCAGGCGATGCTCGCCACGATCGGCGCCGCGTCGATTGACGACCTGTTCGTCGACGTGCCCGAGCACGCCCGGCTCTCCGGCCCGATCCAAGGCCTGCCGATGCATGCCAGCGAGCTCGCGGTCGAGCGCCACATGACGGCGCTTGCGCGCAAGAATCTGGTCGCGGGCGAGGTGCCCTTCTTCCTCGGTGCGGGCGCGTATCGGCATCATGTGCCCGCCTCGGTCGATCATCTGATCCAGCGCGGCGAGTTCCTGACGGCCTACACGCCCTACCAGCCCGAGATCGCGCAGGGCACGCTGCAGATGCTGTTCGAGTTCCAGACGCAGGTCGCCCGCCTGCTCGGAACCGACGTCGCCAACGCGTCGATGTACGACGGCTCGACCGCGTGCTGGGAAGCGATCGTGATGGCGCGGCGGATCACGAAGCGCGCCAGGGCGATCCTGTCGTCGGGGCTGCATCCGCATTACGTGTCGGTCGCCAACACGATGGCCAAGTTCACCGGCGACGTGCTCGAAACCTCGGCGCCGAGCCTCGACGCCGCGCCCGATACCACGTCGCTGATCGATCGGATCGACGACGACACGTCGTGCGTCGTCGTGCAATATCCCGACATCCTCGGCCGGATCGGCGATCTCTCCGAGCTCGCGGCGGCGTGCCACGCGAAGAAGGCGCTGCTGATCGCGGTCGTCACCGAGCCGGTGGCGTTGGGCGCGATCAAATCGCCGGGCGAGATGGACGCGGACATCGTCGTCGGCGAAGGCCAGTCGATCGGTGTCGGCTTGCAATTCGGCGGGCCGTATGTGGGGCTGTTCGGCTGCAAGCAGAAATATGTGCGCCAGATGCCGGGGCGGCTATGCGGCGAGACCGTGGATGCCGACGGCAAGCGCGGTTTCGTGCTGACGCTCTCGACGCGCGAACAGCACATCCGGCGCGAGAAGGCGACCAGCAACATCTGCACGAACAGCGGCCTGTGCGCGCTGGCTTTCTCGATCCACATGACGCTGCTCGGCGAGGCGGGGCTGCGGCGGCTGGCGATGGTGAACCACGCCGGCGCCGTGGCGGCGGCCGAGCGGCTGGCGCAGGTGCCGGGGGTGACGCTGGTCAACGACGCATTCTTCAACGAATTCACGTTGGAGCTGCCGAAGGAAGCGCGGCCCGTGGTGCGCGACCTCGCCGATCGCGGGATCCTCGCGGGCGTGTCGCTCGGGCGGCTGTATCCTAATGAGGCGAACCTCGCGAACGGCCTCGTCGTCGCGGTCACCGAAACCACCACCGCGGAGGATGTCGAGACCTTCGCCTCCGCGCTTCAGGAGGTGCTGGCATGATGCGCTACCTTTCCGTTCGCCCTGAGCTTGTCGAAGGGCCGTTCTCATTCGACGTGGAAGGGCGGGGCTTCGACAAGCTCAGCCCGAACGGGAACTGATCCATGACCCTGAACCAAAGCGGCTGGCGCCCCGAAGCGCCGCAGGCAGGCGGCAGCGAGACCGCGACCTTCACCGGCAACCGCGCCCTGATGCTCGAAGAGCCGCTGATCTTCGAGATCGGCTCGACCGAGACGACAGGGGTCGATTTCAATCCAACCCCTCCCCTTCAGGGGAGGGGTTGGGGTGGGGGAGTGCCTCAGGCGCCGGACTCGCGGAAGATCCCCACCCCCAACCCCTCCCCTGAAGGGGAGGGGCTTTCTTCCCGCCTCGGCGACCTCGCCCGTACCGCGCCGATCGGCCTGCCCGGCCTTTCCGAGCCGGAGACCGTTCGCCACTATACCCGCCTGTCGCGCCAGAATTACGCGATCGACCTCGGCCTGTTTCCGCTCGGCAGCTGCACGATGAAGCACAATCCGCGCCTCAACGAGAAGGTCGCGCGGTTGCCCGGCTTCGCGGATATCCATCCGCTCGCCCCCGTCGATACGGTGCAGGGCGCGCTCGGCGTCATCAACGAGCTCGCCTTCTGGCTGATCGATCTGACCGGCATGCACGGCGTGGCGATGAGCCCCAAGGCAGGCGCGCACGGCGAATTGTGCGGCATCCTGTGCATCAAGGCGGCGCTCGAGAAGCGCGGCGAGGGGCATCGCAAGGTCGTCCTCGTCCCCGAAAGCGCGCACGGCACCAACCCCGCCACCGCCGCCTTCGCGGGTTTCACCGTCGAGGACATTCCCGCAACCGCCGAGGGCCGCGTCGATCTGGAGGCGCTTAGACGCCGGCTCGGGCCCGATGTCGCCGCGGTGATGATCACCAATCCCAACACCTGCGGCCTGTTCGAGCGCGACATGAAGGCGATCTCGGACGCGGTCCACGCGGCGGGCGGCTACGTCTATTGCGACGGCGCCAATTTCAACGCGATCGTCGGGCGGGTGCGGCCGGGCGATCTCGGCGTCGACGCGATGCACATCAACCTGCACAAGACCTTCTCGACCCCCCATGGCGGCGGCGGGCCGGGTTCGGGGCCGGTGGTGTTGTCCGAGGCGCTGTCGCCCTTCGGCCCGCTGCCGTTTACCGCGCGCTACGAAGGCGGCCATATCCGCCTGATCGAGGAGGAGACGGTCGGCGAGGACCATCCCGACAGCTTCGGCCGGATGACCGCGTTCCACGGCCAGATGGGCATGTTCACGCGCGCGCTCGCCTATATCCTGAGCCACGGCGCGGACGGCTTGAAGCAGGTCGCCGAAGATGCGGTGCTCAACGCCAATTACGTCCTGCGCAGCCTCGACGACGTGCTCGATGCGCCGTTCGGGGAGAGCGGGCCGTGCATGCACGAAGCGCTGTTCTCGGACGAAGACTTCGCCGACGGCTTCACCACGCTCGACGTCGCCAAGGCGCTGATCGACGAGGGCTATCATCCGATGACGATGTATTTCCCGCTCGTCGTCCATGGCGCGATGCTGGTCGAACCGACCGAAACCGAATCGAAGGCGGCGCTCGATCAGTTCATCGGCGCGCTGCGCAGCGTCGCCGAACGCGCCAAGGCCGGCGACCCGAGCCTCAAGACCGCGCCACACTTCGCGCCACGACGTCGCCTCGACGAGACGCTGGCGGCGCGTAAGCCGATTCTGGTGTGGAGCGATCCCGAGCTGGCGCAGGCGGCGGAATAGGGTTCTGCCGCGAAGGCGGGGAATCCGTTGCCGGCGATGCGAAGTGGAGAAAGTGGAGAGCGTCGCGGGATTTTGCCCGGGATGCGCCCGCAACGCGCCGGGATGGCGACCGGGGCGCGACACGGACGCGACACCCATGCACCACCCACGCGCCCGACGCGCGCCGCCGGCGCGACACTCGTGCAACGTCCGCGCGCCTCGGTCGCGCCGCTGCCGGTATCGAGCAACGCGGCGGGCACGAGATGAGAGCAGTCCTGTTCCATCCCACAGGGTAGAACATAAAACGAACGTGTAGGACAGGGATTTCAGACCCAGGCCAGGGTTCGTCCTCGGATGCCCCGCGTTCGCGGGGCCAGGCAAGTCCGGCATGACGGGTCGGAGGATAGGTAAAGCCGGTCGAATCGGGGTCACCCCGGAACAAGTCCGGGGTGACCAAGCCTCGTGCATCCCGGTTTCGCCGAAGCACAATATGCTTCATCTCGGCGGCCGAGGTGCGTAGGCTGTCGGCAACTCCGTCAGAGGATCGCCGATGCACGTACAGACCGTCCAGCCGCACGCCTGGATCAGCTATCTCATCACCGCCGCGATCGTGGGTTTGGTGTTGTTCTTCCGGATGCGGCGGATGAGCCGGATGCGACCCTTGAAGCTCGAGCAATTGTGGATCGTCCCCGCGCTCTATCTGGGCGTCGTCGCCATGTTGTTCGCGCAGAACCCGCCGCACGGTTCCAATTGGGCGGTCATCGCGATCGGGCTGCTCGTCGGCGCCGCGCTCGGCTGGCAGCGCGGCAAATTCATGGACATTCACGTCGATCCGGAAACCCACGCGCTCAACCAGAAGGCGTCGATCGGGGGCGTGCTGTTCCTCGTCGCGCTGATCGCGGTCAAGATGGGCGCCCAGGCAGCGGGGGGCGCGGCGCACGTCAATGTCGGGCTCGTCACCGACACGCTTGCCGCGCTCGCGCTGGGCATGTTCTCGGTACAGCGGCTCGAAATGTATCTGCGCGCGAAGCGCCTGCTCGCCGAGGCGCGAGGCGCGCGCGCGTGACGACCGACCGACCCTGGTTCGACGCCGCCGCCGACGGCCCCCGGCGCCACGCGCCCGCGACGCGCCGCAACCGAGAGGCGATCGCCGAGGTGTTGATGAACGCGCTGCCCGTCACCGGGCTGGTGCTCGAAGTGGCGAGCGGCAGCGGCGAGCATTGCGCCCATTTCGCGCACGAATTTCCCGGCCTGAACTGGCAGCCGAGCGATCCCGATGCCGATGCCCGCGCGTCGATCGCCTCATGGTGCAAGGGGATGGCGAACGTCCGCCCGCCGCTCGATCTCGATGCTGTTGCGTCCGAGTGGCCGATCGACCGCGCCGACGCGGTGGTGTGCATCAACATGGTACATGTCAGCCCGTGGGAGGCGACGCTCGGCCTGCTCGCGGGCGCGGCGCAAGTGCTGCCGCGCGGAGGGCCGCTCGTCCTTTACGGCCCCTATCGCCGCGACGATGCGCCCACCGCCGAAAGCAACGAGGCGTTCGACATTTCGCTCAAGGCACGCGATCCGCGCTGGGGCCTGCGCCGCGTCGAGGACGTGCGCGCGGCGGCCGAGGACGCCGGCTTCGCCTTCGACCGCCTGGTCGAGATGCCCGCCAACAACCTGTCGCTCGTGTTCAGGCGGCGCTAGGCTGTATCGACATTCAGTTCTGGCGGCCTGCAAATGGCGCCTTTCCGAGCTTCCGGTGCTCACGGACCTTTAGTCCGCTGCGCTCCGGGTCTCGGAAAACCACCATTTTCGGCTCGCCATCTCCTGAATGTCGATCCAGCCCAGGGCTGGGGCCGGCACCGCTTCCAAACACGTCGATCAAACGCCGATCGCGCGGTCGGTCTCGCGGCGCTGGAGCACGCGCTCGCGGTAGACGATGTAGAGTCCGCTCGCGACGATGATCGGCGCGCCGATCCAGGTGCCCGCGGTGGGAAGCGATCCGAACAGCAGCCAGCCGTAGGCGGTGCCCCAGATCAGGCTCGAATAGTCCATCGGCACCACTGCCGAGACGGGCGCGAAGCGCACCGAGGCGGTGATCGCGAGCTGCCCGAGCCCGCCCACCAGGCCCACGCCGATCAGGATCGCCCAGGTGACGGCGTCGTGCGGCTGCAGGTTGAACAGATAGACGAGGCCGAGTGGCGGGACCGACAGCGCCGAGAACCAGAAAACGGTGGTCGCGGCGGGTTCGGTCCGGCCGATCTGGCGCAGCAGGATCGCGATCACCGCGACCATGAACGCCGCCATCAGCCCCACGGCAGCGCCGACCAGCGGAAACGCGCCGCTGCCCGGTTGCGTCACGATCAGGACGCCTGCGAATCCCGCCAACACCGCGCCCCAGCGGTGCCGCCCGGTCGGCTCCTTCAACACCAGCGCGCCCAGGATCGTCGCGAAGATCGGCACCGTGAACTGCAGCGTCGTCGCCTCGGCGAGCGGCAGCAGCAGCACCGCGCCGAAGGTGCAGACCATTCCCATCAAGCCCACAATGGTACGCCCGACATGCGCGCCGATCCGCTGCGTGCGGACGCTCGCCAGCCCGGGGCCGGCGGCGATCCACGCCACCACCAACGGGATCGCGCAGAGCTGGCGGAAGAACATCGTCTCGGGCAGGTTCGCGCCGCGCACCTCAGCGAGCTTGACCAGCGCCTGCATCGAGGCGAGGCACGCGACCGACGCGAGCCGCAGCGCGAGCCCGGCAAAGACGCGGTCGGGGGCAGGGGAGGGCATGGCGGGCTTCTTAGCCAGCCGGTCGCCGGTGTCATAGCGAAAGCTGGCGGAGTTCCCGCGGTGGAAGATCCCGGCTTTCGCTGCGATGACGGCGGGATGATGGAGCCTGTCGTGTGGACAGTGGACGCCGCAAGGCGAGCCGATTATCGGGGCTTCGTCATTTCGAAGGTCACCCATGATCAAGCACGCCCTTTCCGTCACCCGTGAGCAGGATTTCGCCGCCTGGTATCAGGCCGTCGTCGCCGAGGCCGACATGGCCGAGGAATCGGGCGTGCGCGGCTGCATGGTGATCCGTCCCTGGGGCTACGGCATCTGGGAACGGATGCAGCGGCTGCTCGACGATCGCATCAAGGCGACGGGCCATGACAATTGCTATTTCCCGCTCTTCATCCCGCTCTCCTATTTCGAGAAAGAGGCCGAGCATGTCGAAGGCTTCGCCAAGGAGATGGCGGTCGTCACCCACCACCGGCTGGTCGCCGACGGCAAGGGCGGGCTGACCCCCGACGCGCAAGCGAAGCTCGAGGAGCCGCTGGTCGTCCGTCCGACCTCGGAAACGGTGATCGGCGCGGCCTTCTCGCGCTGGATCCAGTCGTGGCGCGATCTGCCGGTGCTGATCAATCAATGGGCGAACGTGGTGCGCTGGGAAATGCGCACGCGGATGTTCCTGCGCACCAGCGAATTCCTCTGGCAGGAAGGCCATACCGCGCACGCCACGCCGCAAGAGGCGCGCGAGGAAACGCTGCGGATGCTCGACGTCTATCGCAGCTTCGCCGAGGAGTGCCTCGCGGTGCCCGTCGCCGCCGGTGAAAAGCCCGAGAACGAGCGCTTCCCGGGCGCGGTCGAGACCTGGTCGATCGAGGCGATGATGCAGGACGGCAAGGCGCTTCAGGCGGGCACCAGCCATTTCCTGGGCACCAATTTCGCGCACGCGCAGAACATCCGCTTCCAGAATGCCGAGGGCCAGTTCGAGCTCGCCAACACCACGAGCTGGGGCGTGTCGACGCGGTTGATCGGTGCGGTGATCATGACGCACGGCGACGACGACGGCCTGCGCGTGCCGCCGCGGATCGCGCCGTGGCAGGTGGTGATCGTGCCGATGCTGCGCGACGCGCCCGAGGATGCGGCGGTGATCGATTATTGCCGTGCGCTCCAGGAGGAGCTGGCGCGCCAGACCGCGCTGGGCGAGCCGGTGCGCGCACTGCTCGACCTCAAGGCGGTCAAGGCGACCACCAAACGCTGGGGCTGGGTCAAGAAGGGCGCGCCCGTGATCGTCGAGGTCGGTGGACGCGACGTGGCG
>DATLJH010000005.1:0-190019 GCA_035538935.1 Sphingomonas sp.
ATCGACATGCCGGTGGTGGCGACGATCCTGGCGGTGAGCGCGGTGGTGGCGCTGCCGACGGTGCTGCTGGGGTTCCTGTTCGGGCAGAGCCGGATCTTCTTCACGATGGCGCGCGACGTGCTGTTGCCGGCAAAGCTGGCGACGGTCTCGAAGCGCGGGGCGCCGGTGAAGATCACGATCCTGACCGCGGTGTTGGTGGCGGTGATCGCGGGCGTGGCGCCGATCGACGCGATCGCGGCGCTCGCCAACGCGGGCACGCTCGCGGCGTTCACCGCGGTCTCGGTGTGCATGCTGGTGATGAGGAAGCGCGCGCCCGATGCGCCGCGGACGTTCCGCACGCCGCTGGCGCCGGTGGTGGGCACGATCGCGATCCTGGGCTGCATCTACCTGTTCTTCAGCCTGCCGACCAAGACCGAGCTGTTCTTCCTCGGCTGGAACGTGCTCGGGCTCATCGTCTACTTCATCTACGGCCGCCCCCGCGCCGGCAAGGCCACCGAAGAAACGATCGATCCTCTTCCTGAGAAGCCCGTGCTGCCCGCGGATTGAGTCAGCGCGGGAATGCCGACGGCGACTGTCATTCCGTTCGTTTCGAGCGACGTCGAGAAACGGTTTGGGGGCGCTCAAGGCGTGCTTCTCGACTTCGCTCGAAGCGAACGGTCACTGATTGGCAACGTCGGAAGCGAGTCAATCCCGCGCCTTGTTGGTGAAGTCGAAATGGATGCGGACCCAGGTGTGGAGCATCGGCTTGCCGTCGATGCTCGGCGGGCGCACCTGGAATTGCCACGCGGCCCGGCGCAGCGCGTTGGCGAGGCCGGAGCCGGGCGGCGATTCGGCGAGCGCACGGCAATTCTCGACGCGATAGCGTTCGACCGTCTGGCAGGCGATCTCCGCCCAGCTGCCGGGGCGGACGACGGGCGGCATGTAGAAGGCGAGCTCGGAATCGCGTGGCTTGCGATACCAGTCGGCGGCGTAGAGCGTGGCGCCGCCCGGGCCCTCGCCGGGGCCGTAGGTCGAGCCGCTGTCGGCCGCCTTGCCCTCGCCGCCGCCGGAGGCGACCTCGGGCGCGTCCTTGGGCAGTTTGCCGATGTCCGAGGCGCCGAACACCTCCTTGCTGACGATGATCATCTTGAACGGGCTGGGCGCCGAGGCGTCGGGCGCGGGCGGCTTCGGGGGGCGGGGCGCGGGCGCCTCTCGTGCTGCGGCGGCGCGCTTCGGGCGCGGCTTGGTTGCGGCCTTCTTTTTGGTGGCTTCGGCGGCGGGGCGCGAGCCCGAGACGTTGAACACCGACAGCCCCGTCGGCGCCATGCGCTGGAGCGGCGAAAAGGACGACATGGTGAGGAAGAGCAACGCGAGCAGGACGTTCGCGGCGATCGCGAACACGAGTCCCGGCCCCCGGCCGCGGCGCGACGCCTGATAGGCCGAGGAGGAATAGGCCGCCATCGAGCGGGCACTTAGGCCGAGCGGCGGCGCGCCGCAATCGGCAGGCGATGGAGTGATGCCCGAGCGGTTTCCGCTCGCTCTTCACCAATCGTCACGCCAGCGAAAGCTGGAGTCTTTCCATAACAACGAGACCCCAGCTTTCGCTGGGGTGACGTTTGGAAGGGTGGCGCGCCGCCGCGCTCAATTCGCGGCGAGGTTCCTCAGCACGTATTGGAGGATGCCGCCGTTGAGGAAGTAATCGAGCTCGTTGACGGTATCGATGCGGCAGCGGGTGGCGAAGCGCTCGGTCTTGCCGTCGGCGCGGGTGAGGGTAACCTCGACATCCTGGCGCGGGCGGATGTCGCCGACGCCGTGGATCGTGAAGGTTTCCGTGCCATCGAGCTTGAGCGTCTGGCGCGTCACGCCGTCCGCGAACTGGAGCGGCAGCACGCCCATGCCGACGAGGTTGGAGCGGTGGATGCGCTCGAAGCTTTCGGCGATCACCGCGCGGACGCCGAGCAGGATCGTGCCCTTGGCCGCCCAGTCGCGCGACGAGCCGGTGCCGTATTCCTTGCCCGCAACCACCACCAGCGGCGTGCCGTCCGCCTTGTGGCGCATCGCCGCGTCGTAGATCGGCATGGTTTCGCCGTCGTACTTGGTCATGCCGCCCTCGACGCCGGGGACCATCTCGTTCTTGATGCGGATGTTGGCGAAGGTGCCGCGCATCATCACCTCGTGGTTGCCGCGGCGGCTGCCGTAGGAATTGAAGTCCTGCCGGCTGACCTGATGATCCTGCAGGTAGATGCCGGCGGGGCTGTCCGCCTTGATGCTGCCGGCGGGCGAGATGTGATCGGTGGTGATCGAATCGCCCAGGATCGCGAGCGGCTTCGCCTCGACGATGTCGGCGACAGGCGCCGGCGTCATCTCCATGCCCTCGAAATAGGGCGGGTTGGCGACATAGGTGGAGCCGGCGCGCCACTGATAGGTTTCCGAGCCCTCGACCTCGATGTCGCGCCAGCGCTCGTCGCCGGCATAGACATTGCCGTAGCGCGCGCGGAACATCTCGTTGTCGATATTGGCGTCGATCAGGTCGCGGACTTCCTGGTTGGTCGGCCAGATATCCTTGAGGAACACGTCGTTGCCGTCACCGTCCTTGCCGAGCGCGGAGACTTCCATGTCTTCGGTCACGGTGCCCTTCAGCGCATAGGCGACGACGAGCGGGGGCGAGGCGAGGAAGTTGGCGCGCACGTCCGGGCTGACGCGGCCTTCGAAGTTGCGGTTGCCCGAGAGCACCGAGGCGGCGACGATGTCGTTCTCGTTGATCGCCTTCGAGATCGGGGCGGCGAGCGGCCCCGAATTGCCAATGCAGGTGGTGCAGCCATAGCCGACGAGGTTGAAGCCGAGCGCGTTCAGATCCTCCTGCAGCCCTGCCTTTTCGAGATAGTCGGTGACGACCTGCGATCCCGGCGCGAGGCTGGTCTTGACCCAGGGCTTGGGCTTGAGGCCCTTTTCGCGCGCCTTGCGGGCGACGAGACCGGCGGCGATCAGGACGCTCGGGTTCGAGGTATTGGTGCAGCTCGTGATCGCGGCGATGACGACGTCGCCGTCGCCGATGTCGTGATTGCGGCCCTCGACGGCGACGCGATCCGGGCGCTGCTTGTCATAGACCTTGGAGAGATCGCCGTTGAACACCTCGTCGACCTTGTTGAGGCTGATCCGGTCCTGCGGGCGCTTGGGGCCGGCGAGCGAGGCGTGGACGGTCGACATGTCGAGCTCGAGCGTGTCGGTGAAGACGGGATCGGGCGTGGTCTCGTCGTGCCACATGCCCTGCGCCTTGCAATAGGTCTCGACCAGCGCGATCTGATCGTCGCTGCGGCCGGTGAAGCGCATGTAATCGATCGTCTTTGCATCGACCGGGAAGAAGCCGCAGGTCGCGCCATATTCGGGCGCCATGTTGCCGATCGTCGCGCGATCCGCCAGCGTCAGCGTGTGCAGGCCGGGGCCGTAGAATTCGACGAAGCGGCCGACCACGCCCTTCTGGCGCAGCATCTGCGTGACGGTGAGCACCAGATCGGTCGCGGTGATGCCTTCGTTGAGCTTGCCCGTCAGCTTGAAGCCGACCACCTCGGGGATCAGCATCGACACCGGCTGGCCGAGCATCGCGGCCTCCGCCTCGATCCCGCCGACGCCCCAACCGAGCACACCGAGACCGTTGATCATCGTGGTGTGGCTGTCGGTGCCGACCAGCGTGTCGGGATAGGCGACCGGATTGCCGTCCGGGCCCTTCGAATGCCAGACGGCCTGGCCGATATATTCGAGATTGACCTGGTGGCAGATGCCGGTGCCCGGGGGCACCACCTGGAAATTGTCGAGCGCCTTCGAGCCCCATTTGAGGAACTCGTAGCGTTCCATGTTGCGCTGATATTCGAGCGCGACGTTATCCTCGAACGCCTTGGGGGTGCCGAACTCGTCGACCATCACCGAGTGATCGATGACGAGGTGGACGGGCACCTGCGGGTTGATCTTCTGTGCGTCGCCGCCGAGCTTGGTGATGGCGTCGCGCATCGCGGCGAGATCGACCACGCAGGGCACGCCGGTGAAATCCTGCATCAGCACGCGCGCGGGGCGATACTGGATCTCGCGATCCGAGCGACGGTCCTTCTGCCAGTCGACGATCGCCTGGAGATCGTCGGTGGTGACGGTCTTGCCGTCTTCGAAGCGCAGCAGGTTTTCGAGCAGAACCTTCATCGAAAAGGGCAGGCGGCTGACGTCGCCGAGCTTCTCGGCGGCCTTGGCGAGGCTGTAATAGCCGTAGGTGGTGCCGGCGGCGTCGAGCGTGTCGCGGGTGCCTAGCGTGTCCTGGCCGATGGCGGTCATGCGGGTATTCCCTTCTCTTGTATCGAGCCAACGCCTGCGTCGCGGACAAAGGTCCGCGCGGGCGCCGGCAGCTTGCGAATGCGAGACTCGCGGGCGCCTTAGCAAGGGGGCGGCGGTTGGGGAAGGGGAGCGGGGCGGCGTATGTCGCTGCGCTCCGTCGCGCGCGGCATCGAGCCTCGTACGGCGGAAACCCACCCCTTGCCCCTCCCTTCCAGGGAGGGGAAAAGACGAAAAGCATCATCATCAGGAGAAGGCCGATTCCGTGTTCCCCGCTGCTCGCCTGCCTCGCCGCCGCCGGCACGCTGTTGATCGCCTCGCATGCCGAAGCCGCCACCCGGTGCGAGATCGGCGCGCCGGGCGTGACCCAGCGCATTCCGATCGGCGATACCGGGCGGCCCATGCTGGTGCATCTTCCCAAGGGATATGACCGGGCGACCGCGCTGCCGATCGTTTTCCTGCTCCACGGCAGCACCGGGACGGGCGCGGAGATGCTGCGCGAGTCGAAGCTCGAGGCGACCGCCGACGCGCACGGCTTCATCCTCGCCGCGCCCGATGCGGGGATACCGGTGGGCCGAGGGTTCGTGTGGAACATCCCAGGCGTGCCGACGGTGGCTGGGACGATCCCTAGCAAGGACGATCCCGACGATGTCGCCTATCTGGAGGCCGCGCTCGACTGGCTGGCGGCGCAGGGCTGTGCGGATGGCGCACGCGCCTATGTCACCGGGCTGTCGGGCGGCGGACGGATGACCTCGTGGCTCGGCTGCGTCGCGGCCGACCGCTTCGCGGCGATCGCGCCGGTGGTGGGGCTGCGCGCGGGCAATCCCGATGCGGCCGATTCCTCACGGCCCGACCCCGCGACCTGCGCGCCGAGCCGGCCGATGCCGGTGATCGCGTTCGCCGGCGACGCCGACAAGACCAATCCGATCCAGGGCGGCGGCGCTGGCTATTGGCATTATACGATGCACGCCGCCGAGCAGCGCTGGGCCGCGCTCAACAGCTGCACCGCCGCGCCGACGACGCGCTGGATCACGCCGAAGGTCTACGAAGAACGCTATGCCGGATGCCGCGGCGACGCCGATGTCGCGGCGCGGATCACTGTGGGGGGCGGGCACGCCTGGGTGGTCGACAACGACGCGATGTGGGCGTTCCTGTCACAGCACCGACGCGACGATCGGCCCTGAGAGTGTTCGTTTGAGAAATCGCGGAAGAGCGATTTCCGCAATGCGCCGAGAGGCGTATCTGAAACAGACTCTCAAAACGGGAAGAAGATGTGGATCGTCGTGACCGCGACGACGAAGGTGATGAGGTTGAGCGGCAGGCCAGCCCGCACGAAATCGAGATAGCGATAGCCCCCCATCTGGTAGACGATCACGTTGGTCTGATAGCCGAACGGGGTCGCGAACGCCGCGCTGCCCGCCATCATCACCGCGACGAGGAAGGGGCGGGGGCTGACGCCGAGGCTTTCCGCCAGCGCGACCGCGATCGGCGTCATCAGCACCGCGACCGTCGCGTTCGAGAGCAATTCGGTCGTCACCATCGTGATCAGATAGAGGAGGCACAGCACGGCGAGCGGGCTGAGGCCGTTGACGCTGCCGATCAGCAGGCTGGAGGCTGCGTCGGCGAGCCCGCTTTGCTCCATGCCGATGCCGATCACCACCATGCCGGCGATCAGCACCAGGATTTCGGGCTTGAGACCGCTATAGGCCTCGTCGGCGCTGATCACGCGAAGCAGGATCAGCAGCACCGCGCCGGTAAAGGCGGATGCGGCGATCGGCACCACGTTGAACGCCGCGAGCGCGATCGCACCGACGAAGGTCGCGAGCGCGATCGCCGCCTTGACCGGCGCCAGCGGTCGACGCTCGGCGAACAATTGCGCATCGCCGACCTGGCCGCTTTCGATCAGCGGCTCGTCGAACGCGGGTGTGCCGTGCTTGATCCTTCGCTCGCCGTCGTCGCGGCCGAACAGCCGCCCGCTGACGAGGAAGAGATAGAGCCCGCCCACCAGCGCCATGGGCAGCCCGACGGGTGTGATCTCGAAGATGCCGAAGCGCGGCTGCCCCGCGATCCGCGCCATGTCGTCGACCAGCAGGTTGGTCGAGGTGCCCACCAACGTGCAACACCCCGTCAGCACCGCGATATAGGATAGCGGCAGCAGGTAGCGCTGGGGCGAGAGCTTGAGCGCGCGGGCGACGTTGCGCACCACCGGCGCGCCGAGCACGACGATCGGCGTGCTGTTGAGGAAGCACGACACCCCGCCGATCATCGTCAGCAACAGCCAGATGCCCGCATTGCCCCATCGGCGGCACATCGCCACCGCGAGCCTGATCGCGCGATCGAGCAGGCCGGACAGCTCGAGCGCGTAGGCGATCACGAACAGCGACGCGAGCGCGACGATCGCCGGACTGGCGAAGGCGCCCTGGATGTCGATCGGCCGCACCGCGCCGGTGATCAGCAGCACTGCCGCGCCCGACAGCGCAACGACGTCGGCGCGGATCTTGTCCCAGATCAGCGCCGCGACGACCGCGGCGAGGACGAGCAAGGTCAGGATCTGGTCGACCGTCATGCCTGCCCTGCCTCACGCAGGCGGCGGCGGATTGTCAATGCGTTAAGCGCTGCCGCATGCCAATTCGGGCTGGAGCGCCGGGCCGAATTTGCTATCAGGGGCCTATGCAGGAACCGAGTGTCAGGGCCAGCCGGCTGGCGATCGCGGGCGGCGTGGTCGCCACGATCGCGATCGGCGCGGCCGGCTTCTTCCTCGGCCGCGCCACCTATCCGCGGCCAGAGCCGATCACCCCCGTGGTGATCGCGGCGCCGACGCCCGAGCCGTCCCCCACGCCGGTGTTGCCGACGATCTGGGGGCGGACGGAGATCGTCGGCCTTGCTGCATCCGCGAGCGACGCGCTGGCGTCGGGCGCGCCGTTGCCTGCGCTCGCGAACGAGGCGGTCGGCCAGCGGCTCGATCTCGTCATTCCGTTCGGGTGTGCGGGCGCAGCGGAGGAGGGCAGCCAGGCGCCGCTGCGCTGGCGGTATGACGAGCAGGACCGCGCGCTGCGCGTCCATGTCGCACCGACGCGATGGTCGGCCTCCGACTGGGCGCTCGACAAGGATCAGGCGGCGGCGTCGATCGAGGGGTTCTGGATTCCCCGGCCCTGGTCGACGAGCGACGCCTGCCCGCGGCGCGGCCAGGCGGTGGCGAGCGGCACGGCGGCGATCCTGCTGCCGGGGCAGACGCTGGCGGTGGCGCAGTTCACCGGCGACGACGAGCGTGTCTTCGATACCGTGCAGCGCGTCACGCCCGACGAATTCGACGTGTCGAAGGGGCTGCGGCTGCGCCTGCGCGGGCGCATCGACCGCGTTCCCGGCGGCAGCGCGGTCCGCTGTGTGCAGCCGGCGGGAAGCGAGCAGCGCCCGATCTGCGTCATCGCGATCTCGCTCGACGAGGTGCTGATCGAAAACGCCGCGACCAACGCCGTGCTGGCGACCTGGTCCGTCAGCCGCCCGCGGCAGGGCGCAAACTGAACGGCGCGAGCGCCGGGCGCGACAATCGGGCGACAAGGCGATTGCGGGCGCGTCGTTGATTCCTGGACATCGAACAAGGTTGTTCAGGGACGCGTTTTGTCATGCCAACTATCCGGCCGCATATATCCACGGCATTCGAGACCGGATCGGATCGGTATTGCGCAAGGTCATGGCGGCTCACAATGACGCGCCGCCGAATGGTTATCAGGCCGATGACGCGCCGGATTTCTATCAGGGTCTGGCCAAAATCCGAAAATCCGACGCAATGTTTTCGTTTATAGAGTCATCTATGATAGAAAGTTTCTATTTATATATCAATGATATAGCTAAATTTATGGAGATGTCTTTGGCGAGGTTTATCCGGTTTGGTCTGCCAATTTGATTTATATCTATCGATTTTGGCCAGTCAGATATCACCGTATGCGTTCGCGTGCCATCCACATCTGGATGCCCGCGGCCGCCGCGGCTCAGCAAACCGGCAAAAGAGCCACCGCGTGCAGCCCGGCGCGACAACGCGACCCGCCAGTCATCGACCGAATTGCTCCGCACGCTCGCGGCCGCCTCTGGCGTGCGTAGAGGCCCGCGGCGCTTGGAGTTGGTGGTTCTGCACGGAAATGGCTCCCCGAGTTGGATTCGAACCAACGGCCGCTCGATTAACAGTCGAGAGCTCTACCGCTGAGCTATCGGGGAATGCCTTGCGGGAGGCGCGTCTATACCCCGCTGATTCAGAGATGCAACCCCTGTTTCCGCTGCGCGCTTCAGGCGATGAATTGCTCCATCGTGATCCGGTCGTCGAGCGCGTGTTCGGGATCGAACAGCAAGGTGAGATCGCGCGCGCGGTCGATCGCGATGTCGACCTGCGCCACTTCGCGCACCTCGCGTTGGTCCGCGACTGCGCTGACGGGGCGCTTTTCGGGGTTGAGCACGCGCAGGCCGATCCGCGCCTTGTCGGGCACGATCGCGCCGCGCCAACGCCGCGGGCGAAACGGGCTGATCGGCGTGAGCGCGAGCATCGACGAGCCCAGCGGCAGGATCGGGCCCTGCGCGGACAGGTTGTACGCGGTCGAGCCCGCGGGCGTCGCGCACAGGATGCCGTCGCAGGCGAGCTCGGGCAGGACGACGCGGCCGTTGAGCGTCACTTCGAGCTTCGCCGTCTGGCGCGTCTCGCGCAGCAGCGACACCTCGTTGATCGCGGGGATGCGATGCTGCTCGCCGGCGACGGTGGTCGCCTCCATGCACAAGGGGGTGACGTTGACCGCCTTGGCCTGGGCGAGCCGCGCCTCTAGCCCGTCGGCGCGCCATTCGTTCATCAGGAAGCCGACCGTGCCGAGATTGAGCCCGAAGACGGGGCGCTGCGGCTGGCGCCGGTCGAGCATGGCGTGGAGCGTCTGGAGCATGAAGCCGTCGCCCCCCAGCGCGACGACCAGATCGGCCTCCGCCATCGGCACCCATTCATGGCGCTCGCGCAGCACGTCGGCCGCGGCCTGGGCGGGCGCGGTCTGCGAGGCGAGCAGGGCGCGGCGGGTGCCGATCGTCATCCGCCGGTGACGCTCATGTGGCGAGCGACCGCAGGCGACGCGCCGGCGGCGATGCGGAAATCGTGCGCGCGCGGTTTGATCGCCATCGCGGCGTCGAGCGCAGCGTCGAGCCCTGCCACGCCGCCGTCGCGCAACGCCGCCTTGAGATCGACTGCCTCGTCATGACCGAGGCAGAGGTAGAGCTTGCCCTCGGTCGTCAGCCGCACGCGGTTGCAGCCGTCGCAGAAATTGGCGGTGAGCGGCGAGATCAGGCCGAGCCGGATGCCCCAGGGCGCGACGCGCCAGTAGCGCGCCGGGCCGCCGGTGCCCTGAAGGTCGCGGGTAAGGGAGAAGCGGCGGGCGAGATCGTCGAACACCTGGGTCAGCGGCAGGAACCGGTCGACGCGATCCTCGTCGATCGCACCGAGCGGCATCGTCTCGATCAACGTCAGCTCCAGCCCCTCGCGCCCGCACCAGTCGAGCATCGGCGCGATCTCGTGATCGTTCAGGCCCTTGAGCGCCACCATATTGATCTTGACTGCGATCCCCGCAGTGCGCGCGGCGGCGATGCCGTCGAGCACGCGCGTCACGTCGCCGTGGCGGGTGATGTGGCGGAAGGTGTCGGGGTCGCGGCTGTCGAGGCTGACGTTGATCCGCTTCATGCCCGCGGCGGCGAGCGCGTGCGCATGCTCGGCGAGGCGGGTGGCGTTGGTCGTCATCGTCAATTCGTCGAGCCCGCGGCCGAGATGCCCGCCGAGGCGATGCGCGAGCTCGACGACATCGCGGCGCACCAGCGGCTCGCCGCCGGTCAGCCGGATCTTGGTGACGCCGCGCGCGATGAAGCGTTCGGCGATGATCGCGATCTCTTCGAGGCTGAGCAATCGATCCTTCGGCAGGAAGGTCATGTGCTCGGCCATGCAATAGCGGCAGCGAAGGTCGCAGCGGTCGGTGACCGAGACGCGCAGATAGCTGATGGCGCGGCCGTGGCGGTCGATCAGGGCGGGGGCGCTGGCCATGACAGGAGAGGTAGAGCCCGGCGCACCGGCGAACAACCCCGTTTGCGCATTGCGTCGGCGGCGTTCGGCGCTACCAAGGGCGCGACGCGAAAGGGGGACGGGTGTTGAGCGAGGCCGCTGCCGCGCGCGCCGAACGGGCGGTGCCGCTGTTCGTGCTGTCGTTCCGGCAGCGCGATGAGCTTGCTGCGTCCGCCTCGGGGGTAGGGTGGCGCGTGGTCGCCGCGCGCCGCGCGGACGATGCCGAGCGCCGGTTTCTGGCGAGCGGGGCGCAGATCGCGCTGGTCGATGCGCGCGGCGCGCTCGACGACGGGCTGGCGGCGGCACGTGCGCTGGGCGACATGATCGCGGCGACGGGCAATGCGATGCTCGTGCTCGTTTCGCGCACCGATACCGCGGCGCTGGGCGATTTCGTCGATGCCGGCGCGACCCATTTCCTCGCGAGCCCGCATGGCGAGGGCGAGTTGCTGCAGGCGCTGCGCTGCGCGGAGCGGCATGTCGAACGCGTGGCGGGGAGCCGCGCGGGCGTGGCGCGCGCGGCGCCGCTCGGCTGGCGCGTGCAGGCGGGCGGCGCGACGATCGAGCCGACGCCCGCGCTTGCCGCATTGATCGGCAGCGGGCGCGCCATCGGCCCGCGCGCGGCGCTGGCGATGCTCGCGCCGGGCGAGCGGCGCGGGGCGATCGCCAGGATCCGGCAGCTCGGGGGCCCCGGCGACGTCACTGCCATCGCGCACGAGCTGGAGGGCGTCGGCCGGGTTATCGCGCATTTGCGATCCAGCGCGGACGGGACGATCGAGGCGACGATCGAACCGGTTGCGGCGGAAACGATCGCACCGCGCGACGGCGCGGGCGCGCGGCACTGGCTCGACCGGCGGCTGACGGGCGGCGCGCGGCCCGGCGTGGCGCTGATCGCGCTGACGCGGTTCGATCTCGTCAATGCCGCGCACGGGCGTGCGGCGGGCGACGCGCTGCTCGATGCGGCGACGGGGCGGATCGAACACGGCGCGCGCGACCTGATGGGGCGGCGCGCGATCGTCGCGCGCGTCGGCGGGGCCGAGTTCCTCGTCGCGGCGGACGTGCCGCACGAGCGCATGGTGCTGCTCGCCGAGCGGCTCGCCGACCAACTGGCGCGCGCCTTCCCGATCGGCGCGCTGACGACGACGGTGGGATGCCGGATCGGGATCGCCTGCGCGCGCGAGGGCGACGACAGCGCGGCCTTGCTGCGCCGCGCGAGCGAAGCGCTGGCCGACGCCAAGGCCTCGGAAGGCGCGACGATCCGCGACGCCTGCGCGGGCGTGGCGCCGCCCGCCTCGATCGAGGCGCTCGCGCTCGATCTCAGGCACGCGCTCGATCGCGACGAGATCGACGTGTTGTTTCAGCCGCAGGTGGCGATCGCGAGCGGCCGGATCGTGGGCGTCGAGGCGCTGGCGCGCTGGCGGCACCCGCATTTCGGCGCGCTGGGGGCCGAGACGTTGTTCGCGGCGGCCGAGCGCGCCGATCTGGCGATCGCGCTGTCGGATCATGTCCAGCGGCTCGCGCTGGCGCGCGCGGCGGCCTGGCCGGCGCGGCTCGCCGACCTGCGGCTGGCAGTGAACCTGACCGCGGCGGACATCGCCCGGCCGGGCTTCGCCGATCTGTTCCTCGATCGCGTCGATACCAGCGGCTTCCCGCGCGGGCGCCTGACGGTGGAGATCACCGAATCGGGGCTGATCGACGATCTCGGCGCGGCGGCGGCCTTGCTCGCGGCGCTGCGCGGCGCGGGCTTGCGGATCGCGATCGACGATTTCGGAACAGGCTATTCGAGCCTCGCCTATCTGAAGGCGCTGCCGCTCGACACGCTCAAGATCGACAAGCGCCTGTCGCAGGACATCACCGGCAGCGCGCGCGACCGGGTGGTGGTGCGCGGCGTGATCGACATGGCGCGCTCGCTGGGGCTGACGGTGGTGGCCGAAGGCGTCGAAACGCCCGAGCAGCTCGATCTGCTCGCGAAGGAGGGATGCCAGCTCTACCAGGGCTTCCTGTGCGCGGAACCGCTGACGAGCGAGGCGCTGATCGAGAAGGTCGGGGTATAGATACCGTTTCGGCGAAGATTGCGACACCGGCCCGCTCCCCCGCTTGCGCTCCGCCGTGGGCGGCCTATGTCGGCGCACGATGGCAAAGGCTGGACGATCGACCGACTGGGGCTTCCCCCGCTGGCGCGGCTACGGCGCCGAGCGCGAGGCGGTGCGCGTGCGGCTGTGCGATCGCCACGGCTGCGACGAACCGGGCGACCGGCCCGCGCCCAAATCGCCCAACAGCAAGGAACGCTGGTATTTCTGCGAGCGCCACGCCGCCGAGTACAATCGCAACTGGAACTATTTCGAAGGGTTGAGCGAGGAAGAGGCGAAGAAGCGCGAAGCCGAGGAGCGGCGCGACGCATCGGGCTTCGCCGAGGCGAAACATTATGGCTGGGGCGGCCCCGGCGACGGCAGCCGCTCGCGCGACGAGATGCACGCGCTCAGCGTCCTCGATCTGGAGGCGGACGCGGCCTTCGCCGATGTCCGCGCCGCCTATCGCCGGCTCGCCAAGGCGAACCATCCCGATACCAACCCGAACGATGCCGAGGCGGCGGCGCGCTTTCAGGCGGTGCAGGCGGCCTACGAAGTGCTGCGCCTCGCCGAGGAAGCGCGCGAATGGCGGCCGGAATGAGTGCTCCCGCACAGGCGGACCGCTTTTAACCCGCCGAAGCGTAGCGCTCCGCGGTCGCGCGGATCAGCGCGATCATGTTGGGGATGCCCTGCGTACGGTTGGAGCTGAGCTGGTTCCTGAGGTCGAACGGCGCCAGCGCCTGTTCGATATCGGTCGCCAGGATGTCCGCGGGCGAACGGTCCTGCACCGTCAGTAACACCAGGGCGATGATGCCCTTGGTGATCGCGGCGTTGCTGTCCGCCAGGAAATGCAGCGTGCCGTCGGCGGCGACCGTCGGATAGACCCACACCGCCGCCGAGCAGCCCCGCACCAGCGTCGCGTCGGTCTTGAGCGCCTCGGGCATCGGCTCGAGCGCACGGCCAAGATCGATCAGCAGGCGGTAGCGATCGTCGGCGTCGAGGAATTCGTATTCGTCGGTGAGATCGGAAAGGTGGGTCATGCGGGCGAGCTATACATAGCCCCTCCACTTCAGGGGAGGGGTAGGGGGCGGGCAGTTGGAAAATGTCGCTTGCGCGAGCGACACTGCGTGCCGCCCCCACCCCGTAGCCCCTCCCCTGAAGGGGAGGGGCGGGAATCGTCACAAATCCACCCCCGCCGCGATCGCCTCGAGCTTGCGGATGCGCTCCTTGAGGTCCGCGATCTCGATTCGCGCGCTGGCGTTGGGAAGCGCGCGGTCGCCCTCGGCCTCATGCCGGCTGGCGAGTTCCTCGTGCTTGAGCTGGAGCCAGCCGCGCCAGCCGGTGAGCGCCGCGTAGCTCAACATCGCGATCGCGGCGAGGCCGGCGGCGGCCAGGGTCATGTAAAGGTTGCTGTCAGTCATGACGCGTCCTTTCGTTGCTACGGTCGCGCAGCGCCTCGATCTCGCGGTCGAGGCGAGCGCTCGAAGTGTCGTCGGTGGCAAGGCGTTCGAGCACCTGGATCCGCTCCTTGAGCGCGCGGACCTCTTCGCGAAGCCGACGGGCCTCCTGGCTGTCGTCGCTGCTGCGCGTGCCCCCGCCGGCGGCGTAGCGCGCCTGGATCACCTTGCCGATCGTCACCACGATGATGATGGCGACGACCATTTCGAACGGGTTCATCTCAGGTTCTCCCTGTTATCGTTCTGGTTTCAGTTCAGCGGATCGACGGGCCGGTCGTCGCGCAGCGCGTCGATCTCGTCGGAAAGCGCGATGCCCTTGTCGGTCACGATCCGTTCGAGCACGCGAACGCGATCTTCGAGCCGGCTGGTGTGCGCCGCATATTGCGCCGCCTTTTCGGCGATCATCCGCGCTTCGATTTCCATCGCCTTCTCGCGGTGGGCGAGCCAGGGCTTGATGATCAGCGTCCCCACAACGGCAACGATCGGGATGCAGAGCGCCAGGATGGGAATAAGGAACGGGCTCATCGGATGCTCCTCAGTTCGCGGGGCCGCGCAGGCGCTCGATCTCCTGATCGAGCAGGTGGCCGCTGTCGGTGACGATGCGTTCGACGGTCGCGAGGCGGTCCTTCATCGAGCCGAGTTCGGCGCGCAGTTGCGCATTCTCCTGGCTCAGCAGCTTGACGCGCTCGATCGTCTCGTCGCTCGTCTTCTTGGGATAGACCGCCTGGCCCCAGGCGCCGTCGAGCGGATAGCCGTTCTTGATCCGCATCCAGGTGGTGAGCACCCAGCCGCCGATCGCAATCCCCACGATCATGAGGATCAGCGGGCCCATGCGCATGATGATGTCGGCTGCTTCCATGGCGCGTCTCCTCAGTTGGCGTGGTCGCTGAGCGCGTCGATGTCGCGCGCGGTGCGGGTGGCGGGGTCGATCGTGATCCGTTCGAGCACGGCGAGGCGCCGGCGGAGGTGATCGACCTGGTCCTGATGGTCGTTGCGGGTCTCGACCTCCCGGCTCGCCGCGGCGTGGCCGGTTTCCTTGCGCCCGCGGCTGATCCCGCGGCGATAGATGAACATCAGCGCAAAGGCGGTCGCGAAGCCGAACAGGAAAGCGATTTGGGGCGGCATCGTCGGGTTCTTTCTCAATCGTGGTCGCGCAGGGCTTCGATGTCGCGGGCGGTGCGCTCGGCGGGATCGGTCGCGATGCGTTCGAGCACGCGCAGCCGCTCCTCGAGCCGGCCGATCTGGCCGGTCAGCCGCTCGTTCTCGGCCGACAGCAACTCGATCTTGCGCGCGGCGCGAGGATTGTCGTCGTCCTCATCCTCGCCGTCCGCATGGGTCCAGCCGTGGCTCATCCAGGCCATCGGGTGGCGCGGGCGGCGGCGGACATGGCGCCCCTTCAGGGGATAGCCGTGCTTCGCCATGATCGCGAACCGCATCACGCCCGCGAAGAGCGAGATCGCGATGATCGCCAGAACGAAGAGTTGGCCGCTTTCCATGATCCTGTCTCCTTCTGCTCCGCCTCAGCGAAGCGCTTCGATGTCGCGGGCGGTGCGCTCCGCCGGATCGGTGGCGATGCGTTCGAGCACCGCAAGCCGTTCCTCCAGCCGGTCGACCTTGCCGTTGAGGCGGTCGTTCTCCTGCTTGAGCAGCGCATTCTCGCGAGCGGTCGTCAGGCTGCCGTTGCGTCCGACCAGATTGCCGCGCTCGTCGTCGACCGGATAGCCGTGCTTGGCGCGAACCCAGGTGCGGAAGGCGTGCGACACGCTGATCGCGGCAACCACCCCCACCGGCACCATCCAGGCCATGTCCATCGTCTCGTTCTCCCCTTTGTCTCAGCCGCTCAGCGAAGCTGCTCGATCTCGTCGGCGAGGCGCGTGTTGCGGCTCGTGTACATCAGCTCGATGTCGGCGATGCGGCGGTCGATGTCGCGGAACTTGGAGCGCACCTCGGCGGTCGAGCGGCGCGGGTTGGTGCGCACGCCCTGCCAGAACTTGGTGTCCTCGGGCGACACGTAATGCTCGATCGGCTTCTTCGGCGCGAACCAGGCCGCGGCGATATAGCCGAGGAAGGCCCAGCCGCTCGTCGCGAGCGTCAGCAGCACCATGCCGACCCGCACCAGCGTCACGTCGAGCCCGGTATAATCGGCGATGCCCGCGCAGACGCCCAGCCATTTGCCGTTGTGCTTGTCGAGATAGAATTGGGTGCGGCGGTCTGACATTTCAGTTCCTCCTCGTCAGGTCGTAATCTTCGAGCCGGGTTTCCTCGGTCGGCGTGGAAAGCGGTTTCCAGTCCGGATGGTCGGCGGCGATGATGCGTTCGATGGTGGCAAGACGATCCTCGAGCCGGCGGGCCGTATAATGCAGGTCGTCGAGCAGCTTCTCGTCCTCGCCGGTCAGCGCCGGCGCCTGCTTCCACTTGGTGATGTAGTGAAGGAGGAGCCACGGCAGCCCTACGACGATGCCGAGGATGCCGAGCCACATCAAAAGATCGTCCATCGGCTCAATCCTCCTTGCTCATCTTGGCCTTGAGCGCGGCGAGATCGGCCTCGACCTTCTCGCTCGAGCGCAATTCGGCGATTTCCTCGTCGAGCGTCTTCTGCGGCGCGCCCAGCGACAGCGCATCGGCGCGGCCCTCGGCGATGTCGACGCGGCGTTCGAGCACGTCGAAGCGCGAGAAGGCGTCCTGCGTCTTGGCGCCGGCATAGACCTCGCGCATCCGCACGCGGTTGCTGGCGCTTTCCAGCCGGGTCATGATCGAATTCTGGCGGTTGCGTGCCTCGCGCAGCTTGTTCTGCAGTTTGGCGATATCCTCTTCGGACGCGCGCAGCGCATCGTCGAGCACCGTGATCTCGGCCTGGAGCTGCTCGGCCATGTCGGCGGCCTTCTGGCGCTCGATCAGCGCGGCCTTGGCGAGATCCTCGCGATCCTTCGACAACGCCAGTTCGGCCTTCTCGGTCCAGTTCTCCTGAAGCTTCTCGAGCTTCGAGATATGGCGCCGCATCTCCTTCTGGTCGGCGATGGTGCGCGCGGCCGACGCGCGAACCTCGACCAAAGTCTCCTCCATCTCGAGGATGATCATGCGGATCATCTTGGCCGGGTCTTCGGCCTTGTCGAGCAGATCGGTGAAGTTGGCGGCGATGATGTCCCGGGTTCGCGAGAAGATACCCATGTGGCGGTGCTCCTTGGTCAATTGGCTGCCGGGGCGGGGCAAGGGATTGTTCCCGCCCCGGCGCGTCGTGTCAGGCGAGGGGGCCGACGGCGACGCTATCCGAAGATGCAGCCGGCGTCACGTGGGCCGGGGCGACCGCGCCCAGCACGCAGGTGGCGCTGAAAACGACGGTGGCGGCGATCGTGGCGGCGGTGCGGATGACGGTGTTGAACATGATAATTCTCCCTGAACTTTCGATCGGGTCCGCCGGTCTGGCGGGGTTGCCTCATGCTTTGCAGGGGGCGTGCCAAATTCGTGCGCCGTCAAAAAATCGCGCATTTCCGCACTGTTTTATGCGCGCGATACACTTTCCATCTTGCCAAGACTCGGTGAAATACGCCAAGGCTTGGGAATGGAGCGAACAACCCAGGTCATCGGCCAATCGACCGCCTTTCTCGACGCACTCGAACGCGCCAGTCGCGCGGCCGCGCTCGACCGCCCGGTACTGGTGATCGGCGAGCGCGGCACCGGCAAGGAACTGGTCGCCGAGCGCCTCCACCGCCTGTCGCCGCGCTGGGATCAGCCGCTGGTGATCATGAATTGCGCCGCGCTCCCCGAAACGCTGATCGAGGCCGAATTGTTCGGGCACGAGGCGGGCGCCTTCACCGGCGCCACCAAGGCGCGGGCAGGGCGGTTCGAGGAAGCCGACGGCGGCACGCTCTTTCTCGACGAATTGGGCACGCTCTCGATGGCCGCGCAGGATCGCCTGCTCCGCGCGGTCGAATATGGCGAGATCACGCGCATCGGCGCGTCGCGCCCGATCAATGTCGACGTGCGCATTGTCGCCGCCACCAACGAGCATCTGCCCGCCAAGGTCGAGGCGCACAGCTTTCGCGCCGACCTGCTCGATCGGCTGTCGTTCGAGGTCGTCACGCTGCCGCCGCTGCGCGCGCGCAAGGGCGACGTGATGGTGCTCGCCGATCATTTCGGCCGCCGCATGGCCTCCGAGATCGGCTGGACCGACTGGCCCGGCTTCGGCCCCGCGGCGACCGACGCGCTGATCGAATATCCCTGGCCCGGCAACGTCCGCGAATTGCGCAACGTCATCGAGCGCGCGGTCTATCGCTGGGAGCGCGAAGGCGCGATCGACGGAATCGAGTTCGATCCCTTCAAATCGCCCTATCGTCCGATCGCGCAGGCGCCCGCCGATCGCCCCGCGCCGCCGCCCGTTCCCGAAGAGGAAGGCGACGATCCCGTCACCGCGTGCGAGGATGGCCCGTCGGACTTCAAGTCGCGCGTCTCGCGCTTCGAGCACCAGCTTCTGAGCCAGGCGCTGGCCGACAACCGCTTCAACCAGCGCGCCACCGCCGAGGCGCTCGGCCTCACCTACGACCAGCTCCGCCACGCGCTGCGCCGCCACGATCTGTTGGGCGGGGGCAACTGAATCTTCTCATCGGGCCGGTTGCGTAACGATGCTCGCGGACCCATTTCGGGGGCCCGGCGTTGCGCATTGCGACCCCCAAAACCGATTCAGGAGAAAAGCCATGGCTTTCGAACTGCCGCCCTTGCCCTACGGATATGACGCGCTGGAGCCGACCATCAACGAGGAGACGATGAAGCTCCACCACGACAAGCACCACGCCGCCTATACCAACAACCTCAACGCCGGGGTTCAGGAAGCGGGCCTCGAGGGCAAGTCGATCGAGGAGCTGCTCGCGGGCGTCTCCGGCCTGTCGGCCAAGGTGCGCAACAACGGCGGCGGCTATTGGAACCACGATTTCTTCTGGAAGATCATGGCGCCGGGCGGCGGCAGCCCCTCGGGCAAGCTCGCCGACGCGATCGCCGACTTCGGCGGGCTCGACAAGCTCAAGGACGAATTCAACGGCAAGGGCGCCGCGCAGTTCGGCTCGGGCTGGGCCTGGCTGGTCGCCGACAAGAGCGGCAAGCTCTCAGTCGCGAGCACGCCGAACCAGGACAACCCGCTGATGGACGCAAGCGACGTTTCGGGTACGCCGGTGCTCGGCAACGACGTGTGGGAGCACGCATACTACCTCACCTACCGCAACGATCGCGGCGCCTATCTCAAGGCGTGGTGGGATGTCGTGAATTGGGACCAGGCCGGCAAGAACTACGAAGCCGCACTGGGCTGAGCCCAACTCAGCCCCTCCCCTTCAGGGGAGGGGTAGGGGGTGGGGGATGTCTCACCGAGCGTGCGCTTTGCCGTACTGCCCCACCCCAACCCCTCCCCTGAAGGGGAGGGGTTTTGTCATCCCTCCGGCGGAATATCCGTCACCGCTTTCTCCTCCACGGTCAGCCCGTGGCGCATCAGCATCGGCACGTTGGCCAGCGCGAACAGGAAGGTCAGCGGCAGCGCGCCCCAGAGCTTGAAGCCCACCCAGAAATCCCAGCTCGTCGATCGCCAGACAACCTCGTTGAGCAGGGCCATGAAGGCGAAGAACACCACCCAGTTGCGCGTCAGCTTGCGCCAGCCGAGCGCGCTGAGCCCCGGATAGGCCGATCCCAGCAGCGCTTCGAGCAGCGGCTTGCCGGTCGCCAGCCCGAACGCCAGGATTCCGGCGAACATCGCGTAGAGGATGGTCGGCTTCATCTGGATGAACTTGGGATCGTGGAAATAGATGGTCAGCCCGCCGAAAAAGACGACGAGCACGCCCGCGATCCACAGCATCGGCGAGATCCGCCCGAGCTTGATCTTCGACACGATCAGCGCCGCGATCGTCGCCGCCACGAACGCGGCGGTCGCCAGGATCACCCGCGCGATCACCACCGCGCCCAGCTTTTCCACCCCGTCGAGGAACGGCGTCGCCCCCGCGACGATCCGCATCGCCACGCCCGAGGGGACCAGGAAATTGACCGCGAAGAATACCACCAGCGGCGCATAATCCACCGCCATGCGAATACCGGGGGAATCGTCCTTCGGGGTGGGGGGAGTATCAGCCATCAATCGTTCTTCTTTCGTCATGCCGGACTTGCCTGCCCCCGCGAAGGCAGGGGTTCCGGCATCCACCGTGCAGCAAATCTCGATGTCCGTATGTGTCGCGCCGTGGACCCCGGAACAAGTCCGGGGTGACGGGAACGGGCGTGACGTGGTGGCGTCGTCCTACTTCCTGACGCCCTCGACCCCCGCGATGATCCGCGCCACCTCATTGGCGTCGAACGGCCGGAAGTCCTCGATCGTCTCGCCGACGCCGATGGCGTGGATCGGCAGCCCGTATTTCTCCGCCGCCGCCACCAGCACGCCGCCGCGTGCGGTGCCGTCGAGCTTGGTCATCACCAGCCCGGTCACGCCTGCGGTTTCCTTGAACACCTCGATCTGGCTCAGCGCGTTCTGCCCCGTGGTCGCGTCGAGCACGAGCACCACGTCGTGCGGTGCCGCCGGATTGAGCCGCCCCAGCACGCGGCGTACCTTGGCGAGCTCGTCCATCAACTCGCGCTTGTTCTGGAGGCGCCCGGCGGTGTCGACGATCAGCACGTCGATGCCCTCGGCCGTCCCGCGCTTGACGCCTTCGTAGACGAGTCCCGCCGCGTCGCCGCCTTGCTCGCCCGAGACGATCGGCACCCCGATCCGGTCGGCCCACACCTTGAGCTGCCCGATCGCGGCGGCGCGGAAGGTGTCGCCGGCGACCAGCATCACCGAATAATCCTGCTCGGTCAGCAGGTGCGCCAGCTTGGCGATCGTCGTGGTCTTGCCCGATCCGTTGACGCCGATCACGAGGATCACCTGCGGGCGCGGGAATGCCTCGATCTCGATCGGCCGGGCAACGCCCGCGAGCGATTTCTCGATCTCCTCGGCGACCACGAGGCGGATGCCCAGTTCCTCCATCCCGCGCTCGTAGCTGCCCTCGGCCAGTCGCTCGCGGATGCGCCCCGCGGTCTCGGGCCCGAGGTCGGACGCGATCAGCGCCTCCTCGATGTCGTCGAGCGTCGCTTCGTCGAGCCGCGCGAGCCCGAGCCCCGCAAGATTGCCGACGAGCCGATCCGACGTCCGCCTGAAGCCGCCGAGCAGCTTCTCGTGCCAGGAAGATTTGGTGCTCATGCGATGGTTCCGATCAGGACGTCGCCTTCGACGCCCATTATTGTGGTCGTCACGATTTCACCCACTCCCGTTCGTGCTGAGCTTGTCGAAGCACCGCTCATTTCTTCCTCGCTGCCAGATGAAAGACGGCCCCCTTCGACGCCGCCTGCGGCGTCGCTCAGGACAGGCTTCGACAAGCTCAGGGCGAACGGATGCCGGAGACGGACGCCTGCGAAATTCCCCGCGTGCCCGCGGTCACCCGGCCGCTCGACCAGCACCTCCTGCGTCGTGCCTACGAGCCCCGCCAGCCACCGCGTCCGCCGCTCTTCGGCCGCCGCGCGCAACGCCGCCGCGCGTGCCTTGCGCACCGCCGGCGGCACCTGCGGCATCCGCGCCGCGGGCGTGCCTGCGCGCTCCGAATAGGGAAAGACGTGCGCGTGGACGATGTCGCAATCGTCGATCAGCGCGCGGGTGTTGGCGGCCATCGCCTCGGTCTCGGTGGGGAAGCCCGCGATCAGGTCCGCGCCGATCGCGATCTCCGGCCGCGCCGTCTTCAACCGCTCGACGATCGCCACCGATTGCGCGCGGCTGTGGCGGCGCTTCATGCGCTTGAGGATCATGTCGTCGCCCGCCTGCAACGACAGGTGCAGATGCGGCATGATCCGCGGCTCCTCAGTCACCAGCGCGAACAGCCGGTCGTCGATCTCGATCGAATCGAGCGACGACAGCCGCAGCCGCTCGAGCCGGGGCACATGGCGCAGGATACGCTCGACAAGCTGCCCCAGGCTCGGCGCGCCGGGCAGGTCGGGGCCGTAGCTCGTCAGGTCCACGCCGGTCAGCACCACTTCGCGATGCCCCGCATCGACCAGCGCCGCGATGCCGTCGACCACCGCGCCCGCCGGCACCGATCGGCTGTTGCCGCGGCCGAAAGGGATCGCGCAGAAGGTGCAGCGATGGTCGCAGCCGTTCTGCACCTCGACGAAGGCGCGGGTCTGGTCGGCGAAGCGCGCGGCGAGGTGCGGCGCGGTCTCGCGCACGCGCATGATGTTGCCGACGACCACCGGCGCGTCGGTTTGCCAGGCTTCCGACGAGAGTTTTTCGGCATTGCCGATCACCCGATCGACCTCGGGCATCGCCGCGAAGCTCGCCGGATCGATCTGCGCCGCGCAGCCCGTCACCGCGATCCGCGCCTCCGGCCGACGCCGGCGCGCCTGCCGGATCGCGGCGCGCGTCTGCTTGACGGCGGCGTTGGTCACGGCACAAGAATTGACCACGACGACATCCTCGTCGCCGAGCAACGCGCGGATCGTCTCGCTTTCCGCGATGTTGAGCCGGCAGCCGAGGCTGATGATCTCGGGCTCAGGCATAGGAAGAAGGGGCCTTCATGGCGGACGATCTAGGGGCGCGGAGGAACGAAGTCCACGACGAGGCGGAGGCGGTGCTCGCCTTCTGGTTCGACGAGGTGCCGGCGGAGAAGCGCTTCGCCAAGGACGCCACGCTCGACGCCACGATCTCCACCCGCTTCGCCGCCCTGCGCGACCGGCTGGTGCGCACCGACGCGGCCGGCTGGCGCGACGATCCCCGCATCATCCTCGCTGCCATCATCGCGATCGACCAGTTCTCGCGCAATCTGCATCGCGGCACGCCTGACGCCTATGCCGCCGACCCGTTGGCGTTGTCGCTGACCGAGCATGCGATCGCGCAAGGCTGGGACAAAGGCATGAGCGTCATTGAGCGCCAGTTCCTCTACATGCCGATGATGCACGCCGAGGATCGCGCGGTGCAGCAGCGCAGCCTGCACTATTTCGCGACACTCGACGACGATTTCATCTTCGGTTTCGCGAAGGATCACGCCGACGTCATCGCGCGCTACGGCCGCTTTCCGTCGCGTAACGCCGCACTCGGGCGCGCCTCGACGCCCGAAGAACAGGACTATCTCAGCCGGCCCGACGCCGGCTGGTGACGTCCTTTTCAGTCGGTGCGGCCGACAGGGGCGATTGGATCAGCCGCCGCTCGGCGAGCAGCTTGCGCACGTTGGCCCGATTGAGCGGTCGGCCGTAGAGCCAGCCCTGGCCGCGTGCGCAGCCCAGCGCGAGCACGCGCTCGGCGATCGCCTTGTCCTCGATTCCCTCGGCGGTGATCGGCAGGTTCAGGCTCTCGCCCAGCCGCGCGATCGCGCCGACGATCGCCGCGCTCTCGGCGTTGTCGTTGATCGAGGTGACGAAGCTGCGGTCGATCTTGATCCGGTCGAACGGCAGCGCGCGCAGGTGCGCGAGCGAGCTGTAGCCCGTGCCGAAATCGTCGAGCGCGATGGCGATGCCCTGGTTCTTGAGGCTGCCGACGATCGACTGCGCCAGCGCCAGATTCTCGAACAAGGCGCTTTCGGTGATCTCCACTTCGAGCCGCTGCGCGGGATAGCCCGTCTCGGTGAGCAACTTGATGATCTTCTGCGCGAGCCACGGATCGCGCAGCTGGCACGGCGAGATGTTGATCGAGAGGCTGAGCGACGTCTCCCAGTCGCGCGCCGCCAGGAACGCCTGTCGCATCATCGACAGCGACAGTTCGGCGATCATCCCGGTCTCCTCGGCGATCGGGATGAACTGCTCGGGGGCGATCAGCCCGCGATGCGGGTGCTCCCAACGCGCGAGCACCTCGAAGCCGTGGAGCTTGCCCGTCGCGAGGTCGATCTGCTGTTCGAAATAGGGGACGATCTCCCCGCGCGGGATCGCGGCGCGCAGCCCCGTCTCCAGCTCGTTCCGCGCGTGCAACTCGCGCTCCATCGAGGCGTCGAACCAGGCGAGCCGGTTCCGGCCCGCTTTCTTGGCCGCGTACATCGCGATGTCGGCGCTGCGCAGCAGCCCGTCGATCGAGGCGCAGTCGAGGTCCGATCGTGCGATCCCCAGCGACGCGCTGACGTGGAAATGGAGCCCGTCGACCGCGATCGGCTCGGCGAGCCGCGACACCAGCCGCTCGGCCATCCGCTCGACCGTGTCGGGATGCTCGGGATCGAACAGCATCGCGCAGGCGAATTCGTCGCCGCCGAACCGAGCCGCCAGCGCGCCCGACGGCAGCATCTCGCCGATCGTCGCGGCGACGCATTTGAGCAGCGCGTCGCCCGCCGCATGCCCGTGCATGTCGTTGACCGTCTTGAAGTGGTCGAGATCGAGCATCAGCAGCGCGAGCGCCTTGCCCCGCCGCTGGGCCTGCGCGAACAGCATCGCGCCCTGCTCGGTCAGCGAGCGGCGGTTGAGGAACCCCGTCAGCGGGTCGCTCGCCGCCAGCGCGCGGGCGCGCTCTTCGGCCGCGGTGCGCTGGCCCAGTTCGTCGGCGAGCGAAACGTGGCGCCGCCACCCGAACAGGATCAGCGCGACGTTGAGGATCAGCGCGGTGGTCAGCGCCCGCTCGGGCAGCGCGCCGTCATGCAGATAGGCGCCCACGATCCGCGACGCCGCCACACCGCCGACAACGATGAACAGCAGGATCGCCGCCCCGGTGACGATCGGCGTCACGACATCGCGGCCGGGCCCAGACGGCAGCGGCTCGACCTTCATCGTCTCGACGGCCATGCCGGAATCCCCCAATTCATCCGGCGTGGCTTGTCCCATGACAGGCGTGTAGAAGGCGTTAAGAGGCGTGGGCGTGCCGCAGGTTCATCGCTTCAGTCACGGCGATCGAGCGAATGACGCGCGCCGGATTTCCTCCGACCAGGCTATTCGGAGGCACGTCTCGGGTGACGACGGCGCCGGCCGCGACCACCGAATTCTCACCGACCGTCACCCCGCCGATGATTGTCGCGCCGGCCGCGATCCAGACGTTTCTCTCGATCGTGATGGGCTTGGCGGTGACGAAGGCGTGCCGCTGGGTGGGGTCGATCGGATGGCCTGAGGTGATGATGCTCACGTTCGGTCCGATCATCACGTCGTCGGCAATGTCGATCCCGCCAAGGTCGTACATGGTACAATTCTGGTTGACGAATACGTTGCGCCCGACGCGAATATTCTCGCCGCCGGTTGTGTAGAAGGGCGGAATCAGCAAAAAGCTCTCGTCCACTTCGCTGCCGATGAGGTCGCTGAACACCGCCCGGATTTGCTCGGCATCATCGAACGTCAAGCGGTTGAGAACCGGAGTGATCGTCATCGCCCGCTTGACGCTGGCGACCATAGCCGCCGATTGCGGGGTTTTCCGGGGAATGATCCTGGCGCGATCGTCGTTCGACATTCACTATCCTCCTTCGGCGGCCAGCACCTCCGGGCCAGACACCCGGACGTGGGTAGTGTAGCCGTAAAGTGGAGCAGCCGAAAATCCGCCCTCCGAAATTCGGCAGGATGCGGATAGGCGCATCGGCCGGTTGCGCTCGCGTGCCTGTTGCGCTATCGGCCGCCGCGAACGTTCCTGTAGGAGCGAAGGGCAACCGTCCCCATGTGGGCGACGCCGGCCGACGAGGTTTCGTCCGCCGGCGCTTCTTGCGTTTGGCGGATGCGCGTTTCGAAGGAACGGATTGGAGTTGGTATGTTCGATAGTCTGAGCGACAGGCTTGGCGGTGTCTTCGATCGGCTGCGCGGCCGCGGCGCGCTTACCGAGGCGGACGTGCGCGCCGCGATGCGCGAGGTGCGCGTCGCCCTGCTCGAGGCCGACGTCGCGCTCCCTGTCGCACGCAAGTTCGTCGACGACGTCACCGAAAAGGCGATCGGCCAGAACGTGCTGCGCTCGGTCACGCCGGGGCAGATGGTCGTCAAGATCGTCTCGGACGCGCTCGCCGAGATGCTGGGTTCGGACCAGTCCGAGCTGCTGCTCGACGTCACCCCGCCCGCGGTGGTGATGATGGTGGGCCTCCAGGGCTCGGGCAAGACGACCACCACCGCCAAGATCGCGAAGCGCCTCAAGGAAAAGGACCGCAAGAAGGTTCTGATGGCGTCGCTCGACGTCAACCGCCCCGCCGCGCAGGAACAGCTCGCCACGCTGGGCACGCAGACCGAGGTCGCGACGCTCCCGATCGTCGCCGGCCAGCGCCCGGTCGAGATCGCCCAGCGCGCGATGCAGGCGGCGAAGCTCCAGGGCTATGACGTCCTGATGCTCGACACCGCCGGGCGGCTCCATGTCGATCAGGCGCTGATGGACGAGATGAAGGCGATCGCCGACGTCTCGACCCCCGCCGAAATCCTCCTCGTCGTCGATTCGCTGACCGGCCAGGATGCGGTCAACGTCGCGCAGAGCTTCTCCGATCAGGTGCCGCTCACCGGCGTCGTCCTGACCCGGCTCGACGGCGACGCGCGCGGGGGCGCCGCGCTCTCGATGCGCGCCGTCACCGGCAAGCCGATCAAGTTCGCGGGCACCGGCGAGAAACTGGACGCGCTGGAGGCCTTCCACCCGCAGCGCATCGCCGGACGTATCCTCGGCATGGGCGATGTCGTCAGCCTCGTCGAGAAGGCGGCGGAATCGATCCAGCAGGAAGATGCCGAGCGGATGGCGGCGAAGCTCGCCAAGGGTCAGTTCGACATGAACGACCTGCGCGGGCAATTGGCGCAGATGCGCCGCATGGGCGGCCTCGGCGCGCTCGCGGGCATGATCCCCGGCATGAAGAAGGCGCAGGCCGCGATGGCCTCGGGCGCGGTCGACGAGAAGATCCTCGTCCACATGGACGCGATGATCGGCTCGATGACGGTCAAGGAGCGCGCAAAGCCCGCGCTGATCAACGCCAAGCGCAAGATCCGCATCGCCAAGGGCTCGGGCACCACCGTGCAGGACGTCAACAAGCTCCTCAAGATGCACCTCGAAATGTCCACCGCGATGAAGAAGATCCGCAAGATGGGCGGCCTCAAGGGGCTGCTCGGCATGATGGGGAAGGGCGGCATGGGGGGTCTGGGCAACCAGCTCGGCGGCCCCGAGCTGGGCGACATGATGAAGGGCATGGACGCGGGCCTTCCGGGCCTCCCCAACGGCCCGAAGAACATGCCGAACGTCCCGCCCGGCTTCCAGAATTTCATGAAGAAGAAATGACGCGGCCCGACCCGTCACCCCGGCGAAGGCTGGAGTCGCTGGCGGCGAGGGAGAACATCAATGAAAAGACCCCAGCCTTCGCCGGGGTGACGGTTTGAAAGAAGGAAAGACTAACACATGGCACTCAGCATTCGTCTGTCGCGCGGCGGTTCCAAGAAGCGCCCCTATTACCGCATCGTCGTCGCCGACGCGCGCAGCCCGCGCGACGGCCGCTTCATCGAGCGGATCGGCAGCTACAACCCGCTCCTCGCCAAGGATGACGAGAAGCGCATCCAGCTCGACGGCGATCGCGCCAAGCATTGGCTCGGCGTCGGCGCGCAGCCGACCGACCGCGTCGCCCGCTTCCTCGACGCCGCCGGCGTGCGCGAGCGCGCGGTGCGCAACAACCCGAAGAAGGCCGAGCCCGGCGAGAAGGCCAAGGAGCGCGCCGAAGAGCGTGCCGAGAAGCTGAAGGCCGCCGAAGCCGCGACTGCCGAAGCCGAGGCCGCACCCGCCGAGGTGTCCACCGCCGAGACCGACGCCGAGGCCGAAGCGGTCGTCGCCGCCGAGGTCGAAGCCGCGACCGAAGCCCCGACCCCCGAAGCCGAGCAGGTCGCCGAGGCCGTCGCCGAGGAAACCCCAGCCGTCGAAGCACCGGCGGAAGAGGCTCCGGCCGAAGAGAAGCCCGCCGAAGAGACCCCGGCCGAGCAGGCCTGATCTCGCCCATGCGACGGATCGGGCTCGTCATGCGTTCCTTCTGCGACAGCAGAGGAGTGCGTGATGAGCCCCGATCCTCGACGGGACCAGCAGAAGTCCGCGCCCGGCGATGACCAGGAAGACGCCACCAACCGCGGTGTCTCCGCCGAAGAGCCCGCCGAAGGCGCCGACGACACGCCCCCGGAACAGCCCGGCTCCCAAAAAGGCTGACTCAATCCCCCTCCCGCCTGCGGGAGGGGTTAGGGGAGGGCATGTCACAATGCCTTCCCGGAAGCCGACAAGCCCTTCCCCGCCCCCTTCCGCAGGCGGGAGGGGAGATTATCCCGTCGTTCTCGCCGCCGTCATCGGCGCGCACGGTGTGACGGGCGAGGTGCGCCTCAAGCTCTTCACCGACGACCTCGCGCCCTACCGCGCCTTCAACGACGGCGCGCTGACGCTCAAATCGCTGCGCGTCGGCCCCAATGGTGCGATCGCCCGCTTCGCCGAGATCGCCGACCGCAACGCCGCGGAGGCGCTCCGCGGCACCCAGCTCACCGTTCCCCGCACGGCGCTCCCGCCGCTGGGGGAGGGCGAATATTACCATGTCGACCTGATCGGCCTCGCGGTCCGTACCGAGGACGGCACGCCGGCCGGCACGGTCGTCGCGGTCGAGAATTTCGGTGCCGGCGACCTGATCGAGGTCGAGCATGACGGTCGCCGCACCCTCGTTCCCGTCACCGCTGCCGAGATCGCCGAGACCGTCACCGTCCCCGCCGCCTTCCTTGAATAGCCCCGGCCATACACTACCCTCGTCACCCCGGGGTTCCGCTTCTTCTTTCCACGTGCAGGAAAGCGCTCCCTTGACGGGCATGACGAGGCGCGGGGAGAGCGCTCCTGGAAAAATTGCGCTCCTCTTCCGTTCCGCTCTTGTTCTATGAGAACAAATGCGATACACAGCATCCCACGTTGAACGCGTCACACGATTGTTCTAGCGACGGGAGCCTTGCACATGGCAGCACAATTGAAGGTCATCGACACCGGCATGGCGACAGCGAATTCGGACAGACAGAAGGCGCTCGACGCCGCATTGGCGCAGATCGACCGCGCCTTCGGCAAGGGCTCGGCAATGAAGCTCGGCCAGAAGGAGGCGATGCAGGTCGAGGCGATTTCGACGGGCAGCCTCGGGCTCGACATCGCGCTCGGCGTCGGCGGGCTACCACGCGGGCGCGTGATCGAGGTCTACGGCCCCGAAAGCTCGGGCAAGACGACGCTGGCGCTTCACGTCATCGCCGAGGCGCAGAAGAACGGCGGCACCGCCGCCTTCGTCGATGCCGAGCACGCGCTCGATCCGGTCTATGCGAAGAAGCTCGGCGTCGACATCGACGAGCTGATCGTGTCGCAGCCCGATACCGGCGAGCAGGCGCTCGAGATCACCGATACCTTGGTCCGCTCGAACGCGATCGACGTGCTGGTGGTCGATTCGGTTGCAGCGCTCGTCCCGCGCGCGGAGATCGAGGGCGAGATGGGCGACAGCCATGTCGGCCTCCAGGCGCGTTTGATGTCGCAGAGCTTGCGCAAGCTCACCGGCTCGATCAGCCGCTCGCGCTGCATGGTGATCTTCATCAACCAGCTGCGCATGAAGATCGGCGTGATGTACGGCAATCCGGAGACCACCACCGGCGGCAACGCGCTCAAATTCTACGCGAGCGTGCGCCTCGACATCCGCCGCACCGGCCAGATCAAGGATCGCGACGACATCATCGGCAACTCGACCCGCGTGAAGGTCGTCAAGAACAAGGTCGCGCCGCCGTTCAAGCAGGTCGAATTCGACATCATGTACGGCGAGGGCATCTCCAAGATCGGCGAAGTGCTCGATCTCGGCGTCAAGGCCGGGCTGGTCGAGAAATCGGGTGCGTGGTTCAGCTACGACAGCGTCCGCATCGGCCAGGGCCGCGAGAACGCCAAGACCTTCCTCAAGGAAAATCCCGAAATGGCCGACCGTCTCGAAAAGGCGATCCGCGGCCATACCGACAAGGTCGCCGAGGAAATGATGACCGGCCCCGATGCCGAGGACGACGACCTCTGACATCGATTCGTTCCCAACGCGACGTCAGCGCGTCGCACGCATGGAAGGGCCTGCCGGCGACGGCGGGCCCTTCATCGTTTGCGACGTGGAGAAAAGTGCGCGACGCTCTCCACTTTCTCCACTTCACCTTGTCGAGATCGCCCCCGATTGGCTCGTTCGAGCCGTTTCCCGGCCCGGATCGGGAATGGCGTGGTGTGCGAGGCATTCGTGAACACAGGCATCGTCACTCCTGTCGTGCCGGAACAAGTTCGGGTTACGGGCAGCGTTGCGACGGCCTTCATTCACCTCCCCGGCGAAGGCCGGGGAGGTGATCCAAGCAGGGTGAAGCGCTTCCAGCCGATGATCGACGTCCATCTCGACTATGTCGAGGCCGAGCTCGCGTCGCGTCCCTGGTTCGCGGGCGACGCGATGACCGCCGCCGACGTCATGATGAGCTTCCCGCTCGAAGCCGCCCGCGCCCGCGCCGGCCTCGACGAATCACGCCCCGCCACGCTTGCCTGGCTGGACAAGATCCACGCCCGGCCCGCCTATCAGGCCGCGTTGAAGGCGGGCGGCCCCTACGCTTACGCCTGATCGTCGGGGAACACGCCCTTGGAGGGCGCCCGCGGCGGCTCGATCTCGGCCGGTTCCACGGGGTCGAGCTCGCCTTCCCAGCGCGCGACGACGCTCGCCGCGACCGCGTTGCCGATCACGTTGGTCGCCGATCGTCCCATGTCGAGGAAATGGTCGACCGCGAGGATCAGCAGGATGCCCGCCTCGGGAATGCCGAACATGTTGAGCGTCGCCGCGATCACGACCAGGCTCGCGCGCGGCACGCCGGCGATCCCCTTCGAGGTCACCATCAGCACCAGCAGCATCACGATTTGCTGCCCCACGCTCATCTCGATCCCATAGGCCTGCGCGATGAAGATCGACGCGAAGGTCATGTACATCATCGAGCCGTCGAGGTTGAACGAATAGCCCAGCGGCAGCACGAAGCTCGCGATCTTGGGCGGCACGCCGAACCGGTCGAGCGCTTCGAGCAGCCGCGGATAGGCCGCCTCCGACGAGGCGGTTGAGAAGCCGAGCAGCAGCGGCTCGCGGATGTAGCGGATCAGCTGGCGCGCGCGCGGGCCGATGAACAGGAAGGCGAGCCCGATCAGCGCCGCCCACAGGACGATGAGGCCGATATAGACCGACCCCATGAAATAGGCGAGGTTGCCGATCACCCCTGGCCCGCGCTCGGCGAGCGCGCTCGCGACCGCCGCGAACACCGCGACCGGCGCGAAGCGCATCACGTAATCGGTGATCTGCAGCATCACCTTCACCAGCGCGTCGATCGCCTTGACCAGCGGCTTGGCGGGCTCGCCCACCGCGGTGATCGCGACCCCGACGAAGATCGAGAAGACCACGATCTGCAGGATCTCGTTGGTCGCCATCGCCTCGATCATCGAGGCGGGGAAGATGTGGGTGAAGAAATTGTGGAGGTTGAACGCCGCCTTGTCGACGCCCGAGGCCGCATCGGCGGGCGGGATCGGCAGGTTGAGCGCGGCACCCGGCTGGAGGAGGTGGACGAGGATCAGCCCGATCGTCAGCGACATCAGGCTGGCGCAGACGAACCAGCCGAGCGAGCGCAACCCGATCCGCCCCAGCGCGCCGCTGTCGCCCATGTGCGCGATGCCCGCGACCAGCGTGGAAAAGACCAGCGGCGCAATGATCATCTTGATCAGCCGCAGGAAGATCGTCGTCAGGATCGAGAAATAGCCCGCGATCTCGGTGAGCCGCGCGGCCGCGGCGGTGCTGCCGTCGTCGATCGCTGCGTTGAGCCCCCAGCCGACGACGAGGCCGAGCACCAGCCCGATCAGAATGAACATGGTCAGCCGCTTGGCCATTCACGCTTCCCCTTTGTGTATCGCCGCGCAACCAAGGGGATTGCGGCCGCCCGGTCAAGCGTCGCATTGGGGAGCAAAGGAGAAGAGGATGCGGATGCTGCCGATCGGACGTCGCGAGCTTTTGGGAATGGGCGCGCTGGTGCCGCTGCTGAGCGTGCCAGGCATCGTGCGCGCGGCCGAGCCCGATCTGTCCGACCTCCACGACATCACCGCCGAGGCCAAGCCCATCGACGCCGCCGAACGCGCCCGCCGCCTGGCGCGCGCGCAGGCGCTGATGAAGGCCAACGGGATCGGCGCGGTGGTGATCGAACCCGGCTCGTCGATGGTCTATTTCACCGGCGTCGAATGGTGGCGCAGCGAACGGCTCACCGCCGCGATTCTGCCGGTCGAGGGTAAGGTCTGCATCGTTACCCCCTTTTTCGAGGAACTTTCGGTCCACGAGACGCTCGCTATCCCCGCCGAGGTGCGCGTCTGGCAGGAGGATGAAGACCCGCTCGCTGTCGTCGCGGGCTTCCTCAAGGACCGCAAGCTCGCCGCGCAGCCGATCGCGATCGAGGAAAGCGTGCGCTTCTTCGCGTTCGACGGCCTGCGCAAGGTGCTCCCCGGCGCGCGCCTCGTCTCCGCCAACCCGGTCGTGCGCGGCTGCCGCATGGTCAAGACGCCCGCCGAACTCGCGCTGATGCAGACCGCGACCGACGTGACGATCGCCGCCTATCGCTGGCTTCACCCGCGCGTCGAGAAGGGCATGCGTCAGCAGGACGTTTCGGCGCTGATGAGTGCTGCGACGAAGAAGCTCGGCGGCAGCCCCGAGTTCTCGATGTGCCTGATCGGCGAATCGGCCGCCTATCCGCACGGCTCGAAGCAACCGCAGACGGTCGACGTCGGCCACATCGTGCTGATGGATTGCGGCTGCACCGTCCACGGCTATCAGTCGGACGTGTCGCGCACCTGGGTCCATGGCGGCAACGCGACGCCCGAGCAGCGCAAGGTCTGGGATCAGGTCCATCGCGGCCAGCAGGTTGCCTTCGCCGCCGCGAAGATCGGCGCGCCCGCCGGCAGCGTCGACGATGCCGTGCGCGTGTTTTACGAAAGCCTGGGCTACGGCCCCGGCTACAAGCTCCCCGGCCTGTCGCATCGCACCGGCCACGGCATCGGCCTCGACGGGCACGAGCCGGTCAATCTCGTCCGCGGCGAGACGACGAAACTGGCGCCGGGCATGTGCTTCTCCGACGAACCGGGCATCTACATCCCCGGCAAGTTCGGCGTGCGGCTCGAGGATTGCTTCCACATGACCGGCGCGGGCCCGAAATGGTTCAGCGAGCCGCCCAGGTCCATCGACGAGCCCGTTTGAGCAACGCGCTTGTGACTCCCGATACCCTCGCCTAGATCGCGCATCATGACCTCGACCAACGATATCCGCCGCTCGTTCCTCGATTATTTCGCGAGCCATGGCCACACCAAGGTGCCCTCGGCGCCGCTGGTGCCGCAGAACGATCCGACGCTGATGTTCGTCAACGCGGGCATGGTGCCGTTCAAGAACGTCTTCACGGGGCTGGAAACGCGGCCGTACAGCCTCGCGACCTCGGCGCAGAAGTGCGTGCGCGCAGGCGGCAAGCACAACGATCTCGACAATGTCGGCTATACCGCGCGGCACCACACCTTCTTCGAGATGATGGGCAATTTCTCGTTTGGCCAGTATTTCAAGGACCAGGCGATCGAGCACGCCTGGACGCTGCTGACGAAGGAATGGGAGCTGCCTGCGGAGAAGCTGACGGCGACCGTCTATCATACTGACGATGCCGCGTTCGATCTCTGGAAGAAGATCTCGGGCCTGCCCGAACATCGCATCATCCGCATTCCGACCAAGGATAATTTCTGGGCGATGGGCGAGAACGGCCCGTGCGGCCCGTGCTCCGAGGTCTTCTACGATCACGGCGAGCATATCCCCGGCGGCCCGCCCGGATCGCCGGATGAGGACGGCGACCGCTTCGTCGAGGTCTGGAATCTCGTCTTCATGCAATATGAGCAGGAAGAGAACGAGATCGTCGGCAACCTGCCCAAGCCCTCGATCGACACCGGCATGGGGCTCGAGCGCATCGCCGCGGTGATGCAGGGCGTCCACGACAATTACGATACCGACACCTTCAAGGCGCTGATCGCCGAATCGGGCGCGCTGACGCACACGCCGACCACCGGCGAGACCCAGGCGAGCCATCGCGTCATCGCCGATCACCTGCGCTGTTCGGGCTTCCTGGTGGCGGACGGCGTGTTGCCCGCGAACGAGGGCAGGGGCTATGTGCTCCGCCGCATCATGCGCCGCGCGATGCGCCATGCACACCTGCTGGGCGCCAAGGATCCGCTGATGAACCGGCTGGTGCCTGCGCTGGTCAAGGAAATGGGCGCCGCCTATCCCGAGCTGGTCCGCGCGCAATCGCTGATCGAGACGACGCTGTTGCAGGAGGAAACGCGCTTCCGCCAGACGCTCGACAAGGGGTTGAAGCTGCTCGACGAGGCGACCCGCGGCATGGAGGCGGGCGAGACGCTTTCGGGCGAGACCGCGTTCAAGCTCTACGACACTTACGGTTTTCCCTACGATCTCACCGAGGATGCGTTGCGCGCGCAATCGCTCCAGGTCGATCGTGAAGGCTTCGAGGCGGCGATGGCCGAACAGCGCCGTGCCGCACGCGCCGCGTGGAAGGGCTCGGGCGATAAGACGTCGGACGAGCTCTGGTTCGATCTGGTCGAAGAAAAGGGTGGCACCGAATTCGTCGGCTACACCTCGGAACAGGGCGAAGGTGAGGTAGTCGCGATCGTCAAGGATGGCGCGCGCGTCGATCGCGCAGGCGCGGGCGAGACGGTCGGCATTGTCACCAACCAGACCCCCTTTTACGGCGAGAGCGGCGGCCAGGTCGGCGACGCCGGAATTTTCAGCAACGACAGCGGATTGCGCGCGATCGTTACCGACACGCAGAAGCATCTCGGCCGCATCTGGTCGCACCATGCGACGATCGAGAGCGGCGCGATCGCGGTCGGCGACACGCTGCGTATGGCGGTCGATCCGGCGCGGCGTGCGGCGATCCGCGCCAACCATTCGGCGACGCACCTGCTCCACGCCGCGCTGCGCGATCGGCTTGGCACCCACGTCGCGCAGAAGGGCAGCCTTGTCGCCCCCGATCGCCTGCGCTTCGATTTCTCGCAGCCGACGGCGGTCGAGGCGGCGGCACTCGCGGAGATCGAGGCCGAGGTGAACGCCTATATCCGCCAGAACGATACGGTCGAAACCCGGCTGATGACGCCCGACGAGGCGATCGCCGAGGGCGCGATGGCGCTGTTCGGCGAGAAATATGGCGACGAGGTACGCGTCGTCTCGATGGGCCGCACCGGCGGCGACAACGCGCCGATCTACAGTCTCGAACTGTGCGGCGGCACGCATGTCGCCGCGACCGGCGACATCGGCCTGTTCAAGGTGGTGAGCGAGGGCGCGGTGTCCTCGGGCGTGCGCCGCATCGAGGCGCTGACCGGCGAGGCCGCGCGGCGCTGGTTCGAGAACCGCGACGAAAAATTGCGCGAGGTCGCGGCCACGCTGAAGGCCGCGCCCGACGAGGTGCCCGCGCGCGTCGCGGCGCTGGTCGAGGAGCGCAAGCGGCTCGAGCGCGAACTCGCCGAGGCGAAGAAGGCGCTCGCGCTCGGCGGCGGCGCGGCCGAGGTGGCGGGCCCCGAGCAGGTCGGCGGCATGGGCTTCCTGGCGCAGGTGGTCGAGGGACTCGATCCCAAGGGCCTGCGCAGCGCGGTGGACGAAATGAAGGCGCGGGTCGGCTCGGGCGTGGCGATGCTGGTCGCGGTCAACGACGGCCGCGCCTCGGTCGCGGTCGGCGTCACCGCCGACCGTGCCGGCACGCCGAGCGCGGTCGAGCTCGTCCAGCGCGCCGTGGCGGCGCTCGGCGGCAAGGGCGGCGGCGGCCGGCCCGACATGGCGCAGGGCGGCGGCCCCGACGGCGACAAGGCCACCGACGCGGTGACGGCGGTCCGTGCGGCGCTGGAGGAAAGCGCGCTCGCGGCGTGAGCCGGTGCTCCTGCGAAAGCAGGAGCCCAGCGTTCAGTTCGCCGCCGTCTCCACCGCCGGCCCGGTCCATCCTCCCGCGGTCGCCACGTAGAGCCGCGCGACGTTGAGATATTGCCGCGCCTGCGCCTCGACCATCGCCGAGCGCGCGCGCTGGTAGAGCCGCTCGCTCTCCAGAATCTGCAGCACGCCCGAATTGCCGACCTCGAAGCTGCGTCGCGACAGGTGCAGCGAGCGCTGCGCGACATCGACCGATTCGCGCTGGTTGGCCATCGACCGCGCGTCACTGTCGAGCGCCTGGAGCAAGTCGGCGACCTGCCCGAACGCCTCGAGTACCGTCTGCTTGTATTGCGCCTGCGCCGCCTCCGCCTGATCGACCGCCGCGCGCTTCTGCGCGTTCAGCGTGCCGCCGTGGAAGATCGGCGCGGTCAGCCCGGCGAAGATGTCGAACCCGCGGAACGCGCCGCTGAAGAAGTCGCCCAGCCCCGGCGAGCCCTGCGTCACCGTCGCGCCGAGCGTGATATTCGGATAGAGCTTCGCCGTCGCGACGCCGATCGCGGCGGTCGCGGCGTGCAGCTCTGCCTCGGCTTGCAGAATGTCGGGCCGCTTGTGGACGAGCTCCGACGGCAACGTCACCGGTACGTCGGCGGGCAGCGTGAAATCGGTGAGGTTGAACTCGGTCGGCCCCAGCTCGGCCGGCGTCACGCCGATCAGGATCGCGAGCAGGTGCCGCGCCTCGGCGAGCTGCTGGCCGAGCTGCGGGATTTCGCCGCGATCGGCCTCGTACTGGCTCTGCGCATTGAGCACCTCGACCAGCGTGCCTTCGCCCGCCTTGCGGCGCTTCTCGGTCAGATCGACGTTGCGCTGGTCTTCCTTGAGCAGCGCGTCGGCGGTGGCGATCCGGTCGCGGATCGCCGCGATCGTCAGCACCTGGTTGACGACGCGGCCGGCGATCGAAAGGTGCGCCGCCTCGGTCTGGCGCCGCTGCGCCTCGGCGCGTGCGGCGGCCTCTTCGACCGCGCGCTTCTTGCCGCCGAACAGGTCGAGATCGTACGAAACCCCGCCGCCCACCGAATAGAGTGTGAACTCCGGGTTGCCGGTGTCGGATTCGAAGCCGAACGCCGCGAGGTTGGGCTGCTCGCGCTCGACGCGCGCGTTGGCGTCTACCTGCGGCAGACGCTGGCCAGCGGCGGCGTTGACCTCTTCGAGCGCAGCCTGGAGTGTCGCGTTGCTCGCCGCGAGGCTCTGGTTGTTGGCGATCGCGCGTGTCACCAGCGCATCGAGCTCGGGCGAGGCGAACGCGGTCCACCAGCGCAGCGCCGGGCCTTGTCCGGCCTCGGCAGCGGGGCCGGGGGCGTGCGTGCCGGCCGGATCGGACGGCGAGCGATAGGCGGTCGCCGAGGGCGCCGCGGGGCGCTCGAAATCGGGGCCGGACATGCAGCCGGCAAGGATCGTGCTCGCGGCGAGGGCGGTGAGGAGAGAGCGGGTCATCGGGTCAGTCCATGTGCATCGCGGGTTGCTCGCCGCTTTGGTTCTTGCGCGGCGGCCGCATGAAGAGAATGAGCGGCGAAATCAGGATGATGACGACGAACAGCGCGTAGAAGGCGTCGATATAGGAGACCATCATCGCCTGCCGCGTGATCTCGCCGTTGAACTTCGCGAGGCTTTCGAGCGAGGAGAAATCGAACCCCGGCATGGCCTTGGCCATATTCGGATTGTCGGGCCGCACCGTCTCGACCAGCCGTGAATGCACCGTCGCCGCGTTGCGGATCGTCATCGCCTGCAAGACCGAGATGCCGATCGACGAGCCGACATTGCGGATCAACGTGAACATCGCCGTGCCCTCGTTGCGATATCGAGAGGGAAGCGTCGCGAAGGCGATCGTCGAGAGCGGCACGAAGATCAGCCCGGTGCCAATCCCCTGGATGAAGCCCGAATGGATTACCAGGCTCTCGTCCATGTCGAGCGAAAAGCCCGCCATCATGTAGGTCGACCAGGCGACGAGGATCATGCCCGCCACGATCAGGAGACGCGAATCGACACGTTTGATGAGCTGGCCGACGAGGATCATCGAGATCATCGTGCCCATGCCGCGCGGGGCGGTGACGAGCCCGGTGAGCACGACCGGATAGCCCATCAGCACTTCGAGCATCGGCGGCAGCAGCGCGAGCACCGCGAAGATCAGCACGCCGAGGAAGAAGCCGAAGATCGAGCCGAACAGGAAATTCCTGTCCTTGAACAGCGCGAGATCGATGAAGGGGTTCTTCGCAGTGAGCGTGTGGACCACGAACAGATAGAAGAACAGCACCGACAGCGCGCACTCGACCATGATCTCGGTCGAGGAGAACCAGTCGAGCTGCTGCCCGCGATCGAGCATCATCTGCAGCGAGCCGATGGCCAGCGCGAGGAAGGCGAAACCCATGAAATCGAGCCGCATCCGATCCGCACTCTTGGTCTCGCCAAGGAACAGCGACAGCCCCGCGAAGGCGAGCACGCCCACCGGCAGGTTGATGTAGAAAACCCAGCGCCAGGTGAGGTTGTCGGTCAGCCAGCCGCCGAGCGCGGGGCCGATGATCGGCCCCAGGATCGCGCCCATGCCCCAGATCGCCATCGCGGGGCCGTGGCGTTCGGGCGGGTTGATGTCGAGCAGGATCGCCTGGCTCATCGGCACCAGAGCGGCGCCGAAAATGCCCTGGAGCAGCCGGAAACCGACGAGCTCGCCCAGGCTGGTGGCGATGCCGCACAGCCCCGAGGCGATGGTGAAGCCGACGATCGAGATCTGCATCAGCCGCTTGCGCCCGATCCGCCCGGCGAGCCAGCCGGTCAACGGCGTCATGATCGCGGCGGCGACGATGTACGAGGTCAGCACCCAGGTGATCTGGTCAGCCGAGGCCGAGACGCTGCCTTGCATGTGCGGCAACGCCACGTTGGCGATGGTCGAATCGAGCGAGTTCATCACCGTCGCCGCCATCACCGAGGCGGTGATGAACCGCCGCGTGGTGCTGTCCGGATAGGCGTCGGTCATCGTGCGGGCGTCGCGGGCGCCTTGTCGGGGCCGAACAGGCGGCGTTGATGACCGGTATCGACCGTCGCCTCGACCGAGAGCCCCGCGTGGAGCGGCACGTCGGCAGGCGGATTGTCGATCGTGATCTCGACCGGCAGCCGCTGGACGACCTTCACCCAATTGCCGGTGGCGTTCTCCGCCGGCAGCACCGAGAAACTGTTACCCGTGCCGGGGCTGAAGCTCGTCAGGCGGCCTTTGAGTTCGAGGTCGGGGAAGGCATCGACCTCGATCGTCGCGGGCTGGCCGAGCCGCATGTAGCGCAGCTGGTTCTCCTTGAAGTTCGCCTCGACCCAGATGCGATTGCCGACCAGCGTGAACACCGGCTTGCCTGCGGTCACGTAATCGCCGACCTGAAGCTGATCGACCTTGGTGACGATCCCGTCCTGCGCCGCGCGTATGACGGTGTAGCCGAGGTTGAGCTGCGCACGCTCCAGCGCCGCCTGCGCCCTGGCGACGGCGGGCTGACGCTCGACCGGGGCGGTGACGCTGCCGGTCAGCTGCGCGGCGACGCTTTCGTTGGCCTGCCGGGCATTGACGATCGCGCTACGCGCGTTCTGCGCGGCGAGCACGGCCTGATCATATTGGTTCTGCGAGGAAATACCTTCGGCCAGCAGCTCCTTCTGCCGCGCGGCCTCGCGCTCGGCATAATGCAGCTTGTCTTGCGCCGAGGCGAGTTCGGCCTGGCCCTGACGGTAATTGGCGCGCAGCGACGCGACGTCGGTCCTGGAGCCCGCGAGCGCCGCCTCCGCCTCGTCGACCGCGGCCTGATACGGCGCGGGATCGATACGGAACAGCACGTCGCCCTTCTTCACCCGCTGGTTGTTGCGAACCTCGACCGCGATTACCCGCCCGGCCACATTGGGGCTCACCGAGACCTGGCCCGATTGCAGATAGGCATTGTCGGTCGTCTCGTACCGGCCGCCATGAAGATAGAAGGCGAGTCCGCCGAGCAGCAGCACGAGCGGCCCGAGCAGCAACAGCGCGGTGCGCAGGCGCCTGCGCCGCGATGGACTGTCGGGCACGGCTCCGTCTTCTTCATCGACGATGAACTCGTCACCGACGACGTCGTGGCCCTCGATCTGCGGATCGCCGGCACCGGGATGGGATGGCTGGTCGAAGGAATGCGACATTTCTGTCACGGAAATCCCCTGTTAGGCTGCGCAATGCAAATTGGCCGCGCAATACGAGAACGCCGCGGCCGGCCTCATGTAGTGCGCTGCACAAATGATACTAATGATTATTCGTCCCATAATGTATGAAGGTGGTGCATGAGTGAGATCGACCTCAACCTGCTGCGCGTCTTCGATACGCTGTTCGAGCTGGGCAACGTCACCAAGGCGGGCGCGCGGCTGGGATTGACGCAATCGGCGGTCAGTCATGCGCTCGGCCGGCTGCGCCAGTCGATCGGCGATCCCTTGTTCGTGCGTGCCCCGGGCGGGTTGCAGCCGACCGCGCGGGCGATCGAGATCGCGCCGGGTGTGCGAGTCGGGCTGTCGCAGCTGCGCACGGCGTTGTCGCCGAGCGCGTTCGATCCGGGCACCGCGGACCGGCGCTTCACGATTGCGGCGGGCTCGTATTTCTGCGCGCTGCTCATCCCCAAGCTGCTCGCCCGCGCGCGTGAGACCGCGCCCAACGTGTCGTTCCGGGTCCAACCGCTGGGCGGCGATCTGCTCGTCGATCTCGACGAGGGCATCGTGGATGTCGCGCTGGGCGCGTTTACCAAGGTGCCCAAACGGCTTCGGCTGGGGACGCTGTTTCACGAGGAGCTCGTCTGGATCGCCGCGACCGGCAGCCCGCTCGCCGGCCGCCGCCTGACCCAGGCCGAGCTCGCCGAGCAGCCGCGCGTGGTGATCGCGGCGGGCAAGTCGTTCGAGTCGCTGCGGCTGCTCACCTCCGAGGGCGGGCTGGAGCGGCGCACGATCACCGATACCGGCGAAACCTCGAGCGGCGTGGCGGACGAGCCGCCGGCCTCGGTCTACGACGCGATGACGGCACTCGCCGTGGTCGGCCGTACCGATTGCATCGCGCTGGTGCCAAAGAGGTTCGCGCAGCAGGACGGCGAGCGCCACGGCATCGTCATCCTCGACGTGCCCGACAGCGGCGACGGGATCGGGCTCACCATGTTGTGGCACAGCAAGTTCGAGGAGGATGACGGGGTGCGCTGGCTGCGGGAGGTGATCTCCACCCTCATGGCCTGAAAGCCTGATTCGAAATTCGGTGCTGGCCCGCCCCCCACCCGGCCACCCACAGGATCATGCTGGATGGGTGGCCGGGTGGGGGAGCGGGCCGGCACCGAACGATCCGAAAATCCGCCTCTGGCGGAATTTCGGATCAGATACTGAGAGGGATCCGTTCGTATTGCGGCTTGTGTCGCTCCCCCAATCGGGGCAGCAGGCGGCGTCCAGAGGCGCGATGCGCGAACGGGGGAACGACATGACGGCAAGTGGCGACACCTCGCATCGGCGCATCCTGTTCGCGAGCCTCGTCGGCACCTCGGTCGAATTCTACGATTTCTACATCTACGCGACCGCCGCGGCGCTGGTGTTCGGGCCGCTCTTCTTTCCCGCCGAATCGCGCTCGGCACAGCTCATGCTCGCTTATGCGAGCTTCGGGCTCGCCTTCGTCGCGCGGCCCGTCGGCGCGGTGCTGTTCGGCCATTTCGGCGATCGGATCGGCCGCAAATCGACCTTGGTCGCCAGCCTGGTCCTGATGGGCGGCTCGACGGTCGCGATCGCCTTCCTGCCCACCTATGCGCAAGCCGGCTGGATCGCGCCGCTGCTGCTCTGCCTGCTCCGGCTCGGGCAGGGGTTGGGGCTCGGCGGCGAGTGGGGCGGCGCATCGCTGCTCGCGGTCGAGAATGCACCGCCGGGATGGCGCAACCGCTACGGCATGTTCCCGCCGCTGGGCGCGCCGGTCGGCTTCATCGCCGCCAACGGTTTCTTCTTGCTGCTCGGCCTGTTTCTGACCGACGACCAGTTCCGCGATTGGGGCTGGCGGCTGCCCTTCCTGGCGAGCGCGGTGCTCGTCGCGCTCGGCCTGTGGGTGCGGCTCAAGCTCACCGAAACCCCCGCGTTCCTCGAAGCCGCCAGAGCCGAGGCGCTGCCCAAGGTGCCCTTCGCGACCCTGCTCCGTGATCACGCCCGCGCGACCTTTGCCGCGACCGTATCGGTAATCGCCTGTTTCGCGATCTTCTACCTCGCGACCGCCTTTGCCATGGGCTACGAAACCACCGTGCTCGGCCATGATCGCGAGGCGATGCTCGCGGTCGAGCTGGGCGCGATCCTGTTTCTCGCGGCGGGCGTCATCGTCTCGTCGGTTCTTGCCGATCGCACCGGCGCCGGCCGGATGCTCGGTTGGGGCTTCGCGGGTACGATCCTCGTCGGTTTCCTGCTTGGGCCGATGCTCGGCGCGGCGTCGCTCGCGATCGTGTGGCTGTGGCTCGCGCTTGCCCTGTTTGTAATGGGCTTCGCCTACGGCCCGCTCGGCGGCTGGCTGCCGGCACTGTTCCCGCCCGGCGTGCGCTATACCGGGGTGTCGATGACCTTCAACCTCGGCGGCATCGTCGGCGGCGGGCTGGCGCCGATGATCGCGCAGGCGCTCGCGGAGCGCGGCGGGCTCGGCCATGTCGGGCTGTATCTGGTCGCGGCCGGTGTGCTCAGTCTCCTCAGTCTCGCCATCCTCCCGCGATCCGCGCGGACCTGACCCGACCCGCCGACCGTGCTAGAGCGAAGGCCATGACGGCTTTCGTTCCTTACGCGCCGCTCGATACGCTGAAGCCGGTCGCGGACGGCGTATGGATCATGGACGGCCCGGAAATCCGCATGGATTATGCCGGGCTCAGCCTGCCGTTCCCGACGCGGATGACGGTCGTCCGGCTCGGCAATGGCGACATCTGGGTGCATTCGCCCACGACCGACGACGAGGCGGTGTTCGCGAGCGTCGCTGCGCTTGGCCCGGTGCGGCACCTGATCGCGCCCAACACGATCCATTTCTGGTGGGTGCCCGACTGGCACCGCCGCTTCCCCGATGCCGCGGTCCATCTCGCGCCCGGGATCGTCGAGCGTTCGTCGCGGCCGATGCCCGAGCACCACCTGCTCGGCGACGCGCCGCCCGCCGACTGGGCAGGGCAGATCGACCAGGTGCTGGTGCCCGGCAGCATCATGACCGAGATCGATTTCTTCCACCGCGCCAGCGCCACGCTGATCCTCACCGATCTCATCGAAAACATGGAACCGGCGCGCGTGAAAAACTGGTTCTACCGCTGGATCATCAAACTCGGCGGCGCCGCTGATCCCGACGGCAAGGCGCCGCGCGACATGCAGTGGAGCTTCCGCAAGCACAGGGCGGCGGTGCGCCGCGCGGCGGAGACGATGATCGGCTGGGCGCCCGAGCGCATCCTGATCGCGCATGGCCGCTGGTACGAGCGCGACGCGGTGGCCGAGTTGCGCCGCGCCTTCCGCTGGGTGCTGTAAAAGGAAAGGGCCGCCCGGCGCGATGCCGGACGGCCCTGTTCTTTTCGGTTCGGCGCGCGCCTCAGGCCTGGTCGGCGTCGTTGCTCGCCTCGGCTGCCTCGACCGCATCTTCGGCACGGTCTTCGGCCGGTACTTCCTCACCGAGCACCGCCGCGGCGTCCTCGGTGGCCTGATAGTCTTCGGTGAAGCCGCCGGCGTCGCGGCCTTCTTCGAACATCTGCGCCATGACGTCGACACCCGACGCCTGCATCTCGGCCTCTTCGGGCGAGCGGGCGACGTTGATCTTGATCGCGACCGACACCTCGGGGTGCAGCGCGACCTTGATCTCATGCACGCCGATCGCCTTGATCGGCTTGTCGAGCACGACCTGCGCCTTGGCGATCTTGTGGCCGTCGGCCTCAAGCGCCTCGACGATGTCGCGCACCGCGACCGAGCCATAGAGCTGGCCGGTGTTCGACGACTGGCGGATCAGCGTCAGCGAGGTGCCATCGAGACCCTTGGCCTCCTTCTCGGCGTCGGTGCGCTTGGCGGCGTTCTCGGCCTCCAGACGCTCGCGATTGGCCTCGAAGACCTTGCGGTTGGCCTCGTTGGCGCGCAGCGCCTTCTTGCGCGGCAACAGGAAGTTGCGGGCGAAGCCGTCCTTCACCTTCACCACGTCGCCGATGGCGCCGAGCTTCTCGACTCGTTCGAGCAGAATCACGTCCATGGGATCAGCTCCTTACTTCACGAGGTAGGGCAGCAGGCCCAGGTGACGGGCGCGCTTGATCGCCTGGGCGAGCTCGCGCTGCTTCTTCGCGCTCACGCTAGTGATGCGCGAGGGGACGATTTTGCCGCGCTCGGACACGAAGCCCTGCAGCAGGCGGACGTCCTTGTAATCGATCCGGGGTGCGTCCTTCGCGGAGAAGGGGCAGCTCTTGCGGCGGCGGAAAAACGGGCGTGCCATGTGTTCAGCCTCCTGATTACGCCGCGCGGTCGCGGCTGCGGCGGCCGTCACGGTCGCCCTTGCGCATCATGACCGACGGGCCGTTCTCGTGCTCGTCGACGCGCACGGTCATGTAGCGGATGATGTCTTCGTTGATCGCTTCCTGGCGCTCCAGCTCGGCGACGATGGCGCCGGGGCCGTCGATCTCAAGCATCACGTAATGCGCCTTGCGGTTCTTAGCGATCTTGTAGGCCAGGCTGCGCAGGCCCCAGGTCTCGGTCTTGACGACCTTGCCCTGATTGTCTTCGATGATCTTGGTGGCGGTTTCCGCCAGCGCGTCCACCTGCGCCTGTGCCAGATCCTGGCGCGCAAGGAACACGTGCTCGTACAGAGCCATGTCTTACCTCAAGTCTTGGCCGATCGCTGACCTCGCGCCCCGTGCGCGGGCCCCTCCGGCTGTCGTCCGTATTCAATGCGAAACCAGGGCGGGAAGCCGTGCTTCCCACCCCGGTTGCGGAGGTTCCCTTAGCGAAATCCGGGCGAAACGCAAGCCGAAGTCTTTATTGAGAACGGTTCCGGCCAGCATTGGGTGAACGATGCTCCCCCTCCCGACCACCCAATGCGATTATCCTGTGGGTGGCCGGGAGGGGGGAGCGGGCCGGTGCGGCGCTTAGTTCAAGAACGCACCGCCGATCACCGCGCCGATCAGGCCGCTGGCGATCGCGACCAGCACCGCGTCGTCACCCGACCGGGCCCACTGGTAGCCGCGAGGCGGCGTGTAGAGCCGGTGGTAGCTGCGATAATCGTTCACCACCCGATAACGGGGGGCATAGCGATAATCGAAACGCTGGCCGCGCACCCAGGTGCGATGCGGCGTCGCGTAGACCGGGCGATAGCTCGTCCGGTACGTCACCGTCCGGTGGACGGGTCGGCGCACGACCTTGCGCTGCTTGATCACGGTGCGGCCGTTCGCCTTGTGCTTGATCACGGTCGTCCTGTGGCGAGGCGCGGCCTCGGCGGGCGCCGCTGCCAGCAGGGGAACGGCGACCATCGATGCGGCGGCCGCGCTCAGAAGAAACTTTTTCATCACTGTCACTCCACTTCTTCTTCGGCGCCTTCATCGGCGTCATGGACAAGCTAGGCATGGGGTGTCGCGCGGATGTGTCGGCGGCGCTGCGAAATGGTCGCAAATTGTCGCGGCTTGCCATCGCCGCCGCGCGTTTCTAACCGGGCGCTTCGTTTCGCTGAGGAGATCGAGATGCGTGCCTTCATCTTTCCGGGGCAGGGCAGCCAAGCTGTCGGCATGGGCACGGCGCTCGCCGAGGCGAGCCCGGCGGCCCGTGAGGTGTTCGAAGAGGTCGACGAGGCACTCAGGCAGGCGCTGTTCCGGCTGATGGCCGAAGGCCCGGCCGACGACCTCACCCTGACCGAGAACGCGCAGCCCGCGATCATGGCGAACGCGATCGCGACCTTGCGCGTGTTCGAGAAGGAAGGCGGCGTCCGCCTCGCCGACAAGGCCGATTTCGTCGCCGGGCACAGCCTCGGCGAATATACCGCCTTGTGCGCGGCGGGTGCGCTCGATCTTGCCACCACGGCGCGGCTGCTCAAATTGCGCGGGCAGGCGATGCAGGCCGCGGTGCCGGTAGGCGAGGGTGCGATGGCGGCGCTGCTCGGCGCCGATGTCGGCATGGCGCAGAAGATCGCCGACGCTGCTGCCGAGGGCGAGGTCTGCACCGTCGCCAACGACAACGATCCTGGCCAGGTCGTGCTATCGGGCGCGCGTTCCGCGATCGAGCGCGCCGTTGGCCTCGCGAAGGAGATGGGCGCCAGGCGTGCGGTGCTGCTTCCCGTCTCGGCGCCGTTCCATTGCCCGCTGATGCAGCCTGCCGCGGACGCGATGCAGGCCGCGCTCGCCGATGCGGCCGTGCAGGCCCCATTGGTGCCGGTCTACGCCAACGTCACCGCCGCGCCGATCAGCGATCCCGACGAAATTCGCGCCCGCCTCGTCGAGCAGGTCACGGGCCGCGTCCGCTGGCGCGAATCGGTGCTGGCAATGCACGATGCAGGCGTTGGGCTGTTCGCCGAATTCGGCGCCAAGGTGCTCGGCGCCATGATCAAGCGCACGACCCCGGATGCGGTCGCGACCAGCGTGGTGACGATGGACGACATCGAGGCGCTGGCGAAGGAGCTTTGAGCGTGTCCCGCGCTGTAACCCGAGAATTCTGGAGATAGATATGTTCGACCTCACAGGCATGACCGCTCTCGTCACCGGCGCGTCCGGGGGAATCGGGTCGGCGATCGCGAAGGCGCTGGCGGCGCAGGGCGCCCGGCTCGCGGTGTCGGGATCGAACGCCGAGAAGCTGACGGCGTTTCGCGATGAACTGGGCGGCGATCATGTTGCCGTGCCCGCCAACCTGTCCGATGCCGTCGCGGTGGATGCGCTTGTGCCCGCAGCGACCGAGGCGCTGGGCGGCAGGCTCGACATCCTCGTCAACAATGCCGGTGTCACGCGCGACAATCTCGCGATGCGGATGAAGGACGAGGAATGGGATCAGGTGATCCGGGTCAACCTGGAAGCCGCGTTCCGCCTCGCGCGTGCCGCCGCCAGGCCGATGATGAAGGCGCGCTTCGGCCGCATCATCTCGATCACCTCGGTGGTGGGGCAGACGGGCAACCCCGGCCAGGCCAATTACGCCGCGTCCAAGGCCGGGCTCGTCGGCATGTCCAAGGCACTCGCGCAGGAACTCGCCAGCCGTAACATCACCGTCAATTGCGTCGCCCCCGGCTTCATCCGGTCGGCGATGACCGACGTGCTGCCCGACGCCCAGAGGGAAGCGCTGCTCGGCCGCATCCCTGCGGGCGATCTCGGTACCGGCGAGGACATCGGTGCCGCCGTGGTCTACCTCGCCAGCAGGGAGGCAGGCTACGTCACGGGGCAGACGCTTCACGTCAACGGCGGAATGGCGATGATCTGACGCTGCGGCACTTGCCACGGCGGGGCGCGCGTTCTACGTGCGTTCGGGATAGTCAAACCCCAAGCTAGAGAGGGACTAGGGACATGAGCGAGACTGCCGATCGCGTGAAGAAGATCGTCGTCGAGCATCTGGGCGTCGAAGCCGACAAGGTGACCGAAGATGCGAGCTTCATCGATGATCTGGGGGCAGACAGCCTCGACATCGTCGAGCTGGTGATGGCGTTCGAGGAAGAATTCGGGGTCGAGATCCCGGACGACGCCGCGGAGAAGATCGCGACCGTCAAGGATGCGATCACCTATATCGACGAGCACAAGGGCTGATCCGCTCGCGCGGACGCCTCGCCCGTATGGGCCGGAATTGACGAACGGCTCCCCGTCCCAGGGCGATAGATCAGGGGCGGGGAGCCGTTTCGTATTGAGGATGAGGAAACGGAGATTGCCATGCGGCGCGTTGTCGTAACCGGTCTCGGTCTGGTCACCCCGCTCGGCGGTGACGTCGAGACGAGCTGGGCCAACATCATCGGATCGAAATCGGGCGCCGGCCCGATCACCCGCTTCGATGCGTCCGATCAGAAATGCCGCATCGCCTGCGAAGTGAAGCCTGCCGATCACGCCTATGGCTTCGATGCGTCGAAGCGCGTCGATCACAAGATCCAGCGTCAGGTCGATCCGTTCATCGTCTACGGCATCGACGCCGCCGGGCAGGCGATCGAGGACGCTGGCCTCACCGACATGAGCGAAGAGGAACGGTTCCGCGCGGGTTGCTCGATCGGCGCAGGAATCGGCGGGCTGCCCGGGATCGAGAGCGAATCGATCGTGCTCCACGAAAAGGGGCCGGGACGCGTCAGCCCGCATTTCGTGCATGGACGCCTGATCAACCTCATCTCGGGCCAGGTCTCGATCAAATACGGGCTGATGGGCCCCAACCACGCGGTCGTCACCGCCTGCTCGACCGGTGCGCATTCGATCGGCGACGCCGCGCGGATGATCGCGATGGATGATGCCGATGTGATGCTCGCGGGCGGCGCCGAGGGCGCGATCTGCCCGCTCGGCATCGCTGGCTTCGCGCAGGCGCGTGCGCTCAGCACCGGGTTCAACGATACGCCTGAAAAGGCGAGCCGCCCCTATGATGTCGACCGCGACGGCTTCGTGATGGGCGAAGGGGCGGGGGTGGTCGTGCTCGAGGAATATGAGCGCGCCAAGGCTCGCGGCGCGAATATCTACGCGGAAGTGATCGGCTACGGCCTGTCGGGCGACGCCTATCACGTCACCGCGCCGCATCCCGAAGGCTCGGGCGCGTTCCGATCGATGCAGATGGCGATGCGGAAATCCGGCCTCGACCTCTCGGACATCGATTACATCAACGCGCACGGTACCTCGACCCCGCTCGGCGACGAGCTCGAACTGGGCGCGGTACGCAGGCTATTCGGTAATGCGATCGGCGATCTGTCGATGAGCTCGACCAAATCGGCGATCGGGCACCTGCTCGGCGGCGCGGGCGCGGTCGAATCGATCTTCTGCATCCTCGCGATGCGCGATCAGATCGTGCCGCCCACGCTCAACCTCGACAATCCGAGCGAGGGCTGCGCGGGCGTCGATCTGGTTCCGCACAAGGCCAAGGAACGCAAGGTTAAGGCCGTGCTCAACAACAGCTTCGGCTTCGGCGGCACCAACGCCTCGCTGGTGATGCGGGCGCTGTAACCATGCGTCGGCCCGGCTGCTTCGGCCTGCTGGTCGCGCTCGCGGCGATCCTCGGGCTGTTCCTGGTTGCGCAGAGCTGGAGCGGTGCCGGCCCGGCGGACAAAGTGGTCACGATCGTCGTGCCGCAGGGCGCGACGCTGACCCGCGCGGCGGACCAGCTCGAAGCGGCGGGCGCGATCCCCTCGGCGCGACGCTTCCTGCTGCTGGCCAAGCTGCTCGGCGGCTCGACGTCGATCAAGGCCGGCGAATACAGCTTCCCCGCGCACACCAGCCAGTCCGACATCCTCTCGGCGATGCAGCGCGGCGAGACGCTCCAGCGGCTCGTGACGATCCCCGAAGGGTTGCCCTCGGTCTATGTCGCGCAAAAGCTCGCCGAGGCGCCGGTGCTGACCGGCAAGGTCGCGGTGCCCGCCGAGGGCTCCGTGCTGCCCGACAGCTATGGCTATCAGCGCGGCGACACGCGCCAGTCGGTCCTCGCGCGGATGCAGGCGGCGATGACCCGTTACTTGGCGGCCGCCTGGAAGCAGCGCAAGCCGGGCATCGCGGTCAAGACGCCGCGCGAGGCGTTGATCCTCGCTTCGATCGTCGAGAAGGAAACCGGCAAACCCTCCGAACGTCGCATGGTCGCGGCCGTCTATTCGAACCGCCTGAAACGCGGCATGCCGCTCCAGGCCGATCCAACCGTCATCTACCCGATCACGCACGGCAAGCCGCTCGGCCGCCGCATCCTGCGCTCCGAGCTGGAAGCGAAGAACGGCTACAACACTTATGCGATGGCGGGTCTGCCCGAGGGGCCGATCTGCAATCCCGGGCGTGCCTCGATCGATGCAGTGCTCAATCCCGAGCAATCGAACGCACTTTATTTCGTTGCCGACGGCACCGGCGGGCATGTCTTCGCCGACACGCTCGAACAGCACAACGCCAACGTCGCCAAATGGTACGCCATCCGCCGCGCCCGCGGCGAGATGTGAGAACGTTCACTTTGACTGAAAGCTAGGCTATCCTCCACCAAAGAGAGGGGAGCCGGAATGACGTTGTTTCGCCTGATCGCGGCTGTCGCGCTATTGTGCCTGACGACCCCGGCCGCCCATGCGCAGGGCTTTCTCCATGCCGAGGGCACGCACATCGTGGACGGCGACGGCAAGCCGATGCTGCTGCGCGGCATGGGGCTGGGCGGCTGGATGCTCCAGGAAGGCTACATGCTGGGGCTCGGCGACCTTGGCAAAGGCCAGCAGCACGTCATTCGCGCGCACATCGCCGATCTGATCGGAGAGGAACGCACTGCCGCCTTCTATCGGGCATGGCTCGATCATTACGTCACCAAGGCCGATATCGATGCGATGGGGCGCTGGGGATTCAACTCGATCCGGCTGCCGATGCATTACAACCTGCTGCTCGACGAGACCGCGCCCGCAGGCGTCGATCGCTGGAACGAGGATGGTTTCCGCCGCATCGACACGCTCATCGACTGGGCGCGCGCAAACCGCATCTACGTGATTCTCGATCTTCATGCCGCGCCCGGCGGACAGGGCACCGACCTGCCGATCGCAGACCGCGATCCGGCCAAGCCCTCGCTGTGGGATAATGCCGAGAACCAGCGCCGCACCGTCGCGTTGTGGAAGAAGCTCGCTGCGCGCTACGCCGACGAGCCGTGGGTGGGCGGCTACGACATCCTCAACGAGCCCAATTGGGATTTCGAGGGCGAGGGCGGCGGCCACGGCTGCAAGGAAACGCGCAACGCCCCGCTCACGGCACTGCTCGAGCGCATCACCACCGCGATCCGCGCGGTCGATCGCAATCACATGATCATCATCGAGGGCAATTGCTGGGGCAACAATTACGCCGGCATGCTGCCGCCCTGGGACGACAACATGGTGCTGAGCTTCCACAAATATTGGAACGCCAATACCGACGAGGAACTCGCGACCATCCTCGGTCTGCGCGAGCGATATGGCGTTCCGGTCTGGCTCGGCGAATCGGGCGAGAATTCGAATGTCTGGTTCCGCGATGCGATTCGGCTCGTCGAAAGCCGCGGCATCGGCTGGTCGTGGTGGCCGCTAAAGAAGATCGGTTTTAATAATCCTTTGGAGATCGTTCCTGACGAAGGTTGGAAGGGACTCGTCGCCTATTGGCTGCACGGTGGCCCGCGTCCGTCGGCGGATGAGGCCGCGCAGGCACTGATGCGGCTCGCGACGCATGACGTCACGTTCGCCAACAACGTGCAGCATCCGGACGTGATCGATGCGATGTTCCGCCTGCCGCATTCGGATCGGGCGGTGCCGTTCAAGACGCACAGGCTGGCGGATGGCCCGCTGATGATCGCGGCGGCCGATTACGACATGGGGCCGGCGGGTGTCGCCTATCGCGATCGCATCGATGCCAATTACCACATCGCCACGGGCGGCAACCGCACCGAATGGAACGATGGCCGCACCTATCGCAACGACGGCGTCGATATCGCACGCGAACCCGATGGAACGCCCTATGTCGACCAGTTTGAGGCGGGTGAGTGGATACAGTTCACGATCGACGCGGCGCGAGACGGTGCAGCACCGGTCATGCTCGACGCGCGCACGGCCGCGGGTGCCACGATGACGATCAGCGTCAACGACGGCGCGCCGGTGCGCGTGCCGATCGTTGCGACCAAGGACTGGAGATCCGTGTCCGCAGGAAAACTGACGTTCCTACCCGGCACCAACCGCATTCGCCTCGCCGTCGCTAACAGCGAGGCGTCGCTGCGATCGCTGACGATCGAGTAGCTCAACCGTGCAAGGATGCGGCCGCGCGTGCTTTTGCTTCCACCTCGGCCATGGTGCCGCCCGTCACCCAGCTCCCGCCGACGCACAGCACAGGATCGAACGCGAGCCAATCGGATGCCGTCGCCTCGCTGATCCCGCCGGTGGGGCAGAACTTGCATTGGTAGAATGGCGCGGCAAGGCTCTTGAGCGCCTTCAATCCGCCCGAGGTCTCGGCCGGGAAGAACTTGAAGTGCGTCAGGCCGAGGTCGAGCCCGCGCATGATGTCGCCCGCGTTGGCGATGCCGGGCAGGAAGGGGATGCCAGTCTCGCCCACCGCCGCGCCCAGTCGATCGGTCAGCCCTGGCGAGACGATGAACTCGACGCCGGCATCGGCAACCTGCTTCAGCTGCTCGGCGTTGACCACCGTGCCCGCGCCGACGATCGCGCCATCGACCTTCTTCATCTCGACGATCGCCTCGATTGCGGCCGGGGTGCGCATCGTTACCTCAAGCACCTTGAGCCCGCCCGCGACCAGCGCCTCCGCCAGCGGCTTGGCGGTGGCGGCATCATCGATCACCAGCACTGGAATCACGGGGCTGGTGTTCATGATGGTTTGTATATCACTCACAAGGTGTGCTCCTGGGCAAAGGCCGCGGCGGCGCCGAGCAGGCCGGGCTGGGGATGGGTGATCAGCTTGACCGGAATGGAGTTCATCAGCCCCTGGAACCGGCCCTTGGCCGCGAAGCGCTGGCCGAACCCCGAATTGAGCAGATGGTCCTTGAGCCGGAGGCCGAGCCCGCCCGCGATGACGACGCCCTTGGGCCCGTGTGCCAGCGCGAGGTCGCCCGCCACCGCGCCGAGCGCGAGACAGAAGCGGTCGAGCGCCGCGACCGCGAGGTCGTCCTTGCCCTCCAGCGCCATGTTCCACAGCGTCTTGTCGTCGTGTTGTTCCACGGCTTTGTGCTCGATCGCTGCCAGCGTTTCGTAGATCGGAATGATGCCGGGGCCGGCGCAGATCCGTTCTGCCGACACGCGCGTGTATGTCTTGCGCAGCCGCTTGACGATCGCATCTTCGATCCCGTCGAGCGGGGCGAAATCCATGTGGCCGCCCTCGGTCTCGATCACATGATAGCGATCCTTGGCGCGGAACACCTGCGCGACGCCGAGGCCCGTGCCCGGCCCGCACACGGTGATCGAGCCGCGCCGGGGCAGCGGCTCGTCCGGCCCGCACAGATGCACGAACTCGTCGTCGGGAAGCTGCGCGACCGCGTGGCCCACCGCGCCGAAATCGTTGATCAGCACCCAGTCGTCGACCTCGAGCCGCTCATTGATCAGCGGTGGGCGGATGATCCACGGATTGTTGGTGAGCTTGATCAACTCGTCGTTGATCGGCGAGGCGACCGCGATTCCCGCCGCGCGCGGGAAAGGTCGACCGAGCTCGCGCTGCGCCGCGCGCCAGGCGAGCTGCAGGCTGCCGTGGTCGGCGGTCTTGAGCGTGATCGGCTCGCCCAGCGAGACGACGCGGCCCTTCTCCACCTCAGCGATGGCGAAGCGGGCATGCGTGCCCCCGATATCGACCGCGACGACATGCATTCTTTAATCTCCTCCGGCTCTTGTTGGCCGTTCTTTACAAATCTTCCGAAGCAAGCACGGCGGACGCGCCCTTCTCGGCCTCAGTCGCCAGATGGCGCATGATCCCGAACAGCTCCCGCCCCGTGCCGATGGCGGGCGGCGGCGCTTCGGCGGACGCGCGCGCGGCCCATTCGGCCGGATCGACCAGCGCTTCGAGCGTGCCGGCGACGGCGCAGACGCGCACCACGTCGCCATCGCGGATCTTGCCGATCGGTCCGCCACCCAAGGCTTCGGGGCTGACGTGGATCGCACACGGCACCTTGCCCGAGGCGCCCGACATCCGTCCATCGGTGACGAGCGCGACGCGAAACCCGCGATTCTGGAGCACGCCCAGCGGCGGGGTGAGCTTGTGCAGTTCGGGCATCCCGTTGGCGCGCGGTCCCTGGAAGCGCACCACGACGATCACGTCGCGGTCGAGCTCGCCCGCCTTGAACGCCTCCTGCACCTGTTGCTGGTCGGTGAAGACGCGCGCGGGCGCCTCGATCGTCCAGCGGTCTTCGGTGACCGCGCTGATCTTGATGCAGGCGCGGCCGATATTGCCGGCGAGGATGCGCATCCCCCCTTCGTTCTGGAACGGGCGGTCGACCGTGCGGACGATGCTGTCGTCGATGCTGTCGTCGGGCAGGTCGCGCCAGACGAGCGTGTCGCCGTCCATCTCCGGCATCCGGCCATAGGCATCGAGATCGTCGGCCGCGACGGTGGTGATGTCGCGGTGGAGCAGCCCGGCCTCGAGCAGCTCGCGGATCACGAACGGCGGCCCGCCGGCATTCTGGAACGCGTTCACGTCCGCCGATCCGTTGGGATAGACGCGCGTCAGCAGCGGCACGACCTTGGACAGTCTGTCGAAATCCTCCCAGTCGATCGCGATGCCCGCCGAGGCGGCGATCGCGGGCAGGTGGATCAGATGGTTGGTCGAGCCGCCGGTCGCGAGCAGTGCGACCATCGCGTTGACGATCGCCTTCTCGTCGACGCACTCGCCCAGCGGCCGGTAATCGTTGCCGTTCCAGCCGATCTCGGCGATCCGGTGCATTGCCGCGCGCGTCAGTGCCTGGCGCAGCTTGGTGCCCGGGTTGACGAACGCGGCGCCGGGCATGTGGAGGCCCATCGCCTCCATCATCATCTGGTTGGTGTTGGCGGTGCCGTAGAAGGTGCAGGTGCCCTTCGAATGATAGGCGCCGATCTCCGAATCGAGCAGTTCCTGGCGGCTCGCCTTGCCCTCGGCATAGAGCTCGCGCGTGTGCGCTTTCTCCTTGTTCGAGATGCCCGACGGCATCGGCCCGCCCGGGATCATGATCGTCGGCAGATGGCCGAAGCGCAGCGCGCCCATCAGCAGCCCCGGTACGATCTTGTCACAGATGCCGAGCAAGGTCGCACCCTCGAACATACCGTGGCTGAGCGCGATCGCGGTCGATAGCGCGATGGTGTCGCGGCTGAACAGCGAAAGCTCCATGCCCGGATAGCCCTGCGTCACGCCGTCGCACATCGCCGGCACGCCGCCCGCTACCTGCGCGGTGATCCCGGCCTCGCGCGCCCACACCTTCATCTGCTCGGGGTAGCGGTAATAGGTCGCATGCGCCGAGAGCATGTCGTTGTAAGCGGTTACGATCCCGACATTCATCGCGCGCCCGGCCTTGAGCGTGTCGCGATCCTCCGCGGTGCCCGCGAAGCCGTGCGCAAGGTTGGCGCAGCCGAGCAGCGGCCGATCGACCCCCGATTCGCGCTCGCGTCCGATCAGCTCGAGATAGGCGCGGCGCTTGTCGCGCGAGGTTTCGATGACGCGATCGGTGACCGCGGCGATTTCGGGATGAAGGGTCATGCCGGGCTCCAGTGGATGTCGACGGGCAGCTCGACATCGGCGAGCACGCGCCCGATCGGGTAAGCGGAGGAGGGGCCCTGCTCGATCGCGCGCTCGATCACGTCGCGCTTCTCCTGCCCCGTGACCGCGAGCGTGAGCGCGCGCGCGGTGACCATCGCCGCGCGGGTCAGCGTGACGCGCGGCACCGGCGCCTCGGCGGGAAGATCGGCGGGCATCATGCCGATCGCGCGCCGCTCGCGCGGGCCAGCGACGGCTTCCTCGAAATCCTCGCCGGGGAAGATCGAGGCGGTATGTCCGTCCTTGCCGACGCCCAGCAGGCACAGATCGAGCGGCCAATGTACGTCCTGCAACCGCGCATCCGCGGCGCGCCCCGCCGCGCGGTAATCCGCCGCCGCCTCGCTGGTGATCGGCATCACCCGGGCCTTGAGCGGCAGGAATATCTTGGCCATCGCGGTGACGTTCGACAGCGGATCGCCCATCGGCACCAGCCGGTCGTCGGTGGGCAGGATCGTCACCCGCTTCCAGTCGAGCTGCTTCTCCGCGAGCTTCTGGTAGATCGGCAGCGGCGTCTTGCCGCCGGGCAGCGCGATCACTGCCTGGCCGCGCGCGTCGAGCGCGCTTTCGATCACGAAGGCGGCGTCGCCCGCGACCGCCTCGGCCATTTCCTCGGCGTCGTCATAGTCCCACCATTCGATCTCGGTCATGTAGCGTCCTCAATTCATTCAGTCTCGATGGGGAACGGGCGAGCTCAATCGTCGTGCCACGTCACCCCGTCGCGTTCGGTCAGCGCGATCGCCGCCGACGGCCCCCAGCTTCCCGACGGATAGGGTTTGGGCTTGATATCGTGCTCGGCCCAGCCCTGTCGGACCGCGTCGATCCATTGCCACTGCGCTTCCACCTCGTCGCGCCGCACGAACAAGGTCGGGTCTCCCTCGATCAGATCAAGGAGCAGGCGCTCATAGGCGATGCGCCGCCGCGTGCCCGCGAACTGGACGTCGAGGCTCAGGTTGAGCGGCACCTCGCGCAGATGCACGCCCTCGCGGTCGAGCCCCGGCTCCTTCGCCATCACCAGCAGCCGCACATATTCCTCGGGCTGGAGGCGGATCACGAGTTTGTTCGCCTGCAGCGTCCCGCCGCGCTCGGCGAACATCGAATGCGGTACGGGCTTGAACTTGATGTAGATTTCGGACTGCCGCGTCGGCAGCCTTTTGCCCGTGCGCAGGTAGAAGGGCACGCCCTGCCAGCGCCAGTTGTCGACATGCGCCTTCAGCGCCACGAACGTCTCGGTACCGGAGGCATGGCCGAGCTCGTCGGCATAGCCGTGAACGATCTCGCCGTTGACCGCGCCCGCATTGTATTGCCCGGTCACCGTCAGGTGCGGCACCTCCTCGGGCTTCATCGTGCGTAGCGAGCGGAGCACCTTGACCTTCTCGTCGCGGATCGCGGTGCCGTCATAATGCGCCGGCGGCTCCATCGCGATCAGCGCGAGCAGCTGGAGCATGTGGTTCTGCACCATGTCGCGCAGCGCGCCAGTATCGTCGTAGAAGCCCGCGCGCCCTTCGAGCCCCACCGTTTCCGAAACCGTGATCTGCACATGCTCGATCCCGCGCGCGTTCCACACCGGCTCGAACAACGTGTTGCCGAAACGCAGCGCCAGGATGTTCTGCACCGTCTCCTTGCCGAGATAATGGTCGATGCGGAAGGTGCGGTCCTCGGGGAAGACCTCGGCGACGGCGTCGTTGATCTCGCGGCTCGATTGCAAATCGTTGCCGAGCGGCTTTTCGAGCCCGATCCGCACGTTGGCGCCCGCGAGCCCTGCCGATTCGAGCCCCTTGATCGTCGGGCGGAACAAGGAGGGCGCGGTCGACAGGAAGATCGCGAGTCCGCCCGAGGTGTCGCCGATCTTCTTCGCCAGATCGTCGTAACCCTCGATCGTCGAGGCATCGAGCGGTTGATAGCCGAGCCGGCCCAGGAAGCCCTCGATCGCCTCCTTGTCCTTGCGATCGTCGGGCAGGAACTCGTCGAGCGCTTCGGCAGCGAACGCACGGTAGCTCGCATCGTCATGGTCGGACCGCGCGGTGCCGGTGATCGTCAGCCCGTCCGGCAGCAGGCCGTCGGCGTGGAGCCCGAACAGCGAGGGCAACAGCATGCGCTGCGCGAGATCGCCGGTCGCGCCGAACAGAAGCAGCTTGGCCACGGGCTGACGCATCAATTCCCCCCTTGCGCTGGTGGGCCAGGCGTTCACAGCCGCAGCCCCGCGACCGGATCGAGCCCGGCCATGATGTTGAGATTCTGCACCGCCGCACCGGCGGCGCCCTTGCCGAGATTGTCGAGCGTGGCGAGCAGCCGCGCCTGGCCGGCCTCGTCGCTACCCCGAACGTGGAGCGTCAGCCGGTCGCTGTCGGCGTCGTCCTCGATCCGCACCAATGTCGGCGCGTCGTCGGCGACGCGCACCACGCGGCTGCCGTCATAGGCGGCCTGCAATGCTTCCTTGAGCGCCGCGACGCCGGGGCGGCGGGGGAGGGCGTGGAGGGGGAGCGGTACTTCAACGACCATTCCACGATAGGTGTTGGCGACCGAGGGCATGAAGATCGGGGGGTGCGCGAGGCGCGCGTGGCGCTGCATCTCGGGTACATGCTTGTGCGCGAGCGCGAGCGCATAGGGCCGGAATGCCGATCCGCCGCCGCCCTCGAACTCGGCGATCATGCTCTTGCCTCCGCCCGAATAGCCGGAGGTAGCGTTAACACCGAGCAGCCAGTCGTGCGGGACGAGGCCGGCCCGGACGAGCGGCCGCACCAGCGCGAGGAAGCCGGTGGGGTAGCAGCCCGGATTGGCGACGCGCGCGGCATCGGCGATCGCAGCCTGATGGCCGGGCTCGAGCTCGGGAAAGCCGTAGAGCCAGCCGTCGGCGGTGCGGTGTGCGGTGGAGGCGTCGATGATCCGCGTCTTCGGATTGGTGACGAGGCGAACAGCCTCGCGCGCGGCGTCGTCGGGCAGGCACAGGATCACGAAATCGGCGGCGTTGAGCGCCTCGGCGCGCGCGGCCGGATCCTTGCGCCGGGCCTCGTCGATCTCGATCGGCGTCAGATCCGCGCGGCCCGCCAGCCGCTCGCGAATCTCGAGCCCCGTCGTGCCCGACCCGCCGTCGATGAAAACCGATATGCTCACGCGTTGGCCTCCTCGGGAACCGGGCCGACCGCTTCGGCCTCGACATAACCGACCAGCCCCTGGCGCGTCGCCACGCCCCAGGCCATGCCGCTCGTCGTGTCGAGCAGGTCGAACGCATCGCCCGCCTTCAACTCGGCGACGGTCGCAGCGTCGGCGGCGGGCGAATCGCGGAGCACGATGTCGCGTAGCACGATCCGCGCCAGCGGTTCGGCATAATGCGGTGCGAATACGTATTCGGCGAGCCGGATATCCGCCAGATCGCGGCGCACGGCATGCGTGCGCGGGTCGAGCGCGACGCGTGGCCCCGCCAGCGCGAAGGTCTTACGCGGAAGCCTTGTGGACGTCGGGCAGGGGCCTTTCGTCGATAAAATGGCCGAACTCTTCAAGAAAATCTGCCCCTTCAGACGTGCGCGCGACGAAGATGTTGCGCTTGTCGCTGTCGTCGCGCTGGCGGCGCAGATAGCCCAGCGCCCCAAGTCTGTTCAAGGCACGGGTGACGACGGGCTTGGAAACATTGAGACAGCGCGCCAGACCGCGCACCGTATGGGGGCCGGGGCGGAGGTAGACGACGAGCAAAAGCGCCATCTGGCGGTTGGTGAGATCGGGCTCGCCCGATCGGACGTAATCCACCAGAGCCTGCATCCATGTGTTGAGCGAATTTTGCGCTAGCGTCGCCACCGTCGAAACATTCCGCTTCCTGTCGGGGCCCTGTCGGGCGTTCCACCTCGGCCATTAACGCCTCGGAGCCGCTCAGGTTTCAGTGCGCAGCCGAAATATCGCAGGAATCGAGCGCGACTCGCGATGTCGGTTGATCGGGATGGCGTCGACGCCTATGTGCCTCGCGGTTCGCCATCGCTTTGATTCAGGGTTTCGATGTTCACCTTCCTCCTCGTTCTGCAAGCCATCGTGGCCGCCGCTCTGGTGACGGTCATCCTCATGCAGCGGTCGGAAGGCGGCGGTCTCGGCATGGGCGGCAGCCCGTCGGGGCTGATGTCGGCGCGTGGCGCCGCGGATTTCCTGACGCGTGCGACCGCGATCCTCGCCGGGTTGTTCGTGCTGCTCAGCATCGCGCTCGCGACGCTGGCGGCGACGCGGCACACCACCACGATCGATACCTCGCTCGCGACGAGCGCGCCGGCAGCCCCCGCCGCGCCCGTTACCGCGCCGCCCGCCGGTTCGGCTCCTTTCGCGGACGCCGCGCAGAACGCGGTGGGCGCCGCCGCGGCACCGTCGAACGGCACGCAGCCGGCCGACAACGGCCCGGTTCCGCTCCAGCAATAATCCGCCGCCGGACTACCGGCTGCAGAAAAATTCGCGCGTCCGTGGATTCGGGCGCTTGTCCTGACACGTGTTCTAACGCTAGGCGGTGATTCCCATGGCGCGGTTCATTTTCATTACCGGCGGCGTGGTATCCTCGCTTGGCAAAGGATTGATGGCGGCGAGCCTCGCGGCGCTGCTGCAGGCGCGCGGCTATCGCGTGCGCATCCGCAAGTTCGATCCGTATCTGAACGTCGATCCCGGGACGATGTCGCCTTACCAGCATGGCGAGGTCTACGTCACCGACGACGGGGCGGAGACCGATCTCGATCTCGGCCATTACGAGCGCTTCACCGGTGTCGCGGCGCACCAGAGCGACAATGTCACTTCGGGCCGCATCTACCAGCAGATCATCCAGCGCGAGCGGCGCGGCGATTATCTCGGCGCGACCGTGCAGGTGATCCCGCACGTCACCGACGCGATCAAGGCATTCGCGCTCGACGACACCGACGATCTGGATTTCGTGCTGTGCGAGATCGGCGGCACCGTGGGCGACATCGAGTCGCTGCCGTTCATCGAGGCGATCCGCCAGCTTCGCAACGAGCTCGGCCGCGGGCAATCGATCAGCATCCACGTGACGCTGGTGCCCTACATCTCCGCCGCGGGCGAGCTGAAGACCAAGCCCACCCAGCATTCGGTGCGCGAGCTCGCGGCGCTCGGCGTCCAGCCCGACGTGCTCGTCTGCCGCTGCGAACAGCCGCTTCCCGACGGCGAGCGCGCCAAGATCGCCTTGTTCTGCAACGTGCCCAAGGAAGCGGTGATCCCCGCGCTCGATGCGTCGAGCATCTATGCGGTGCCGCTGCAATATCATGCCGAAGGGATCGACCGCGAGGTGCTGAAGGCGTTCGGGATCGATCCCGGCGCCGCGCCCGATCTGTCGCGCTGGACCGAGATCGTCGAGCGGTTGGAGAATCCCGAAGGCGAGGTGACGATCGGCGTCGTCGGCAAATATGTCGGCCTGCAGGACGCCTACAAATCGTTGAACGAGGCGCTGGTCCACGGCGGCATCGCCAACCGCGTCAAGGTCAACATTCGCTGGATCGACGCCGAATTGTTCGAGCGCGGCGACGAGGACATCGCCGCCAGGCTCGAGCCGTGCCATGCGATCCTCGTCCCCGGCGCGTTCGGATCGCGCGGGGCGGAAGGCAAGATCGCCAGCGTCCGCTTCGCGCGCGAGCGCGGCGTGCCCTATTTCGGCATCTGCTTCGGCATGCAGATGGCGTGCATCGAGGGCGCGCGCGATCTCGCCGGGATCGACAAGGCCTCGTCGACCGAATTCGGCCCCACCGATGAGCCCGTCGTCGGCCTGATCACCGAATGGATGAGCGAATCGGGGCTCGAGAAGCGCGAGGCCGGCGGTGATCTCGGCGGCACGATGCGGCTCGGCGCCTATCCCGCCAGGCTCGCCGGCAACAGCGTCGTCGCCTCGATCTACGACGCCACCGAGATCAGCGAGCGCCACCGCCACCGCTACGAGGTCAACACCGCCTACAAGGAGCGGCTGGAGCAGGGCGGTCTCGTCTTCTCCGGCATGTCGCCCGACGGGATGCTGCCCGAAATCGTCGAGCGGCCCGACCATCCCTGGTTCGTCGGCGTGCAGTTCCATCCCGAGCTGAAATCCAAGCCCTTCGATCCGCACCCGCTGTTCGCGAGCTTCATCGAGGCCGCGGTCAAGCAGAGCCGGATGGTCTGACACCTACGTCCGCACAAGCGGGTTGACTAACGTATAACCATTTGGTTATTGATTCGATCAATAGCTGAAAGGTTATACGTTCCGATGGCCGACACCCACGATCTGCTCTTCAAATCGCTTGCCGATCCCACGCGGCGAGCGATCTTCGAACGGCTGTGCCGCGACGGCGAGCGAACCGTCAGCGACCTGACGGCGGGCGCCGGAGTCTCGCAACCGGCCGTCTCCAAACATCTGGGCGTGCTGAAGCACGCCGGCCTCGTGCGCGACCGCCACGAGGGGCGGTTGACGCACTATAGCGCGCAGCCGCGCGCGCTGGCGCCGCTCGCCGACTGGACCCGCGACATGACCGATTTCTGGGAGCGCCGCTTCGACGCGCTCGAAGATTTACTGAAGAGGATGGACCAATGACCGACACCACGATCGAGACACGCACCGTCACCGTCGAGCGCGATTTTCCGCATCCGCCGGCGAAGTTGTGGCGCGCGCTCACCCAGCCGCATCTGATCGAGGAATGGCTGATGAAGAGCGATTTCGCGCCCGATGTCGGCCATCGCTTCAACCTCAGCGGGGATTGGGGCGGTGTGCTCGACTGCGAGGTGCTGGTCGTCGAGCCGAACGAAACCTTGTCGTACACGTGGAATTTCGCGAGCGACGATCCCGCTTACGCCTTGCAGAGCGTGGTCGTCTTCACGCTCACCCCGACGCGCGGGGGCACGCAGCTGCGCATGGAGCAATCGGGCTTCCGCCCGGATCAGAAACAGGCCTTCGGCGGCGCGCAGATGGGCTGGCAGCAATTCTTCGGAAAGCTCGAATCGCTGCTCGACCGGCTGAATTGAGCATCGGCGCACGACGCGAACGCAGAGGAGATGTCATGAATTTCAATGCCTGGATTCGGCAGGTTCACCGCTGGCTGTCGGTCGCCTTCACGGCGGGCGTCGTCATCTACATGGCCGCGATGACGCAGGGGCAGCCCGCGGCGTGGCTGGGCGTGCTGCCGGCGCTGCCGCTCATCCTGCTGCTGGCGACGGGGCTCTATCTGTTCGCGCTGCCCTACGCCGCCAGAGCGCGGCGCAACCGCCGGGTCGGCATGAAAGCGTAACGTCGCGTGGGCAAAACTGATTTCGAGCCAGATGGAATCATCTGGCGACTAGGAAATCACGGCAAACAAAGGATAATCCAGAGTCGATCCGGTTCAACTAGAAACGGATCGACTCTGGATCCCAAAAAAGCAAACGCCCGGGCCGTTTTTCGACCCGGGCGCCTGCGTGACGATTGCTCGTCAGCCCCCTAATGCGCTCCCGCCCACACGTCTGTTTGCCAGACGGGGCGATGAAGCTCCCCAAACCACGGCCGTTGCCTGTGATCAGCAACGGCTGCCTACCAAGCGAGGCGGTGGGGTGCCACTGTAAATGCTGCGTTCAGGGTACGATTGCCGCGCTCCTGTGGTGAATCCGCAACAGCAGGTCACCCGGTGTGATGGAGTTGCCAGCCCGGCGGATGCCCCGTAGAGCGGCGGTTCGTCGCCATTTTCGGTGGAACCGCAGCCGCATGATCCTTTCGCGCTACGAACGCATGATCGCGCGGCGCTATCTGCTTCCCGGCAAGGGCGAGGGCTTCATCTTCCTCGTTGCCTCGATCAGCCTCGTCGCGGTGATGCTGGGCGTCGCCGCGTTGATCGTGGTGATGAGCGTGATGAACGGCTTCCGCGCCGAACTGTTCGACAAGATCGTCGGCCTGAACGGCCATGCGGTGGTGCAGGGATACAACGGCCAGTTGCGCGACTGGCGCACGATCGCGAAGGAAGCGCGCGCGCTTCCCGGCGTGACCAGCGCGATTCCCCTGATCGAGCAGCCGCTGATGGCGACCTATCAAGGGCATGTCGAAGGCGTGCTGGTGCGCGGGATGCGGGTCGAGGACATCCGCATCAACAAGACGATCGGGGGCAAGGTCACCGCCGGCTCGCTCGCGACGCTGACGCCGGGCAGCCGCACGATCGCGGTGGGCGCGCGGCTGGCCGAGGCGCTCGGCGCGGGCGTGGGCAGCACGATCTCGCTGATCAGCCCGCAGGGGCAGGCGACGCCGTTCGGCACTGTGCCGAGAATCATCGAATACCGTATCGGCGCGATCTTCGAGGTCGGCATCTACGATTACGACAAGACCTATGTCCTGATGCCGATGGAGGATGCGCAGACGCTGTTGCTGATGGGCGACAGCGTCGGCATGGTCGAGATCAATACCGTCGACGCCAACCGCATCGGCGCGATCCTGGCGCCGCTCGCGCCCAGGATCGGCGGCGAGGCGGTGATCGCCGACTGGCGCTCGCTCAACGCGCAATTGTTCGAGGCGTTGACGGTCGAGCGCGTGGCGATGTTCGTCGTGCTCTCGATCATCATCCTCGTCGCGGTGTTCAACATCCTGTCGTCGCTGATCATGCTGGTGCGCGCCAAGACGCGCGACATCGCGATCCTGCGCACCATGGGCGCGACGCGCGGCGGGCTGATCCGGGTGTTCGTGACGGTGGGCACCACGATCGGCGCGCTCGGCACGGCCGCGGGGCTCGTGCTCGGGTTCACTTTCTTATACTTCCGACAGGATGTTGTGAAACTGATAGAACTCGTGACGGGCCAGAATCTATGGGATCCCTCGATCCGCTACCTCACCGAGCTGCCGTCCAGGACCGATCCGATCGAGGTGATCGGCATCGCGCTGATGGCGCTGTTCTTCGCTTTCCTCGCCACGCTCTACCCGGCCTTCAAGGCGGCGAGCACCGACCCCGTGCAGGTGTTGCGCTATGAATGATCCCGTCCTCCAGACCACCGGCCTGACGCGCAGCTTCGAGCAGGGCGGGCAGACGATCCACGTCCTGCGCGGGGTCGACCTCGCGATCGCGCGCGGCGAGATCGTCGCGCTGCTCGGCCCTTCGGGATCGGGCAAGTCGACGCTGTTGCAGGCCGTGGGGTTGCTGGAAGGCGGGTTCGGCGGCTCGATCCGCATCGCGGGCGAGGAAGCCGCGCAGCTCGACAGCCACGGCCGCACCATCGTCCGCCGCGACACGCTGGGCTTCGTCTACCAGTTCCACCATCTTCTCCCCGATTTCACCGCGCTCGAGAATGTCGTACTGCCGCAGCTGATCGAAGGCGCCGAGCGCGTCGCCGCGGAGGATCGCGCCGCCTCGCTTCTCACCGCGCTCGGGCTGGGCCATCGCCTGACGCACCGGCCCAGCCAGCTCTCGGGCGGCGAGCAGCAGCGCGTCGCGGTCGCCCGTGCGCTCGCCAACCAGCCCGCGCTCGTCCTCGCCGACGAGCCCACCGGTAACCTCGACGAGGCGACCGCCGACGTCGTGCTCGCCGAATTCCTCCGCCTCGTCCGCCACGAGGGCTCCGCCGCGCTGATCGCGACCCACAACGAGCGGCTGGCCGAGAAGATGGACCGTGTGGTGCGGCTGCATGAAGGATATCTCGAATGAACACATGGCGCGCGGCACCGACGCTCGCAGGGCGGCACGTCACGTTGCGGCCGGTCATCCGGGACGATCGCGCAGCGCTGCTGGAGGCGTTTGCCGACGGGCTCGATCAGGTGTTCGCGACGACGGTGCCGAACGCGGCGACGATCGAGGGCTGGTACGATAGGATCGAGCGCGAAACCGCGGCAGGCCGGACGATGGCGTTCGCAGTGCTCGACGCCGAGGGGCGCGTTTCGGGAAGCACGCGGTTCCTCAGGATGAACGAGGGGCACCGCCGGGTCGAGATCGGCGGGACGGTCTATGCGAAGCGCGTCCAACGCACCGGGCTCAACACCGAAGCCAAGCGGCTGCTGCTGGCGCACGCCTTCGAAATGCTGGGCTGCAATTGCGTCCAGCTCCGCACCGACTATCTCAACCGCCAGTCGCGGCGCGCGATCGAGCGGCTCGGCGCGCGGCAGGACGGCGTGCTGCGCGGGCATATGGTGATGCCGGGGCATGCGCGCGACACCGTGGTCTATTCGATCCTCGTGCACGAATGGCCCGGCGTGCGCGCCAATCTCGAAGCCTTGCTCGCTGGCCATGAGGAGGCGCTGCGATGACGACGATCACCGATCTGCACGTCAAGGCGGCTGACGGATCGGATGTCGATCTCGCGCGCTACGCCGGCAAGGTGCTGCTGATCGTCAACACCGCGTCCAAATGCGGGTTCACGCCCCAATATGAAGGGCTGGAGACGCTGCATCGCCGGTTCGGCGACCGCGGCTTCGAGGTGCTGGCCTTCCCGTGCAACCAGTTCGGCGCGCAGGAGCCGGGGAGCGCCGAGGAAATCGCGCATTTCTGCTCACTCACCTACGACGTCACTTTCCCGGTCTTCGCCAAGATCGAGGTCAACGGCGACGGCGCCGATCCGCTGTTTCGTGCTCTCAAGGATCAGGCGCCGGGATTGCTGGGCTCGAAGGCGATCAAGTGGAACTTCACCAAGTTCCTCGTCGATCGCTCCGGCCAGGTCGTTTCGCGCTACGCGCCGACGACCAGGCCGGAGGACATCGCCGCCGACATCGGGAAGCTGCTGTAGAGTCTGTTTCGGCAAAGCTGAAACGGTGCCGATTCAGCGAAGCTGAAAACGTCCCTAACGCCGTTTCACCACCATCTGTTTGCCGTCGTAGACCAGGCTGGTCGCCGGATTTTCGGCGAAGTCGGGCGCGACCGCGCGATCCTTGCCGTAGAAGCGCACCGAGATCGCGCGCCTCGCCGGCATCCCGTCGTAGCTCCCCTCGCGCGCGCCGATCGTCAGCGTGCCCGCAGCCTCGTCCCATGTGATCGGCACCCGCGCGACCTTGCCCTGCTTGTAGGCGCGGCTGGTGCCGTCGTCCTCGTAGAGCGTGAACGCCCCGTCGGCGCCGGTGAAGACGTGGAGCACGATCGGCCCGTCGGCATCCTGATCGACATATTGCTGCGCGGGGCCGGTGGGCACGATCGCGCCCGCACGCACGAACAGCGGCATCCGCTCGCGCGGCGCCGCAGCGGCGATCGTCTGCCCGCCCTGGTGCCATTCGCCGGTATTGAAGTCATACCAGCCTGCGCCCGCGGGGAGATAAACCTGCCGGCTGCGCGCCTCGAATTCGGTGACGGGTGCGACCAGGAAGGCGTGCCCGAACAGATATTCGTCGTCCACGCCCCAGGTCTTCCGATCGGCGGCGAAATCGCTCACCAACCCACGCATGATGCTGCCGTCGTCGAACCAGGTTCCGGCCGCAATCGTGTAGATGTACGGCATCAGACGATATCGCAGCTTGTCGTACCACAGCATCGACTCGAACATCTTCTGGTCGCCCGCCGTGATCTCGTAGATTTCGCGGTGGGGAAACTCGCCATGGCTACGGAAAAGCGGTGAGAAAGCGCCGAACTGGAACCAGCGCAGGTTGAGCTCGCGCCATTCGGCCTGCGCTTCGGGGCGCTGATCGGTGTAACGCTGCTCGACCGCGAAGCCGCCGATGTCGTGCGTCCAGTTGGGGATGCCCGACATCGAGAGGTTGACGCCCGCCGAAATCTGCGCCCGCAGATCGTCCCAACGCGCCGCCACGTCGCCGGACCAGAGCGCGGCGCTTGCGCGCTGCAACCCGCCGAAGCCCGATCGCGTCAGGATGAACGGCCGCCGGTCGGGCTGCGCTTCCCGTAGGCCATCCGCGACGCCCTCGGCATGGACGAGCGGGTAGGAATTGAACAGCGCCGCCGCCGGCCCGAACGCGGTCGGGCCCATCGTCTCGATGCGTTCCTCGATCGAGAGGTTCGAATGGATGTCGGGCTCGGTCGCGTCCATCCACCACGCGTCGAAGCCCTTGGCGACGAGCTTCTCCCTGATCTGCTCGAAATACATCTTGCGCGCGCCGGGCGCATAGGCGTCGTAATCGGTGTTGAGATAGCCCGGCCCGACCCAGTCTTTGTTCCCCATCTTGAGGTTGCCCTGATAGAGCCAGCCGTGCGCGGCGAGCGCCTTGGCATTGTCGGTGGTCGGATAAAATTTGGGCCAGACCGAGATCATCACGTGCCCGTTCAGCGCATGGACCTCGTCTACCATCGCCTTGGCATCGGGGAAGCGCGCGGTGTCGAAATCGTGGCTGCCCCAGGCGTTTTCGGGCCAGTAGAACCAGTCCTGGACGATATTGTCGATCGGGATGCGGCGCTTCCTGTATTCGCGCATCACGCCTAGCAGCTGCTCCTGCGTCTCGTAGCGCTGGCGGCTCTGCCAGAAGCCGTAGGCCCATTTGGGCATCAGCGTCGCCTTGCCGGTGAGCGCGCGATAGCCCGCGATCGCGCCGTCCACGCTCCCCGCGAGCGTGACGTAATAATCCACGCCCTTGGCGACGTCGGAGGTCATCCACAGCGAATGGCGGTCGGGCGCGGGCAGGGGGCCGTTGTGGAAGAACGCCATGTAGCCGGCGTTGGGCTCCCACTCGATGCGGATCGAGATCGGCTTGCCCGCCGTCATCGGCAGCTCGAAATCGTGGAACCACGGATTCCAGTTCTGCCGCCAGCGATCGAGCACCAGCTTGCCGTCGGCGTAGAGCTTGAAATAGCTCGACACGTAGAGCTGGAACTTGTGGACGCCGCTCGTTGTCGCGGTGACGTCGCCGGTCCACACCACCTTCTGCTGCTGCGTCGCCACGCCCGCGGTGTTCTGCCCGCTGTCGGCCGAAGCTTTGGTCGATGCCTTCGCGGCTTCGGGCCAGTTCTTCTGATCGCGAATGAACTGGTAGTCGATTCGGGCTTCCTGGCGGCTCACCGTCAGCTTGCCGTCGAGATAATAATCGGCCTTCCATCCGGGCTTGCCGCCGCCGACGACCGTCAGATCCTCGCCGACGGGATGATAGGGGCGGGGATTGCCGAAGCGGCTGATCCCGTCATTGTCCCACAGCAGGCCGTAGCCCTTGGTCGAAACGACGAAGGGGATCGCGATGTCCATGTTGTGCTGGGCGAGTTCGACGTCCTCGCCATTGTAGTTCATCTGCCCGTTCTGGTGCTGGCCGAGGCCGTAGAAGCCCTCGTCGGTGCCGCGGTTGAACTGCTGGCTGACGGTGAAATAGCGCTGGCCCGCGATCGTCTCGGGCGCAAAGGCGCCGCGCGCGGATTCGGTGAGGACGGCCTTGCCGCTCGCATCGACGAAACTCACCTGACCATCGGAAAGGCGCACGCGGGCACTCGCCTTGGGGAGCTTGAGCGTCACATAGCCCTGCGCCTCGCTGACCGCCGGATCGCCTTCGGGCTCGGCCACCACCATCAGGCTCTCGGGCAGGACGCGGAGATCGGTGCCGGGCACCGCGCTCACGCGGAAGCGATCGTCGCCATAAGCGAGCACGCGCACGCGCTTGGCCGGGCCGCTGTCGGGGGTCACCACCACGCCGTGCGGCACGCGGGCGACCTCGCTCGCCTGCGCCGTTCCCGTCAGCCCGATCGCGGCAACCCCCGCCAGCATCCATGCGCGCATCATTTGAACCTCCCCATTGTCACGCGAAGCATCACCGGCGTGTCGGTGAAATTGAGCCCGTAATCGGTCTGGTCGCCGTTCCAGACGCGCTCGAACACCCAGCGGCCTTGCGGGTCGTAATGCCCCTCCTCGACGCGGATCATCATTGCGTGATCGTCGGGTGTCGCAGGGGCGAAGCGCAGACGGACGTTCGCGCCGGCGACGAGGAACTCGTCCGCGCCCAATTGCGCGACCACGCCGCCGCCGACCGGCTTGCCCGCGGTGGGGGCGGGGTCTTTTGCGATCCACGTCCAGTCGCGCTCGCCCATCTGCCACTGGTCGAACTGCGCAATGACCTTCCACGCGCCCATCACGGTCGATTGGTCGGCGCCGTCCTTGCCCTTGGCGACGCCCCAGGTCGGATGCTCGTAGGCGATCCGCGCCCATACCGACGCGATCGCTGCGAACAGCGCATAATTGCGCCCGAACGCCGCGATCGTCGCATCGTCGAGCGTCTTGGTGCCGAGCGGGTAGTTGTTGTAGCCGGTCGCATCCATGCCGAACGGCGCGAACCCGATCGCCCCCTTGCCGAGCGCGGGCCAGAAGAAGCGCGCATACTCCGCCGCATTGCCGAGCTCGGGCACCATCAGCGCGTTGTCGGGGCGCGCATAATGGTCGAGATATTTCACGAAGGCATCGTGGTCGCGGTTGTAGATGTCGGGCGCGACCAGATCGAGGTGCGGCGCGCCCGCCTTCCAGATCGGGATCACGTTCCAATTGGGGCCGCCGCTCTGGACGCCGGTGGGCTTGGGTTCGACGAAGGGATCGCTCAGCGAGGCGTTGGTGTACATCGGCAGCGGTTTCACCGCCTTGCCCGCCGCCGCGATCGCATCGACGTAGCGCGCGGTGTACCAGCTGTTGAACGCCTGCTCGGCGATGGCACCGAACACCTGCGTCCACGTGCCCGGTTTCTTGCCGAGCGCCTTGATCAATTCATCCGGGACAGGCCCCGCGAACAGCCGGTTGCCCCGGTCCGAATAATCGCGCGGCACGCCGTAGCTGCCGGTCTCGTTCTCGACCTGCACCATGACCACGGTGTCTTGCGAGTCGACGGCCTTCAGATGCTCCATCAATTTGACGAAGGCGCGCTTGTCCGCCGCCAGCGTGGTCTCGCCGAGCGGCGACAGCGAATAATGCGGTTTGCCCTCAGGCGTGCGCATCCGCGGGAAGCGCGTGTCGTCGGTCTTCACCCATTCGGGCGCATAGCCGGGGCCGCCGTTCTTCCATGTCGCGAACCACAGCAGCACCAGCCGCATGTCGTGCGCGCGTGCCTGCTCGAGCAGCGTATCGACGAAGGCGAAGTCGAACCGCCCTTCCTCGGGCTCGATCTGCTCCCAGGCGACGGGCATTTCGAGCGTGTTGGCGTGCATGGCGTCGAGCACCGGCCACACCTTGGGCAGCGCGGCGGCATAATTGCTCGAATTGTTCGCCTGCGCGCCGAGCATCAGGAACGGCGCGCCGTCGACGATCAGCGCGTGGCGGCCGTCACGCGAGGCGAGGGAGGGCGTCTGGGCTGACGCAGGTAGCGCTAACAATACCGCTGCCAGTGCGATGAGCGGTCCTCTCCTTTGCATATATGAAATTCCCCGACGCCAACGAATCGCGATCGGATATCATGCTGGCGGCAAAACGCCACCGAAGCAAGCATTCACGTAGACGACGACATCCCCGCGAAAGCGGGGATGTCGAATTGCCTTATTCGCCAGCCGCCGCCGGCTGTGGCCCGTCATCGGTCGCTTCGAGCGAGGAATCGCCGCCGAGCACGCGGTAGAGTGTCGCCAGGTTCGTCGCCTTGACGAGCTCGGTCGCGATCAGCGAGCGCTGTGCGTTGTAGAGCGACCGCTGCGCGTCGAGGCTCTGGAGGAAGCTGTCGACCCCGCCGCGATAGCGCGCGTCGGACAGGCGGTAATTGTCGGTCGCCGACGCGACGAGCTGCTTCTGCGCCTGTTCCTGATCGGCGATCGTGCCGCGGCGCGCCAGCGCGTCGGAGACTTCCTGAAACGCGGTCTGGATCGCCTTTTCGTAGCTCGCCAGCGCCGCATCGCGATCGGCCTCGCTCTGCGCGACGCCCGCGCGGCCGGCGCCGGCGCGGAAGATCGGATAGGTCACGCCCGGCGATCCCGAATAGCTGAACGAGCCGTTCTCGAACAGCGAACCCAACGCATTGCTCGCGAAGCCGAGCAGCCCGGTGAGCGAGATGCGCGGGAACAGCGCCGCGCGCGCCGCGCCGATCTGGGCATTGGCGGCGCGCAGCTGATATTCGGCCTGCACCACGTCGGGACGGCGCAGCAGGATGCCCGAATCGAGGCCTGCGGGAAGCTCGGCGATCGTCGGCGCGGCCTCGTCGATCGAGGCGGGGAGCAGCGCCGGATCGACCGGCGCGCCGACCAGCAGCTGGAGCGCGTTGACGTCCTGCGCCAGCGCGGTCTTCTGCTCGGCGAGATCGGACTGCGCCTGCGCGAGGATCAGCTCGGCCTGACGCAGATCGGTGCGCGGCGCGACGCCGCCGTCGAGCCGCGCGCGCGTCAGTTCGACGCTGCGGGTCGCGTTCGTCACCGTGTCCTGCGCGATCTTCAGCAGGCTCTGGTCGGCGGCATAGAGCAGCCAGGTGTTGGCGATGTCGCCCACCAGCGCCAGCCGCGTCGCGCGCGCGGCGGCTTCGGTGGCGAAATACTGGTTGAGCGCCGCGTCGCTCAGCGAGCGCAGCCGCCCGAAGAGGTCGAGCTCGAATCCGGTGGCGCCGACGTTCGCGCTGTACGATTCGTTCGGTCCGGTCGCGCCGTCGCCGCCCTGGAACGTGGCGCCCGCGCTCGCATCGACTTGCGGCAGGATGCCTGCGCGCTGGATGCGATATTGCGCGCGCGCCGAGGCGATGTTGGCCGCCGCCACGCGCAGGTCGCGATTGTTGGCGAGCGCCTGCTCGATGATCTGCTGCAGCCGCGGATCGCGGAAGATCTCGCTGTAGGTCACGCTCGGCAGGGTCGCTTCCTGCTGCGCGAGATAGGCGTCGCCCACGGGCCAGCTCGGCGGCACCGGGGCTGCCGGCCGCTCGTAATGCGGCGCCATCGAGCACGCGCCGAGCGCGGTCAAAGCGAGGAGAAGGCTGGCGCGGCGCATCATGCGGCGGGCTCCGGCTCGGGATTGTCGGGCGAGGGCGGGGTGCCGCCGTCCCCGTCATGGTGATGCAGCTTCTTCAGCGTGTCGCGCGTGGTGCGGCGCACGAGGACGAAGAACAGCGGGATGTAGAAGATCGCGAGGATCGTCGCGGTCAGCATGCCGCCGATCACCGAGGTGCCGATCGCGATGCGGCTGTTCGCGCCCGCGCCGGTCGAGATCGCGAGCGGCAGCACGCCGAAGATGAACGCGAAGCTGGTCATCAGGATCGGGCGCAAGCGGATGCGCGCGGCCTCCAGTGCGGCCTCGATCACGCGCTTGCCCTGCTTTTCGGCCTGTTCGGCGAACTCGATCATCAGGATCGCGTTCTTCGACGCGAGCCCCATCGTCGTCAGCAGGCCGATCTGCATGTAGACGTCGTTCTCGAGGCCCCGCAGCGTCACCGCGAACACCGCGCCGACCAGCCCGAGCGGGACGACGAGCAGCACCGCGACCGGGATCGACCAGCTCTCGTAGAGCGCGGCGAGGCACAGGAAGACGACGAGCAGCGACAGCGCGTAGAGCAGCGGCGCCTGGCCCGAGGAGATGCGCTCCTGATAGGATAGCCCGCTCCACGCGACGGTGGTGCCCGGAAGATCGGCCGCGAGCGCGGCGATCTTGTCCATCGCTTCGCCCGAGCTCACGCCCGGTGCGGCCTGACCCTGGATCTCGTAGACGGGAAGGCCCGAGAAGCGCGACAGCGAGGTCGGCGCTTTCTCCCACGAGGTCTGCGCGAACGAGGAGAAGGGCGCCATGCTGCCGTCGCCCGCGCGCACATACCATTGGTTCAGGTCGGCCGGATCCTTGCGATACGGCGCGTCGCCCTGAACGTAGACGCGCTTGACGCGCCCGCGATCGATGAAGTCGTTGACGTAGCGACCGCCCCAGGCGGCCGACAGCGTCGTGTTGACGTCGCTCTGGCTCAGCCCGAGCACCGCGAGCTTCTGCTGATCGATGTCGACATGGACCGTGGGTACGTCGGGCAGGTCGCTGGGGCGCACGCCGACGAAGCTCGGATCCTTCGCCGCCGCGGCGAGCAGCTTGTCGCGCGCGGCCTGGAACTGTTCGCGCGTCAGCCCGCCCGAATTTTGCAGCTCGAGCGTGAAGCCGTTCGACTGGCCGAGGCCGCGGATCGCCGGCGGCACCAGCGCGAACACCTGCGCGTCGCGCAGGCCCGCGAGCGCCGCCTGCATCCGTCCGGTGATCGCGTCGGCGCTGTTTTCCTTGCCTTCGCGCAGATCCCAGCCCTTGAGCGCGACGAAGCCGAGGCCGGTATTCTGGCCGCCGGGCGATCCGCCGCCGCCGATGCCGGAAACGGTGAAGACGTGGTCGGTATTCTTGCCTTCCTGCTTGAAGAGATATTGCTCGATCTCTTTCTGCACCTCGAGGCTGCGCGGCTGGGTGGCGCCCGGCGGCAGACGGAACTGGACGATCGCGCCGCCCTGATCCTCGGTCGGCAGGAAGCTCGTCGGCAGGCGGAAGAACATGATCGCGAGCAGCGCGACGACGATCGCGTAGATGACGAGAAAGATGATCTTGCGGTCGACGGTATATTGCACCGCGCGCTGATAACGGTCGACGGTCCGTTCGAAGCCGCGGTTGAAGCGGTCGCTGGCGCGCTGGCCCCATTCGCCGATCTTCGGGAATCGCCGCGCGAGCAAACCGTTGCTCTCTTCTCCGCGCCGCTTGAGCAATGTCGCGCACAAGGCGGGCGACAGGATCAGCGCGACGAACACCGACAGCACCATCGCCGAGACGATCGTCAGCGAGAACTGCTTGTAGATCACGCCGGTCGAGCCGCCGAAGAACGCCATCGGCAGGAACACCGCCGACAGCACCAGCGCGATCGCGATCAGCGCGACCTGGATTTCGCCCATCGACTGGACGGTCGCGTCGCGCGGGCTGATCTCCGGGTTTTCCTCCATCACGCGCTCGACATTCTCGACCACGACGATCGCGTCGTCGACGAGCAGGCCGATCGCGAGCACGAGCCCGAACAAGGTGAGCGTGTTGATCGAGAAACCGACGGCGGCGAACACCGCGAAGGTGCCCAGCAGCACCACCGGCACCGCGATCGCCGGGATCAACGTCGCGCGCCAGCTCTGCAGGAAGACGAAGATGACGAGGACGACAAGCACGATCGCCTCGAACAGCGTCTTCACCACTTCCTCGATCGAGAGTTTGATGAAGTCGGTCGAATCGAACGGGAAAGCGATCTCGAAGCCCGACGGGAAGGTCTTGGCGCGCTCGGTGATCGCCTGCTTGACGATTTCGGCGGTCTTGAGGGCGTCCGCGCCGGGCGCGAGCGACACCGCGATGCCGGCGCCGGGATGACCGTCGACGCGGCTCAGCACATTGTAGCTCGACGCGCCGAGCTCCACCCGCGCGACGTCCGAAAGATGCACCGTCGCGCCGCTCGCTTCGGTCTTGACGATGATGTTGCGGAATTGCTCGGGCGTCTGGAGGCGCGATTGCGCCGTCACCGTCGCGCTCAGCATCTGGCTCTGCGGCATCGGCTGCTGGCCGAGCTCGCCCGCCGCAACCTCGGTATTCTGCGCCTGGATCGCCGCGATCACGTCGCCGGGCATCAGCGAATAAGACCGCAACCGGTTTGGATCGAGCCAGATGCGCATCGCATATTCGGGTCCGAACACGTTGGTTTCGCCGACGCCGGGCAGACGGCCGACCTCGTCCTGCAGGTTCGCCGTCAGATAGTCGGAGACGTCGACGTTCGAGCGCTGGTCGGTGACGTCGTAGACCGCGGCGATCAGCAGGAAGTCCGGGTTGGACTTGGTGACGGTCAGGCCCTGCTGCTGCACCTGTTGCGGCAGCCGCGACAGCGCCTGCTGCACCTTGTTCTGCACCTGCACCTGCGCGATGTCGGGATCGGTGCCCTTTTCGAAGGTCGCCGAAATCGAGGCGCGGCCCGACGAGCTCGACGACGAGCTGAAATAGAGCAGCCCGTCGATTCCGGTGAGCTGCTGCTCGATCACCTGCGTGACCGAGTTTTCGAGCGTTTCGGCCGAGGCGCCCGGATAGGTGGCGCGGATGTTCACCTGCGGCGGCGCCACGTCGGGATATTGCGCGATCGGCAGCGACATGATGCCGCCGACGCCGAGCAGCATCACGATGATCGCGATCACCCATGCGAAGATGGGCCGGTCGATGAAGATACGCGACAACATCGGCCGTCAGCGTCCCTTCGCCGGTGCCGCACCTTGCTGCTGGGGCGGTGCGCCGACCTGCTGCTTGCTGGAGGCGGGCACGGGTTTGACGGTCATGCCGGGCATCGCCTTCGCGGTGCCCTGGGTGATGATCTTGTCGCCGGGCTTGAGCCCGTCGGTCACCACCCAATTGGCGCCGTCGACGCGATCGGCCTTCACGGTGCGCTGCTCGACCTTGTTCTCAGCGCCCACGATCAGCACGGTCGCTTCGCCCTTGGGATCGCGCGTCACCGCCTGCTGGGGCACCAGGAACGCGCTCGTATCGATCGCCTGGGCGAAGCGCGCGCGGACGAACATGCCCGGCAGCAGCAGCCCTTCGGGATTCGGGAAGCGCGCGCGCATCGTGACGGTGCCGGTATTGGGATCGACCACCACCTCGGAGAACTCGACCGTGCCCGTCTGGCCGTATTCGCTACCGTCCTCCAGCGTCAGCCGCACCGTGGCCGAAGCGGGGGTGGCCCCGCCCTGTGCGAGCGCCCGGCGCAGCGCCAGCAGGTCGCTGGTCGAGCGCTGGATGTCGACATAGATCGGATCGAGCTGCTGGATCGTCGCCAGCGGATCGGCCTGACTCGACGTGACGAGCGCGCCGACGGTGAACAGCGACCGCCCGATTCGGCCGGTGATCGGCGCGGGCACCGTGGTGAACTTGAGGTTGACCTGCGCGCTTTCGAGCGCTGCCTGCTGTTGCTTGATCGCGGCTTCGGCCTGGCGCGCCTGGGCGAGCGCGTCGGTATAGTCCTGCTCGCTCACCGCCTGCTGCGCGGCGAGCGGCTTGTACCGCTCGGCGCGCGCCCGCGCCGCTTCTGCGGTGGCGCGCGCGCTCGCAAGGTTCGCCTCGGCCTGGTTGGCGCTGGCGCGATAGAGGCGCGGATCGATCTGATAGAGCGGCTCGCCCTGATGGACGATCGAGCCTTCGGTGAAATAGCGCTTGGTGATCAGTCCGGTCACCTGCGGGCGGACCTCGGACGATTTGTAGGCGGACGTGCGCCCGGCGAGCTCGGTCGTCACCGGAACCTGGGTAGGCTGCACGACGACATAGCCGACCTCGGGCGTCTGCGCGCCCATGCCGCCCTGGGCGGCTTGGTCGCCGCCGCCGCATGCCGCAAGCGCCAGAAGCGGCGCCGCGAGCAAGAGGGGGCGGATCGATCGGGCGAAAGCGGCGGCCGAAGGCATGACGATCCTCGAAACGCTAGTGGCAAACAAATACCGATCCACAGCCGCATTATGAGCGACATCAATGAGGATCATGAACGCCAAGGCTCAGGAAAATGTCCTCACCGGATCGGTCGAGGCTGATTGGGCTTACACGAAGGCTGCGTCAAGCGCTTATGATGCGATGCAGCGAGATTAGAGTCCGTTATGAACGTCATCGATGATACAAATTATCGATGCGATGCTTGATCACTTCGATGCTGAACGGACGCCTCTTCGCTCGTTCGGCCGTGATTAAGGTGGCGATGCTATGGTGCTGCGAACGATGTCGTCTCCAAACGAAGGACATCTGTCGCTTGAGAGACTTGATTCGGTCGCGAGGAAATGCCAGCGATACCGGCGAGTTTCCAACCGCCATCAGCGAAACAAATCTAGGAGTTGGTCGAATGAAGTTTTCTGCTGCGTTGTTTCTTGGGGCATCCTTGCTCGTCGCGTCCCCCGCGATGGCGCAGAATGCGCCGGCCGCATCTCAGGCCGCCAAGCCCGTCGCCGGCGCGGTGATTTATGATCCGCAGGGCGGCGAAATCGGCACCATCGAATCGGTGACGGCAGAGGCCGTGGTCGTGAACACCGGCACCAATCAGGTCGCGCTGCCGCCGGCGGCGGTCGGCTCGAACGAGAAGGGCCTCGTCGCCTCGACCACCAAGGCCGATCTCGACGCCGCGGCCGCAAAGGCGCACGCCGATGCTCAGGCGCACCTCCAGGCGCTGTTGAGCCCGGGCACCGCGGTGAACAGCTCGGACGGTCAGCCGGTGGGCACCGTCAAGGCGGCCGATCCGCAATATGTGACGGTGACGACCTCGCAGGGCGTCGACGTCAAGCTGCCCGCCAACGCTTTCTCGGTCGGCCAGACCGGTGGTTTGACGATCGCGATGACCGCGGCGAACTTCAACGCCGCCGTCGCGGGGTCGGGCGCCACGGCCGCACCGAGCGCGGCCGACGCGACGGCTCCTGCCGCCGGCGATGCGGCAGCTGCGACGGATGCGGCCGGCGCTGCCGCGGAGGGCGCCGCCCAGTAAGGTCGGGATACTTCACCGTGAAGAAGGGCCGCCGAGCGTATTGCTCGGCGGCCCTTTTTTGTTTGAGCTGCGCCGTGGCGCGAGCCGCTCAGGGCAGAATGTCGATCAGCCCGAGAATTTGCCGGCGACGAGCAATCTGCCGGGGCCGAGCCGTTCGAGGACATCGTCGAGCTGGTTTTCGGCGACCGCGAAGCAGCCCTCGCTGCGCCCGAGCATGCCGTGGTCGCGGACCATCTCGTCGCTGACGTACCAGGCGCCATGAACCACGATCGCCCGCGCACGGGCATTGTCGTTGGTGGCCTCCAGCCCGTCCAGCCGCATCGAACGCCCGTGCGCGCCGACATAAAGGTCGCTGGTGCGATAGGCGCCTTCGGACGTGCAGTTCGAGCCTTCCTCGTTCGAGAAGCGATGCAGGAAGCCGCTGTGCGACGGATCCGAGCCGCGGCCGTGCGCGACGAGCAGGCTGGTATGCGTGCCCTTGCGCATGTCGACCAGGTGCAGCCGCGCGGTTTTCGACGCCGGAGAGAAATCCGCGAGCCCGACGACATCGTCGTGCGAGATCGTGGCGCCATGGCGAGCCAGGGCCTTGCGCGCATGCGCGACGAGATCGGATTCGGGGCTGGGCGGGCCGTTCGACGACCCTGGATGCGGCGCGCGCGCAGGCGTGATCGGCCCGGGACGGCCCTCGATCGCGGCGGCTCCGGGAAAGGCGAGTCCGCCGGCGGTCATGGCCGCAGCGGCCAGCAAACCGCGTCGCGTGAAGAGCCGATCGATCATGGGAAGCTTCCATATAGCCGCCGTGCCTGCGGATAGCCATCGACGGTTCCGGCGATCGTCGCGCCAATTCAACGACTTGTCGAAAATCCCCAACGATCGGCAACGCTGCGTCTTTGACAGCGGTGCGCGGCGCCGGGTAGGCGGCGGCGACCCTTCTCGCACCGGAGCCGTCATGCCCTATTCGCCGCCTTACGCCGCCGATCCGGATCGCTACGACGGGCGCATGCCCTATCGCCGCTGCGGGCGGAGCGGGCTCGATCTGCCCGCGATCAGCCTTGGCCTATGGCAGAATTTCGGCGGCGCCGACGTCTTCGAAACCGGCCGCGCGATGCTGCGCCGCGCGTTCGACCGCGGCGTCACCCATTTCGACCTCGCCAACAATTACGGCCCGCCTTACGGTTCGGCCGAGGAGAATTTCGGCCGCGTGCTCGCGACCGATTTCGCCGCGCATCGCGACGAACTGGTCATTTCGACCAAGGCGGGCTGGGACATGTGGCCTGGTCCGTACGGCGATGTCGGCGGCAGCCGAAAGTATCTGATCGCCTCGTGCGACCAGAGCCTCAAGCGCATGGGCCTCGATTATGTCGACATTTTCTATTCGCACCGCGTCGATCCCAAAACGCCGCTCGAGGAGACGATGGGCGCGCTCGCGCACCTCCACCGGCAGGGCAAGGCGCTCTATGTCGGCATTTCGAGCTATTCGCCCGAGCTGACGCGCAAGGCCGCCGCGATCCTCGCCGACCACAAGGTTCCCCTCCTCATCCACCAGCCGAGCTATTCGATGCTCAACCGCTGGGTCGAGGATGCGCTGCTCGATACGCTCGCCGATCTCGGCACCGGCTGCATCGCCTTCTCGCCGCTCGCGCAGGGGATGCTCACCGACAAATATCTGAACGGAATCCCCGCCGATGCGCGCGCGGCGAAATCGGGCGGGCGCTCGCTCGGCCAGCACATGCTGAGCGAGGACAATATCGAGCGCATCCGGGCACTCAACGCGATCGCCGAGCGACGCGGGCAGAGCCTCGCGCAGATGGCGATCGCCTGGGTGCTGCGCGATCCCCGCGTCACCTCGGCGCTGATCGGCGCGCGCACCGTGGCGCAGCTCGATCAATCGCTCGACGCGGTCAAACGCCTCGATTTCAGCCCCGACGAGCTGGCCGAGATCGATCGCCATGCCACTGAGGGCGGCATCAACATCTGGAGCGTCTCCTCGCGCCTCGGCGAAGCGCAAACCGCCTGATCGTCATGCGCGGGCGATCGGCAGCGAGATAGCGAACGCCGCGCCCGTCTCGCTCGGCGCCAGGTCGATCCCGCCCCCGACCGCGTCGAGCAACGACCGCGCGATGGCGAGCCCAAGGCCGGTGCCGCCGGTCGCCCGGCGTGAGGTGAAGAACGGCTCGAACAGCCGCGCGCGATCGCCCGCGGGAATGCCGGGCCCGTCGTCTTCGACGCGCACCTGCACGCGGCCGTCGGCGCACGATGTCGTGATCTTGGCCCGCGTCGCGCCCGCCTGTCGGCTGTTGTCGAGCAGCGTGACGAGCACCGCTTCCAAGGTGGCCGGTGCCACAGCGATCGGTGGGAGCACGTCGGCGCCTTCCACCGTGGCGCGGAAGCGCTCGCTGGACGCGGCGGCGGCAATGCGCGCAAGTTCGACGGCGAGCTCGTCGATGCGCCCGCTATCGCCGCGCATCATGTCCGCCTGCGCCAGCTCGAGCAGGCGCGAGACCAACGTCGCCAGCCGCCGCGCATCGGCATCGGCATTGGCGAGGAAGCGCCGCCGCTCCTCGGCCGACATCGTCGCGTCGTGATCATCGAGCAGCTCGATCGCGCCGCGAATGCCCGAGAGCGGCGTCTTGAACTCGTGGCTCATCGCATGCGCGAAATCGCGCAGATAGCGTGAGCGGCGCTCGATCGCTTCGGCCATCGCCGCGAAATCGCGATACAGCCCCTGAATCTCAATCGCGGCGGTCGGCGGTGCCTCGGGCACGCGCCCGCGCCCCGAAGCCACCGATCGCGTCGCCGCGCCCAGCGCCTCGATCGGCCGCGCGATCCCGCGCGACAGCACCCCGCTCAGCACGATAAGCACGATCAGGATCGCCGCGATCCCGATCGCGATCTTGCCGCGGTCCTCGTACAGCCCCTTGAACAAGGCGCGCGCCGATCGCGACAGCAGCAGCACGCCCACCACCTTGCCGTCGACCGTGATCGGCCGCGCATGATGCACCCGGATCGCCGCGGCGCGCGACAGCCATTCGAATCGATAGACCGCGCGATAGCCGGCGTTGCGGCGCAGCACCGTCTCCGGCTGCCCGCCGAGCGCCGCACGGACTTCGGGAAGCATGGCGAGGCTTCCGCCGTCTCCGCCGACGACCGTCCCGTTCCGGTCGAGCAGCACGATCGCCGCGAGCGTGGTCTGCCGCGTATGGCCGATGATCGGCGCCAGCAGCCGCGCCGCCGCGACCGCATCCGCAGCGGGAGGCGCCGCCGGTGCCGGGGCAGGGCGCTCGGGCAGGATCGGCGTCGCATTGAGGTCGATCCGCGGCGGCTCCGGCGTCAGCGCATCGCGCGGCGGCACGCCAAGCGGCGGCGCCCCCGGCCACATCGCCTCCGCCGTCGCCGCCAGCGCCGCGCCCTGCGCCACCAGCTCGGCCTCGGTCTGGCGCACCAGCGTGTTCTCGTAGACGCGCAGGAACACCGCGCCCACGCCGGGCAGCGCGGCGACGAAGAACAGGGTCGCGAACAGGATCGTGCGCAGTCGCAGCGGCGGCCAGCGGCGCTTGATCCACTCCTTCGCTGCGCGGATCATCCCCCGATGCACGCGCCGAGGCTGTAGCCGATGCCCGCGCGCGTCTCGACCACGTCGGCGCCGCCCACGTCGGCGAACTTGGCGCGCAGGTTGCGGATATGGCTGTCGATCGTGCGATCGGTGATCGCGAAACCGGGGCCGTGCAGCCGATCGATGATCGCGTCGCGGCTGAACACCTTGGACGGCATCGAGGCGAGCGTGCGCAGGATCGAGAATTCGGTGACCGTCAGCGGCACTTCGCTGCCCGCCCAATGCGCGTGCCAGCCTTCGAGGTCGAGGCTGAGCTTGCCTTGGCGCATCGTGCCCGAATGATCGGCGGCAGGCGGCCGGGCGGCGGTGCGTCGCAGGATCGCCATCACGCGGGCCACCACCTCGCGCGGGCTGAACGGCTTCACCACATAATCGTCCGCGCCCAGTTCGATCCCGAGCACGCGATCGATCTCGTCGTCGCGCGAGGACAGGAACAGGATCGGCACCTCGCCCTCGGCGCGCAGCCGGCGACACACTTCGAGCCCGTCCATCCGCGGCATGTTGATGTCGAGGATCACCAGATCGGGCGCCTGCGCCGCGGCCGCCGCCAGCGCGGCCTCGCCGTCCTCGGCCTCGATCGCCGTCAGCCCCGCCTTGTCGAGCGCGAAGACCAGCAGCTGGCGGATATGCGGATCGTCGTCGGCGATCAGGATGGTGCGCGGCATGGGGCACAGGATCATCACTTTGCATCTCCGGTCAATCGCCTCCGGAGCATGCCGTCATCGCAATCGAGCCGCGCCCGCGATCGGCGGGCAGCGGCGTGGGAATTCAGGTGCAGATTCGGTGCAGACGCGCGCGCAAGCTAGCGGAGTGTGGCCGCCCTCACCCTTCCGGCGCGGTGCGCCTCCCTCCCTCTCCCGCTGGGAGAGGGAAGGGGCCCGCTCGGCGCAGCCGAGTGGGAAAGGTGAGGGCGGCCGACGCTGCGCTCAATACCCTTTCGCCAGCCCCGCGGGTCGGCTGCGGTCGTTGGCGCCCTGGCGCTCGCCCGTTTTCGGATCGATCAGGATCGCCTCGTCCGCGCCCCAGGGCGAGGATTCGCGGAAATGGTGCCCCATCGCCTCCAGCGCGGCGCGCTTCTCCGGCGTCAGATAGTGCGGATCGATCATCACCACGTCGGGCAGCCATTGGTGGTGGAAGCGCGGCGCATCCACCGCCTGCTGCATGTTCATCCCGAAATCGACGACGTTGATGATGCTCTGGAGCACGGTGGTGATGATCGTCGAGCCGCCGGGGCTGCCCGTCACCATGAAGGCCTTGCCGTTCTTGAGCAGGATCGTCGGCGTCATCGAGGACAGCGGCCGCTTGCCCGGCCCGACCGAATTGGCCGCGCCCTGGACGAGCCCGAAGCTGTTGGGCACGCCCGGCTTCGAGGTGAAATCGTCCATCTCGTTGTTGAGGAAGAAGCCGGTGTCGCCCGCGATCTTGCCCACGCCGAACAGATAGTTGATCGTGTAGGTGACCGCGACCGCGTTGCCGTCCTTGTCCACTACCGAATAATGCGTGGTGTTGGTGCCCTCGGTGGCGCTGACGCCGCCCTTGATCTCGCTCGACGGCGTGGCGCGGTCGGGCAGGATGCTCGCGCGCAGCTTCGCGGCGTGCTCTTCAGAGATCAGCGTCTGGACGGGGTTCTTGACGAACGCCGGGTCGCCCAGATCGGTGTTGCGATCGGCATAGGCGCGCCGTTCGGCCTCGACGATGTGGTGCGTCCCCTCGACCGAGGCATAGCCCCATTTGGAGAGCGGATAGCCCTCGATCGTCTGCAATATCTCGCACAAGGTCGTGCCGCCCGAGCTCGGGGGCGGGGCGGAGACGACGGTATAGCCGCGATAGTCGCAGGTGACGGGCTCGTCCCATTGCACGGTATATTTGGCGAAATCCTCGGTGGTGAGCAGGCCGCCGTTCGCCACGCTCGCCGCCGCCACGGCCTGGGCGGGCTTGCCGTGATAGAAGGCGTCGGTGCCGCCCGCTGCGATCGCGCGCAGCGTCGCGCCGAGCTGTTTCTGCACCAGCCGATCGCCCGCGACGAAGGGGCGGCCATGGTTGAGGAAGATCGCCGCGACATTGGGCTCCTTCGCGAAATCCTCGGTGCGATTGTCGAGGATCTTCACGTCGCCGGGCAGCAGCACATAGCCCTTCTCGGCAAGCTCGATCGCCGGCGCAATCACGTCCGCCAGCTTCATCGTGCCGTAACGTTCGAGCGCCTCGTTCAATCCCATCACCGTGCCGGGCGTGCCGACGCCGAGCCAGGTGCCGGTGCTCCGCCCCTTCACGACATTGCCGTTCTCGTCCTGGAACAGGGTCGCGGTCGCGGCGAGCGGCGCCTTCTCGCGGAAATCGAGGAACAGATTCTCGCCCGAAGCGAGGTGGATCGTCATGAATCCGCCGCCGCCGATATTGCCGCAGCACGGATGCACCACCGCCTCGGCATAGCCGACGGCGACCGCGGCATCGACCGCATTGCCCCCGCGTTTGAGGATATCGACTCCCACCTCGGTCGCGAGGTGCTGCGCCGAGACGACCATCGCGTGCGGCGCCGTGACCGGCTTGCTCGCCCGCCAGTCGACCGCCGCCGCGCTCGACGTATCGAGCGCGCGATCGGAGATCGCCTGCGATGACGCGGCCGGCGCGGGGCCGGCGGTCTGCGGGGCGCAGGCCGCCGTCAGCGCCAGCGGCGCCAGCACCAGGGAAGAAAGCAGGGTGCCGGCGTGCCGCATGTCGTCCTCGCTCAATAGGTGATCGAGAGGCGTCCGTAGAGGAAGCGCCCGTTGAAGCCAAACGGCGAGAAGCTCGAATAGGGCAGGTAATAGCCCGCCGTGCCGAACGCCCCGCCCACCGGCACATGGTCGGGATAGACGTCGAACACATTGTCCGCGCCCACCGCGATCTCGAGCCCGTCGACCAGCCGCACGCGACCTTCGATGTCGGTGATCCACTTCGCGCCGAGCGTGTAGTCGCCGGGCGACTCGCCGGGCCCGACCGAGAGGTCGTTCGACCCGCCGGGGCTCAGCACCTTGCCGTAGCGGTTGGTGCGCGCGGTGATGCCGAAGCGGTCGAGGTTCCAGTCCGCCGACAGGTTGATCTTGTCGCGCGGCTGGCCGTCGGTGAGGCGCAGCGATTCGGTGCGCCCGAACAGAATCAGCCCGGGCAGCGACGGCAGCGAGGTGCGATCGGTGATCTTGGTCTTGTTGTAGTTATAACCTGCGGTCAGCGTCAGTTCGCCGAAGCCGGTGTCGGGGATGTGATAGGTGCCGACCACGTCGAGGCCCTGCGTGCGCGTATCGACGCCGTTGACGAAGAATCGGGCCGAGGTGACGTTGTTGATCCCCGCGTCCTCGAGGATCTGGACGACGTCGGCGCCTTGCAGGTTCTCGGTCAGCGTCACGCGGTCGCGGACCTTGATGTTGTAGTAATCGGCCGTCAGGCTGAGGCCGGGCAGCGGATTGAGCGCGATGCCGCCGCCCAGGTTGGTCGATTTCTCGGCCTTGAGCGGCTTCGATCCCAGCGCGACCGACACCGGATTGGATACCGGGAAGGTGCCCACCTCGATCAGCGTGCCGTTGACGTTGTTGGTCGAGGTCGTGGCGAAATATTGCTGCGCGAGGCTCGGGGCACGGAAGCCGGTCGAGGCCGACCCGCGCAGCGCGACGCCCGGCACGATCTCGAAACGCGCCGCGATCTTGCCGTTCAGCGTGTCGCCGAAGTCCGAATAATGCTCGTAGCGCCCGGCGAGCTGGAATGAGAGTGCGTCGTTGACGTCGCCGTCCACCTCGACATAGCCCGCGAAGCTGTCCCGCGAGACATCGACCGCATTGTTGGGGCGGAAACCCGGAAACACCTGCGATCCGCCCGGCGCGCCGAACGCGCTGTAGGGGCCGTTGATGTAGCTCGCTTCCTGGCCGGGGCGGATCTTGAAATTCTCGTTGCGATATTCGCCGCCCACCGCAACGCCCAGGCTCTTCATGAAGCTGACGTCGAAGGGATGGGTGAGGTCCAGGTTCACCACCGTCTGGCCCACCGCCATGCCGCCGGCGTCGAACCGCTGCGGGCTGTTCGGGCTGCCGATCGAGGTGTTGAAGCTGTTGACCACGCCGTAATCGAGCTCGTTCGAGCCGTAGACGACCGACAGATCGGCGTTCCAGCCGCCGCCGACCTCGCCTTTGAGGCCGACCGCGCCTGAGACGTCCTCGATCTCGCTGGTGATTTGCGGCAGGAAGCCGTTGGGATAATAGGGCACGAAATCGGTGAGCGACGCGCCGTAGTCACGGTTCCGGGGGTCGTTGCTGCGGCGATAGAAGCCCGCCGCATTGGCGTCGCGGATGCCGTAGCTGCCGAAGGCGTAGAGCTCGAACGCGCCGATGTCGTGCCCGGCGTTGACGAAGAAGTTGTAATCGGTCGATTTGCCGTCGCCGAAGCGGTGGTTGTAGCGATCGAAGCTGAGTTCGCGCGGGTCGCCCACGGCGCTGAACTGGCGGCGCGGGTCGGCACCCGAGCGGTTGGTAGGGTCTCGGTCGCTGAACTGGCCGGAGAAGACGAAATAGCCGTTCTCCACCGGCAGGCCGATGCTGGTCGCCAGCGTCACCGTCTCGCCGTCGTGGCGCACGCGATCCTTGCCCGTGGTCTGCAGCTCGAGGAAGTCGCCTGACGGCGACGATCCGGCGCTGGTCACGACGGGACGGCCGTCCGGCCCGGTGACGACGCCGGTCACCTCATCCACGCCGTCCATCCGCGTGCGATACTGGCCGTAGGTCACCGTACCGCGCACGCCGACGCGCTTCGACAGTTCGATGTTGATCACGCCCGCGATCGCATCCGAGCCATAGAGGGAGGAGGCGCCGTCGCGCAGCACCTCGATCCGGTCGATCGCGATCGGCGGGATCTCGTTGAGATCGACCGACGACGAGCCGCGCCCCACCGAGCCGTTGAGATTGAGCAGCGCCGACGTGTGGCGGCGCTTGCCGTTGATCAGCACCAAGGTCTGGTCGGGCGCGAGGCCGCGCAGCGTCGCGGGGCGCATCGAATCGGTGCCGTCGGTCAGCGACGGCTGCGGGAAGTTGAACGAGGGGACGAGCTGGTTGAGAACCTTGTTGGTCTCGGAATAGCCGCTGGTGCGCAGGCTGTCGCCGCCGATCACATCGACCGGCACCGGGCTGTCGGCGAGCGTTCGCGCGCCCAGCCGGCTGCCGGTGACGACGATCGTCTGCGACGGATCGGACGTGCCGGGTTCGCCCGCGGCCTGATCGTCGACCGTCTGGCTCCAGGCCGGCGGGGCGATCGCGGCGGTGGTGCAGGCAAGGGCGATAAGCAAGGTCGGGCGCATGACATTCTCCCTGATTCAGCCCGGGTCGATGCCGGGCCGTTCGGGGAGAATGTCATATCGCTGTCGTATCATTGCAACGCAGCGTGGCTTTATCGCCGCAAAGCTGTTGCTGCATTGCAACGGTATGGTGGGCGCGCCTACCAGCCGAAGTTGAGCGAAACGCGCGCCGAAACCGCGGCGTGGCCGAGCTGTTCCTCCGCGCCCGCCTCGCCGGTGATGCTGAAGCGATCCGATCCGCCGCCCGCCCGGATTCGGCCGACCCAACCGCTCTTGCGCTCGTCGGCTTCGAGCGTGAACGGATCGCCGTCCTCGAAGCGTGCGGTCGTGGCGCCCATCGACCCACCGACGATCTCGCGCCGTCCGCCTTCGAGCTCGACCCGGAACCAGCCGCCAGCCGGATCGAGGTTGCCGAAATTGTAGCCGAGCGCGAGCAGGCCTGAGGCGGTGGCCTCGTCGCTGGTGCGCTTGTCGACGATCAGGTTGAAGGCGGGGCCGCCGCCCTGATCGGTATGCGCGTCCTCGCTCAGCTTGTAATAATCGAACTGCGCGGTCGGGCGGACGTAGAGGCGCGTGCCGAGCGGCACCTCATAGGACGCCCGCACGATGCCCGAAACCAGCGTGCCGCCCCAATCGGCCGAGGCGACGCGGCTGAAATCGGGGGCGTCGAACCGGCGCTGGCCGTCGAAATCGACCTTGGCGATGCCGCCGCGCGCGGCGAGCGCGAGGCCGCCCCAGCGCCCGCGCCAGTGCGCTGCGATCTCGTACTGCTCGCTCGACACCTCGTTGTCGGTCGAGCCGTCGTCGTCATGGCCCAATGCCGCGCCCAGCGTGATGCCGGCGAAGCCCGCGCCGCCCAGCGCATGCTCTATCCCCGCGGTCGCGCCCCAGCCGCCGATGTCGTAGGCGGCGGTGTCGCCGAGATCCTTGGATGTGCCCCAGGCGACCTGCTGCACCCAGAAGTTCCAGCCCCCGCTCTGCACCATCGGCTGATAGTCGCCGAGGAACCGCGCGCTCGCACGCGAGGCCTGCGTCACCGATTCGAACAGTCCGCCCGCATGATCGGGCAGGAAGCTGCGATAGCGCGAGCGGAAGGTGTCGCCGTCGCCGATCGCGAGGAAGGTGTTCGCGATGTCCGCGTCCTTGTCGAGCGCGGCGAACACCGCATCGTAGGCGCCCGCGTCGGACTTGTTGAAGCCCAGCTCGGTCGCGTTCTTGCGGTCGATCGTCAGCGTCACGGTGCCGGCATCGGCATCGCTCGAGAGGTCGCTCTTGAACAGGAAGGGCAACTCGGTGTCGGCGCTCGCGACATTGTCGCCGCCGGTCAGCGTGCCCGCCTGCACGATCACGTGATCGCCCAGCGATCCGGCGACGCTCGTCAGATGGACGCGCACCGTCGACCCTTCGGCGAAATTGGCGGCGCCCGCGACCTGATAGACGGTGTTGGTGTCGTTCTCGCTGTCGATCGTGACGCCGAGCACGCCCTTCGTGCCCACATCGAGCGAGGCGAGGGCGACATTGCCCGTGTTCGTCGGGTCGAACGTGCCCGAGATGCTGGCCGCGACGCCGCCGCTGTTGCTCAGCTTGCCGCTGAACGCCGTGCCTTCCGCCATCGTCAGGATATCGGCGCCGCCGCCGAAATCCACATTGGCGGCGAGCTGCGAGGTGCCCGCGAGGCTCAGCGTGTCGGCGCCCGCGCCGAACGCGACGCTGCCCGATTGCTTGGCGTCGCCCGCCAGCGCGAGGCGGTTGGCGCCCGCGCCGAACGTCACGCCGCCTGCGACGCTGCCGTCGGCCACGTCGAGCACGTCGTTGCCCGATCCGAAACGAACATCGCCTTCGATCGAGGGCGCGGTGCCTTCCTCGACCGCGAGCTGCTTCACCGTCGCGCCGTTGTTGTTGGCGGTGAGATCGATCGCGATCGCGTCGCCTGCGGTGTCGGAGTTGGCGGCGGCGATCGCGCCCGAATTTTCGATCAGCGAGAGGCCGCCGGCACCGTCGTGGATCGCGGTTGCAATGCCCTTGCCGCTCGCCGACGCCTGGATCGTGCCGCTGTTGCTGAGATGCGTTACCGTCGCGCCGGCGGCGATGTCGATCGCCCGCGTGGTGTGGCCTTCACCGCTCCCGCCCTTGGCGCCCACGGCGCCGGTGACGGTGATATCGGGTGCCGAGGTGCCTGCGCCGATGCGCAGCGCGGTCGCATTGGCCTGGCCCTGCGCGGCGATGGTGCCGCCCACCGCGATCCCGCCCGCGAGATCGACCGCATGGCCGGTCCCGCCGATCGAGACCGCGACCGCATCCACGCCTTCATAGACGCCCTGGCCGGCGATGCCGCCGTCGATGACGAGGCCGTGCCCGCCGTCGTCGCCCTCGACCGCACCCAGCGCGATGTCACGCGACGCCGAGCCGATCTCGACTGCGGGCGCGGCGCCATAGGAGACGATCGCCGCCGTACCTTCCTTCGAATCGTCGACGCCGTCGCCGTCCTCGTCGTCTTCGTCCTCATCATTGTCGGCGGGCGGCGCGGCGAAGATGAGCCCGCCCGAGATGTTGCCGGCGACGCGCACCGCGGGGCCGCCCTGGAGCAGATCGTCGGCATCGAGCTTTTCGGTATCCGACGGCAGGCTGGTCGACCGATAGCCCGTCGTCGAAACCGCGCCCTGGAACACCGCCGCGCCGCCGATATCGCCGTCGAGCGCGACACCGACCGCGTTTTCGCCCTGCACCTTCACGGTGCCGTTGATCGTGACGTCGCCGCTGACGTTGCCGGCGCTGATGCCGACCGAATCGTCGCCGGTCACCGTGACCGTGCCGCTGTTGTTGAGCGAACCCGTCAGCGGCCCGTTGACGGCGATTCCGCCCGAATCATTGCCCTCGACGGTGATCGCGCCCGAATTGACGATCGATCCGGTGAAGGCGCCGTCGGTCACGATGCCGAAGCGGTTGCTGCCCTTGGCGAACGGCCCGTCGATATCGCCGTCGTCATCGTCGTCCTTGGCGGTGTAATCCTCGTCGATCGTGATCTTGCCGCTGTTGGCGATCGTGCCGGTGCCGCTGGTCGTGGCGCGGATACCGGCCGCGCCGTTGGCGTCGCTGACTTGGATCGTGCCCGCATTCTTGACGTCGTTGTCGCTATCGAGCGTCACCGCCGTACCGCCGGTCGGCACCACCGAGCCCTTGTCGGTGATCTCGATATCGTCGGGTGCGCCGTCCTTGACGGTCGAGGTCGCGACCGGCGTCGTGATCTTGGTTTCGATCTTGGTCTGCGCCGCGGCGGGGAACGCGGCAAGCAGGGCGGCCGACGTCAGGCTGGTGGTGCACAAAAGGGTACGCATGTCGCTCCTCTGAACCTTTGGTTTCGAGGGGCGTGACGGACCGGCGGCGCCGATCCCGTAAAAATTCCCGTGCGGTGTCGACGAATCCCGACGATGGAAAGCGACCGCTCAATCTCCATGAGCCTTGCCTATCCTCCCACCCGTCATGTCGGACTTGCCCGGCCTCGCGAAAGCGGGGCATCCGGTATCCTGCTTCTTCCTTCTGCTTTGCTCGGGCCCAACGAAAGCGGGACGACCCAACCTGATCGAAAACCGGTCCGGGTTCCCGCTTTCGCAGCAACACAAGCAGCATTCGGATCTCGACAGGGCAGTCCCTGAAATCCCTGTCCTACATGTTCGTTTTATGTTCTACCCTGTGGAATGGAACAGGAGGGCTCCCATATCGTGCCCGCCGCGTTGCTCGATACCGGCAGCGGCGCGACCGAGGCGCGCGGACGTTGCACGAGTGTCGCGCCGGCGGCGCGCGTCGGGCGCGTGGGTGGTGCATGGGTGTCGCGTCCGTGTCGCCATGCTGTCGCGTCGATGTCGCGCGTCGGTCGCCATCCAGGGGCGTCGCGGTCGCATTCTGGGCAAAAACCCTGCGATGCGCTCCACTTTCTCCACTTCACACCGCCCGCAACAAGGGTATCCGCCAACGCAGTGCGTCGATGAAAACCCAGGTCCGGGGTGACGATTCGAGCAGATCGAAAGCGGGTCTAGAATCCCATCTCGATCCCGAGGCGGATCGTGCGCGGCCTGAGCGGCGTGACGGCGTCGGCCTGGTCGAGCAGGAACGGACTGCCGAGCGCGAAGCGGTTGGCTCGGGTGTCGAACAGGTTCGTGACGCCGAGGGAAACCGCTCGGTCGGCGCCGCCGATCCTGAGTTCGAGCCCGGTGTCGAGCAGGTCGCCCTGCGGCTGATCGAGCCGCGGCCCGATCCCCAGTCGCGACTTGCCGACATAGCGGCCGTATCCGCTCAGCCGGAGCAGCATCCCGTTGCCGATCTCCGCGCCGTAATCGAAGCCGACCCGCGCGCTCACCCCGGCGATATTGGGCAGCGAATCGGCGACTTTCCGGGCGAGCGCATCGGCATTGGGCGCAAAGCCGTCGAACGCCGGCGCCATCGTCGCGATCAACACCGGCGCGGGCGCGGTCACCTTGCTGTCGTTGAGATAGACCGAGGCGTCGAGCTTGAGCGCGGGCGTCACGCGCCAGGTTGCGTTTACGCCGGCCGAGTGGATGCGGCCGTCGCCGATATTGGCGGTGGTCGGAAAGCCCACGCCGTCGATCAGGTCGGCCTGGATGTCGTCCCAGCGCGTCGCCGCCAGCGAGGCCCCGATCTCGATGTCGCCATCGGCAGCACCGCCCCAGCGCAGGCCGATCTCCGCGGTGCCGATGCGGTCGCCGTCGAAGCGCTGGATGAAATCGCTGTCGATCGAAAGCCCGCCGGGGCGATAGCCTTCCTCGTAGCGCGCGTAGAGCAGCAGGTCGTCGAGCGGGTTGTAGCGCACCGACACCGACGGCAGCGCCCGCCATTCGCCGCGACTCGCGCGCGCTTCCGCATCGAAGCGGAAGGCGTAGGTCTGGGGCACGTCCTCGGCGGTGCCCGAGAGCCACGAATAGGTCATCCGCCCACCGGCGCTGATCGCGAGGCGCGGCAGCGGCGCGATCGTCGCCTCGCCGAACAGCGTCGCCTCGTCGATTTTGTTGCGCACGCCGGCCGCGGGCGCGAGCATCGCCACGTCGCCGATCTTGCGGTTGAGCCGCGCGCTGTTGTGGAGCAGGCTGACGCCGACGAGCCAGCCGCTGCCGTCGTCGCTACGCTGCGACAGCCGGGTTTCCGACGTCACCATGCGGATCTTGCTGGTCTGCGAGAAGGCGCGGGGGGTGTCGCCGGTGGTCGCGTCGAACGTCTCCGCGACATATTGGTCCGATATGCCGGTCGCCGAGACCAGCCGGATATCCCCGATCATCCCGCGCACGGTGAATTCGCCGAGCAGGTAATCGTTGCGAAAGGGCTGGGCGACCGCGCTCGCGCGGGTCAGCCCGCCGTCGCGATCGGCATATTGGGCATCGTCGCCCTTGATGCTCTGGAAAGTGCCGGTGAGGTCGATCGTCCAGTCGGGCGCCACCGCGACGCGCACCGCGCCGCGCGCGCCGAGCGTGCGCACGCGGTTGACGTCGTCGCGCCCGCGCAACCGGTCGTCGATATAGCCGCCGTCGATCCCGCCATAGACGAGCCCGCGAAACGCCGCGGTGCCTTCGGCGATCGGCACGTTGAGCACGGTTCCGGCATCGCCGCCCGGGTCGCCGTGCTGGGTCAGCAGTCCCGCCGCCCAGGCGCCGCCTCCGGTATCGTAGAGATCGGGCGGCATCGGCTCGACGCGGATGATGCCCCCCAGCGAGCCCGCGCCGTAGAGCGTGCCCTGCGGCCCCTCGAGCACCTCGACCGAGGCGACGTCGTAGAGCCTCAGATCGGGATCGGGCGCGCTGTAGGTCAGCCGCGCATTGCCCCAATATTGGCCGACGGTCGATTGGGTCGGCCCGGTGAAGCTCGAATCGGCGACCCCGCGGATGAAGAGCTTGTTGCGCCCCGGGCCGAGATGCGTCGACGTGAGGCTCGCGACGCGGTTGGCGATGCCGTCGGTGCCCAGCGCCGCCTCGCCGAGCGAGAAAGCCGCGCCGTCGATGACGCTCGCGGTGCCGGGGAATTGCGACAGCAAGGTGCCGCGCTTGCTCGCGGTGACGACGATCTCCTCGGGCGGCGGCGGCTCGAGATGCGTCGTCTGCGGCACCTCCGTCGGACGGCGCGCCGCGACCGCGCGCTCGATCAGGAAGGTGTCGTCGGCGATGCGGCGCGCGCGCGCCTCGGTCCCGGCGAGCAGCGCCGCGAGCGCTTCGGCGGCATCCATCCGCCCTTTGATCGCGTGGACGCGGACATGCGCAAGGCTGGGATCGCGCAGCCCGATGCTGGCGCCGGTCTGCTTGCCGATCGCGATGATCGCGCGGTCGAGCCGGGTCTCGTCCACCGAAACGGACGCGCGCTGCCCGGCCTGCGCCGGGGCGGCGAGGGCTGCCCCTGCAAGGGCGATCGGAGCGATCGTTAGGCTAAGGCTGCGCACGGTTCGGGCTGGTCAGGGTCCAACCGTCACCCTTAGGCTGCGGCACCACCCCGAGCAACGGCGCGATCCGTGTCAGCGTCGCGCCGGCATCGCCGTCGCCGAGCGCGAGCGTGCCGGTGAAGCGCTGCGCCGCGATCGCGGGCGCGGCCTCGATCGGGCGCCCCAGGTTGCGGGAAAGGTCGGCCGCCACGGTTTCCAGCGGCATGCCGGCATAGACGAGCGTGCCCGCGCGCCACCCGCCGATATCGCCCGGCGTCATGCGTCCGAGCGTCACGCCGTCGCGCTCGATCACCAGCGTCGCGCCGGCATCGAGCGCGAGCTTGTCGACATCGGGGTTGTAGATCACCTTGCCCTCGGCGACCTGGACGCGCGTCCTGCGCGGATCACGCACCACGTCGAACGCGGTGCCGGCATCGACCAGCGTGTCGTCGCCGATCTTCACCACGAACGGATCGGACTCGTCGTGGCGGACATGGAACATCGCCTCGCCGCGTTCGAGGCTGGCGAGCCGCGGCGCGGCCTTGTCGAACACGATCCGCGTGTCGCCGTTGAGTTCGATCCTCGAGCCGTCGGCGAGCGCGACCGTGCGGTGCGCGCCGGGGCCGGTCTCGATCGCATAGGGGGCGCCCGCGTCGGGCGCCATCACGTTGAGCCCCAGCGTCACCGCCAGTGCGGCTGCGATCGCGCCGCCCGCGCCCAGCCACACGAAGTGGCGACGGCTCGGCCGTGGCGTGTCGGCCGGAACCGTGGCCGGCGCGTCGGGCACGTCGAACAGCGCATCGGCGGCCTCGTGCGCGTCGACCGCGCGATCATAGGCGGCGGCATGCGCCGGATCGGCGGCGAGCCAGTCGGTGAAACCGTCCCAATCGCCGAAATCCGCATCGGCGACGCGAATCGCCCACAGACGCGCGGTGTCGCTAGGCTGGTCGGAAGATCGAGTCATGGCCATATCCCGGACACGACGGAGCACGCCGCCTCATTCCGCATCGAACCGCTCCCGTAGCTCGGCCAGCGCACGATAGGCCTTTTGCAGATCCTTCTCGACCGTGCTGAGGCTGACGCCCAGGTCGCGCGCGATCTCGGCCTGGCCGATCCCGTCGATTCGGTACCGGCGAAAGACCGTGTCGGCACGCTCGCCGAGCCCCGCGAGCACCGCCTCGGCCTCGCGCAGCCGCTCGCGCGCCAGCAGCACGCGGTCGCCGCCGGGGGGCGGGGCGGGGGCGCCGTCGCTCTCCTGCCAATCCTGCTCGCGGCGACCGCGCGCCTGATCGGCGCGGTGGCGGTCGCGCATCAGATTCTCGGCGGCGCGGAACAGGTACGACATCGGCTGCGCGACCGGCTTGCCCGGCTGCGCGGCGATTTTCTGCCACAGCTCATGGAACACGTCCTCGGCATCGTCGCCTGCGCCGCGCGCCGCCAGGAACCGCACGAGACGCGCGCGATTGTCGAGGAGGATGCGTTCGAGGCCGGTGGTCGGCGCTGCGGTCATCGCGTCAGCCGCCTTCGTGCAAACATGGAGGCCCGACCGGGAATCGAACCCGGGTGCAAGGATTTGCAGTCCTCTGCGTCACCACTCCGCCATCGGGCCGGAGCGGGGGCAGATGCGCAAGGCCGCGACGCATGTCAACCGCCGTTTCCGAAAATGCCGCGACGTTCTTGGCGCGGGACGGAGCGCACGATACAAGCCGCACGAGCCAATAAGTGTATTGCGCGACTAAAACAGTTGTGCGACAGGGAAGCGATCATGATTCAGCAAGCGACCGAACCGACCGATTTCACCGCCATGCGCGAGGCCATGGTGGCAAGCCAGCTGCGCACCAATGCGGTGGACGATCCGCGGGTGGTGACGGCGATGCTGCGCGTCCCGCGCGAAGCCTATCTGCCGGAAAATGTCGCGCCGCTCGCCTATCGCGACACCGCGGTGCCGCTCGGACGCAACCGGGCGGCGAACCTGCCGATGGCGACCGGGCGGCTGCTGACGGCAGCTGAGATCGCGCCCACCGATTCGGTGCTGCTGATCGGCGCCGCGAGCGGCTACACTGCCGCCGTGCTCGCGGAACTCGCCGCGAACGTGACGGCGGTCGAATCCGATCCCGAACTCGCCGCTGCCGCCCGCGCGGCGCTGACGGGCACGCATGTGACGCTGGTCGAGGGACCGCTCGAAGCGGGCGCTCCCGGCGGCGCGCCCTATGACGTGCTCGTCGTCGACGGCGCGGTCGAGCATCTGCCCGAGGCGCTTGTCGCGCAGGTCAAGCCGGGCGGCAGCGTCGCCACGGGATTGATCGATCGCGGCGTCACCCGGCTCGCCGCCGGCCGGCGCACCGAAGGGGGCTTCGGGCTGCGCGACTTCGCCGATGTGGATTGCGTCGCGCTGCCGGGCTTCGCGAAACCGAAAAGCTTTCAATTCTAAAGGGTGGGGATGGCCTTGACGCTTCGACCTGTTCTGCTCGCCGGCGCCGCGCTGGCGCTGATCGCGAGCCCGGCATCGGCCGAGACGCTGCGCGAGGCGTTGCTCAAGGCCTATCAGACCAACCCCACGCTCAACGCCGCGCGCGCCAACCAGCGCGGCAACGACGAAAACGTGTCGATCGCGCGGTCCTACGGATTGCCCTCGGCGTCGCTCAACGGCGGCTATACCGAGACCCTGCGCTCGGCGAGCAACATCTTCGCCTCGACGCCGCGCTCGATCGATGCGCAGGCGAACGTCTCGCTGCCGGTGTTCAACGGCGGTGCGGTGCGCAACTCGGTCGCGGCGGCAAAGACGCGCGTCAAGGCGGGGCGCGACAATTTGCGCGGCACCGAGGCCGATCTCTTCTCCGCCGTCGTCGCCGCCTATATGGACGTGATCCGCGACGAGGCGATCGTCGCCTTGAACCAGCAGAACGTCCATGTGCTCGACGTCAACCTCCAGGCGACGCAGGATCGCTTCCAGGTGGGCGATCTGACGCGCACCGACGTCGCCCAATCGGAGGCCCGGCTGGCGCTCGCACGCAGCGATCTGCAGACGGCGCAGGCGAATCTCATCGCCAGTCGCGAGAATTACGTCCGGCTGGTCGGCAGCCCTCCCGGCGATCTGGAACCGCCGCCGGCGCTTCCCGGTCTTCCCGCCAGCGCCGATTCCGCGGCGGACGTGGCGATCGAGAACAACCCGGCGCTGCTCGCCGCGGTCAAGCAGAGCAAAGCAGCGGGGTTCGACGTGGGCGTCGCGAAAGGGCAGCGGCTGCCGACGGTGAGCGTGGTCGCAGGCGGCAACTATTTCAATTATCTCGGCTCCTCGCCGGGGACGAGCGCGGGGACCGCACAGAATTCCGGGCTCGGGGTGACCGGGGGCGTGACGCTCTCGATCCCGCTGTTCCAGGGCGGCCGCCCCGCCGCGCAGGTGCGCCAGGCGCAGGCGCAGCACAGCGAGGCGATCGAGCATGCGATCGACGTCGAGCGCAGCGTCATCGCCAACACGCGCTCGTCCTACGCCGTATGGCAATCGGCGCAGCAGGTGATCGCCTCGTCGGAAAAGGCCGTCAGCGCGAACCGGCTGTCGCTCGAAGGCGTGCGCGCCGAAAACAGCGTCGGCAACCGCACCATCCTCGACATCCTCAACGCCGAACAGGAATTGCTCAATTCGCAGGTGACTCTCGTCACCGCCCGTCGCGACGCCTATGTCGCCGGCTTCACCCTGCTCGCGGACATGGGCAAGGCCGAGGCGCGCGACCTTGGGCTCGACGGCGGCGTGCTCTACGATCCGGTCGCCAATTACGAACGCGTCCACGATCGCATCTGGGATTGGGATAGCGACCCCGAGCCGCAGGCGGTCAGCACCAGCACCGCCGAAACGCCCGCGCAGGGCGCCGAAGTGCATGACGCGCTCGATCCGATCCTCGATACGCCGGTTGACAGGACGCTCACGAATCCCGCAGGTGAAACGCTTCCTGATCGCCAGTAGGCGGTCCCATGCGCGTGGGGTTGAGGATGGGGGACGTGAGCGCCGAGCCGTCGATGGAAGACATCCTGTCCTCCATCAAGCGCATCATCGCCGAAGAAGGCGACGTGTCGACGTCCGCCCGGGCGCGCCGCGCGACGCGTGCGGCCAAGCCCGAAGCGGCCGAAACCGGAAAATCGCAGGACGACGCCGACGAGGTGCTCGAGCTGAGCGATCCCGTGCCGGCGACGCCTCGGCCCGACGCCAAGCTCACTTCACAGGGGCGCCGCGAACAGATCTTGTCCGAGCAGGCCGCGCAGGCGAGCCGCGGCGCGCTCGAATCGCTGTCGAAGCTGATCGTCAAGCCCGAGGTCGCGGGCACCGACACGCTCCAGGGGCTGGTCGAGCAGATGCTCCGCCCGATGCTCCGCGACTGGCTCGACGCGCACCTCCCCGAACTGGTCGAGAAAATGGTCTCGCGCGAGATCACCCGGATCACCGGGCAGGAGTAATTCGCCCCGCGCCACCGTGCAGGCTTGGCGAACCGCGCTTCGCGCCGCTAAGGGCGCTTCATGACCGACCTGCCAAAGACCTTCGACCCCGCCGCCATCGAGAAGCGCTGGTACGCGCATTGGGAGGAGCGTGGCCTGTTCCACCCCGCGCGGCCCGACGCCGCGCCGTGGACGATCGTCAACCCGCCGCCCAACGTGACCGGCAGCCTCCATATCGGCCACGCGCTCGACAACACGCTGCAGGACATCCTCGTCCGCCACGCGCGGCTGCAGGGCAAGGACGCGCTCTGGGTGGTCGGCACCGATCACGCCGGCATCGCCACGCAGATGGTGGTCGAGCGGCAGATGGCGCTCAAGCAGGACAAGCGCACCAACTACACGCGCGAGCAGTTCGTCGAGAAGGTGTGGGAGTGGAAGGCCGAATCCGGTGGCCAGATCACGCAGCAATTGCGCCGCCTCGGCTGCTCGATGGATTGGGCCAACGAGCGCTTCACGATGGACGAGGGCTTCTCGAAGGCGGTCCTCAAGGTGTTCGTCGATCTCCATAACGAGGGGTTGCTTTACCGCGACAAGCGGCTGGTCAACTGGGATCCCGGCCTCGGCACCGCGATCAGCGACCTCGAGGTCGAGACGCGCGAGGTGCAAGGCAAGTTCTGGCACCTCAAATACCCGCTGGCGGACCCCGGATCGGGGTCCGGGGCAGGCTCAGCCGGCTTCATCCACGTCGCCACCACGCGCCCCGAGACGATGCTCGCCGACATGGCGGTCGCGGTCCACCCGACCGACGAGCGCTACACCGCGCTGATCGGCAAGAAGGTTCGTCTGCCGATCACCGGCCGCGAAATCCCGATCGTCGCCGACGAACACGCCGATCCCGAGCTCGGCTCGGGCGCGGTGAAGATCACGCCGGGGCATGATTTCAACGACTTCGAGGTCGGCATTCGCGCCGGAATCAAAGCGTCCGACATGCTCAACATGCTCGACGCTCAGGCCAGGGTGACGCAGACCGCCGACGGGTTGGTGCCCGAGGAACTACTCGGCCTCGATCGCTTCGAGGCGCGCGCGCGCGTCGTCGCGATGCTCGACGAGGCGGGCTTCCTCGAACGCGTCGAGGATCGCGTCATCCAGACCCCCTATGGCGACCGCTCGGGCGTGGTGATCGAGCCCTGGCTCACCGACCAATGGTATGTCGACGCCGAGACGCTCGCGCAGCCGGCGATCGAAGCGGTGCGTTCGGGGGCGATCAAGATCGTGCCGAAGACGTGGGAGAAAACCTTCTTCAATTGGATGGAGAACATCCAGCCGTGGTGCGTCTCGCGGCAATTGTGGTGGGGACACCGGATTCCGGCCTGGTATGCCGAAGACGGCCGCATCTTCGTCGCCGAGACCGAGGATGAAGCGCAGGCGCAGGCGGGCGAAGGCGTTCCGCTCCGCCGCGACGAGGACGTCCTCGACACCTGGTTCTCCTCAGCCCTCTGGCCGTTCGCGACGATGGGCTGGCCCGAGGGCTCCAACCAAGCCCCGTTCGCTTCGAGCGAAGTCGAGAAGCGGGATCGAGCGGACCATCAGCGTGTCTCGACTTCGCTCGACACGAACGGAGGTAGGGCTGCAACCGAATGGCAGCGCCGCTACCCCAACGACATTCTCATCTCGGGCTTCGACATCCTGTTCTTCTGGGACGCACGGATGATGATGCAAGGGTTGCACTTCATGGGAGAAGTGCCCTTCAAGACATTGTATCTCCATGGCCTCGTCCGTGCATCGGATGGGCAGAAGATGTCCAAGTCCAAGGGCAACACGGTCGATCCGCTCGGCCTGATCGACCAATATGGCGCCGACGCGCTGCGCTTCTTCATGGCGGCGATGGAGAGCCAGGGCCGCGACATCAAGATGGATGAGAGCCGCGTCGCCGGCTATCGCAACTTCGCCACCAAGCTGTGGAACGCCGCGCGCTTCTGCCAGGCCAACGGCATCGGCGGCAGCACCACGCTCGACGCGCCCGAGGCGAGCCTCGCGGTCAACAAATGGATCGTCGCCGAGACGGTCGAGACCATCCAGGCGGTCGACCTCGCGCTCGCCGACCTGCGTTTCGACGGGGCGGCGAACGCGATCTACCAGTTCGTCTGGAGCCGCTTCTGCGACTGGTATCTCGAACTGATCAAGCCGGTCCTCTCAAACCCCTCCCCTTCAGGGGAGGGGCAGGGGGTGGGGGTTGTCTCGCAGAGCACACCATCTGCGGCTCTTCCCCACCCCAACCCCTCCCCTGAAGGGGAGGGGCTTGAAGCCGAAGAAACCCGCGCCGTCGCCGGCTGGGTGCTCGATCAGATCCTGGTGCTGCTCCACCCGTTCATGCCCTTCATCACCGAGGAGCTGTGGCACGCGAACGGCACGCGCACGCACGAGTTGATCGTCGCGCAATGGCCCAAGGCCGACGCGCGGGCGCTCGATGCGGACGCGGTGAAGGAGATCGACTGGCTGATCCGCCTCGTCTCCGATCTGCGTACCGCCCGCACCGAGCTCAACGTGCCGCCGGGCGCGCGCCTGCCGCTCCACGTTCGCGATGCCTCGGGCGAGACGGCCGATCGCCTGGGCCGGCAAGCGTCGGCGCTCGCCCACCTGGCGCGGGTGGATGTCGCCCCGGACGACGTCCCGGCCGGCGGTGCCGCGCAGGTTGTCGTCGACGAAGCGACTTTCGTGCTGCCGCTCGCCGGCGTGATCGATCTCGACGCCGAACGTGCCCGTCTCACGAAGAGCATCGCCGCGGCGGGCAAGGAACGCGACGGCCTTGCCGCGCGCCTCGGCAACCCGAGCTTCGTCGAGCGCGCCAAGCCCGAGGCGGTGGAAAAGGCCCGCGCCGACCACGCCGAAAAATCCGCCGAGGTCGACCGTCTCCAGGCCGCGCTGACGCGATTGGGATAAGAGCCGTCCCCAATTCTCCCTCCCCGGCGGAGGCCGGGGCCCAGTTGGGAGACGGTCGAGAGCGGTCGCCTCCGTCTGTGATGTTTGCGTAACTGGACCCCGGCCTTCGCCGGGGCGGCGCAAGAAAGGAACGGGGGAACTCATGCCGACGATGGAACCATCGCGACGGGACGGCGTAACCCCCCCCATGCCAAAGGCCGGCCAACGCGATCTCACCTCCGGCCCGATCGCCGCCACGCTCCTGCTCTTCGCGCTGCCGACGCTCGGCTCGAACATCCTGCAATCGCTCAACGGCTCGATCAACGCGATCTGGGTGGGGCGCTTCCTCGGCGAGAGCGCGCTCGCGGCGACCTCCAATGCCAACCTCATCATGTTCCTCACCTTCGGCGCGGTGTTCGGCTTTGGCATGGCGGCGACCATCCTCGTCGGGCAGAGCTTCGGCCGCCACGATATCGAGGGCGCCCGCCGCGCGTTCGGCACCGCGATCGGGCTCGTGCTCGGGGGCTCGATCGTGGTCGCGGCGCTCGGCTATATCTTCGCGCCCGAGATACTGACGTTGCTTGCCACGCCGGGAGACGCCTTCGCGCTCGCGCTCACCTATCTGCGCGTCATTTTCCTCGGGCTGCCCGCCTCGATGATGCTCATCCTGATGATGATGGCGCTGCGCGGCGCGGGCGATTCGATGACGCCATTGTGGTTCATGGGGCTGAGCGTGCTGTTCGACAGCGGCCTCAATCCGCTCCTGATCGAAGGCGTCGGCCCGTTCCCGCGCATGGGGATCGGCGGCTCGGCGATGTCGACGCTGATCGGCAACAGCGTCTCGGTGCTTGGTCTCACCGCCTATATCCATTTCCGCGACCTGCCGCTGCGCCTCAAGGGCGCCGAGCTGCGTTATCTGATCCCCGACCCCGCCTTGCTGCGGCTGATCCTCGCCAAGGGCGTGCCGATCGGCGCGCAGATGCTGGTGATGTCCACCGCCGCGCTGGCGATGATCGGGCTGGTCAATCGCGAGGGCGTCGATACCGCCGCGGCCTATGGGGTGACGCAGCAGCTCTGGGCCTATGTCCAGATGCCGGCGATGGCGATCGGCGCCGCGGTGTCGGCGATGGCGGCGCAGAATATCGGGGCGGGGCGGTGGGATCGCGTCGCCCGGATCACGCGGTCGGGCATCGGCGCCAACCTGCTGCTGACCGGCGTCATGGTGGTGCTGCTCACGATCTTCGACCGGCCCGTGCTCGCGCTGTTCCTCGGCGGCGACAGCCCCGCGTTGCCGATCGCGCGCCATATCCAGCTCGTCGCGACCTGGGGCTTCCTGCTGTTCGGCGTGACGATGATCCTGTTCGGCACGGTGCGCGCCAACGGCGCGGTATGGGGGCCGCTCTTCATCCTGTTCGTCGCCATGTATCCGGTGCGCATCGGTTTCGCCGGCGCCCTGCTCGGCGATTGGCAGGCCGACGCCATCTGGTGGAGCTTCCCGCTGGGCTCGCTTGCGACGCTGATCGGCGCTGCCGCTTATTACCGCTGGGGCCCGTGGCGCAAAGGCGCGCTCACCGTGCCCACCACCGCCGAATGCGAGGACGAGGCGCATGTGGTGGTCGAACCCGCCGGCATGCTCAAGCCGGCGGGGTAAAGGCAGCAACAATCCTCCCCTGGAAGGGGAGGGGGACCATCGCGTAGCGATGGTGGAGGGGTGTCCCCCTCTCGATAGCGCGACACCCCTCCGTCAGGCCTGCGGCCTGCCACCTCCCCTCGCAGGGGAGGATCAATGGTTACTTCACCCCGGCACCATCACCTCGATCACCCCCGCCGCGACATGCGCGGTCACCGGCGTCTTCGCCAGCACCTCGCCGTCGATCGAGATCGGCAGCGGCGGTTCGGTCGCGATACGGATCGAGGTGCCGGTGAAGTCGACCGTGTCGTCGTGCCGCGCCTCGAGCCGCAACATGCTCGCCGCCCAGTTCCTCAGCAGCCGCCGCTTGAAATGCCCGCGCACCGCCTGGACGACGATCTCGCCCGAATCGACCTCGGCGGCGTCGACCAGCTCGGTCCCGCCCTGGAACCGTCCGTTGGAAATCCGCACCTCCAGCGCGCGCAGCCGCCGCGCGTCCGGGCCCTCCCCCACGATCAGCGTGAACGAGCGGAACCTGGCATATTGCAGCGCCGCCCAGCCCATATAGCCGACGCGCCCGAGCACTTTCTTCAGGCCGTGCGGCACCGTCTCCGCGATCTGCGGGCTGATCCCGATCGCGGCGCAATTGGCGAAATAATCCTTGTCGATCATGCCGAGATCGATCCGCTTCAACCGCCCCGTGCGGATCACCTCGACGGCGCCTGCGATGTCGAGCGGAATGCCCAGGCTGCGCGCGAAGCTGTTCGCAGTGCCCAGCGGCAGCACCGCGAGCGCCGTATCGGTGCCGACGAGGTGATCGACCAGCCCGCTGATCGTTCCGTCACCGCCGCCCAGGATCATCAGATCGGGCTTCTTCGCCAGCGCGGCTTTGATCGTCGCGTCGAGCGTGTCGGGGTCGCGAACCGCATGGGCATCGACGGGGAAGGGCAGGGCCTCCAGCGCCGCGCGCGCCGCGTCGAACTGCGCTTGCCCCTTGCGCGACTGTGCGTTGACGATCATCGCGGCCGATCGGATGGTCATGGTGTCACTCACGCTGCTCTACACGAGTCCGATTTGATACAGCGGTTCCGATACGACCGCACGCTGGTTTCGCCACCCGGGCTCGTTTCAATGTCGAGGGGCGGTCGGTCTCGCCCGCCGCTTGCACCTCGCAACCCATAAGCGCAGAGGGGCACGCATGAGCCACTATCCCGCCCTTCGCCTCCGTCGTACCCGCGCCGCCGCCTGGAGCCGCCGCCTCCACGCCGAGACAACGCTCACCCCGGCCGACCTCATCTGGCCGCTGTTCGTCGTCGAGGGCGAGGGTATCGAACAGCCGATCGCCAGCCTGCCGGGCGTGTCGCGCTGGTCGGTCGACGGCATCGTCGCACGCGCAAGGGAGGCGCGCGATTGCGGTATCCCGTGCGTGGCGCTCTTTCCCTATACCCAGCCCGATCGCCGCAGCGATGATGGCCGCGAGGCGCTCAACCCCGACAATCTGATGTGCCAGGCGATCCGCGCGCTCAAGAATGCGGTGCCGGAGGTCGGAATTCTCACCGACGTCGCGCTCGATCCGTACACCAGCCACGGCCATGACGGCCTGCTCGACGCGGCGGGGTACGTCCTCAACGACGCCACCGCGGAGGTGCTGGTCGCCCAGGCGCTCAACCAGGCCGCGGCGGGGGCGGACATCATCGCCCCCAGCGACATGATGGATGGTCGCATCGGCCTGATCCGCGACGCGCTCGAAGGCGAGGGGCATGTCAATGTCCAGATCATGTCCTACGCCGCCAAATATGCGAGCGGCTTCTACGGCCCCTTCCGCGACGCCGTCGGCAGCCGCGGGCTGTTGAAGGGTGACAAGAAGACCTATCAGATGGACCCCGCCAATTGGCAGGAGGCGCTGCGCGAGGTCGAACTCGATCTCGACGAGGGCGCGGACAGCGTCATGGTCAAGCCCGGTCTGCCCTATCTTGATATCATCACCCGCGTGAAAGACGCATTCGAAGTGCCTGTATTCGCGTATCAAGTATCGGGCGAATATGCGATGATCGAGGCCGCCGTCGCGGCTGGCGCAGCCGATCGCGATGCGGTGGTGCTGGAGACGCTGCTCGCCTTCAAACGCGCTGGCTGCTCGGGCGTGCTCACCTACCACGCCCTCCACACCGCGCATCTGCTCGGCGCATGATCGAAACCGACCGCTTGATCCTTCGCCCGTGGCGCGAGACGGACAAACCCGCCTTCCACGACATCGTCAACACGCCCGCGATGATGGAATATTTCGGCGGTGTCGCACCGCGCGAGTCGATCGACGCCCTGATCGACATGCAAATCGCGGCGCAGGCGGCGGACGGCTGCTCGATGTGGGCGGTCGACGCGCGCGATTCGGGCGTGCTGCTCGGCATTTGCGGCGTCAGGTGGCAGCGTGGCTATGTCGATCTTGCGGTCTATGGCGAGTTGGAGATCGGCTGGCGCATCGCCGAAGCTCATTGGGGCCGTGGCATCGCCCGCGAGGCGGCGGAAGCCAGTCTCGCCTGGGCCTGGACCAACACTGCCGCGCCGCGCGTCGCCGCGTGGACCTCGCTTCCCAACAACGCCTCATGGGGATTGATGAAGCGCTTGGGGATGAACCGTACGCCCGACCTCGATTTCCAGCACCCGCGCTATCCGGACGACCCCTTGGGCGCGATGATCGTCTACACGATCGATCGGCCGGCTAGTTCGAGGGAAGCCGCGCAGAAAGGCGCCTGATCTGTTCGGTCTCCGTCGTGGCCTGCGCCTGCGCCTCGGCGCGCAGCGAATCGAGCGCGGCATAGGCAGGGGCGCCCGTCGCTCCGTGCGCGATCGCGCGGTCATCGAGGTCGCTCAGGATCGCGAGGCTGGTCGCACGGAGATCGTCGAGCGCGGCGAGCGCCACCTGCGCATCGAGCCAGGGGGCGCTGCCGGGTGCGGCGCCCTTTGCGGCGCCGATCAGGTTCTCGGTCTTGGTCGCCGCGATCGCGAACTCGGTCGCGTTCGTCGCCAGCTTCTGCGACGCGTCGGCGATTGTGTCATCCAGCGCCGGATCGGGCGCGACCGCGACCGGCGTCGCCGCGGGCTCGTCGAAGCTCAGCTTCTCGCTGGCGCGCGGCAGCAGCGACGGCGCATCGACCGTGTTCGGCACGCAGGCCGCGAGCAGAATCGCGACGGTTGAAAAGGTGCAGGAGAATCTGATCATCGCGCACCGGTCTATGGCGGCAAAAAGGCCTTCGCAACGGGGTTGCGCAATCCGTTCACCCCCTCTATGTCGCCTCCACCCCGCGCGCCCGTAGCTCAGCTGGATAGAGCATCAGACTACGAATCTGAGGGTCGGACGTTCGAATCGTTCCGGGCGCGCCAATTTTTCTCCGATCGATTACAGTCGCATGAATCGCGGCCTGGACGGCAGCGCCTCATGCCAGGATCGCGGCGGTTCCACGCCGAAGAATGCGTGACGCTCGGTGCGCCGCCCGGCAACTGCGCGGGCGAACGGGTTGCGCCCGCGGGAGCACTCCTAGCTCGATGCTCTTATCGTGCCCTGTTCCGCTTCCCTTTTCTGACGCACCAGATCGAGCGAGATCGTCTTGACGGTTTCCGGTTCGAAGGCATCGAGCAGGGGGATCAACTCGTCGCGTTTGGCGGCGATCAACCTGGCAATGCCAGGCGCAATGCTCTCGCCGGTTCCGAAATGGCCCAATACGCGCTCGATCTCGACGAGCAGAGCCGCTTCCTTGGTCGGATACAGCCTGCCCCTGCCGTCGGCCCACGCCTGTACGCTGCGAACGGGGATTTCGGGATCTTCGTCGCTCATACGCCACTCCACACTACGATACGGGCACAGAGCGTCCTCGCATCGTCCAGTGACGTCAAGCAGTCTGCGACGAAGAGTCCTTAACGCGGCATTCTTTGCATGGCTTGGCAATTGAAGGCGTTATCGAGCCGGCTGTAACTGCTTTAACCCGCAAATTACTGCAGTGCCCCCGATGCAGCGGTCACCACCAAAGCGCGGAAGCAACTTCCCCTAATTACCCGATTGTAAGCTTTGGAAATGGCGCACCCGACAGGATTCGAACCTGTGACCTCTGCCTTCGGAGGGCAGCGCTCTATCCAGCTGAGCTACGGGTGCCGGCCGGGCACGCGCCTAGCAAAGCATCCGGGCCCGCGCCAGCGCTTTCATTTGTTCGGCGGCGGCGTCTTGGATTTGTAGGCGCACAGGTCCGCGACCACGCAGCGCCAGCATTCGGGCCGGCGGGCTTTGCAGACATAACGGCCATGCAGGATCAGCCAGTGATGCGCGTGGAGGCGGAAGGGCTGGGGAACGATCTTCTCCAGTCCCTTCTCGACCGCAAGCGGCGTTTTCCCCGGGGCCAGACCTGTTCGGTTCGACACACGAAAGATGTGCGTGTCGACCGCGAAGGTCTCCGCGCCGAACGCCACGTTCAGCACGACGTTCGCGGTCTTGCGGCCGACACCCGGCAGCTTTTCGAGCGCCTCGCGGTCGGCGGGAATCTTGCCGTCATGGTCCTCGATCAGCGCCTTGGAGAGCGCAATGACGTTCTTCGCCTTGGTGTTGAACAGCCCGATCGTCTTGATGTGCTGCTTCAGCCCAGCTTCGCCGAGCGCGAGCATCTTTTCGGGGGTATCGACCTCCTCGAACAACGCACGCGTCGCCTTGTTGACGCCGGCGTCGGTCGCCTGTGCCGAGAGCACCACCGCAACGAGCAGGGTATAATCATTGACCGATTCGAGCTCGGTTTCGGGATGCGGGTTGTCCTCGGCCAGCCGCGAGAAGAAGGTGACGACGTCCGCCTTCTTCACAGACCGAGCACCTGCTGCATCGTATAGCGCCCGGCGGGCTTGTCGCTGAGCCACAGGGCCGCGCGTACGGCGCCGCGCGCGAAGATCTCGCGACTTTCGGCACGATGGCCGAGTTCGATCCGCTCGCCGGGCCCCGCGAAGACAGCCTGGTGATCGCCCGCGACCGATCCGCCGCGCAGGCTCGCGAAGCCGATCGTGCCTTCGGTGCGCTGGCCGGTCAGCCCGGCGCGGCCGACCACGCTGATCTCTGCCAGCGCCTCGCCGCGGCCGGCCGCCGCCGCCTCACCGAGCAGAAGCGCCGTGCCCGAGGGGGCATCGACCTTGTGGCGGTGATGCATCTCGACGATCTCCACATCCCAATCGGGGCCGAGCCGCGCCGCTGCTTCGCGCACCAGCGTCGCGAGCAGCGTGACGCCGAGCGAGGTGTTGCCGGTCTGGAGCACTGCGGTCTCCGCTGCTGCAGCGTCGATCAGCGCGTGATGCGCCTCGGAAAGCCCGGTGGTGCCGATCACGATGGGCGTGCGGGCCGCGCGCGCCGCCGCGAGGTTGGCTTCGAGCGCGGCGGGAATCGAGAAGTCGACCAACGCGTCCGCCGCGCGGGCGAGCGGCGCGGGATCGTCGCCGGCATCGGTGCCGCCCGCCAGTGCGACGCCCTCGGCGGCGAGCAGGTCCGCGATCGTCCGGCCCATCCGTCCGGCGCTGCCGAAAATCCCGATGCTCGTCATTCCGTCGCGCCGTCCTTTGCGTGTCGAGGACCATTGCCAATGCCAGATGTTCCGGGTTCGCGACAGCCCATCGCGCCGATTTCGATGTCGCCCGAAACGCGACGAAGCGCCGTCAGCCCTCGGTGGTCGCCCGCGTGGCGCGGAAGAGCACCGATTCGATCGCCAGAAAGGGTTCCAGGAAAAGCTGCACCTCGGATCAAGCCCGGGGTGACGGTTCAAACTGATCGACTCTGAATCTGGTGACGCGCATTAACATGGTGCGTTTCGCCACTTGTTGGTGCAGTCCGCAAATTTCGCTGTTCCAATTTTCGCGCTTCAGCCGATGTCGCCCCTCGAAAGCCCGGTTTTTCTCGTGTTGGCACGCCGCTTGCGATGTCCTCTGCATTCGCACCGACGCCGGTCGGCTCGCAAAAGGAGGTTCCCGTGCAGAAGCAGAGCTATTGGTCGCTGTTCAACCGTCCCGACACGCTGTTCGGCATTTGCGAGGGCGTCGGTCAGGATCTGGGGGTCAGCCCCAATCTTCTGCGCGTGACGCTTGCGGTGGCGATGATCTGGAATCCGGTCGCGGTGCTGGCGACCTATGCCCTGCTCGGCGTCGGCGTCGTGGTGTCGCGCTGGATCGCACCGAAACCGGTCGCGGCGTCGCCCGTTGCCGTCGTGGCGCAGGCGGGCGAGGATGGCGCGCACGAGATCGAATACGCCCAGGCAGCCTGATCATGGCGTGAGCGACATGATCCCGGTATCGCGGGATCGATGAACGCGATCCGCAACATCGTCATCCTCACCGGCGCCGGCGTTTCGGCCGAAAGCGGGCTCGCGACCTTCCGCGGGCCCGACGGCCTTTGGGAAGGGCATCGTGTCGAAGATGTCTGCACACCTCGAGCGCTGGCGCGCGATCCGGCGACGGTGCATCGCTTCTATGACGCGCGTCGGGCGGCATTGGGAACGGTCGAGCCCAATGCCGCGCATGTTGCGCTGGCGCGGCTCGATGCCGAATGGTCCGGTGAGCTGCTGATCGTCACCCAGAACGTCGACGACCTGCACGAGCGTGCCGGGGCGCGGCGGCTACTCCACATGCACGGCGAACTGCTGTCGGCGCTGTGCGCGATGTGCGGCAAGCGCGCGCCGTGGCGCGGGCCGATGGGCGAGGGGCGGGCATGCGCCGCGTGCGCGGCGCCCGCGCTCCGGCCCGACATCGTGTTCTTCGGCGAGATGCCGTACGAAATGGAGCGGATCGAGCGCGCGCTGGCCCGGGCCGATCTGTTCGTCTCGATCGGCACGTCGGGGGCGGTTTATCCGGCGGCTGGGTTCGTGCAGGCCGCGCGTCACGCCGGTGCGCGCACGCTGGAGCTCAATCTCGAACCGTCGGCGGGCAGCACCCTTTTCCACGAATCGCGGCTGGGGCCGGCCGGCGCGCTCGTGCCGGCTTGGGTGGACGAGATGCTGGCGGGCGGCGGTCGCTGACCGGCCGCAAGCGCGGCATCGCGGGCATTTGCTTCTTGGTAAGGCTTTGCTCACCCAAGCGTGGCATGGCGTGGCCATCATGCTGCGAACGGGGGGATATCGGATTGTCACGATCCGGCTGATGCTCGCGCTGATCTTTACGATCGGCGGGCTTGCGTCGCGCCCCGTCGCTGCTCGGCCGCTGGCGGTGGAGGCGCTCTGCCATACGGTGACGCGTGCCGCGACTGCCGATTCCGCACTGCCGACCTTGCCCTTTGCCTGTCGCACCGCGCCCGTCGGCTACCAGCACGACAGCCTTTGGCTGCGCGCCGATCTGCGGCGGTTTCCGGTCGATCGCGGCGACCTGACGCTGATGGTGCATCAGAGTCGGTTCGATCGACTCGCGGTCGCCTTCACTTATGCCGACGGCCATGTGGTGTGGCAGCGTGTCGCGGGCGGCGCGTTCGGCACGCGCTGGCGGGTGGGCGGCCAGATCGCGTTCGAGGCGCCCGCCCGCGACGTGCCGCTCGTCGCCGTCACGATGCGCTTCGATCACCTCGCAAGCGACAAGCTGCTGCGGATACGCGTCGCCACCAGTGCGGAAGCCGGCGCACAGGCGGCGATGCTCGCGGCGCTGACCGGGGCCGCGCTGACGCTGCTGCTGATCGGCGCCGTCTACAATCTGTCGCTCGCCGCCGCCGTTCGGCGCCAGTTCCTGCTGTGGCACGGCGCGTGGGCGGCGTGCGTGTTCATATGGGGCATTATCTGGTCGCAGATCGAATTGCTGGTGGCGCCGGGCCTCGCCGGCGCCACCGCCGCCCAGATCTGCACGTTCCTCGCCTGCCTTGCGATCACTGCCGCGACCGTCAGCGCGGCGACATCCGTCGGGCGTGGTGTCGTGCCACGCTGGGCGTCGATCGTGACGATGGCGTTTGGCATCATCGTCGGCCTCGTCGGCATTCCCGCCGCACTGATCCGCGACGGGTCGATCGACTGGGTGGGCGACCTGCTAGGCGTGTTCGTCCTCGCCGATCTTGTCGTGGTGGCGCTCTTCCTGGGCTGGGCGTGGCGGCGGCGCAGTTCGGATGCGCGCGACGTGGCGATGGCGTGGTCGGTGCCGATGGCCGCACTCGGGCTGACGCAGGTCGTCGATGTCGGTAGCGCTCTGTGGGGCGGCGGCGCGCAGCTTCTCGTGCTGTTCGCCGCCGCGCTCCAGACATTGTGGCTTGCCGTCGCCACTACCCGGCGGTTTTCGCGGCTGAGGGTCGAGCGCGATCATGCCCGTGCCGCGGAAGCGCGCGCGAGCGAACTTGCCGGCCGCGATCCGCTGACGGACCTCTACAATCGACGGGGCTTCAAAGACCGTCTGGGGGCACTTCTCGGCGAAATGCGCCCCGTCGAGGCGCCGGTGGCGTTGCTGCTGATCGACGTCGACCGCTTCAAGGCGATCAACGACGCTTTCGGTCACGAGGCGGGGGACGTGGTGCTGTGCCGTATCGCGCAACGCCTCCTCCGCTGGGAGGGAAATTCCTGTGCGGTCGCGCGTCTCGGCGGCGAGGAATTCGCGCTGGCGATCGTCGGAATCGACGGCTTCGCGCTCGCGCGCTTTGCCGACGGCGTGCGGCAGGAACTGGCGGGGCTTGACCACGGCACGGCGATCGGCGGCCGCGCGGTCACCGTCAGCATCGGTGTCATCCAGGCGCGGGGGCCTTGCACGTTCCAGCAGCTCTACCGGCTCGCCGACAAGGCGCTCTACGCCGCCAAGCAGAGTGGGCGCGACCGGATCGTCCTGCAGGACATGGATGCGAGCGCCGGGGTCGCCCCCACCTTCAGCACGGACCGGATCGTCGCCCAATTGGGCAACTGACCCAGCCTGAACGGCCGGTCATTTCGCTTTGCCGAGCGCGACGAGGCGGATCGCCTCGCCGCCGCCGGGCGCAAGCGCGAGGCTGATCGTGTCGGCGCTGGTGACATTCCTTTTCTCGATCGCGATCGAATGCCGTTTGTCGGTGCGGAAATCGGCCCCCGGCCCGTCACGATAGATTTCGGCGCGATAGGTCCGGCCCGGATCGAGGAAGGAAAGCGGAACGGACAGCGTGCGTGCATCTTCGTCGGTGACGCTGCCCAGATACCAGTCGTCGCTGTTGCGGTCCTTGCGCACGATCGTCGCATAATCGCCCACCGCGCCGTTCAGCACACGCGTATCGGACCAGTCGGTCGGCACGTCGCGGATGAACTGGAGCGGGCCGGGGTATTTGGCGTAATTCTCGGGCGTATCCGCGGCCATCACCACCGGCGAATAGAGCACGACGTAAAGCGCGAGCTGCTTGGCGATGGTCGAGGGGATCGGGCTGTCGTCCGATCCGGTGAGGCTGAGCACGCCAGGCGTGTAATCCATCGGCCCCGACAACATACGCGTGAAGATGAGGTTGGGGACGTGCTCGGGCGGGTTCTTGCCGTCCCAGGCATTGTATTCCATGCCCCGCGCGCCCTCGCGGGCGAGCCAGTTCGGATAGGTGCGCCTCAGCCCGGTATCCTTGATCGGCTCGTGGCTGTCGATCGAGACGTGGTATTTCGCCGCCGCCTCGAGCACGCGGATATGGTGGTTCGACATCCACTGGCCGTCATGCCACTCCCGCACCGTGCTGCCGTCGTGCAGCACGCGCTCGATCTGGCCGGCGTCGGTGACGTAGCCGGTCTTCACCACTTCCTCGCCATGCGCCTGAGCGAAGGCGAAAGCCTTGTCGAGCTGGCTTTCGTAATGGCTGACGGCGCCGCCGGTCTCGTGATGGCCGATCAGGTGGACGCCTTTCGAGGCCGCATATTTGGCGAGACCGTCGGCGTCGAAATCGGGGGTCGGCGTCGCGAAGTCGAAATCATTGCCGTGGCCCAGCCAGTCGCCGTTCCAGCCCGGATTCCAGCCCTCGACCAGCACGCCGCGGATATTGTTGGCGGCCGCGAAGTCGATGTATTTCTTGACGTGTTCGGTGGTGGCGCCGTGCTTGGGCCCGGTTGCCCAGCTCCATTCGCCCTTGATCATGTTCCACCACACGCCGTTGAATTTGCCCGGGTGGATCCAGCTCACGTCGCCCAGCTTGTTGGGCTCGTTCAGGTTGAGCTCAATGTGGCTCATGTAGAGGCCGGGTGCGTCGTCGGCGATGATCATCGTCCGCCACGGCGTCGAAAAAGGCGTGTCGCGCGTCACCTTGGCCGCGGTCGCGCCGGGCGCCAGCACCGCCTTGAGCTTGGTGCCGTCGACGCGCCGCAGCCACATCGACGAATAATCGACCAGCGCCGCTTCGTGGAAGGCGATATGCGTGCCGTCTGCCAGTTTCACCGTCAGCGGCGTGTGCGCCTGCGCGATGCTGCTGATCGCCGTCTTTTCGTAGAGATATTCGTAGCGGTTCCACTCGCCGCCGGGGATCCACCAGGCGGTGCCGTCCTGCGCTACCGCGAACTCGGTCAGCTCGTCGGCGATGTGCGCGGTCTTGAGGTTGGGCTGTTCGGGCAGCGCGTAGCGGAAGCCGACGCCGTCGTCGAAGATGCGGAAGACCACGTCCATCTCGCGTTCGAGGTCTTTCGATTCCCGCAGCCGCACCGTCAGTTCGGTATGATTGTCGCGGATCGTCTTCCATTCGCCCCAGGGCTGCTCCCAGCTCGTGTCGCTTTTGGCGGTGCTGGTGTCGATCAGCTTGAAATAGCGCTCCATCTTGGGCGCGTCGGTGAACAGGAAGCCCAACCGACTGTCGGTGATCACCGGCTTGCCATTGCGAGTGACCGCGTACATCGGCCGCCCATCGCCATCGAGGCTGACGGTGACGACCACATCGCCATCGGGCGAGGCAGCCTTGGCGATCACGTCGGCGAACGCCGGCTGTGAGAGCATCAGCGCGGCGAAGGCGGTCGCGAGGCGGGCAGGGGTCAACATCAATTACGCTCCTCGTCAGCGACGATCATCGCCGCATAAGGTGAAAGCAGATCGTCTTCGTGGGTGCCGGTGGCGGCCAGCACGCGTGCGTGCCGGGGTTTCGCCCATCTTACAGGCTCGGCGGAAAGGTTGAACGCGCAAAGCAGGCGCTCGCCGGGTACGGACCGCTCAAGGACGAGCAACGCCTCGTCCGCCACGATCACCCGTATAGAGCCCAGCCGCAATGCGGGATGCGTGTTGCGCAGCATCAGCATCTGCCGCGTCCAGGCGAGCATCGAGCCGGGGTCGACATCCTGCCGATCGACCGCGAGCGCGTCATGGTCGCTGCCCGCCGGAAGCCACGGCGTGCCGGCGGAAAAGCCGAGCTGCGGGGCGTCGGCGCGCCACGGCATCGGCGTGCGCGCGCCATCGCGCGACAGCGTCAGCGGCCAATTGTCGATCGCTTCGGGGTCGCGCAGATGCTCGAAGGGGATATCGACCTGGGTCAGCCCCAGCTCTTCGCCGTAATAGAGAAAGATGTTGCCGCGCAGCGCGGCGAGCAGCAGCATCTTCATCCGCACGAACGCGGCGCGATGCTCAGGCGCGACCCAGCGCGAGATGGCGCGGGGCGCATCGTGGTTCTCGAACGCCCAGCTCGGCCAGCCAGCGTCCGGGGCATCCGGCCATTCCTCCATGGCACTCCGCACCAACGCGGGCGTCAGGCGATCGGCGTAGAGGAAGTTGAAGCCATAAGCGCTGTTGAGTCGTCCCGCCTCGGTAAAGCGATGCATTTCCCCGATCGCGTCGGCACCGCCCACTTCCGCGACGGTGAATCGATCGCCGTAATCGTCGCACACCTGCCGCACGCGCGCGAGGAACTCGGCGATCTCGGGCTGGCTCTGGTTGTGGAGATGGCGCTGGAAATCGAATGGCCGCGTGCGGACGCGGCCGTCGTCGGGCGCGGGCGGGTTGTCGCGCAATCGGGGATCGCACATCGCGAAGTTTATCGCATCGAGCCGGAAGCCGTCGACGCCGCGGTCGAACCAGAAGCGCGCGATGTCGAGCAGCGCATCCTGCACCGCCGGGTTGCGCACGTCGAGTTGAGGCTGCGCGCTCAGGAAATTGTGCAGGTAATATTGCCGGCGCCGGGCATCCCAGCGCCAGGCGGGGCCGCCGAACACCGACGCCCAGTTGTTGGGCGGGCTGCCGTCGGCCTTGGCGTCGGCCCAGACGTACCAGTCGGCGTGCGGCCCCTCGCGGTCGGCACGGCTCGACCGGAACCAGGCGTGCTGGTCCGACGTGTGCGACCAGACCTGGTCGATGATGACCTTGAGGCCGAGATGGCGGGCACGCGCGACGAGCGCGTCGAAATCGGCGAGCGTGCCGAAGATCGGATCGACATCGCGATAATCGGCGACGTCGTAGCCGAAATCCTTCATCGGCGAGGTGAAGAAGGGCGAGAGCCAGATGGCGTCCACCCCAAGGCTCGCGACATGATCGAGATGTGCGGTGATTCCGGGTAGATCACCGATGCCGTCGCCGTTCGAATCGGCGAAGCTCATCGGGTAGATCTGATAGATCGCCGCACCGCGCCACCATTCGGCGCCGGCCGCGTTCGTCGTCGTCGCGACGGCGGAAACCTGGTTCACCGGATCACCTCGCGGCACAGAAGGCATAGTCGAGCGGCGGCAGCGTGACGCGCGTGCTGCCCGGCGCCGTTGCCGCCGCCGAGCATCCGCCGCCCGCAAGCGTCTCGAAGCGCGTGGACGCCGCGTCCACCACGACGTTCGCCTCGATGGGCGCGGTCGAAGTATTGAACGCGAGCAGGATTTCGCGGCCCGTTTCGGGATCGAAGCGTGACACCGCGAACAGGCCGGGCTTTTCGCCCGCGAACCGCAACACCTGCCGACCGTGCGTCAGCGCCTCGTGGCCGGTGCGCACGCGCGCCAGCGTGGCGATCTGGCGGAACAGCGGGTGGCGCTCGTCGAAATTGGCGTCGGCGGTGGTCGCCGCCGTGCCCAGCAAATGCCGGGCATTGGATGCCGCGACCTGGCTCGGGAACATGTCCTCGCGCGCGTCATGATCGCGCTCGCCGCCGACGAAGCCTTGCTCGTCGCCGGCATAGATGGTCGGCACGCCGCGCAATCCCAGCAGCATCGCATTGGCCAGCTCGACGCGCTTCAGCACCTCGGCGTCGCTCGCCTTCGGAAAGCCCGTGCGCACCTTCTGCGCGAAGCGGCCCTGATCGTGGTTGCCGAGGAAGGTCGGCAGTTCGAGCGCCGCGGTCTCGCTGCCGCAATAGAGCGGATCGGCCGCGAACAGGCGTGCGAGCTCTGCGGTGGGCGCCTGGCCCGCGACGGTGTCGATCACCGCGCGTTTGAACGCGAAATCGAGCATCGCCGGCATCGCATCGGTGCAGGTGCGCACCGCCATGTGCGCGGGGTCCATCTCGCCGGTATAGGCCTCGCCGAAGATGTGGAAATTGGGAATGCCCGCAGCCTTGGCGCGCGCCAGCATCGCCGGAACGAAGGCGCGCCAGAAGGCCGAATCGACGTGCTGTTCGGTGTCGATGCGGAAGCCGTCGATCCCGAACCGATCGATCCAGGCGCCGTAGATTTGGATGAAACCGCGCACGACGCGCGGATTTTCGGTCATCACGTCGTCGAGGCCGAAGAAGTCACCCATCGTCGTGCTCTCGCCCTCAAAGGTCGAGTCGCCGCGATTGTGGTAATAGATCGGGTCGTTGAGCCAGTCGGGCACCTTGGCGTGCTCTTCGCCTCTCGGCACGAAGGCCTGATAGGCGTAGGTCGGATCGGTCAACCGCGCGAAATTGTCCGCGGTCGCGATCTGCTCGCCGACAAAACCGCCGTTGATCGCGGGGCCATCGATGCCGCCACGGCGCTGCCAGGGGTAGTCGGCGATGCTGCGATATTCGCACCCGCCCCTGGGGCATTCGCGATACTGGATCACGTCGGCGGTGTGGTTGACGACGATGTCCATATAGACCTTCAGCCCGCGCGCATGGGCGGCGTCGACCAGCGCCTTGAAGTCGTCATTGGTGCCGAAATGCGGGTCGACCCGGGTGAAATCGGTGATCCAATAGCCGTGATAGCCCGCCATTTCCTCGCCCGGCGCGCCCTGCACGGGCTTGTTCTTGAAGATCGGCCCGACCCAGAGCGCGGTGGCGCCCAGCGCCTGGATATAATCGAGCTTGCCGATCAGCCCCTTGAGGTCGCCGCCGTGATAGAATTTGACGTCGGTGGGATCGTAGCCCGTCGTCAGCCGATCGCCCGAAAGGCCGCCGCGATCGTTCGCGGGATCGCCGTTGGCGAAGCGGTCGGGCAGCAGGAAATAGATCACCTCGTCCTGCGGCAGGCGATCGCGGAGCGCGGTTTGCTGCGCCGCGACGGGTGAGGCGCCGCCTGCAAGCATCAGCGCCCATGCCAACATCGCTCGTATCATCCTGCGCCTCCCCTCGACGGTCGCCGTGCGTCTGCCGCGGCATCGTCCGCCCGGCGTTGTGGAAGGCCGGCCCGCGAAAACCAAGCCTCCAGCATACGTATTCACCCCCCTCGCTTTCCTCGCGACGCCGATCCAGCTAGGCTGGCGCCGTATCGCTAATCAGGGGAGGGCCGCACCGCGCCATGTCGGCCGAGAAGCCCACGTCGTTCGACATCGCCCAGCTCGCGGGCGTTTCGCAGCCGACGGTCTCGCGCGCGCTGCGCGGCGACCGCACGGTGAGCGAAGCGACGCGCAAGCGGATCGAGGCGATCGCGCGGCAGCTCAACTATACCGTCGACAAGAACGCGTCCTCGCTGCGCCGCGGCCAGAGCAACACGCTCGCCTTGCTGTTCTTCGAGGATCCGTCGCCCGACGGCTCGTCGATCAATCCGTTCTTCCTTTCGATGCTCGAATCGATCCTGCGTACCTGCGCGGCCCGGCGCTACGACCTACTCACTTCGTTCCAGCAGCTCTCGTCCGACTGGCATGTGGATTACGAGGACAGCCGCAAGGCGGACGGCATCATCCTGCTCGGTTACGGCGATTACGAGCTGTATCGCGCACGGCTCGAACAACTCGTGCGGCAGGGCACGCATTTCGTGCGCTGGGGGGCGGTCGATGCCCAATCGCTCGGCACCACGATCGGGTGCGACAACGTCGCCGGCGGCCGCGATGCTGCGCAGCATCTGATCGATCGCGGGCGCACGAGGGTTGCGTTTCTTGGCGACGCCTCGGGCCATTATCCCGAATTGCGCGACCGTTATCACGGCCTGTGCGAGATTCTGGAGGCCGAGGGCTTGGCGGCCGATCCCGCGCTCCAGGTCGACGCGCTCACGATCGAGGATTCGGGCTATGAGGCGGCGCGGCGGCTGCTCGATCGCGACGTGGCGTTCGATGCGATCTTCGCCGCGTCGGACATGATCGCGCTCGGCGCGCTGCGCGCGCTCGACGAAGCGGGATTGCGCGTGCCCGAGGATGTCGCGGTGGTCGGTTTCGACGATATTCCCGCGGCAAGCCTCAGCCATCCGCCGCTGACCACGATCGCGCAGGATTATCGCCGCGCGGGCGAGGTGCTGGTCGATACGCTGATCCGGCAGATCGACCGCAAGCCGACCGACACGATGCTGCTGCCGCCAAGGCTCGTGGTGCGGCGCTCGACCTGACTGCGTTCAGGCCGCTCGCGCCGCGCAATGCTGCGCGATGAAATCGGCGTGGCTCGGCATCCGGGCGACCTCGCGCTGATAGAGGAGCGGGATCGTCTCCATGAACTCGGCGAGATCGCGTTCCGCGATCTGATCGGCGAGGGGATGATAGCTTTCGGGGCTCACCCCTTGGCCTATGAATAGCTGGAGCCATCCAGCTTCGGTGAACAGTTCCTCGCGCTCGCGCACGATCTGGCCGTTCGCCTCGAACAGCGCGATCTTGTCCGCCAGCGTCTCGGGCAGCGTCATCGTACGGCACGCTTGCCAGAAAGGCTCGGGCCGGCGGTTGGCGTGATAGTGGAGGATGATGAAGTCGCGGATGCGCTCGATCTCGAAATCGGTCTGGCGGTTGTATTCGCGCCGGTCCGCATTGCCGCCCGCCTGGCCGGGCAAGAGCTTGAGCAGCCGCGAGATCGCGGACTGGATCAGGTGGATGCTCGTCGATTCGAGCGGCTCCAGAAAGCCGCTCGACAGCCCGATCGCGACGACGTTGCCGCGCCATGCCTCACGCCGTCGGCCGCTGGTGAAGCGCAGCGGTCGGGGATCGCCGGCGGCCTCGCCTTCAAGACTGCCGAGCAGCAGCGCCGTCGCCTCGTCATCGGAGATCGCATTGCTGCAATAGACCAGGCCGTTGCCGGTGCGATGCTGCAGCGGAATCCGCCATTGCCACCCCGCCTTGCGCGCGGTCGCACGCGTGAAGAGCGGTGGTTCGGTCAAGGGCGCGCTCGCCACCGCGATCGCCCGGTCGCACGGCAGCCAGTGCGTCCAATCCTCATAGCCGACGCCGAGCGTCGCGCCGATCAGCAGCGCGCGAAAGCCGGTGCAATCGACGAACAGGTCGCCATCGATCACCTCGCCCGATTCCATCCGCAGGGCCGCAACGTCGCCGTTGTCGGCGCGCAGCACCTCGGCGATCCGGCCCTCGGTTCGCTCGACCCCGCGCAGCTCGGCGAAGCGGCGCAGATAGGTCGCGAACAGGCTCGCGTCGAAATGGAAGGCGTAGGGCATCGCGGGAATCGTCGGCGCGGTGATCGGCCCGCCGCGGTGCATCTTTCCGGCGCGCGCCGCCAACTCGTTGAGCGCGTAACGGTCGAGCTCCGCCGCCACGCCCAACTTGCGCGCGCGCAGCCAGTAATGCTGGAACGCGATCAGCCCGACGTCGCGGCCGACGTCGCCGAACGCGTGCATGTAGCGATGGCCGTCTTCCAGCCAGTTTTCTAGCTCGATGCCTAGTTTGAAGGTGCCCTGCGTCGTGCGGACGAAGGCGTCCTCGTCAAGCCCGAGCGCCTCCAGATACAGCCGCAGCTGCGGGATCGTCGCTTCGCCGACGCCGACCGTGCCGATCGCGTCGGATTCGATCAGCCGGATGCGATAGCCGCGTTCGAGGAAGCGGCCGAGCGCGGCGGCGGTCATCCAGCCCGCGGTGCCGCCGCCCGCGATGACGATCGTCTTGAGGGGCTGATCCATCGACTCTCTCTAGCGCAGCGTGTCGCGCTGCACCAACGAAGCCGCCGCCGCTCCGAAGGGAACGGCGGCGACAGGTGGGAGGATCAGAATTTGTACGAAACGCCGATATAATAATCGCGGCCGTAGCGCTGGTAATCGATCACCTGACGGCTGTCGTCGTTCTGGTAGGTGATGAACGGCCGGTCGGTCAGGTTCTTGCCCTGCACCAGGATCGAGAAGCCCTTGAGCGGCCCGTTCTGGAATTCATACCCGATCTGCGCGTCGAGAATGCCCTCGGCCTTGGCGGTGCGATAGGTCGGTGCGGCCGACAGGCCCGCCACCTCGGCGAGGAAGGACGAGCGGTAGCGGTAGTTCGCGCGCGCCTGGAAGCCCCATTTCTCGAAATAGACCGTGGTGCTGGCGGTCCATTTGGAAAGGCCGGGCAGGGTGATCGCGTCCGGGTTGCTGGCGTATTTGATGCTCGAATAGGTGTAGTTGCCGGTGGCGAACACGCCGAACCCGTCGAGCGCGGTGGTGAGCGCGCGGAACGGCAGGTCGAGCGTCGCTTCCACGCCCATGATCTCGCCGCGCCCGGTATTAGCCGGCGCGCTGACGCGGCCGACGGTCAGCCCGTTCTCCGTCACGATCGCCTGCTGTTCGGGCGTCAGCGCGCCGAGCAGCGACGAGAAGTCGTAGGCATAGCTGTTGTTCGGATCGACGAAGTCGGTCAGGTGCTTGAAATAGCCCGTCAGTGCGACATAGCCGCCCGCCGGGAAGTATTTCTCCAGCGACACGTCGATGTTGGTCGACTGATACGGGCGCAGCGCGACGTTGCCTCCCGTCGAGGTGAACACCGGGTTGAGCGCGGGGTCGGTGTTGTTCTCCTGGATGTTGGCGATGTTAATCGCCACATCCTGCGTCACCCGCTCCTGGTCGAGGCGCGGGCGCACCATCGTCTGCGACGCGCCGAGCTTGATGAAGCCGCCCGGGATCAGCTCGAGCGACATCGTCGCGCTCGGCAGGAACCGCGTGTAGCTCACCTTCTCGCTCGCCGGCGCGATGGTGACGACGCCGTCGAGCACGCTCGCGATCTGCCCGTCCGAGCGCTGTTCGCTGCGAACCACCTGGCCGCCGATCGCGCCCTTCAGGTTCTTGCCGCCGACCTCGCCGTCGATCGTCAGCTTGGCATAGCCCGTCCAGACGTTCTCGGTGACGGTGTTGTCGCGCACCAGCGACGACGGCCGGTTGTCGAAGGCGCGGTTGAACGAATTCTCGTAGACGTAGAGCGGATCCCAGGTGAGCATCCGGGGAATGCCCAGATAATCGAGCGGGATGTTCTCCCCGAGCAGTGCCTCTTCGGGCACCGGCGCGCTGGTGGGCGTGCCGCTGGCGACGGTGCAATTCTCGCCCGCGCCCTTGGGGCACAGGAAATAGGAGGAGTAAGCGCTGGTCTTCTTGCGCCGGCTGAAATTGGCGCCGACCTCCCAGCCGCTCACCACGCTGTCCGCGAATTCGCCGTTGAGGCTGGCGCGCAGCGACTTCAGATCGTCCTTGAAGCTCGGCCGGTTGAGGAAGCCTGCCTGGACGACCTGCTGCGTGCCGTTATTGCCCCAGCCTTGCGGATCGGTCAGCGTGAAGATGTCGGTATCGGTGTAATCGAGCGTCGGCACGATCATATAGGTGCCGTTGCTCTTCTGCGTCACCGTCACGTGATCGCCCGGGCCGCTCTTCATGAAGCCGCTGCCGGTGTTGGTTTCGAGCAGGAAGTCAGTGCGCTTGGCGTGGCTCCAGCTCGCATCGACGTTGAGGTGCAGCGTATCGGTCAGCCGCAGGTCGTTGTTCCAGCCGAGCGAGAAATTCTCGGCCTTGCGCTGGTTATAGTCGTTGCGCTGGACGGCGTAGACATTGTCGAACGTGGTCGCAGTCGCGAAGCCGTCCTCGACGACGAGGTCGCTCTTGGTCGGGTCCGAGAAGCCCAGCGGGAATTCGATCCCGCGCAGGTGCTGCGTCTCTTCGAAATGCGAATAGAGCGCGTCGAAGGTCGAATGGAAGCTGTCCGACGGCTCCCACTCGATCGTGCCGACCGCGCCGTAGCGCTTGAGCATGTTCGACTGCACATAAGGCTTGGCGCCGCCGAGCACATAAGGATCGTCGGCGGTGCCGCTACCCGAATAGCCCCAGCTGTTGTAGCGCTCGTCCTGCGACGGCGTCTCGGCGGCGGAGAAGCCCAGCGCGATGCCCAGCGTGTCGTTCGCGAACTGGTCGACATAGGTCGCCGACGCGCGATAGCCGTAGCGCGAGCTGTCCGGATTGAGGTTGTCGATGCCGTTCATCTGGCCGCGCGCGTTGAGCGCGATCACGCGCTTGCCCTGCGCGAGCGGGCGCAGCATGCGCAGATCGACCGTGCCCGAGATGCCCGCCGCGATCAGCGACGCGTCGGCCGATTTGTAGACGTTGACGTTCTTGAAGAATTCGGACGGATATTGATCGTATTCGACGCCGCGATTGTCGCCGACGGTCACCTGCTCGCGGCCGTTCAGGAGCGTGGTCGAGAAATCGGGGCCGAGGCCGCGGATCGAGAGGCGTTGGTCGCGCCCTTCGAGGCGCTGCGCGGTGACGCCGGGGATGCGCGCGAGCGAATCGGCGATCGACACGTCGGGAAGCTTGCCGATGTCCTCGGCCGACACCGAGTCGACGATCAGCGTGGCGTTGCGCTTGATCGCCGCCGACGAGGCGAGCGAGGCGCGGATGCCGGTGACGACGATCGCGCCGTCGTCCTGGCCGGCGGGCGCGTCCTCGGGCGTTTCCTGGGCGAAGGCGGCTGTCGGCAGCGCGACGCTGGCGAGCCCGCCGATCGCGAGCAGGCTGGCGCCGAGCGCGAGCCGCGTGCGGACGGAAGAACTGGTGGTGCGTGAAATCATCGAATGCCTCCCCTTTGCGCGCGTGCGCGCCCCTGCCGCGCCCTGTGGCACGATCGATCCGGAGCCTCGATTAGTCCCGCATCGGCCCCGCGGGGAAGGAAGGCACATACGTATTCACATCATTCGTGATGCGTGCGCCTCATGCTGCGTGTCTTTCGCGCAACACGCGCGGATTCAGGCGGTGAGGAAGGTGTTCACCGTCAGCCGCCCGGCCGCCGGATCGGCCGATAGCGCGAGATCGGCGGGCAGGCGCGCGCAATGCAGCGTGTTGCTGCGATAGAGGATCGCGCGGTTGAAGCGCCCCTGATGGACCGCGATTTCCTCGAAGATCGCGGTGTCCCCGGCGATGTAATCCGGCCCGGGCAGCCCCTCGCGGCGCAAGTCCGCATCGAGCGCGGCGCGATAGGTGGCGAGGCGGCCGGCGTCGACCGTCTCGAACCCGGTGCTACGGTGGCGATAGAAAGCGGTGCCGCTGCGTTCGTCGCGCGCGAGGAAGTGGAGCAGCGCCAGCCGCTCACGCTCGACGCCATCGAAATGCGGCAGCCGCTGGATCGGCGCTAGCGCGTGGGGTGGGGTCGTCACCAGCGAATAATAGGCATCGAGCACTTCGGTTGCCGGTTCACCGAACACCTCGGCGATCAGCGGGTCGAGCGGTGCGAGCAGGTCGGCGAGCATGGGCGGCGGCACCTCGGCACGGATACCGGGATAATGCGGGCCGATCGGCGCGAAAGAGAGAAAGGCGGCATCGTCGATCCAGCGCTGCGGATCGGGCGCGAAATTGTCGATCACCACCACCGGCTCGCGCTCGTGCCCCTGTTCGACGATCGAGACGGACCAGTGATCGGGGGCGGGCACGCGCTGCATCGCGGCGTTGTGCCATCGAAGCGCCGCCGTCGCCAGTCGCCTCATTCGCCCGGATTGCGCTCGACCGATTCCAGAATACGCGCACCGGCCATGAACACCGCGATCGGGCAGACCGCGAACAGCAGCTTGCCGCCGAAGCCGGGATATTGCTGCATATAATGCATCCCGCGTTCCACCGCGCCGAGCGCGAGGCCGTAGATGATGAGAAACGCCTCGAACTTGTTCTTGATCACGAACAGGCGGCCGATCTTGCGCAGCATGCCGGAAGGTTAAGCAAGCCGCGGGCCATCGGCGGAAATCCGACGATCCGGTGTTAACGATCGTGGTTAACTGTCAAATAATTCGACACTATCGAGCGCTTCGGCCAGCGCTCGACGCGCCCGTTCGATGCGCCCGATCAGCGCCGGATCACCGATCTCGCGCGGGTCGATCGTCTCGGGCCATTCGGTGCGAACGACATCGGCGATCCGATCGAGCCTGGCGTCGTCCATCAGGAAGCGCGGATCGATCGTCGCGGGATCGGCGACGATGCGCAGGCGCAGGCACGCCGGCCCACCGCCATTGGCCATCGATTCGCGCACGTCGACCACCTCGAGCCGGCGGATCGGCCCATTGCCCGCGACATGCTCCTGCAACCATCCCCAGACCGCCGCGTTGGCGCGTGCTTCTTCGGGCAGCACCAGCGCCTGCTCGCCGGTCGGCAGCGTCACGAGCTGGGCGTTGAACAGATAGGAGGAGACCGCATCGGCCAGGCTGACCCGCGCCGCGGGCACCTCGACGATCTCGACCTCGGGCATCCGCGCGCGGAGCTCGTCGTAGAGCCGTTCCTTGTCGGCGAAGGCCTGTTCGTGGGCGAACAGCACGCGCTCATTGGCCACCGCGACGACATCGTTGTGGAAGGCGCCGGCGGCGATGGCCTCTTCGGATTGCTGCGCAAAGAGCGTGCGCGCCGGATCGGTGCCGTGGCGGCGCGCGATCGCCTCGCTCGCCTCGCGGTGCTGGCGGGCTGGAAAGGGGCCGCCCGAGACGCCGTAGACGAACACCTCGACCCCCGGCGCATCATGGCGCGGACACAGCCGCATGTGATTGGCAGCGCCTTCGTCGCCGAAGGGCGGCGGCACGGGGCCATGCACAGCGAACGCCGCGCCGGCGAAGACGAGCCGGAGCTGTGCCAACGTGTCGGGCCATTCGTGGCTGCGATGCGGCATCGTCACCAGATTGGCGACCGTCAGGTGGCACTTGCCGTCGGCGGTATCGGGCGCCGGAGAGACGGTCGCAGCGTTGGCCGCCCACATTGCCGATGCCGACAAGGCCTGCGCGCGCAGATGTGGCGCCGCGGCGGCATAATCGGTCGCGAGCGTGCCCAGCCAGCCACGATCGGGCCGGGGCAGGGGGAGGAAGGCGCCCTGCCGCAGGCCCAGCGCGAGGTTGGCGCGCATCTTGGCGATGCCCTGCAATGCCGCCGCGCGCGGATGCGACACCTTGCCCGCATTGCTCGTCGCGGCGAGGTTGCCCGGGCTCAGCCCCGCATAATTGTGGCTGGGGCCGATGATCCCATCGAAATTGATCTCGGTGAGCATTCGATTTCCCTTTTCACCCCCCCCTTCAGGGGAGGGGAAGGGGGTGGGGGAAGTCTCGCAGAGTGTCCGCTCCGCCGCACTGCCCCACCCCAACCCCTCCCCTGAAGGAGAGGGGCTTCTTACCGCCCCACGTAGCAAATCGCATCGTCCTCGCGCACGCTGAGCGCGCCTGCGCAGTCGGAATCGAGCACCACGCGCCCGCGATCCTGTTCGCGCACCACGCCATAGGCGCAGCGGAACTCGGCAAGCTGCCCCACCGCCACCAGCGCGGGCTTGCCGCCATCCTTGTCGCAGGTGAGCACGGTCGCGTCGCGCGCGTCGCGGATCGTCTTCACCTTATCGGTGCGCGCGGTCATCGTCGGGCCGCCGTCGAAGATGTCGATGTAATTCTCGAACGCGAAGCCTTCGTTCTCCAGCATCCGCATCGCCGCGCGGCCCGAGGGGTGGGGGAGGCCGATCGCCGCGCGCGCGGTTTCGGAAAGCATCGCGATGTAGATCGGGTGCTTGGGCATCAGATCGGCGATGAACTGGTTGCCGTGGGTGGCGTTGAACTGGTCGGCATCCTGGAAATTCATCCCGAAGAACCGGCCCGCCAGGCCGTCCCAGAAGGGCGATCCGCCGGCCTCGTCGATGATACCGCGGAGTTCGGCGAGGATGCGGTCGGCGAAGCGCGCGCGGTGCATCGCGATGAAGAGGTAGCGGCTGCGCGCGAGCAGCATCCCGAGCCCGCCCGCGCGTTCGCCGGGGTGGAGGAACAGTCCGCCCACCTCGCTCGATCCTTCGAGGTCGGTCGAGAGCGTCAGCATGTCGGCGCGAAAGGTGCGGTCCAGCTCGGAGGAATGCTGCGTCAGCGTGCCGATGCGGTAGGAGTAGAAAGGCCAGGTCTGCCCCACCTGCGCGAAGATCTGGCAGGTGCCGCGCACCTCGCCGGTCTCGACATTTTCGAGGATGAGCACGAACAGGTCGTCGGCCAGCGTGTCCTCTTGACGCGCGAAGCTTGCCTGGCTGCGGTCGAGCTTGGCCTTGAGCGCGCGGCGGTCGGGCGGCAGGTTGGTGAAGCCGCCGCCGGTCAGCTTGGCCATCTCGTAGAGCGGCTGGAGATCCTCGTCGCGCGCGGCGCGGATGCGAAAGCTCATAATCCTCCCTTTTCTGCGATCCTGAGGATCGTGACCGTCGACAGCGCCGCGCGCTCGGCGAGGCTGTCGACCAGCAGATACTCGTCGGGCGAGTGGATCGCGCCGCCGCGCGCACCCATCGTATCGACCACCGGCACGCCGGCCGCGGCGATGTTGTTGCCGTCGCACACCCCGCCGGTGTCGCGCCAGGCGATGTCGAGGCCGAGATCGGCGCCCGCGCGCTTGACCAGGCCGAACAGCGTCGCCGCCCCCGCATCGATCGGCTTGGGCGGGCGATTGAAGCTGCCGTGTACGTCGATTCGCACGTCGCGTTCCGCTGCGACCTCGGCGACTGCCGCATCGATCACGGCTTTGGCACGTGCAATCTCCTCGCTTGCCTTGGGCCGGAAATTGACGCGGAGCACGGCAAGCTCGGGCACGACATTGTTCGGCCCGCCGCCCTCGATCCGCGCCGGATTGACCGAGAGCGCGGGGCTCTTCGCCGCCGCCAGCCGCACCGCGATTTCGGCCGCCGCGACGATCGCGTTGCGGCCGTCATCGGGGTTACGGCCGGCGTGCGCGCTCTTGCCGTGGACGACGATCGAGAAATTGCCGGTGCCGCCCCGCGCTCCGGCGAGCGTGCCGTCGGGCAGCGCGGGTTCGTAGGTGAGCGCCGCGGCTTTCCCGCGCGCAGCCTCGGCGAGCAAGGCCGACGAGGAGAACGAGCCCGTCTCCTCATCCGAGTTGATCACGACCTCATAGCCGATCTGCGCGGCAAGCGGTGTCGTCTCGACCGCTTCGAGCGCGGCGAGCATCAGCGCGAGCCCGCCTTTCATGTCGGCCACGCCGGGGCCGTTCAGCGTGGTCGCGTCGAGAAAGCGTTGGTCCTGGAACGGATGATCTGTCGGGTAGACGGTGTCCATATGGCCGGTGAGGAGCATCTGTATCGGCGCGTCGGGGCGCACCGCGAGGTGGAGATGCCTGCCGTGCGGCTGCTTGCTGACGATGCCGGCAGTGGACACCGCCTCGACCGGTGCGGGATCGACCAGTTGCAACGCGCCCGGCAGCACCGCAAAGGCATCCGCGAGCGTATCGGCCATCCGCACCAGCCCGTCGAGATTGGTCGTCCCGCTGTTGATCGCCGCCCAGGCCTGCACGCGCTCCAGCATCGGCGCGGCGGCGGCGTGCGCGATCGCGTCACGCTCGATCGTCGAAAGCGTCTCCATCCGACGAGCGTGTAGCCGCAAACCGGTTGCGAATGAAACCTTCCTGCGCGTGCGGTGCGCGCAAAGACAACATCGCCACCCCAGCGAAGGCTGGAGTCTATCTCTGGTGGAGGGTGCCACCCGAGCGAGCCATGGACTCCGGCCTTCGCCGGGGTGACGAGGTCATTTCCTCCGCGTTCTTTGCGCCTCCGCGCGAACGCGTTCATCGGATCGCGCATGCCGGGGCGGCACAAGTCCGGCATGACGGCCATACCATGATGCGGCGACCGTCGATTTCACCCTATCAGAACGCGTAGACGATCGATGCGCGGCTGGTGGTGTCGGTGGTGAGGTTGCCCGCCGGCGGCTCGCTTTCATATTGGACGTTGTACGAAAACTGCGCCGAAAGCGGCCCGAACAGCTTGGCGTTGAGCGCGGTCGTGCTGCTCACCGTGCTGTTGTAGCTCTGCCAATATATCGAGGCGTTCTGCGTCAGCGAGATGGCGTGGGTGAACTGCCAGGCGAAATCGAGCGACCCGCGGGCGGCGAGGCTGCGTTCGTCGGTGCCGTCGGTGAATTCGGTGGCGCGATAGGCCGGGCCGAGCTCCAGGCTCAGCTTGGTGATCGGCCCGGTGAGCACCGTATAGCCCGCACCGACCGAGGCAGAATAACGGTTGTCGTAGCCGAGGAAGTGATCACCCTCATATTGCAGCGCGCCGTAGATGTAGGAGCGGTCGTCGATCTTGTAGTTGGGCTCGTACGAAGCAAGGTAGTGCTCGCGCGTGGTGATGCCGTTGCTGCGCTGGTAATCGGCCTGCAACCGCACCTTGTGGCGCCATTGCAGCCCCTCGCGCGTCACGTCCACCACCGCGCTCAGCCCGGTATTGTGCGTGTTGCCCGTGGTCAGCCAGCCGCCGACCGTCGCCTTGCCCTTCCACAGCTCGAATACGCTGGCCGCCTCGACCATCGCCTCGTGGTCCAGCCGGCGCTGGGTGCGCCAGGCATTGACCCGCTTCTTCATCGCATCCTGTGCCCAGGGCGCGCGCTTGCCCGCATATTTGACGACGGTATCGACCTCGCCGTCATTGCCGTTGGCGATCGCGGCGGCGAGCATCGCGTCGAATTCGGGCGGCACCGCGGGCGGGACATCGACGATCTCGATCGAGGCAAGGTCGATCGGCCGCGCATAAGCGATGTCGGGCACGTAGAAGTCGAAGCCCTGAAACGGCTCCGGGTCGATGACCGGTTCGGTCAGCTGGGGCGTCGCGGCGGCGAGCGCGAGGGGGACGAGCAGCATGGCCATGATCTGCGGCGTTCCCTAGTAAGACAAAATGGCGGAGAAAAGACCTCGAGCGGGCATTTTGCCGCATTGCATCACGAAAATCGACTCAATCGAGATGATCGGCGAACGCTGCCAGCACCGCTTTGTAGAGCGTCTTCTTGAACGGGACGATCATCGCAGGCAGGTCGCGCGGCTCCGCCCAGCGCCACGCGCGAAATTCCTGATGCGCGGTGCGGATGTCTATATCGCCGTCGTCACCCGTGAAGCGGTAGAGGAACCAGCGCTGCCGCTGCCCGCGCCAGCGGCCCTCCCATAGTTTGCCGATGAGGTCGTCGGGAAGATCGTAATGCAGTTCGTCTGGGGCCACGGCGATCAGCGTCACCTTGTCGGGCGCGATGCCGGTTTCCTCGCCCAGCTCGCGCAACGCCGCTGTCTCGGCGTCCTCGCCCGGGTCGATCCCGCCCTGCGGCATCTGCCAGGCCTCGAGCGTTGAATCCATCCGCTGGCCGACGAACACCTTGCCCTCGCGATTGAGCAGCATCACCCCGGCGCAGGGGCGATAGGGCAGCGCGGTGGGATCGGAGAGATCGGACATAGGAACCGTTCGTTTCGAGCGAAGTCGAGAAACATGGGGCCGCCGCTTCCGTGTCTCGACTTCGCTCGACACGAACGGAGGCAGAGATCATCCCGCCGCCTGCGCCATCACGCGGTCCGCTTCGGCTTCGGCGATCACCGCCTTCAGCACCGCCAGTGCGCCCGCAATGTCGCCCTGGCTCGACGGGATCGCGCGGCGCAGGTTGGCGAAGCCGTGGATGTTGCCGCGCGCTTCGCGGAACACCACCGCCACCCCCGCGTCGCTCAGCGCGCCCGCATAGGCGCGGCCCTGGTCGCGCAGCGGATCGAGGCTCGCCGTGACGACCACGGCCGGCGGCAACCCTGCGAGATCGCCTTGCATCGGCGAGCCGCGCATATGCGTGAGGTCCGCCGCATAAGCGTTCGCGAACCATTCCATCGTGTCGCGCGTCAGCAGATAGCCTTCGGCGAACTCCTCGTAGGAGGGGTAGATCCTGCTCATGTCGGCGGCGGGATAGATCGGGAAGTGCGCGATCACCGGCACCGCGGCCGGTCGATCGCGCAGCGCCATCGCGGTGACGATGGTGAGCGTGCCGCCCGCGCTGTCGCCGGCGAGCACCAGGCTGGTCGCGCGGCGGCCCAGCGCGTCGTGATTGGCGGCGGTCCAGCGCGCGGCCGCCTCGCAGTCGTCGGGTGCGGCGGGCCAGCGATGTTCGGGAGACAGCCGATAATGGACCGAGACCACCGGCAGATCGAGCGTTCGCGCGATCTCGGCGCACAGCGAGGCATGGGTGTCGAGATCGCCGAACACGAACCCGCCGCCGTGAAAGAACACCATGACCGGGCCGGGCTCGCGCGCTTCCTTGGCATCGAACAGCCGCAGCGTGATCGGCCCGCCCGGGCCTTCCATCTCGACATCCCGGATCACGGCGAGCTCGCCGACCGGCGGATCGGTGAGATCCTTCATCGACAGATAGAGCGCGCGCGCTTCACTCGGCGTCATCTCGTGCGTCTTCGCCCCCGGCAGTTGCGCAAGATAGTCGAGGAACCCGCGAACGTCGGGGCGGACGAAGGGTTTGGTCATGCAGGCGTCTCCCGCCGATGATGGTTGCGCCCAACCTATGAAGCCGCCACGCGTTCGTCCACGCTTTCGATAACTTCCCTCGTCGATCGAACCCTTGTAATATCCGGCGCAGGATGGGCCAGGGTGCTGGGGGATGACGACGATCGTAGCAGAGGAACGGCGATCGCCGACGCCGGTTCGTGAGGTCGATGACGATTTACGCCGCACGATCGCCGAGTTGATCCTCGACGGTGCGGCCGACGACGAGCTCACCCACGCACTCTCCGAGGCGACATCGGTTCCGGTCGAGATCCTTGCCCGCGAGATCGCGATTGCCCGCAGCAGCCCCTATCTCGCGGGGACGGAACGTCTGCGCAATCGGTTGGGCAAATGGGCGTGGATACTGCAAAACCGCGCGCGCCTTCTCGCCCGAACCTCGAACGCGAGTGCGGTGCCCGCGGTCAATGCCATCACACCGACGCGCTTCTACAGCGAACTTTACGTCGGCCATCGCCCCGCGATCATTCATGGCCTTTTCGATCATTGGCCGGCGCGCGAAAAATGGTCGCTTGATTACGTTGCGGGCAAGCTGGGCGATCAGCCGGTTCAGCTTCAATGGGATCGAAGCCGCGACCCATCTTACGAATCGAACTCGAGCCGCCACCGCGCCTCCAAGCCATTTTCCGAAATCGCCGAGCGGTTGCGGTCGAGCGAGCCGAGCAACGATTTCTACGTCACTGCGAACAACCGTGACGAGAATCGAGAGGCATTCGCGCCCTTGTTGGAGGATATCGGTGAGATCCCCGGCATCCTCGAGCGTGGCGGCGCGCGTTCCGGGTTCATCTGGATCGGGCCGCGCGGCACCATCACCCCCTGGCATCACGATCTCACCAACAATCTGCTGGTGCAGTTCGTCGGCCGCAAACGCGTCCGGCTCGTTGCCAGTCACGATACGCCGCTGATGCGCAACCACCACCATTGCTACAGCCTGTGGAAGACAGACGATCTGCGGCCAGGTCCGGCAACGCCCGGCAAGCCACCGGTGCTCGAATGCACGATCGGGCCGGGCGACGCGCTGTTCCTGCCGGTGGGCTGGTGGCACCATGTCGAGGGGCTGGACCAGACGATCGGCATGTCGTTCACGGCGTTCGCGTGGAACAACGATTTCTACAGCGATTATCACAGTCACGGCCGATTATAGCCGGCGCTCAAAGCGGAAGCACCGGCTGCGGATCGGGGCGGCCTTCTTCGCCGGTGATGTTGGAAAGCGTCAGGCCGAGCAGGCGGATGCCGAGCGGCGCGGGCAGCAGGGCGTCGAGCATCGCGAGGCCGGTCGCAAGGAACAGCGCGCGCTCGGCGATCGGCATGTGGCTCGATCGGGCGCGGGTGATCGTGCGGAAATCGGCGTAGCGGACCTTGAGCGTCACGGTGCGTCCCAGCGCGCCGTAGCGTTCGACGCGTTCCCAAGCGGCATCGGCGACGCGTTCGAGCGCCTCGTGGAGCGCGTCACGGTCAGTGAGATCATCGAAGAAGGTGCGTTCGGCGCCGATCGATTTGGAGGGGCGGTCGACGCGCACCGGGCGATGATCCTCGCCGCGCGCAGCACCGTAGAGATAGGCCGCAAAGCTACCGAAATGCGCTTCGAGGAAAGCGCGCGGCTGCGCGCACAGATCGGCGCCGGTGTGGATACCCAGCGCCTCCATCTTGCGCGCGGTGACGGGGCCGACGCCGTGGAAGCGCCGTACCGGTAGGCTGGCGACGAAGGCCGCCCCCTTGGCGGGCGGGATGACGCACAGGCCGTCGGGCTTGTTCTGGTCCGACGCCAGCTTGGCGATGAACTTGTTGTACGAGACGCCCGCCGAGGCGGTGAGGCGCGTCTCCGCCTTGATCCGCGCGCGGATTTCCTCGGCGATCGCACGCGCCGAGCCGAGCCCGCGAATGTCCTCGGTGACGTCGAGATAGGCTTCGTCGAGCGACAGCGGCTCAATCAGCGGGGTGTAGTCCGCGAAGATCGCGCGGATCTGCTGCGAGACGGCGCGATAGACCTCGAAGCGCGGTTTGACGAAGACGAGATCGGGGCAACGCCGGAGCGCGGTGACCGAGGGCATGGCCGAGCGCACGCCGAAGGTGCGCGCCTCGTAGCTCGCCGCCGCCACCACGCCGCGCCCGCTCTTGCCGCCGACCGCGACCGGCAGGCCGCGCAGCGCGGGATCGTCGCGCTGCTCGACCGACGCGTAGAAGGCGTCCATGTCGACATGGATGATTTTGCGGATGGGCGCGTCGGCCATTTAGCCTGCGGAACAATTTGGTAACAACGAGACGCCAAGCCTATACCAGCACAAAGCGGGGAGGAACGGGGATGATGCGTTTCGCGACAATGGCCGTACTGATGCTGGCGAGCAGCGCGGCGCTCGCGCAGGATCGCGAGCTGGCGGTGACGATCTATTCGAACGATCTCGCGCTGGTGCAGGACACGCGCTCGATGGCGATCGGGCAGGGGCGCCAGAAGCTCGAATTTCCCGACGTTTCCGCGCAGATCAGGCCGGAGACGGTGCAGCTCGCCGCCGCCGATACGGCGATCGTCGAGCAGAATTTCGATTTCGATTTGCTGACACCGGGCAAGCTCATGGAAAAGGCGGTGGGCGACACGGTGACGATCGTGCGCACCAACCCCGCGACCGGCGCCGAGACGCGCCAGCAGGCGAAGGTGCTCGCGACCAATGGCGGCGTGGTGCTCCAGGTCGGCGATCATATCGAAGTGCTGCGCGACGACGGCCTGCCGACGCGGGTTATCTTCGACGGCGTGCCCGAGAATCTGCGCGCCAAGCCGACGTTGTCTGTGACGGTCGATTCGGCGCGTGCGGGGACGCGTCCGGCGAGCCTGCGCTATCTGACGCCAGGGCTCGGCTGGAAGGCCGATTACGTCGCGCTGTACGACGAGAAGGCGGGCACGATCGACGTCCAGGGCTGGGTGACGCTGACCAATTCGAGCGGGACGACCTATGCGCAGGCGAATACGCTGCTCGTCGCCGGATCGCCGAGCGGCACTGGCAACGTCCGCTCGCGGATTCGCCGACCGCAACCGCGCGGGACGATCGTGCGTGCGGGCACCGAGAGCGGCACGCGCGAGCGGCTGGGCGATTATTATCTCTACCCGTTGCCCGAGCGCACCACGATCGCCAACCAGCAGACCAAGCAGGTGAGCTTTCTCGATGTCCACGGCGTGCCCGCCGAGCATGGATATGAATATCGCAACGCCTGGCTCGGCACCGCCGAGGAGCCCGAGAGCGCGCAAACGATCTACCGTTTCTCGACCGGCGGCACGCAGGGGCTGGGCGACCAGCTTCCGGCGGGGACGCTGCGCTTCTACATGCGGGACAAGCGCGGCGATCCGCAGTTCATCGGCGAGAGCGCGGTCGAGCATACGCCGATGGGATCGGACCTGTCGCTCGCGACCGGCGACGCGTTCGACGTCAAGGTGAAGCCCGTGGTCGAGCAGCGCGAGCGGCTCGGCCTGTTCCGCTGGCGCACGAAGATGCGCTACACGTTGAGCAACGCCCTGCCGCGCGGGGTGACGGTGGACCTGCTGCAGGACGGGCTGTGGGGCGACACCCGGATCGTCTCCGAAAGCCGCAAGAGCGAGCGGGTGAGCGCGGATGTCGCCAAGTGGCGCGTCGAGGTGCCCGCGAACGGCACCGCCGAGGTGACCGCCGTGTTCGATTCGCGTTACTGACGCGCCGATGCTGCGGCGTCTGATCCTGCCGCTCCTCGCGCTTGCCGTTGCCCTGCCCGCGGCGGCGGAGGACGTCGCGGCCTCGCCACCGAGTGCGTTGTCGGTCACGGTCTATCGCGCGCCCTATCGTGGCGAGGGCAGCATCGACCTCGACGATCTCGGCGGGTTCGCGCTGATCTCCGAGACGCGGACGGTGCATGTGCCGGCGGGCGTCAACCGGCTGCGGTTTGAGGGGGTCGCTGACGGGATCGATGCCGCGACCGCGATCGTTACGGGGCTGCCGGGCGAGGTGATCGAAAAGAACCGTGACGCGGCGTTGCTCAGCCCCTCGGCATTGATCGAGGCGTCGTTCGGTCGGGCGGTCGCGCTGGTGCGGACCAATGCGGCGACCGGCGAGCGCGAGAGCGTGCCGGGCAAGATCGTTTCCGATGCCGGCGGCGGCGTCGTGTTCGAGAGTGCCGAGGGCGTCGAGGCGCTGCGCTGCTCGGGGCTTTCGGAGACTTTCCATTTCGCGCTCGCGACGCCCGGTCTGTCGGCGCGGCCGACCTTGTCGGTGACGACGCGCAGCGACCGCCCGGTCGATGCGACGGTGACGCTGTCCTATCTGGCGCGCGGGTTCGATTGGTCCGCCGATTATGTCGCGACGCTGAGCCGTGACGGCAAGACGCTCGATCTCGGCGCATGGGTGACGCTCGCCAACGGCAACGGCACGGGCTTTCCGCACGCCAATACCAACGTCGTCGCGGGGCGGCTGAACAAGGAGACGGACGAGATCGAGCCGATCGACATCGGCCGCCCGATCCTCGCGCGGTGCTGGCCGCAGGGGACGACGAGCGACGTGTCGTCGGGGATGCTGGTCGCCTATCGTGCCGGCGTCCCGCCGCCGCCGCCACCTCCGCCACCGCCCGCCCCGATGGCGCCGATGGCGTTGCAGGAGATGGTCGTCACCGCGCGGAAGGTGGTTCAGGAACAGCTCGGCGACCTCAAGCTCTACCGCGTGCCCGAACCGACGACGGTTGCGTCGCGGCAGAGCAAGCAGGTGCGATTGCTCGACCGGTCGGGGATTCCGGTCGAGCGGATCTACACGATCGATATCGGCGCGAACGACACCCGCGATTATCAGCCCGCCGACGTGGTGCTGCGCACGAAAAACGATGCCGCGCACCATCTCGGGCTGGCGCTGCCGTCGGGGCAGGTGGCGGTGTTCGACCGTGCCGGCAGCCGATCGTTGCTGGTCGGCGAGGCGGGGATCGACGACACCACGATCGACGAGGAGGTCGAGATCGCGCTCGGCCCCGCGCCCGACGTGCAGGTGCGCCAGACGATCGAGGAACGGCAGGTCGATCAGGAGCACGCGGAGACGCTGGCGCTGGTGCCCGGCGTCGTCATCGCGCGCACGGTACCGGTGAGCCGCGTTGCGCGGATCGACCTCAGCAATACCGGGGCGCGGCCCGCCAGCATCGAGGTTCGCCTCGCGCTCGATCCGTCGCAGCGCGTGGTACGCGCCGATCATCTGGTGGGGCGCAAGAACGGCCGGCCGGTGTTTCGCGTGGCGCTGCCTGCGAACGGCAGCGCGACGATTCGCTACCAGACGCAGGCGAATTAGACTCGCCTCCGACCTGTTCGAATCGCCGCCCCGGATTTGGGTTTTCATCGACGCCGTGCATTGACGGATGCCCTTGTTGCGGGCGGTGTGAAGTGGAGAAAGTGGAGCACGTCGCAGGGTTTTTGCCCGGAATGCGACCGCAACGCCTCTGGATGGCGACCGGAACGCGACATCGACGCGACACCAACGCGACAGCATGGCGACACCGACGCGCCGTCCGTGCGTCCGACGGGCGCCGCCGGCGCGACACCAGCGTGCCTCGGTCGCGACACTACCGGTATCGCGCAACGCGGCGGGCGTGGAAGAGCCGTCCTGTTCCATCCCACAGGGTAGAACATAAAACGAACATGTAGGACAGGGATTTCAGAGCCCCCGGGACGGCCCTGTCGAGATCCGAATGCTTTCGCGGGAACACCGCCCTCAGTATGACGCGCAGGGGATAGGCAAAGCTGATCGAATTTGAGGCTAACCCCGCACCGGCAGCGCGATCACCGCGTCGAGGCCGCTGCCGTTGCGATTGGCGAGGCGGATGTCGCCGCCGGCTTCGCGCACGATGGCGCGGGCGAGCGCGAGGCCGAGGCCGATGCCGCCGGTCTCGCGGTTGCGCGAGGTTTCGAGGCGGGTGAAGGGATCGAACACGTCGGCAAGGCGATCCTCGGGAATGCCGGGGCCGCGATCGGCGACGACGATCCGCACCTCGGCGGCGTCGCGATCGATCCGCACCTCGGCGCCGCCCCCGTATTTGATCGCGTTCTCGATCAGGTTGCGCACCGCGCGGCGCATCAGCGAGGGGCGCAGCCGCATCGTCAACCGGTCGGATTCGGCGAAGGCCACGTCGTCGCCCAGATCGCGGAAATCCTCGACCACTGCATCGACCAGCGCGGTGAGATCGACCTCGGTCGGCGGCTCGCTCGGCCGTCCGAGCCGCGCCAGCGAGAGGATGTCGTCGAGCGTGCGGTTCATCTCGGCGATGGTTTCCGCCATCTTCTGGCGATCGGCGTCGTCCTCGACCGATTCGATGCGGACGCGCAGTGCCGCCAAGGGCGTGCGGAGATCGTGCCCGATCGCGCCGAGCATCCGATCCTTCTCGTCGAGCATTGCGTTGACACGCAGCCGCAACGCATTGAACGCGGCGATCACGTCGCGCACGTCGCCGGGGCCCCGTTCGTCGAGCGGGGTCTCCCCGTTGCCGGGGGTGAAATCGCGCGCGGCGCTCGCCAGCGATCGCAACGGCCGCGAGATGCGGCGACCGACCCAGAGCACGGGAATGAGCACGATCGCATAGAGGATCAGCGTCTGGCCGATCAGCCGCCAGATGATCGAGGCGTCGCCGCCGCGCGGCCATGGGGCGTGCTGGACGAGCCAGCCGCGGCCCGGCACTTCAACCGCGATCAACAGCTCGGCACCGACGCGCCGGATGATCCGGGCGGTGTGGCGGGGCCGGATGGTCTCGATGCGCACGTTGCGGCCGTCGATGACGTGAACCGCCGCCTCGATCCTCGGCAGGGCGACGCCCGCCTCCGTCAGCGTCTCGCGCAGGGCGTCCTCGACGTCGGGCGCGGGCTGCATCCTCGGCGCGATCGGGTTGTGCGGCTCGAGGCGAACGGGCCCGCGATCGAATGCGAAATCGGGGCGGGATCGCGTTCGCTCGACCGCATCGGCCATGCGCGTGACGGCGGGCGAGGTGATCTGTTCGAAGCGGAGCTGCCGGCGCTCGCGCAGCAACAGCCCGAAGTTGATCGCCTGCGCGACGAACAACGCGATCGCGACCAGCAGCGCCATCTGCCCCGCCAGACTGCGCGGCCACAGCGCCAAGCGTTTCACAGCCGCGTCACCTCTGCGGACAGCGTGTAGCCGCCGCCCCACACGGTCTTGATGATCTCGGGATTCTTGGGATCGGCCTCGATCTTGCGGCGCAGGCGGCTGACCTGATTGTCGATCGCGCGGTCGAAGGCGGCAGCCTCGCGGCCCTGAGTCAGATCGAGGAGTTGATCGCGCGTCAGCACCTGGCGCGGGCGCTGCGCGAGCGCGAGCAGGAGATTGTATTCGCCCGTCGAGAGCGGGACCGAGACGCCGTGCTTGTCCACCAGCACGCGCTCGCCGGTCTTGAGCACCCAGCCCGCGAAGCCGTAGCTGCCGCTTTCGGGTGCGTGCTGGCGCGTGCCGGTGGCGGCGCGGCGCAGGATGACCTTGACGCGCGCGGCGAGCTCGCGCGGGGAGAAGGGCTTCACGACATAATCGTCGGCGCCCATTTCGAGCCCGACGATACGATCGGTCTCTTCGCTGCGTGCGGTAAGCAGGATGACGGGAATGTCGGTCGTCTCGCGGATGTGGCGCGTCAGGCTGAGCCCGTCCTCGCCCGGCATCATGATGTCGAGGATGACGAGATCGATCGCATAAGCGGCGAGCCGCGTCCGCGCGGCATCGGCATCGCCCGCCTGCGTGATGCGAAAGCCCTGCTTTTCGAGGAATTTCGCGAGCGGCTCACGGATCGAGCGCTCGTCATCGACCAGCAGCAGGTGCGGGGTTTCGGCCATATCCGGTTCGATTGGCATAACGACCCCTCGAAGAAAAGATGCCGGGCGGGCGGGAGGAAGTGCCCGCCCGGCGACCAGCGATGCCTTACTCGCCGGTATCCTGGTTGGCCTGGCGCTTCGCCTTCATTTTGGCGTGGAGCGCCGCGACCTCCGCCTTGTCGATGCGTCCGTCCTTGTTGGCGTCCATCCGGTCGAAGCGGGCGAGCGCCGCGGTGCGCGCCTCGTCGCGGGTGATCGTGCCGTCGCCGTTGGCGTCCATGCGCTTGCCCATCATCCCATGACGGGGCCGGTGATGCTTGCGCGTGGCCGTGTCGGTCGTCTGGGCGCCGCCGGCCTGCTTCGCCGCGTGGCGCTCCGCCCATTTGGCGCGCATCGCGTCGCGCCTGGCCTTCATCTCGTCGGCGGTGATCCGGCCGTCGCCGTTCGGGTCCATTTTGGCGAACATGGCGTCCGAGGCGGCGGTTGCCTCCTCGCGGGTGACGACGCCGTCGCCATTGCCGTCGAGCTGCTTCAGCATCGAGCCGTGATGGCGGTGCTGCGGGGCGGGCGCGGCCGCGTCCTGCGCCGCATAGGCGACGCCGCCGAGCGCGGTGCCGGCCAGCACGGCGGCGAAAGCGAACTTCTTCATCTGCGTAGATCCTCGAAAAAGGCGGCGGATCGTGTCCGCCTTGATCGAGGTTTTGCGCCTGATGTGTCGCAGGCCTTTGTCAGCGCCGGCTCAAATTGTCGCAAATTGTCGCAGAATGTGCGTCAGGTGCCCGACTTGGCGGTCTGGCCGAAGAGGATCTTCTTCTGCTCGTCGGTCATCGGGGCGTCGCTGGGGCGGATTTCCTCGCCCTTGGCATAGGCCTCGATCGTCGCGGGGCGGGCCTTGATGGCCTCGAACCAGCGTTTGAGATTTGGGAAATCGTCGAGATTCTGGCTCTGCGCCTCGTGCGGGACGATCCAGGGATAGGAGGCCATGTCGGCGATCGAATAGGTGCCGGTGATGAAGTCGCGGCCCGCCAACCGACGATCGAGCACGCCATAGAGGCGGTTGGTTTCCTTGACGTAACGATCGATCGCATAGGGGATCGGCTCGGGCGCGTAGCGGCTGAAATGGTGATTCTGCCCGGCCATGGGGCCGAGGCCGCCCATCTGCCACATCAGCCACTGCATCGTCTCGATCTTCTCGCGCGGGGTCTCGCCGAAGAAGCGGCCGGTCTTGTTGGCGAGATAGACAAGGATTGCGCCCGATTCGAACACGCTGATGGGTTCGCCGCCGTCGGCGGGGTCGTGATCGACGATCGCGGGCATGCGGTTGTTGGGCGCGATGGCGAGGAAATCGGGCTCGAACTGGTCGCCGGTGCCGATGTTGACGGGCTTGATCCGGTAGTCGAGGCCGGTTTCCTCGAGGAAGAGCGTGATCTTGTGGCCGTTGGGCGTGGGCCAATAATGCAGGTCGATCATGCGGCAGGCTCCGGTTCCGGGGTCGGTGTCGCCGGAACATGGGGAATGAGGAGCCAGATGATAAGCATCGCCGTGCCGTCGAGCAGGCCGGCGATGACGAACGCGGCGCCGTCGAAGTCATTGCGCGCGCCCCAGGCGAGCGCCTGCGCGGCGATCAGCGGGCCGAGGATCGCCGCGACGCTGTTCATGCTGCCGATCCCGCCCTGGAGCGCGCCCTGCCGCGTCGCATCGACCATCCGCGAGAGGATGCCGTTGAGCGCGGGCCAGGCGAAGGCGCCGAGGCAGCCGACGAGGAAGAAGGCGTAGACCTGCCACCCCTGGGTGATGAAGGCATAGGCGATCAGGCACGCCGCACCGCAGGCGAGGCCGGCGATCGCGGCGCGGCGCTCGCCGAGGCGGGTGATGACGCGATCGGTGAGGAAGACCTGCACGAGCACCTGCAGGAAGCCGACCCAGGCGAGGCTCCAGCCGATCGCGGTCGCGTCCCAGCCGAAGCGGATCGCGGCCCAGAAGGCCCAGGTCGCGGGGTAGACGACGCCGCCGAGCTGCCAGAGGAACCAGGCGGCCAACAACGGCCCGGCGCGCCCCGCCTCGAACAGTGGCTTGAACGCGCCGATAACGTGCGCGTCGCGGAGGCGGAAGGGGCGGCGATGCGCCGGGTCGAGCGTCTCGGGCAGGAAGAACAGCATCGCGAGCGCGTTGATCCCGGCGAGGATCGCGGCGGCGATGAAGGGCGCGCGCGGGCCCAGCGTGGCGACGATTCCGCCGAGCGCAGGGCCGATGATGAAGCCGACCCCGAACGCCGCGCCGAGCAGGCCGAAGGCGGACGCGCGCTTCTCGGGCGGGCTGACATCGGCGATCACCGCGCCCGCGGGGCCGTAGATCGCGCCGGTGACGCCCGCGATCAGACGGCCGACGAACAGCCAGGCGAGCGTCGGCGCGGCGGCGGTGATCGCATAGTCGATCGCGAAGGCGAGCATCGAGAGGATCAGGATCGGCCGGCGGCCGAAACGGTCGCCCAGATTGCCGACGATCGGCCCCGCGACGAACTGCGCGATCGCGAACACCGCGAGCAGCCAGCCCGCGACGCGGGTCGCTTCCTCCAGATCGACATGGCCCAGATGCGTGATCAGCTCGGGCAGCACGGGCATGATGATGCCGAAGCCGATCACGTCGACCACGACGGCGGCGAGCACGATCGGCACGGCGCGATGGGAGAAACGCATCGGGAACTCCGGAAAAGAGCGGCCAACGCGCTTAAGGCTTGTGTCGGAAAACGGCAACGGCGTGATTCAGAGCGCGTTCCTACGGCGCAGGGGTATCACATCGCGCTTCCGTCACCCCGGACTTGTTCCGGGGTCCGCGGCGCCGCGTCCCACAGCCGTTCGGTCTTGCGGCGCGGCGGATGCCGGAACAAGTCCGGCATGACGGGGGAGGCGAACGTCAACGATTTCCTCAGCGACCGAAGCGGTCGCCTGCTTCCGCGATCAGGCCGTAGACGAGGTCGAGATCGGCGTCGTCGATGCAATAAGGCGGCATGACGTAGATCGTGTTGCCGAGCGGACGGAGCAGCACGCCGCGATCGATGAAGAAGCGCATCAGCATCGGCCCGAGCGCCGAGAGATAGTCGCTCTTCGGTTCGGCGAGCTCGAGCGCAGTGACGGTGCCGAGCTGGCGGACGTTGCGGAACATCGGGCGCTCGGCGAGCGGCGTGTGGCGGATGCGCTGGCGCTCGGCGAGTGCGGCGATGCGGTCGAGCACCGGCTCGTCGCGCCAGATCGCGAGGTTGGCGCGCGCGGCGGCGCAGGCGATCGGGTTGGCGGTGTAGCTCGACGAATGGAAGAACATGCGGGCGCGGTCTTCGGAACGGTGCGCGTCGAAGATCGGCCGCGTCGCCATCGTCACCGCGAGCGGCACCGCGCCGCCGGTCAGGCCCTTGGAGAGGCAGAGGATGTCGGGAACGACGCCCGCCTGATCGCAGGCCAGCAGGCTACCAGTGCGGCCCCATCCGGTCATCACCTCGTCGGCGATGAAAAGCACGTCATGGCGCGTGCAGATCGCGCGCATCTCGGCGAGGATCGCGGGCGAATACATGCGCATCCCGCCCGCGCCGAGCAGCAGCGGCTCGACGATCAGCGCCGCCAGCGGGTCGGGGCTGCGCGCGAGGCGATCGAGCGCGTCGAGGGTGCGCTGTTCTTCGCCGGGATCCGGGAAGGAAAGTGTCTCGACCTCGAACAGCAGCGGCGCATAGGCGCGGTTGAAGACCCCGCGCTCGCCGAGCGACATGCCACCCACGGTGTCGCCGTGATAGCTGCCCTCGAGCACCGCCATCCGGCTGCGCGGACGGTTGGTGTTGAGCCAGAAGCCGAGCGCCATCTTGATCGCGACCTCGACGCTGGTCGAGCCCGAGTCCGAGAAGAAGACATGCGCGAGCGGAGCGGGCATCATCTCGACCAAGGCGGCGGCGACGGTTTCGGCGGGCTCGTGCGTCCAGCCGGCGAAGATGATCTGGTCGAGATGCTCGGTGGCCTCGGCGATCGCGGCCATGATCGCGGGGTGACGGTGGCCGTGGGTCGTCACCCACCAGGAGGAGATGGCGTCGACGATGCGCGCGCCCTCGGCGGTGTGGAGTGCGGCGCCTTCGGTGCGGACGACCGTGGGGATCGGCTCGCCGAGGCCATGCTGGGTGAAGGGATGCCAGACGGGCGAGGTCATGCGAAATCCTCCGCGCGGAAGGCCTGCGCAAAGGCGGCGGCGAGCGTGTCGGGGGTCAGCGGATCAAGGTGGGGGAGGCGGCCGAGGCGGCGGATCTTGCCGATCGCGCAGATGATGCGCTCGCTCTCGGGCACCGTGTCGCCGACGAAGGCGATGCCGTGAACCGGCACGCCGCGCGACCGCAGCGCCTCGATCGTCAACAGGCTGTGGTTGATCGTGCCGAGGCGGGTGGAGGCGACGACGATCGCCGGTTCGTGCCAGCGCGCGAAGAGATCGGCGTAAAGCAGCGTCTCCGACAGCGGCACCAGCGCGCCGCCGGCGCCTTCGATGACGAGCGGGCGGTCGGTGGCAGGCGGCGCGAGGCGGGCGGGGTCGATCGCCACCTGCTCGGCCGCGGCGGCGGCGTGGGGCGAGCAGGGAGTGGCGAGGCGGTAGGCCTCGGGCAGGACGCGCTCGGGTGAGAGCCCGGCGAGCGCGGCGACGCGCGTCGAATCGGTGCCGTCGTCCATGCCCGCCTGGACGGGCTTCCAATAGGCGCCGTCGAGCAGGCGCACGAGACCGGCGGCGAACACCGTCTTGCCGATGTCCGTGTCGGTACCGGTGACGACGAAGCGACGGGTCATGCGAGCGCCTCTGCAAGAGCGGCATAGAGGCGGTCGATCGCCGCTTCGTCGGCGTTGAGGGTGATGCTGATGCGCAGGCGCGCGGTGCCCGCGGGCACGGTCGGCGGGCGGATGCCGCGCACGTCGAGGCCGCGAGCCTGGAGCGCGGCGGCGGCGCGCATCGTGGTCGCGTCGTCGCCGAGGATCAGCGGGAGAATCTGCGAACCGGTCGGGGCGACGCCGTGGCGGGCGAGGCGGTTCTGCGCATAGGTGACCAGCGTTGCCAGCCGGGTGCGGGGCGCGGGGTCGTCGCAGGCCAACCGCAGGGAGTCGCGCGCGATTGCGGCCATCAGCGGCGACGGCGCGGTGGAGAAGATGAAGCCGCGACCGCGGTTGATGAGGAAATCGGCGAGCACGCGCGGCAGGCAGACGATCGCGCCCTCGCAGCCGAGCGCCTTGCCGAAGGTGTGGAGGGTGAGCACGTTGTCGCGGCCTTCGATCGCTTCGGACAGGCCGGTGCCGCGGGCGCCGAACACGCCGGTCGCGTGGGCTTCGTCGATGACGAGGAAGGCATGGTGGCGATCGGCGATGTCGGCGAGCGCGGCGATCGGCGCACGGTCGCCGTCCATGCTGTAGAGGCTTTCGACGACGATCCACGGGCGGCCGGTGCCACCCTCGCGGCGCCAGGTGGTGATGGCGTCAGCGACGGCGTCGGGGTCGTTGTGCGGCACCGATCGGGTGTCGCAGCGGGCGAGGCGCATGCCGTCATGCGCGCTGGCGTGGATCAGCGCGTCGTGGAAGATGCGGTCGCCGGTCTGGGGCAGCGTCGAGAGCAAGGCGACGTTGGCGGCGTAGCCGGTGGCGAAGAAGAGAGCGGCCTCGGCGCCGAAGCGTGCGGCGGCCTCAGCTTCGAGCGCTTCGTGCTCGGGATGGTTGCCGCGCAGCAGCCGCGAGCCGCCTGACCCTACTGGCACGCCGCGCGCGATCGCGGCCTGCGCTGCTTCGACGAGGGCGGGGCTGGCGGCGAGCGCGAGATAGTCGTTGGAGGAGAAATCCATGCCGGCGCGCGGTTGCAAGTCGCGGCGGCGATCGGCGGCGGCGAGGCGGTCGAGATCGGCACGGTAGGAGGCGAGCAGCGGCATCAGAGGCGCTGCTAGAGGAAGAAGGCGCGGATGGCGACTCTATGCCTCGAGACTCACCTCATGGAACATGCTGTCACCCCGGACTTGTTCCGGGGTCCACTCCTCCACAAGCGGTACCGCCCGTTGAACCTTGGATGCCGGAACAAGTCCGGCATGACGGAAGAGGTGGCGTGTATTACCCGTCCCTCAGCCCGATGCCGATCGAGGCGCGGGCCTGGTCGGCTTCGCTCGAAACCACCGGATAGGCGCAGTAATCGGCGGCGTAATAGGCGCTGGGGCGATGGTTGCCCGACCAGCCGATGCCCCCGAAGGGTGCTGCGGACGACGCGCCGTTGGTGGGCTTGTTCCAGTTGACGATGCCGGCGCGGGCGTTGGCCCAGAAGCGGTCGTAGAGCGCCGGATTCTGGCTGACGAGCGAGGCGGAGAGGCCATAGCGCGTGTTGTTCGCCTCGGCGATCGCGGCGTCGAAATCGGATGCGCGGATCACCTGGAGGATGGGGCCGAACAGCTCGATGTCGGGGCGCTCGGCCATGTCGGTGGTGTCGATCAGCGCGGGGCTGAGGAAAGGGCGGCCTGCGATCGGGCGTTCGAGGTGGCGGATCGGGCGGCCCCCGCGCATCATCAGTTCGAGAAAGCTCTCGGTGAGCTGGTCCGCGGCCTCGTTGTCGATCACGCAGCCCATGAAGGGTGCGGGGTCGGCGTGCGGCTCGCCTACGATTAGGCGGCCGACGAGTGTGTTGAGCGTGTCGAGCAGCGGTTCGTACAATTTCTCGTCGACGATCAGCCGACGCGCGGCGGTGCAGCGCTGGCCCGCGGTGGTGAAGGCCGATTGCACGATCAGGATCGCGGCCGAATGGAGATCGGGCGTGTCCCACACGATGATCGGGTTGTTGCCGCCCATTTCGAGCGCGAGGATCTTCTCCGGGTGATCGGCGAACTGGCGGTTGAGGGCGAGGCCGGTACGTGCCGATCCGGTGAAAAGCAGCCCGTCGATTCCGTCGTGCCCGGCGAGTGCCTTGCCTTCCGCCGGCCCGCCGACGACGAGGCGGACAACGCCTTCGGGAACGCCGGCCTCGTGATAGCATTTGACGAGGAACTCGCCCGAGGCGGGGGTTTTCTCGGACGGCTTGAACACCACGGCGTTGCCCGCGATCAGCGCGGGGACGATGTGGCCGTTGGGCAGATGCGCGGGGAAATTGTAGGGGCCGAGCACCGCGAGGACGCCGTGGGGCTTGTGACGGAGAGCCATGCGCGAGCTCATCTGCGCGTCGAGCCGGCGTTGCGAGGTGCGATCGGCATAGGCCTTGGCGGAGATGTCGACCTTGGCGATGACGGTATCGACCTCGGTGCGCGCTTCCCACACCGGCTTGCCGGTTTCGCGGGCGATGACGTCGGCGAAGGCGTCATGCTTCGAACGAACCACATTGGCAAAACGGCGCAGCGTCTCGACGCGATTGGCGAGCGGGCGCGCGGCCCATGCGGCCCAGCTTTCGCGCGCGCGCGCGACCTCGGCATCGACGTCGCTCACCGGGTGACGCCACAGCTCCGCCCCGGTTGCGGGTTCGATGGAAATGATCTCGGCCATAAAGTCGCTTGGTTCCTTCCCCTGCGGATGCTCTTGCCCCATCTCGCACGGCTTTTCCACACCCCGTCAGCCGGCGAGCGCGGCGCCCATACCCCGGATCGCGGCGATCTTGGCGTGGAAGGGCGCCCAATCGTCGTCGCGGTCGATTCGCTCCCAGATCGCCTCGACCTCGTCGATCAGCATCGAGCACGGTTCGCCATGCCAATAGGAATGCTCGCGGCCGGCGCGGGGCGTGTAGCTCGAAAGGTGGCGGCGCAGCTCGGCGAAGGCTTCGCCCGCATAGGCGCCGCTCTCGGGCAAGGCGCCGCCGAAAGCGTCGAAGAAGAAACGGTCGATCGGCGTGTCGGTGGTGCGCAGCGCCTGCTCCATCGCGGTGATCAGCGCGGCGTCATCGGCGCTACCGCGGGGCTTGACGCCCAGCCGCCAGAGCAGCGCCTCGGTCACCTCGCGCTGGTAATGGTCGCCGAAGCCGTCGAGCGCCGCGATCAGCGGCTCGGCCTCGACGAGCGGGCGGAGCGACACCGCGAGTTGCGCCGCGTCCCAATGGATCGCCTCGGGCTGACGGCCGAAGGCGTAGAGCCCGGCGTGGTCGAAATAGGCGGCGGTGAAGGCGGGGTTCCAGGTCGGGTTGAAGCGCCAGGGGCCGTAATCGAAGCTTTCGCCCGTGACGTTGATATTATCCGAATTGAGCACGCCGTGGACGAAGCCTGCGGCCATGTAGCGTGCCGCCAGCCGCGCGGTGCGGCGGACGACGTGATCGAGGAGGCTGACCGGGGCGTCGTCGCCTGCTTCCTCGCCGTAATAATGGCACAGCACATAAGCGGTGAGGGCGCGCAGGCTCTCGTTGTCGTGGAGGAAGGCGAGGCGCTGGAAAGTACCGATACGGATATGGCCGTGGCTGAGGCGCACAAGCACGGCGGAACGCGTGGGGGAGGGCTCGTCGCCGCGCTCCAAGGCCTCGCCGGTCTCGATCAGCGAGAAGCTGCGCGAGGTTTCGACGCCGAGCGCTTCGAGCATCTCGGTCGCCAGCACCTCACGCACGCCGCCCTTTAGCGTCAGCCGGCCGTCGCCGAAGCGGCTCCAGGGGGTCTGGCCAGATCCCTTGGTGCCGAGGTCCATCAGGCGATTCCGGTCATCACGGAGCTGTGCGAACAGGAAGCCGCGGCCGTCGCCGATCTCGGGATTGTATACGCGAAACTGGTGGCCGTGATAGCGCAGCGCGAGCGGCTGGAGCAGGCTGCCGGGCAGCGGCTCGAACCGGCCGAAATGCGCGATCCATTGGTCGTCGGTCAGGTCGTCGAGGCCGACCTCGGCCGCTGCGCGATCGTTGCGGAAGCGCAGGTTGGTTTCGGGAAAGCGCGCCGCCTCGACCGGATCGTAGAAGGCGTCGCCGAGCGCGAGGATCGTGGTTTCGGGGCGATAACGCGCGGGTTGCGGGGAAGCGGCCATACGGCGATATGGGTAGCTCGAACCGAGGGACGCAAGCATGGCCGCATATGAGAACCGGTATTGGTGGTCGCGCGATGGCTTGAGGCTGCATTATCGCGACTATGCCGGCCGTGAGGATCGCCCGCCGATCCTGTGCCTGCCGGGCCTGACGCGCAACGCGCGCGATTTCGAGGTTCTGGCGGATCGGCTCGCGGGCGATTGGCGGGTGATCGCGGTCGACCTGCGCGGGCGCGGCGAGAGCGCCTATGCCAAGGACGCGATGACCTATACGCCGCTGACCTACGTTCAGGATATCGAGGCGCTGCTGGAGGAGCTGGGCTGCGACCGCTTCGTCGCGTTCGGCACCTCGCTCGGCGGGATCGTGACGATGCTGCTCGCAGGCATGGTGCCGCAGCACATCGTGGGCGCGCTGCTCAACGATGTCGGGCCCGAGATCGAGGCGGCGGGGCTGGCGCGCATCCGCACCTATGTCGGCAAGGCGAGCTCGTGGCCGACCTGGATGCACGCCGCGCGCGCGGTCGCGGAAGGCAATGCCGACGTCTATCCCGGCTACGAGACCGCCGACTGGCTGGCGATGGCGAAGCGGCTCTACCGGCTCAACAATTCGGGGCGGGTGGTGCTCGATTACGACCTGCGCATCGCCGAACCGTTCAAGATCCCCGGCAACGAGGCGGCGCCGGATATGTGGCCGGCGCTGCGCGGGCTGGCGGAGGCGCCGGTGCTGTTGGTGCGCGGTGGGCGCTCCGACGTGCTCGGCGCGGCGACCGCCGAGCGGATGGTCGCGGCGCTGCCCAAGGCCGAACTCGTCACCGTGCCCGACGTGGGCCATGCGCCGACGCTCGACGAGCCGGACGTCGCGACGGCGATCGACCGGCTGCTCGATCGGGTAGCGAAGGAACCCACTCCCGCCTGACGCGTCTGACCGACGAATGAGCTTCTTCTTCGATCAACTCGTGTTCACGCCGAACGACGTGGATCTCGCGCGGTCGCCGCTCGCGGGGCGGATCGACGCGGAGACCTACGTGCTCGGCGCGTTCAACCCGGGGATGACGCGGCTCGACAACGGCAATCTCTTGATGATGGTGCGGATCGCCGAGGCGCTACGCGCGCCGATCCGCGATGGCCATATCAATGCGATCCGCTGGTTCGACGGCGGCTATACGCTCGACGCCTGGCCGCTCGATCAGGTCGATACCGCCGATCCGCGCAAGTTCATGATGCGTGGCGGCGGGTGGAACGTGATGGCGCTGACCTCGCTGTCGTGGCTGCTTCCGGTCGAGCTGTCGGTGGACGGCAGCCGCGTCGTCGACATCCACTATGATCGCGCGGTCGCGCCGTCGGCCTCGTACCAATGCTATGGCGTCGAGGATGCGCGGATCAGCCGCGTCGGCGATCGCTTCCTGATGACGACCTGCTCGGTCAGCCCGGAGCGGCATGCGACCACGCTCTATTCCTCAAACGACGCGCTCGACTGGACGCTCGAAGGCATCGTCCTCGATCACCAGAACAAGGACATGCTGATCTTCGAAGGGCTGATCGACGGCAAATATTGGGCGGAGACGCGGCCGCTGGGCGATCTGTTCTTCGCCTATCCGCCGGGCAGCGACTGGCGCGCGGGGCCGTCGATCAACCTCGCCAGCTCGCCCGATGCGCTGCACTGGAAGCCCTTCGACCGGCCGTTCCTGCGCCCGCACGCGGCGACGCTGGCGACCGCGCGGATGGGGGGCGGGACGCCGCCGATCCTCACCGACCAGGGCTGGCTGAGCCTGTGGCACGGCGTCGAGCCCAATGCGAGCGTCGGCACCTATCGTACCTATTGGTCGCTGCTCGACGCGCAGGAGCCGTGGCGCGTGGTGCGGACCGAGGATACGCCGCTGATCGAGGCCGATGCCGCACTGACGCAGCCGATCGAAGCGCTGCTCTATCTGCGCGATATCGTGTTCACCACGGGAATCGCGGATGCGGGGGATCATTATGTCGTTGCGAGCGGCGAGGCCGATCTCGCGTGCCGGATCACGCACATCCCCAAGGTGCGCTTCGGGTTGTGACGTAGAAACCTGCCGCCCCACGACGGTCACCCTCACCCTTCCCACTCCCAGCGGGAGCGTCGGATGAACAGTGCCCCGCACTGTTCAGGCCATGCCGGGGGCATGGCCGACCCGACGCTGGAGGGAGGCGCGTAGCGCCGGAAAGGTGAGGGTGATGTACCGATATGGAGCTGACTAACTCCGCATCCGGATCAGCCCTTCCTGCGCGGCGCTGGCGACGAGGCGGCCGTCGGCGGTGTAGATCTTGCCGCGGTTGAAGCCGCGCGCGTGGCCGGTCCAGGGGCTGTCACAGGCATAGAGCAGCCATTGGTCGGCGCGGAAGGGCTCGTGGAACCACAGCGCGTGATCAAGGCTCGCGGTCTGGAGATTATGTGTCGTCCAGGTGATGCCGTGCGGCAGGAGCGAGGTGCCGAGCAGCGACATGTCCGACGCATAGGCCAGGATCGCGCGGTGCATCGCCATGTCGTCGTCGATGGGCGAGACGAGGCGGAACCAGCTATATTGTTGCGGCGGCTGCTTTTCGGGCTTGAACCATGAGCGCGGGTGGACGGGGCGGATCTCGATCGGCCGTGCACGCAGCATGTGGCGACGGAATTTCTCGGGAATCTCGTCGATCATCTCGCGGCGCAGCTCGGCCTCGGACTTGAGTGCGTCGGGACCGGGAACGTCGGGCATGGCGTCCTGGTGGTGGAAGCCGTCCTCGGGGGTCTGGAAGCTCGCGGCCATGTTGAGGATGGGCTTGCCCTGCTGCATCGCGATCACGCGGCGGGTGGCGAAGCTGCGTCCTTCGAAATCGCGCACGACGCGGAAGATGATCGGGAAATCCTCGTTGCCCGGCCGCATGAAATAGGCGTGAAGCGAATGTGCGGTCTTGGGCGCCTCGGTCGAGCGCTGCGCGGCCTGAAGCGCCTGCGCGATCACCTGCCCGCCGAAGACGCGGCCAACCCCGCCGGGCTGGCGCGCGCCGCGATAGAGGTCGGTATCGAGCTGTTCGATCGTGAGGAGGTCGACCAGGCCTTGCGCGAGTGCGGCGGGGGAGATGTCGGGGGCGGTATCGTCCATGATTTGCAAAATCATCCGTTCGTGCTGAGCTTGTCGAAGCACCGTTCTTGCTCCTTGGCAAAGCAGAAGAGCGGCCCTTCGACAAGCTCAGGGCGAACGGTGGGTTAGTATCCGGCGGCGCACGCCAACTGATCGGCATGGAAGTTCGCGTCACCGAACATCTCGGCCAACACGCGGGCGCGCTTCATGTAGAAGCCGATGTCGTATTCGTCGGTCATGCCGATGCCGCCGTGCATCTGCACGCCTTCCTGCACGGCGAGCGTGGTCGCCATGCCGGTCATGGCCTTGGCGACCGAGACCGCGGCGTCGGCGCCGGTGTCGTCCGCATCGAGCAATTGCTGCGCCTTGAGCACGGCCGATCGCGCGACCTCCATCTCCGCGTAGAGGTGTGCCGCGCGATGCTGGAGCGCCTGGAAGCTGCCGATGGGCTGGCCGAACTGCTTGCGGTCCTTGAGGTAGCCGATCGTCCTGTCCATCGCGCCGCCGCCGACGCCGAGCAACTCGGCCGCCGCGCCGGTGCGCCCTGCGGCGAGCAGGCGTTTGAGCGGCCCGGCGCCGGCATCGACCTCGCCGATTACGGCATCAGCATCGACCTCGACGCCGTCGAAGGCGAGCCGCGAGGCGAGGCTCGAATCGGCGAGGCGTTCGGGGCTGTTGGTGAGACCGGCCGCGTCCTTGTCGACCGCGAACAACGTAATGCCGTTCTCGTCGTCGGCGCTGCCGGCGGTGCGCGCGGCGACGATGATCAGGTCAGCGACGTGGGCGTGGGTGGCGAATTGCTTGCGGCCCGTCAGTTTGAAGCCGTTGCCGGAGCGCTCGGCGGTCATGCCGGTGCGCGCGCGGTGCTTGGGGCCCTCGTCGATCGCGAGCGCGGCGACCGTCTCGCCCGCGACGATGCCGGGAAACCAGCGGTCGGCGTGGGGCGTGTCCTTGAGGGCTTCGACCGCAGCGATGGCGGTGGAGAGGAAGGGGGAGGGCGAGAGATTGCGGCCGATCTCTTCGAGCACGACGCCCGCCTCGACATGGCCGAGCCCGAGGCCGCCCGCGTCCTCGCCGACCAGGATGCCGGTGAAGCCCATCTCGGCGAACTGCTTCCACAGGTCGCGGCTGAAGCCGGTGGCGTCGTTGGCGTCGCGCAAGCTGCGCAGGTGCGCCACGGGAGCGTGCTCGGCGACGAAATCCTTCGCAGTATCGCGGAGCATCGCTTGTTCGTCGTTGAGAAACAAAGGCATGGACTGTTCCTATACGTCACCCCGGACTTGTTCCGGGGGCCACCGTGCCTCTTGGCCGAAGCGCCGGTGGAGAAGTGGACCCCGGAACAAGTCCGGGGTGACGGTTGCCTTTTTTGTCAGGCGCTCGGCAATTCCAGAATCCGCTTGGCGATGATGTTGAGCTGGATCTCGCTCGTTCCGCCCTCGATCGAATTGGCCTTGGTGCGCAGCCACGCGCGTGCCGCGGTGCCGTTGTTCGAGCGCTCGCTTTCCCATTCGAGCGCGTCCGATCCGCCGGCGGCCATCGTCAGTTCGTGGCGGCGCTTGTTCAGCTCGGTGCCGTAATATTTCATCATGCTGGGCTGCGCGGGGTGCGCCTTTCCCGCCTTCAATTCGTCGATGAAGCGTTCGGAGGTCATCGCGAAGGCCTTCGCGCGCACCTCGAACTCGGCGATGGCGGCGCGGAGCAGCGGATCGGCGAGGCGGCCGCTGTCGTCGAGGCCGATCGCGGCGATCGCGCCGTCGAGCAGCGGATTGCCGCCCGCACCGCCGAGCCCCATGCCGGAGATCATCTCACGCTCGTGGCCGAGCAGGTATTTGGCGACGTCCCAGCCCTTGTTCTCGTCATGCACGCGCTGACTCTTCGGCACCTTCACATTGTCGAAGAAGGTCTCGCAAAAGGGCGAGTTGCCCGAGATCAGCAGGATCGGCCTGGTCGAGACACCTTCGCTCGCCATATCGAACAGCAGGAAGCTGATGCCGCCCTGCTTCGAGTCCTTCGAGGTGCGCACGAGGCAGAAGATCCAGTCGGCCTTGTCGGCATAGCTGGTCCACACCTTCTGGCCGTTGACGATGTAATGGTCGCCCGCATCCTCGGCCGAGGTGGCGAGGCCGGCGAGGTCTGAGCCGGCATTGGGTTCCGAATAGCCCTGGCACCAACGGATTTCGCCGCGCGCGATCTTGGGGAGGTAGTCGAGCTTCTGCTCCTCGGTGCCGTATTTGAGCAGCGCCGGGCCGAGCATCGAGATGCCGAAGCTGTTCAAGGGATTGCGCGCGGTGATACGGCGTAGCTCTTCGCGCAGGATCTTGGTCTCGGCCGGCGAGAGGCCGCCGCCGCCATAGGCTTTGGGCCAATCGGGGACGGTCCAGCCGCGGCTCGCCATCGCGTCCATCCACTGCTTCTGTGCAGGCGAGAGCGCGGATTGGTCGCGTCCGCCCCAACACACATCCTTTTCGGAGCGGAGCGGCATGCGCATTTCGGGCGGGCAATTGGCGTCGAGCCAGGCGCGGGTGTCGGCGCGGAATTGGTCGAGATCGGTCATCGGTCGCTCCAGACGAGATCGTGCGCCGCTCTCGCGACGGCGATGGCGGTGAAATCCTGGTTGGCGCCCCCGATCACCTGGAGGCCGATCGGCAGGCCGTCGGCGTCCTTGCCGACGGGCACGCTGGTCGCGGGGAGCATCGGGAACGTCGCGAGGCCGGGCCAGGCGAGCTGGAGGCCGAACTGGGTATCCTCGCCGTCCACGTCGAGGCGGCGCTCGGCGATCGGGGTGTCGTCGTGCGGGAAGGCGGTGGTGCCCCAGGCGGGGGCGATCACGGCGTCGTAGTCGCGGAACAGGCGCGCCCAGGCCCGCGCGTTGCGCGCTTGCGCGTCGAGCAGGCCGAACCAGTCGGCGAGCGTCGGCAGCGGGCGACCTTCCTGCGGCGCGCCGCGCGTCATCGCGATATTGAGCATGTGCATGTAGTGCCCGTATTGCGCGGGCAGATCGGGCAGCAGGTTGCTCGTGCGATCGACGCGCGCACCGGCCTTCGCGAACGCATCGCCGACGCGGTGGACGGCCTGGCTGATGGCGTCCTGCGCCTTGGCGACCGGGTGTTCGGGCAGCAGCAGGATGCGCCAGTCGCCGGGCGCGCGGGGCGCGGGCTTGGGCAGCGGGATGTCGGCGAGAACATCGAGCTCGGCGGCGAGGTCGTCCGGATCGGCGGCCATCGGGCCGATCACCGACAGCGCGACGCGGGCATTGTCGGTGCGGGGAAAATAATGGCCGTCGGGATCGAGCGCAGTGAAGCTCGGCTTGTGGCCCCAGACGCCGCAAAAGGCGGCCGGCACGCGGATCGAGCCGCCGATGTCGGAACCCAATTCTACGGCCACGTATCCCGCCGCGAGCGCTGCCGCCGCGCCGCCCGAGGAGCCGCCGCTGACGCGGTTCGGATCGTGCGGGTTGCAGGTACGGCCGTAATTGGGGTTGTTCGATTGCAGGTCGGCGAGGCCGACGGGCACGTTGGTCTTGCCGAGGATGACCGCGCCGGCGGCCTTGAGGCGCTGGACGGCGACGGCATCCGCGGGGGCGACGTAATCGGCGTGTTCGGCGAAGCCCCAGCTCGTCGGCAGACCGGCGACATTGTAGCTTTCCTTCACCGTCATGGGCACGCCGAAGAAGGGGCGCCCCTCATTTTCATCAGCGTCGGGGCCGGCGCCGTCGAGCGCCTTGGCGGCGGCGCGGGCGCGGTCGAAATCGCGGACGACGACGGCGTTGATTTCCGCGTCACCCGCCTCGATCCGGGCGATCGCGGCGTCGGTTTCCGCAAGTGCGGAGGTTGCGCCCGAACGGATCGCGGCGGCGGTGGCGAGGGCGGTTCGCATCAGCGCACACCTCCGTCACCCCGGACTTGTTCCGGGGTCCACCGATCCGCAAGAGTCGAGGCCGTTTGGCTAGCGGCGCGGTGGATGCCGGAACGAGTCCGGCATGACGAATGGGGGTGGCGCGCGCTCACGATGTGAACCGCTCCCCTTTCTCCGCTTTCTCGCGGAGCAGCGGCGCGACCTTGAAGCCATGCTTCTCCAGTCCGGCGACGATTTTCTTCAGCCCCTCGGTATCGGCCCAGAACATCGGGCCGCCGCGATAGACGGGCCAGCCATAACCGTAGATCCACACCACATCGATGTCGCTCGCGCGCTGCGCCTTGCCCTCGGCGAGGATCAGCGCGCCCTCGTTGACCATCGGGTAGAGCGTGCGCTCGACGATCTCCTCGTCGGTGACGACGTGCTGCGTCGCGCCGGATTTCTTGCGGAATTCCGCGATGATCTCGGCAACCCGGAGGCTAGGCGAGGGATTGCGCTTGTCGTCGTAATCGTACCAGCCGGCCTTGGTCTTCTGGCCCCAGCGCTTCTCGGCGGCAAGCGCATCGCGGATGTTCTCGATGCGTGTCGGGTCGCGGTGCCAGCCAATGTCGACGCCGGCGAGATCGGACATCTGGAACGGCCCCATCGGCATCCCGAAATCGACATGGACCTTGTCGATCTGCTCGGGCGTGGCGCCCTCCATCAGCAGCTTCATCGCCTCGACCTGGCGCGGCATCAGCATGCGATTGCCGATGAAGCCGTAACAGACGCCCGCAACTACCGCGACTTTCCGAATTTTCTTCGCGAGCGCCATCACCGTCGCCAGCACGTCGTCAGCGGTCTTGTCGCCGCGCACCACTTCGAGCAGCTTCATCACGTTGGCGGGCGAGAAGAAGTGCATGCCGAGCACATCGCCGGGGCGCGAGGTGACCGCCGCGATCTCGTTGATGTCGAGATAGGAGGTGTTCGAAGCGAGGATCGCGCCGGGCTTGGCGACATGATCGAGCTTGCCGAAGACGTCCTTCTTGACGTCCATATTCTCGTAGACCGCCTCGATGATCAGGTCGCACTCGGCGAGCGCATCGAAATCGAGACTGGGGGAGAGGAGGCCCATCGCCTGTTCGACCTGCTCCGGCGTCATCCGGCCCTTGACGGCGGTCGCTTCGTAATTCTTGCGGATGATGCCGGTGCCGCGATCGAGGGCGTCCTGCGCCATCTCGACGATCGTCACCGGGATGCCGGCGGAGAGGAAGTTCATCGAAATGCCGCCGCCCATCGTGCCGGCGCCGATCACGCCGACCTTGCGGATGTCGCGCAGCGCGATGTCGTCGGCGATGCCGTCGATCTTCGATGCCTTGCGCTCGGCGAAGAAGAGGTGGCGCTGGGCGGCGGACTGCACGCCCATGATCAGCTTCATGAACTCCTGGCGCTCGAACTGGACGCCTTCCTCGTAGGGCACTTCGGTCGCCTTGACGACGCAGGCGATGTTGGCGGCGGGCGCGTCGAAACCGCGGAAGCGGCGCGCGTTCGCCTTCTCGAACGCCGCGACGGCTTCGGGGTCGGGCGCGACGCTTTTCTGGCTGGCGCGGGGCAGGGGCTTGCCGATGCACTCATGCGCGAATTTGATCGCGTCGGCTTCGAGGCTGCTCTCGTCGGCGAGCCGGTCGATCAGCCCGGCGTCGAGCGCGCGCTTCGCCGGAATTGGATCGCCCTTGGCGGTCATCTCCAGCGCCAGCGGCACGCCCGCGAGCCGCGGCGTGCGCTGGGTGCCGCCCGCGCCGGGAAGCAGCCCGAGCTTGACCTCGGGAAAGCCGAGCTTCGCCGAGGGGACGGCGATACGATAATGACAGCCGAGCGCGACCTCGCAGCCGCCGCCCAGCGCGGTGCCGTGGATCGCGGCGACGATCGGCTTGTCGGCAGCCTCGATCATGTCGACCAGCGTCGGCAGCGCGGGCTCGACCATCGGTTTGCCGAATTCGGTGATGTCGGCGCCCGCGAAGAAGGTGCGGCCGTCGCAGCGGATCACCATCGCGGCGATGCTCGCATCGGCGACGCCTTCCTTGACCGCCGATTCGAGGCCTTGTCGGACAGCGGCGCCCAGCGCGTTCACCGGCGGGTTGTCCGATACGATCACGAGCACGTCGCCATGGCGGTGGAGCGTGATGGGGCTCGTCATGGGGCAGCCTCTCCTTGTCGCGGGGCGGCGCGCGATCGTGTCGCGGCACGCCATACCCTGTGTTCAAATCGTGATTCGTCTATTGCCTTGAGCGGCGCGTGAATCAACAGTAACGTCGCTTTGGTCGGCAAAATATCCAAACCCGACATTCTGAACGATGGAGAGGCGCCCCGTGAACAGCGAATCGATCGCCATACCCGATCCGGCGTGGCCAAGGATGTCGCTCGCGGAAGCCGAGGCGCTGCTCACGGCGCCCGGCCAGAAGTTCGAGATGGAGACGGTGGCGATCCGCGGCGTGCCGACGCGGGTGTGGAAGAACGCACCGCCGAGCCTGCGCGCGCTGATCGAGGCGGCGCGCGCCTATGGCGATCTGCCCTTCACCGTCTACGACGACGAGCGCGTGAGCTACGAGGCCAATTTCCGCGCGACAGCGGCGCTGGCGGCGCATCTGCGATCGCTGGGTATAGCGAAGGGCGATCGGGTCGCGCTGGCGATGCGCAACCTGCCCGAATGGCCGGTCGCCTTTTTCGCGATCGTGTCGCTCGGGGCGATCGCGGTGCCGCTCAACGCCTGGTGGACGGGGACGGAGCTCGCCTACGGCATTGCCGATTCGGGTGCGCGCGTGCTGATCGCCGATGCGAAACGGCACGAGCGGCTCGCGGAGCATTATGGGGAGTTGCCCGAGCTCCGCCGCGTCCTGGTCGCGCGCGCGAAAGCGCCCTTGACCGGGGCGAGCGCGCTCGAGGACGTCATCGGCACGCCGCGCGATTATGCCGCGCTTCCCGACCGCGCCTTGCCCGAGGCGGCGATCGCGCCCGACGACGATGCCGGCATCTTCTACACGAGCGGCACCACGGGTGCGCCCAAGGGCGCGCTGGGCACGCATCGGAACATGACGACCAACATCCTCTCGGGCGGCTATGCGGCGGCGCGGACGTGCCTCCGGCGCGGCGAAATGCCGCCCGAGCCCGCGCCCAAGCGGCTGCTACTCGTCATCCCGCTGTTCCACGTCACCGCATGCAGCGCGGTGATGATGGGCACGATCGCCACCGGCAGCACGATGATCTTCATGCGCAAATGGGAGCCGGTGGAAGCCATGGCGATCATCGAGCGCGAGAAGGTGGCGATGACGGGCGGCGTGCCGACGATCGCCTGGCAGCTCCTCGAGCATCCCGAGCGCGGGCGCTTCGATCTCTCCAGCCTCGAATCGATCGCTTATGGCGGCGCGCCCGCCGCACCCGAATTGGCGCGGCGCATCGAGGCCGAATTCGGCGCAGCGCCCGGCGTCGGCTGGGGCATGACCGAGACGATGGCGACCGTCACCAGCCATTCGGGCGAGGACTATCTCAACCGGCCGGAGAGCAGCGGGCCTCCGGTGGCGACCGCCGAGCTCAAGATCATGTCGGAGGACGGCACGCGCGACCTGCCCGTCGGGGAGATCGGCGAATTATGGGCCAAAGGCCCGATGATCGTGAACGGCTATTGGAACAAGCCCGAGGCGACCGCGGCGACCTTCGTCGAGGGCTGGGTGCGCACCGGCGATCTCGCGCGGCTCGACGAGGAGGGGTTCGTGTACATCGTCGACCGCGCCAAGGACATGGTGATCCGCGGCGGCGAGAACATCTATTCGATCGAGGTCGAGAACGTGCTCTTCGCGCATCCCGCGGTCACCGACTGCGCGTTGATCGGCATTCCGCACCGCACGTTGGGCGAAGAGCCGGCGGCGGTCGTCCACCTCGCGCCGGGCATGGCCGTGGACGAGCGCGAGTTGCAGGAATGGGTCGGCCGCCACCTCGCCGCGTTCAAGGTGCCGGTCGCGATCCGCTTCGTCACGGAAACGCTGCCGCGCAACGCCAACGGCAAGATACTGAAGCGCCAGCTCAAGGGGCTGTTCGCGGAGGAAGCCGCGGCGTAGGATGCTTGTGTCCGGGCGAAGCCGGGCAGCGGGGCTGAACGACACGTGCTCACCGACAATTTCTTGCGCTCGCGCCGGCGGCGGGACCTCTCCGATGCCGAGAAGGCGGTCCTCGAATCGGCGATCGAGCGCGTCGAGACGCTGCCCGCCCGCCGCACGACCCACGAACGGGGTGACGAAGTGCGCTACAGCACGCTGCTGGTGTCCGGTTACATGTGCCGATACATGGACGCCCGCGACGGGTATCGGCAGCTCGTTTGCTACCATATTCCAGGCGATTTCCTCGACCTGCACGGTTATACGCTGCAGCGGCTCGACCACGATCTGGCGACTATCACCGAGGCGCGCGTCGCCTACGTTCCGCACGCGAAGATCACCGAGATCACCGAGACGATACCGCATCTGGGCCGGATGCTGTGGTTCTCGACGTTGCTCGACGCGGCGCTGCATCGCGAGTGGATCTTCCGCATCGGCCGGCTCGACGCGCAGGGCAGGATCGCGCATTTCCTGTGCGAAACGCACGCGCGGATGGACGCGGTGGGGCTCGCCGACGGCGGATCGTTCGCGCTGCCGCTCACCCAACAAGATCTGGGCGAGGCGTGCGGGCTCACCAGCGTCCATGTCAACCGCACGCTGCGGCGGTTGCGCGACGCCGGCCTCGCCACCGTCCACGACAAGCGCGCGGTAATCCACGATCGCGCGGCGCTGGCGTCGCTCGGCGAATTCCACGCCGATTATCTCTATCTCGACGATCATTGCCATACGCCGTGACGTGCGCCGGCGCCGCTTCCACACGCGTGGAACAGGCACTAGGATCGAATCGGCAGCCTCGAAGGGGCGAGTGTGGTGAACCGCGTGAGCACGATCGACGACGAGACGGCCCGGCCGGCCGGGAATGAGCCGCAGCCCCCCGAAGGCGCTTTCGGCCTGCCGTTGCTGCACGAGGGCGGCGAGCCCCAGAGCCGGATTTCGCTGCGCCGCGATCGTCTGCTCGCCGCGCTGACCCTGCTCGCCGGCGCGGCCGTTGCGCTGGCGACGCCGTTCGCGCTCAAGGCGGGCGCCGAATTCTTCCTGCCGGTCACTGCCGCGCTGGTGATCGCGATCGCGCTGGTGCCGGTGCTCGAATGGCAGGAGCGTCACCGCATCCCGTCGCCGATCGCCGCGCTCGTCTGCGTGCTCCTGTTCCTGATCGCGGCCAATATCGCGCTCGCGGCGATCGTGGTGCCCGCGACCGAGTTCTTCCGCCTGCTGCCCGAGCGGATCGATCGCATCCAGGCGAACGTCGCGCCGCTGCTCGATTTCTATTCGAACCTCAAACATTATGTCGATTCGACGATCGAGAAGCTCGCCTCGGGCCCGGTCGGGCGTGCCGAGCAGGCCGCGGTCGCGCCGCCCAATTCGTTGCTGGAACTGGCGGCGACCTCTGCGCCGGTGGTGATCGTCCAGCTCTTCTTCGGCATTCTCGTCGTCTATTTCTTCCTCGCCGGCTGGACCAAGACGCGCGCCCGCGCGATCACCAACCGGTCGAGCTTCGGCGGGGCGATGGCGACCGCGCGGGTGATCCAGGCCGTGGTCGACGACGTCTCGGCCTATCTCGGCACGATCACCTTCATCAACGCGTGCCTCGGCCTGTTCGTGGCATTCTGGCTGTGGATGGTGGGCATGCCCTATCCGCTGATGTGGGGCGGCATCGTCGCGCTGCTGAACTACATCCCCTATTTCGGCCCGATCGTCGCCGCGCTGCTGATGGCGGTGGGCGGGCTGATGACCTTCACCGACATCTGGATGGCGATGGTACCGGCGGCGATCATGATCGGTTGCCACCTGGTCGAGGCGAACGTGGTGACGCCGCTGATCGTCGGGCATCGGCTGACGATCAACCCCTTGATGATCCTGATCTCGCTGAGCTTCTGGGGGTGGATCTGGGGCACGCCGGGAGCGCTGCTGGCGGTGCCGCTGCTGATCATCATGCAGACCGTGATCGGCGCCGCGGGCAAGCCCGATATCGCCGGTTTCCTGTTCGAACACGGCACGCTGACGACGCGGCGTTCGCCGAATGACGGATCGGCTGTCGAGGAAGACGTTTGAGCGGTTGACAGGGGTGGGGCGCTCCCCTAATCGGCGCGCCTCGACGCTTTCAGCGGGTGTAGCTCAGTTGGTTAGAGCGCCGGCCTGTCACGCCGGAGGTCGCGGGTTCGAGCCCCGTCACTCGCGCCATTTCCCGGTTTCCATCCACCGGAGAAGCGGCTTCAACGGCGCGATCCAGACGATCCCCGCCACCACGTATAACGCCAGTTGCGCCAGCCAGTGCCAGCGGCCGACCACGCCCGACAGGCTCGCGACGAGCGCCGCCCACACCACGATCAGCGTGAGGATCGCGATCATTCCCGCAGGCTTGCGCCAGCTCGGCGTCATAGGGGCGTCCCTTCGATCCAGCCGCGTTCGGTGACGATGGCGTGGAGCGGCATGTCCCACGGATCGGCGGGGAGTGCCGCGACCTGCTGCACGGACCAGGCGACGCCGATCCGGCGTGCATCGGGGTGCGCGGCGAAGGCGCGGTCATAATGGCCCGCGCCCTGGCCGAGCCGGTTGAGCGCGGCATCGAACCCGACGAGCGGGGTCAGGATGATGTCGGGCGTGACGACGGCGCGTTCGTGATGCGGCTGACGCAGGCGGAAGGGGCCGTCGACCAGCGGATGATCGGGATGCCAGTCGAGGAAGCGCAGCGGCGCCTCGCGACCGACGACATGCGGCAGCGCGAGCGTGCAGCCCGCCTCCAGCGCGGCGGTGGTGAGCGGCGCGGGATCGATCTCGCTGCCGACGGGTATGTAGGAAGCGACCGTCAGGCCGGGCCGGAGCAGTACGAGATACGCGGCAGGCGGCGCAATCGCGCGCGGGGATTGGGCGACGAATGCGTCGCGTGCGGCGCGCAGTCGGGCGCGGAGGGCGCGTTTGTCGGTCAAATGTGCCTTCTACTTTCACGCTCTATTACGTCACCCCGGACCTGTTCCGGGGTCCACTTCTCAAACCGCGCGGGCGTGATTTGTCGCACGATGGATGCCGGAACAAGTCCGGCATGACGAAAGATGGCCGGCGTCGGGGGAAGAGTGGTGGGACCGCCATGGCCGTTTGCTTGAGAATCCACTGACGCCCAAAACGTCAGGTGGGCGCCATGTACGTCGGGCCAGGGCCCGGGCAGGGACAGCTCCCATGGATGATGAATAGCCTCAGGGATAATCGAACAGCTCGTACCGGGCAGTTCCCACCGGTTGCCAATTTAGGCGTTCGCGTCGGTGTCCTCAAGGGTCGCCGCGAGGCGTTCGAGCTTTTGGGCGATGCGATCGAGCACCGCGCTGTCCGTGCCGCCGTCGCTCGCCGGGCGGCGCTGCGCTTCGTCGAGTGCGTCGGCGAGCATCAGCGCGACGAACAGCATCGTGCGCTCGTTGCCCATGCTGCCCGAGGCGCGCTCGGCGACCGGCCAGCGTTCGTCGAGCAGCGTGCCCAGATAATCGAGCCGCGCTTCCTCGCCGTCGCGGCAGGCGACGACGTGCGTGCGGTCGCCGATGGTGAGCGTGACCTCGGCCATCAGCCTTGCTCCTCGCGGGCGATGACGTCGTCGAGCGCCTGCACCGCCTCGGCGATCCGGGTGCGCAGGGCGGCGTGGCGCTTGACGAGCGCGCCATTCACCTTGGTGCGGGCGGCCACCGCGCGATCGATCCGGGCGATGGCGCGATCGATACGGTCGATCGCGGCATTCTCTTCGGCCATGAACGGGGGATAGCACGGCTTTCTCCCACGACAAGAAGGATTCCCGGCACACCGGTTGACGACGGCATCGTGTCACCGCAAAGACCCGTTCATTCGTCGACTCGCCGGCTGTCGCGCCATCCTTTCCTTGCGGCCGGCCATGCCCCGAAGGAATCCCGATGCCCGCTTCCCCGACCGAGCTCGCCAACGCCATTCGCGCGCTGTCGATGGACGCCGTGGAGGCCGCGAATTCCGGGCATCCCGGCATGCCGATGGGCATGGCCGACGTCGCGACCGTGCTGTTCACGAAGTATCTGAAGTTCGACCCCGCCGACCCGGCCTGGCCCGATCGCGACCGCTTCGTGCTCTCTGCCGGGCACGGATCGATGCTGATCTACTCGTTGCTCTACCTCACCGGCTATGCGCGCCCGACGATCGAGGACATCCGGAATTTCCGCCAGCTCGGCAGCCCGTGCGCGGGGCATCCCGAGAATTTCGAGCTGCCGGGCATCGAATGCACCACCGGGCCGCTGGGGCAGGGGCTGGCGATGGCGGTCGGCATGGGCGTAGCCGAGCGGCACCTCAACGCCGTGTTCGATGACAGCCTGGTCGATCATCGCACCTGGGCGATCGCGGGCGACGGCTGCCTGATGGAAGGCATCAACCACGAAGCGATCGGGCTGGCGGGGCATCTCAAGCTCGGGCGGCTGATCGTGTTGTGGGACGACAACAAGATCACGATCGACGGGGCGACCTCGCTCTCGACCAGCGAGGATATCCCTGCGCGCTATCGGGCGGCGCAGTGGCACGTTGTCGAGTGCGATGGCCACGATCCCGCCGACATCGCGCGCGCCTTCGACGAAGCGATCACCGACGATCGGCCGTCGCTGGTCCGTTGCCGCACCATCATCGGCAAGGGCGCGCCCAACAAGCAGGGCACGTCCAAGACCCACGGCTCGCCGCTGGGCAAGGACGAGGTCGCTGCCGCGCGCGAGACGCTGAGCTGGACGGCGCCGCCGTTCGAGGTGCCCGAGCCGATCCTCGCGGCCTGGCACGAGGCGGGCGCGCGCGGCAAGCAGCCTCATGCCGAATGGCAGCAACGCTTCGCAAGCCATCCTGATCGCGCTGAATTTGAGCGCCGCATGGCGGGTCGCCTGCCCGAAGGCGATTCGACCGACGAGGCGATCGCCGGCTGGCTCGCCAATCCGCAAAAGGTCGCCACGCGCAAGGCTTCCGAGCTCGCGCTCGACGTGCTGACTCCGGCCATCCCTGAGATGATCGGCGGCTCGGCCGACCTGACGGGCTCGAACAACACCAAAACGCCCGCGCTCAACCCGCTGACGGCGGAGGATTATTCGGGCCGCTACCTCTATTACGGTATCCGCGAGTTCGGCATGTCGGCGGCAATGAACGGCATGGCGCTGCACGGCGGGGTGATCCCGTTCGGAGGCACCTTCCTCGTCTTCTCCGATTATGCGCGTCCGGCGATCCGCCTGTCGGCGCTCCAGCGTGCGCGCGTCGTCTATGTGATGACGCACGATTCGATCGGGCTCGGCGAGGACGGGCCGACCCACCAGCCGATCGAGCATCTCCAGAGCCTGCGCGCGATGCCCAATCTCGACGTCTATCGCCCGTGCGACCTGATCGAGACCGCCGAATGCTGGCAGCTCGCGCTCGATCGCGCGGAGGGGCCGTCGCTGCTCGCGCTCACCCGCCAGAACCTGCCGCAATTGCGCGAGAGCGGTGGGATGCTGAGCGCGCGCGGCGCCTATCGCCTGCGGACCGCCGAGGCGCCGCGGCAGGTGATCCTGATCGCCACCGGCTCCGAGGTCGAGATCGCGTGCGGGGTCGCCGAGCGGCTCGAGGCCGCGGGGATCGGCGCCGACGTGGTGTCGATGCCCTGCACCTCACGCTTCGACGATCAGCCCCAGGCCTATCGCGACGAACTCCTGCCCGCCGACGTGCTGCGCGTCTCGATCGAGGCGGGAACGACCTTCGGCTGGGAACGCTATACCGGCACGGCCGGGATGCGTTTCGGCATCGATCGCTTCGGTGCGTCGGCGCCCGCACCGCAGCTCTACGATTATTTCGGCCTCACCGCCGAGAAGATCGCCCCCAAGGTCATTGCACGCGTGAAGGGCTGACCTACCTAGCAGGCGACCCGCCCCCTTTTTGCCGCGCCGGCCGCGGCTGACTAGCTGGAGACTGACAGATGAGCGTGAAGGTAGCGATCAACGGCTTCGGACGGATCGGGCGGCTGGTGGCGCGCGCGATGCTCGAGCGCGGCGACACCGGCATGGAGCTGGTCGCGATCAACGATCTCGCCGACGCCAAGTCGAACGCCTGGCTGTTCTCGCGCGATTCGGTCCACGGCAAATATCCGGGCAAGGTCGCGGCCGAGGGCGAGTATCTGGTCGTCGACGGCAAGCGTATCCGCGTCACCGCCGAGCGCGACCCCGCCAAGTTGCCGCACAAGGAGCTGAGCGTCGATCTGGTGCTCGAATGCACCGGCTTCTTCACCGATCGCGACAGCGCGCAGAAGCATATCGATGCCGGTGCCAAGAAGGTGCTGATCTCCGCGCCCGCCAAGGGCGTCGACCTGACGGTGGTGTTCGGCGTCAACGACGACAAGCTGACCGCGGAGCACACGATCGTCTCGAACGCATCATGCACCACCAACTGCCTCGCGCCGGTCGCCAAGGCGTTGAACGACACGATCGGCATCGAGCGCGGCCTGATGATGACCGTCCACGCCTATACCAACGATCAGAAGATTCTCGACCAGATCCACAAGGATCTGCGCCGCGCCCGGGCCGCCGCGATGTCGATGATCCCCACCACCACCGGCGCCGCGCGCGCGGTGGCCGAGGTGCTGCCCGAATTGAAGGGCAAGCTCGACGGCGCCGCGATCCGCGTGCCCGTGCCCGACGGCAGCATCATCGACCTGACCTTCACGCCGGGCCGCGACGTGACGCGCGACGAGGTCAACGACATCCTCAAGAAGGCGGCCGAGAGCGGCCCGCTGTCGCGCGTGCTCGATTACAGCGACGAGCCGCTGGTCTCGATCGATCTCGTCCATACGCCGGCCTCGTCGACGGTGGACAGCCTCGAGACCGCGGTGATCGACGGCAAGCTCGTCCGCGTCGTCTCGTGGTACGACAACGAATGGGGCTTCTCGAACCGCATGGTCGACACCGCCGGCGCAATGGCGGCGCTGATCTGACCTACCTTCCGTCATGCCAGCGAACGCTGGCATCTCGTTGTAAAGGGGAGGCCCCAGCTTTCGGTGGGGTGACGGCTTGTCGAACGTCGCGAGAAGGGATCGAATAATGGCGACCAGGAGCTTCAAAACGCTCGACGATATCGGCGACGTCACGGGAAAGCGCGTGCTGGTGCGCGAGGACTTGAACGTGCCGATGGCCGATGGCGAGGTGACCGACGACACCCGCTTGCGTGCGACGCTTCCCACCGTCACCGAGCTCGCCGACAAGGGCGCGATCGTCCTCGTGCTGGCGCATTTCGGCCGGCCCAAGGGCGAGCGTAATCCTGATATGTCCCTGGCGCGCGTCACCAGGCCATACAGCCAGGTGCTCGGCCGTCCCGTGCGCTTCATCGACTGGGACGGCGCCGAGGAGGCGGTGGCGACGCTCCAGCCGGGCGACATCGCCGTGCTGGAGAATACGCGCTTCTTCGCAGGGGAGGAGAAGAACGATAGCCAAGTCGTTGATCGTTTTGCCGCGCTCGGCGATCTCTACGTCAACGACGCCTTCTCCGCCGCGCACCGTGCGCACGCTTCGACCGAGGGGCTGGCGCGCCGGCTCCCGGCCTTTGCGGGTCGCGCGATGGAAGCGGAGCTCGATGCGCTCGAAAAGGCGCTGGGCAATCCCGAGCATCCGGTCGCGGCGGTGGTGGGCGGCGCCAAGGTCTCGACCAAGCTCGACGTGCTCAAGCATCTCGTCGGCAAGGTCGATCACCTGATCATCGGTGGCGGGATGGCGAACACTTTCCTCGCCGCGCGCGGCGTGAATGTCGGCAAGAGCCTGTGCGAGCACGATCTGACCGGCACCGCCGAGGCAATCCTCGACGCCGCCGACACTGCCGGCTGCACCGTCCACCTGCCCTATGACGTGGTGGTCGCGAAGGAGTTCAAGCCCAATCCGCCGACGCGCACCGTCAACGTCCACGAAGTCGCGGCCGACGAGATGATCCTCGACATCGGCCCCGCCGCCACCGAAGCGCTCGCCGACGCGCTCAAGACCTGCCGCACGCTTGTGTGGAACGGCCCGCTCGGCGCGTTCGAAACGCCGCCCTTCGACACCGCCACCGTGGCACTGGCCCGCACCGCGGCCGCCCTCACCAAGGAAGGCCAGCTCGTCTCGGTCGCGGGCGGCGGCGACACGGTCGCGGCGCTCAACCAGGCGGGCGTGGCGGGCGATTTCAGCTTTGTATCGACCGCGGGCGGCGCTTTCCTCGAATGGATGGAAGGCAAGGAACTCCCCGGCGTCGCCGCGCTGATGCGTTGAAACTCGTAAGCCACGATGCTATGTTAAACGTGTTGTACGGAGACATGGCATGCTCGGGGTTCGCCTGGACACGGAAACCGAAAGGAGCTTGACCGCGCTCGCCCGGCGAACGCGGCGCACCAAGAGCGACATCGCGCGCGAAGCCGTGCGCCTCTATGTTCGGCGCCACGATGAATCGTATCTTGCGGAAGCACGGCGACAATCGCTCGCAGCGGCCGCCAAGGACGATCCCGCGATTCTCGATCTTCTCGATGATGCGCTTTCCGATCTTCACGAGCGGTTTCCGGAGGAATGAAACGCGGTGACGTGGTCATCGCCGCCGAACGGAGTCGTTTGGGTGGAAAACCACGGCCGTGGCTCGTCGTTCAGTCGGACGCGTTCAATCCCACGCACGCGACGCTGACGCTCTGCATGATTTCGGCCAGCGCCGATCAAGAGGGTCTTTTTCGAGTTCGTGTTGAGCCCAGTCAGCAAAATGGGCTCGAGCAGACATCGGTGGTGATGATCGACGTGATTCTTTCGGTCGGCCGCCGGTCGATCGACAAGATCGCCGGGCGATTGGACGAGGAGACAATGATGCGAATCGACGAGGCGCTGCTGCACTGGCTCGACCTGTGATCACCATCCAGGCCATCGATCATGTCGTCTTCCGCGTCGTCGATCTCGACGCGATGGCGCGCTTCTACACGGAGGTGCTCGGCGCGCGGTTCGAGAAGCATCAGGAGGCGGTCGGGCTCTATCAGCTCCGCGTCGGCACCGCGCTGATCGATCTCGTCCCGGTGGACGGCACGCTCGGGAAAGCGGGCGGTGCGGCGCCGGGTGCCGAGGGCCGCAACGTCGATCACGTCTGCTTCCGGGTGCTGCCCTGGGATGGCGAGGCGATCCTCGCCGAACTCGCCGCGCAGGGAATCGCGGCCGAGATCGTCTCGCGCTACGGCGCCGAGGGCGATGGGCCGTCGATCTATCTCACCGATCCCGAAGGCAATCATCTGGAACTCAAGGGACCGCCCTGGGCACCGGTGCCGCGCTGAAGCCGCTTCGCCGCGCACGCCGTGCGCCGTGCGTTGCCCCCGGCGCCGACCCTCGGTAACAGGCGCGGCATAATCACCAGGGAGGGAAGGCCCGATGACGATGACGCCCGCCGTGAAGGCGATTCTCGATCGATACGAAAGCGACAATCCGGGGGTGAAGGCGAACCTTGCTCGCATCCTGATGCAGGGCAAGCTCGGTGGCACCGGCAAGCTGATCATCCTGCCGGTCGACCAGGGGTTCGAGCACGGTCCCGCCCGCAGCTTCGCCGTCAATCCGGCCGCCTACGACCCGCATTATCATTACCAGCTCGCGATCGACGCGGGGCTTTCGGCCTATGCCGCGCCATTGGGCATGATCGAGGCGGGTGCGGACACATTCGCCGGCCAGCTTCCGACCATCCTCAAGGTCAATTCGGCGAATAGCTGGGCGATGACCAAGGACCAGGCCGTGACCGCGGGCGTCGACGACGCGCTGCGGCTGGGCTGCGCCGCGATCGGCTTCACCGTCTATCCGGGGTCCGAGCATTTCTTCGAGCTGGCCGAGGAAATCCGCGAGCTTTCGGCCGAGGCCAAGTCGGTCGGCATCGCCACCGTGATCTGGTCCTATCCGCGCGGCGGTGACCTGACCAAGGACGGCGAACTCGCGCTCGACGTCGGTGCCTATGCCGCGCACATGGCGGCGTTGCTCGGTGCGCACATCATCAAGGTCAAGCTGCCGAGCAATCACATCGAGCAGAAGGACGCGAAGAAGGCGTACGAAGGCACCGACTGGTCGGCGCAGGCCGATCGCGTCCGCCACGTCGTCAAATCGTGCTTCGACGGCCGTCGCGTCGTCGTCTTCTCGGGCGGCGCGGCAAAGGGCGCCGACGCGGTTTATCAGGACGCGCGCGACATCCGCGACGGCGGAGGCAACGGCTCGATCATCGGCCGCAACACCTTCCAGCGCCCGCGCGACGAGGCGCTGGCGATGCTCGACAAGCTGGTCCGCATCTACAAGGGCGAGGAGTGATCGCGCTCGGGCGCCGGCCGCTGATCGGGGGCGGGCTCGCGCTCGCGCTTCTCGGCGGCCGCGCCCGGGCCATGACGAAAGGCACCGCGATGTTCGGCATGATCGGCAAGATGAAGGCGCAACCCGGCCAGCGTTCGACGCTGATCGAGATACTGGCATCGAGCACCACGACCATGCCCGGCTGCCTTTCCTATATCGTCGCCGAGGATGCGGACGACCCCGACGGCCTGTGGATCACCGAAATCTGGGACAGCAAGGCCAGCCACGATGCCTCGCTTCAACTGCCCGAGGTGCGCGAGGCGATCGCCAAGGCACGGCCGCTGATTGCCGGGTTCGAGACGAGCGTGAAGACGCGGCCGGTCGCGGGAGTTGAGATGTGAGCGACGATCTCGATTCCGGCTTCGCCGACCGCTTTCAGCGCGACGATGCGCGCGAGCCGTGCGAGCTCTACCTGATCTCGCCGCCCGACGTGTCGGACGGGTTCGCCGATCAGCTCGCCCGCGCGCTCGATGCCGGGCCGGTCGCGGCGTTCCAGTTCCGGGTGAAGCATGTGGATCAGCATCAGGCCGCGCGCCTTGCCGAGCCGCTCCAGGCGATCTGCGCCGCGCGCGGCGTCGCCTTCATCGTCAACGACAGCGTCAGCCTCGCCAAGCGGCTGGGGGCGGACGGCGTGCATCTGGGGCAGGACGACGGCGACCCGCGCGAGGCGCGGTCGATCCTTGGGCCCTCGGTGCAGATCGGCGTCACCTGCCACGACAGCCGGCATCTCGCGATGGAGGCGGGCGAGGCCGGCGCCGATTACGTCGCATTTGGCAGCTTCTATCCCACCAAGACCAAGGAGGTGCGGCATCATCCGGAGCCGTCGATCCTGTCGTGGTGGGCGACGATGTTCGAGCTTCCCTGCGTCGCGATCGGCGGGATCACGCCGGAGAACGCGCGGCCGCTGGTCGAGGCGGGTGCCGATTTCCTCGCGGTCTCGGGCTCGGTGTGGAACGGTGACGAGGCCGCCGCCGTGCGCGCCTTCACGGAGCTGCTGCGCGGCTGAGCGCTGTCCTATGACGCGGACAGGCGCTTGACTCCGAGGACGGTCAACCTGGTCAGCTTCGGTCGGTCCCCCGCGCCGCCGATACGTATCGGAAACAAGCGGGCGATTCGTCGGTTCTAGCTTCTTGAGTATCAGTAGGAGCTTGAATCCATGCCGAAATCCGTGCTCACCGCCCTCGGCCTGCTGTGTTCGTCCGTCGCGCTGGCGAGCGCCGCTCCAGTGCAACAGCAAGGTGACTCTGGGCCACAGATCGACATGGGCATTCTCCACGTCCAGGTGATCCTCGATCATCTGGGCTTCTCGCCGGGCGTGCTCGACGGGCAGACGGGCATGTCGTTCAAGGCCGCGCTCAGGGGCTTCCAGGAAAGCCGGGGGCTGAAGAAGACCGGCGAGATCGACCGGCCGACGCTTGCCGCGCTCCAGCGCTACCGCGCTTGGACGCCGACCAAGACGCTGGCGCTGACCAGGCAAGCGCTCGCCGGTCCGTTCATCCGCCACATCCCGCGCGACGAGATGAAGCAGGCGAAGCTGCCCGGCCTCTATTATCGCTCGCGGATGGAAAAGCTCGCCGAGATGTTCCACACCACGCCCGAGGTGCTGCTCGCGCTAAACAGCCCGCAGACGATGCTGGCGCCGGGCAGCAAGGTGGTGTTCCCCAACGCGCTGCCGCTGTCGCGTGATTACGATCCGTCGCTGCCCGCCGACTGGCGCAAGACGCTCAACATGCTCAACGCCGACGCGCACGCCCCCGAGGCAGCGAAGATCGTGGTCGACAAGTCCGAGTCGGTGCTCAAGGTCTACGACAAGGCGGACCGGCTGGTCGCGCAGTTCCAGGTGACCACCGGCAGCACGCACGATCCGCTGCCGCTCGGCCACTGGAAGATCAACGGGCCCGACTACAATCCCAAATTCGCCTATAATCCGGACCTGTTCTGGGATTCGAAATCGAGCGATTCTAAAGCGTTGCTGCCGCCGGGGCCTAACGGACCGGTCGGGGTGGTGTGGCTCGATCTCTCCAAGGAGCATTACGGCATCCACGGCACCCCCGAGCCGCAATTGATCGGCCGCACCGCGAGCCACGGCTGCGTGCGCCTCACCAACTGGAACGCGGCACGCCTGTCGCTGATGGTGAAACCGGGAACGCCCGTGGTGTTCCAGGCGTGAGGCAGGGGCAGTGACCAGGCTCGGCTGGGGAATTCTGATTGGTATCCTGATCCTGGTCGGCGGATTCCTGTCGATGACGCGGTTGGGCGGCGGCGCGCCTTCACGCCCATCGGCGCCGGTCGAGGCTGCGCCCGCACCCGCGGCGGAACCGAAGGGCGAGAGCGGCGCGCTGCTCGCGGTGCCGGTGCAGGGTGTTCCGCGCGACCGGATCGAGAACAATTGGGGCGATGCACGCGAGGGTGGATCGCGCCAGCATCACGGCATCGACATCATGGCACCCGCCGGCGCCCCGGTCGTCGCGGCGGCGCCCGGCACGATCGAGAAGCTCTTTCAGAGCGACGCCGGCGGCACCACGCTCTACGCCCGCTCGCCCGACCGGCGCTGGCAATATTATTATGCGCATCTCCAGGGCTATGCGCCGGGCGTGCGCGAGGGGTTGGCGGTGCAGGCCGGCGACCCGCTCGGCTATGTCGGCGACACCGGCAATGCGGGGGCGGGCAATTACCACCTTCATTTCGGCGTGTCGCGGATGCGGCCCGACGACGGATGGTGGCAGGGGAAGCCGGTGAACCCCTATCCCCTGCTTGCCCGTGGCGGCGCGGATCGGTAAAGGGCCCCGCACTCACGGGCGCCTCACGGTCGCCCATTCGCTCTTTCCAGCAGGTAGGCCCATGAAGATCAGCGGCGTGGACATCCGTCCCGGCAACATCATCGAATATGAAGGCGGCATCTGGCGCGCCGTGAAGATCCAGCACACCCAGCCGGGCAAAGGCGGCGCCTACATGCAGGTCGAACTCAAGAACTTGCGCGACGGCCGCAAGAACAACGTCCGCTTCCGCTCGGCGGAGACGGTGGAGCGCGTGCGGCTCGATACCAAGGATTTCCAGTTCCTGTTCGCCGACGGCGAGCAGCTGACCTTCATGGACAAGGAAACCTACGACCAGATCAGCCTGCCGCGCGACCTGCTGGGCGACGCCGCCGCCTTCCTCCAGGACGGCATGGACGTGGTGATGGAGCTCTATGACGAGGAGCCGATCAACGTCCAGCTTCCCGACACGATCGAGGCCGAGGTGGTCGAGGCCGACGCCGTCGTGAAAGGCCAGACCGCCTCGTCGAGCTACAAGCCGGCGGTGCTCGACAACGGCGTGCGCGTGATGGTGCCGCCGCACATCAGCGCGGGGACGCGCATCGTCGTCGACGTCTATGAACAAACCTATGTGAAACGGGCAGATTGATCATGCGTACCTTTCCTCTCCTCGTTGCCGCCACCGTCCTCGCCGCCACCCCGGCGATCGCGCAGGACAAGCCGGCTGCCGCCGCCGAGCAGCCGACGCAGGAGCAGATCAAGAACGCCAGCGAGACGCTGAGCCTGGTCGTCAGCGCGCTCAATTCGAAGGAAGTGCCGCAGGAGACCAAGAACGGCCTGTTCGGTTGCCTGTATCAGAACCCGCTCGGCAAGCTCGGCGACGGATTGTACAAGGCGCTCGCCGAGAACAAGGATCTCGACGGCAAGGATCCGACGATCCGGTTGCTGGTGCTCGCCAAGATCTGCGGTGCGCCGCTGCCGACCGAGAAGGCCGAAGCCGGCGCCAAGCCCGCCGCGAAGCCCAGCAACGGCCGCTGACGCGATGGTCTCGCATTCCGGCCTGATCACCGTGATGGAGCGGGCGGCGCGCAAGGCCGGCCCGCGGCTGCGGCGTGATTTCAACGAGATCCAGCATCTTCAGGTGAGCCGCAAGGGGCCCGCCGATTTCGTCTCGATGGCGGACCAGCGCGCCGAGCAGACGCTGTTCGAGGAATTGTCGCGCGCGCGCCCCGATTGGGGCTTCATCATGGAAGAGCGCGGCACGGTCGAGGGCGATCCGTCGAAGCCGCGCTTCGTGGTCGATCCGCTCGACGGCACCTCGAACTTCCTCCACGGCATCCCGCATTTCGCGATGTCGATCGCGGTCGAGGAACCGCGCCCGAACGGCCGTTGGGAGCCGATGGCCGCGCTCATCTACCAGCCGCTCACCGACGAGAGCTTCTGGGCGGAGAAGGGCAGGGGCGCCTGGCTCCAGGACAAGCGCCTGCGCGTCTCCGCGCGGCGCGACCTGGCGGACGCGCTGATCGCGACTGGCATCCCGTTCCTGGGCCATGGCAATTTCGCCGAATGGAGCCGCATCTTCGGTGCGATCGCGCCCGAGGTGGCGGGCATCCGCCGCTTCGGCGCCGCCGCGCTCGATCTCGCCTGGGTTGCAGCGGGGCGCTTCGACGGCTTCTGGGAATCGGACCTCAACCGCTGGGACGTCGCGGCCGGGCTGCTGCTCGTGAAGGAGGCGGGCGGGTTCGTCACCGATTACCGCGGCGGCGACCGCCCGATCGAGCGCAACGAATTCCTCGCCGCCAACGACGCGCTCCATTCGAAGCTGCACAAGCTGGTGGCGTGCGCGCTGCGCTAGGCCATTCGACGTCATGCCAGCGGACGCTGGCATCTCTCGGTAACCCGGAGACCCCAGCTTTCGCTGCGGTGACGGAATTGCCCGCAATTGCGAGCGATTCTCAGGTTTCCGGGCCTTGCCCCACCCGGGCCATCGTCCTAAAGCCACGCCACATCCGCCGCCCCTCGCGAGAAAGCCCTTGGTCGACCTGTCGCAATATCTGCCGATCCTGCTGTTTCTCGGCGTCGCGCTCGCGCTTTCCAGCGCGTTCGTGTTCCTGCCGATGCTGGTCGGCCGCCTGACCGGCGCCCACAAGCCGTATCCCGAGAAACTCACCGAATATGAGTGCGGCTTTCCCGCGTTCGAGGATCCGCGCAGCCAGTTCGACGTGCGCTTCTATCTGGTCGCGATTCTCTTCATCATTTTCGATCTGGAAGCCGCGTTCCTCTATCCCTGGGCGGTCTCGGTGTTCGATCTCGGCTGGACCGCCTGGTTCTCGATGATGATCTTCATCGGCGAGCTGGTGCTCGGCCTCATCTACGCATGGAAGAAGGGAGCGCTCGATTGGGAGTGAGACCGCAATCCGGCCCCGTCGAGCTGGATCGTAACCCCGGCTCGTCGATCGTTCCGCCCGATCAGACGTTCTTCGACGATCTGAACGGCGAGCTGACCGACAAGGGCTTCCTCGTCACCTCGACCGAGGATCTGTTCCAGTGGGCGCGCACGGGCTCGCTGTGGTGGATGACGTTCGGCCTCGCGTGCTGCGCGGTCGAGATGATCCACGTCAACATGCCGCGCTACGACCTCGAGCGCTTCGGCGCCGCGCCGCGCGCGAGCCCGCGCCAATCCGACGTGATGATCGTCGCGGGTACGCTGTGCAACAAGATGGCCCCGGCGCTGCGTCGCGTCTACGACCAGATGTCGGAGCCCAAATACGTCATCTCGATGGGTAGCTGCGCCAATGGCGGCGGCTATTATCACTACAGCTATTCGGTGGTGCGCGGCTGCGACCGGATCGTGCCGGTCGATATCTACGTGCCCGGCTGCCCGCCGACCGCCGAGGCGTTGCTCTACGGCATCATGCAGCTCCAGCGGAAGATCCGCCGCTCGGGCACGATCGAGCGGTGATGCGGATGACTATTGCCATATTCCGTTCGCTTCGAGCCCCCGGGTCTCGGCGATGCCGAGCCCGAGGACAGGCTCCGTCGAGAAGCGGCGACAAAGTGCGCCATCAACGTGTCTCGACTTCGCTCGACACGAACGGGGGTGTTTTCTGCGAGCCGAATGGAGGGGTGTTCTGATGCGCGCACCTGCTCCCCGCACGCTCTCCGACGATGGCGTGATCGAGGCGGCCAAGGCCGCGCTCGGCGATATGATCGTCGATACGCTCGACGCCGTGAGCGAGATTACGCTGACGATCGATCGCCCGCGGCTGATCGAGGCGATGGTCGGCTTACGCGACACGCCCGGCCTCGAATATCAGCAGCTGATGGAGATCGCGGGCGTCGACTATCCCGACCGCGAGGATCGGTTCGACGTCTGCTATCACTTGCTGTCGCTCACGAAGAACCGCCGCCTGCGCGTGCGGGTGACCACCGACGAAGTGAAGCCGGTGCCCTCGGTGACGGGCATCTGGCCGGTCGCCGGCTGGCTCGAGCGCGAAGTGTACGACATGTACGGGGTGCTGTTCGAGGGCAATCGCGACCTGCGCCGCATCCTCACCGATTACGGCTTCCGCGGCCATCCGCAGCGCAAGGATTTCCCGCTGACGGGCTATGTCGAGCTACGCTATTCGGAGGACGCTAAGCGCGTCGTCTACGAGCCGGTGAAGCTCGCGCAGGATTTCCGCACCTTCGATTTCATGAGCCCGTGGGAAGGCGCCGAATACATCCTCCCCGGCGACGAGAAGGGTGCGGTGCCCGAGGCGAAGAGCGCGCCGTCGCCGGTGACGGCGGACCAGATCCAGAAGGCGGACACCGCCGCCGCGAAGAAGGCGGCGCCGAAGGCCAAAACGCCCAAATCGACCGAAAGCCCGGCGCAGACCGGCGAGGGCAAGCCCGAGCCCGAGCCCAAGGGCAATCGCAAGCCGAAAAAGGCTGACGTGACGAAGGCACCCGGCAAGGGGCAGAATCAGTGATGATCAGCAAACTTCCGTTCGTGTCGAGCGAAGTCGAGACACATTGCCCGGTCGCTCGTTGCCGTTTCTCGACTGCGCTCGAAACGAACGGCGGGGAGGGTGGCCGTGGCTGATTACCTAGAGGAACTCCTCGGCGAGACCGACGCGATCGACCCGACCACGGGCGACGTCGCGATCCAGAACTACACGATCAACTTCGGCCCGCAGCATCCGGCTGCGCACGGCGTGTTGCGGCTGGTGATGGAATTGGACGGCGAGATCATCGACCGGATCGATCCGCACGTCGGACTGCTCCATCGCGGCACCGAGAAGCTGATCGAATACAAGACCTACGCGCAGGCGCTGCCGTATCTCGATCGCCTCGATTATTGTTCGCCGCTCTGCATGGAACACAGCTTCGTGCTCGCTGTCGAGAAGCTGCTCGATCTCGAAGTGCCGCTGCGCGCGCAATATCTGCGCGTGCTCTTCGCCGAGCTGACGCGCATTTCGAACCACATGCTCAATCTCGGCAGCCATGTGATGGACGTCGGCGCGATGACGCCGAACCTGTGGCTGTTCGAGGTACGCGAGGATTGCCTCAACTTCTTCGAGCGCGTGTCGGGCGCGCGGATGCACTCCAACTATTTCCGCGTCGGCGGGGTGCATCAGGACGCGCCGCTCAAGCTGCTCGCCGATATCGGCGACTGGCTCGATACGCGGCTGCCGCGGCTGTTCGAGGATGCGATCAGCCTCGTCGCCGACAACCGCATCTTCAAGCAGCGCAACGTCGACATCGCCACCGTGAGCCGCGATGACGCGATCGCCTGGGGCTTCTCCGGCCCGATGATCCGCGCGGCGGGCATTCCGTGGGATCTGCGCAAGTCGCAGCCCTATGACGTCTACGACCGGATGGAGTTCGACGTGCCCGTCGGCACGCGCGGCGATTGCTACGATCGCTTCATGGTGCGCGTCGAGGAGGTCCGCCAGTCGGCGCGGATTATCAAGCAATGCTTGCGCGAGATACCTGAAGGCCCGGTGATGACGCTCGACCGCAAGGTCGCGCCGCCCAAGCGCGCCGAGATGAAGCGCTCGATGGAGGCGCTGATCCACCACTTCAAGCTGTTCACCGAAGGCTATCACGTGCCCGCCGGCGAAGTGTATGTCGGCACCGAAAGCCCCAAGGGCGAGTTCGGCGTCTATCTGGTCGCCGACGGCAGCAACAAGCCGTACCGCTGCAAGCTGCGCCCCACCGCGTTCAGCCATTTGCAGGCGATGGACTTCATGTCGAAGGGCCACATGCTCGCGGACACGACCGCGATCCTTGGCGCGATGGACATCGTGTTCGGGGAGTGTGACCGGTGAGGTTGTCCTGGTGGAATAGCGGCATTAAACTCACATGGGCGCGTGCTCCACTATGGTGGAAAGCATCGATTGGTCTCGCAGTTGTCGCGTGGCTCATTCTAGTGACGGCGAACGTCAATCCCGAAATTCAGATGATTTGTTTTGCCGTGATCTTTTTCACGGGCCTGTCTGGTGCTGTAATCGGCCTACGACAGAACGGAATTCAACTGAGTAGAACGAAGAGCAGCAAGGCCGATGGCTGAATCTCCGCACCTCCCGCCCGAAGACGAGGTCCGCGCGCGCTGGGGTGCGTTCGGCTGGACCGACGAGAACGCGAAGAAGGCGAAGGAAATCATCGCCCGCTATCCGGCCGGCCGCGCGCAATCGGCGTCGCTGCCGCTGCTCGATCTGGCGCAGCGCCAGGTCGGCGCGGAGACCAAGACGCAGGGCTGGCTTCCGGTGCCGGTGATCGAGTTCGTCGCGCGCGAGATCGGCGTGCCGTACATGCGCGTGTTCGAGGTCGCGACCTTCTACACGATGTTCAACCTCGTGCCGGTCGGTCGTTATCATGTGCAGGTGTGCGGGACGACGCCGTGCATGCTCCGAGGCTCGGACGACGTGCTCGCGGCGTGCCGCAATCATGGGCTGTCCAAGGGCAAGACCACGCCAGACGGGCTGTTCACGCTCTCCGAGGTCGAGTGCCTGGGCGCCTGCACCAACGCGCCGATGGTCCAGATCAACGACGATAATTACGAAGATCTCGACTATGACAAGATGACCGCGATCCTCGACGCGCTGGCGCAGGGCGAGACCCCCAAGCCCGGCCCGCAGATCGACCGTCAGACGAGCTGCCCCGAGGGCGGGCCGACCACGCTCGAGGACATGGTGTCCGAGAATCACGATTATAGGGGCGAATGGGCATGAACCTGCTGATCGCCATCGTCGCGGCGGTGATCGCCGTCATCGTGCTGATCGCGGTGCTCAAGATCGCGTTCGGGCTGATCGTGCTCGGGCTGGGCCTCGCGGTCGCGGTGGTGGCCTATTTCGGCGCGGAAAAGCTGATCGGGAAGGGGCGATGACCAACCCTATCGTCATGCCAGCGAAGGCTGGCATCTCTCTGTTTCAACCCGTGCGCGTGCCGCACGAGACCCCAGCCTGCGCTGGGGTGACGAACGGAGTTCGTCATGCTCGCTGACAAGGATCGCATCTTCACCAACGTCTACGGTTTCCAGCCGTGGACCATCGACGCGGCGATGAAGCGCGGCGATTGGGACAATACCAAGAAGCTGCTCGAGATCGGCCCCGACGCGATCATCGACGCGATCAAGGCGTCGGGCCTGCGCGGGCGCGGCGGGGCAGGCTTCCCGACCGGCATGAAGTGGAGCTTCATGCCCAAGGAGCCCAAGCCCGATCGTCCCAATTTCCTCGTCATCAACGCCGACGAATCCGAACCCGGCAGTTGCAAGGACCGCGAGATCATCCGCCACGATCCGCACAAGCTGATCGAGGGCGCGCTGGTTGCCGGCTTCGCAATGCGCGCGCGCGCCGCGTACATCTACATCCGCGGCGAGTTCATCCGCGAGGCGGAGACGCTCTTCGCCGCGGTCGCCGAGGCGTATGCCAAGGGCATGATCGGCAAGAACGCCTGTGGTTCGGGCTATGATTTCGACGTCTTCGTCCATCGCGGTGCGGGCGCCTACATCTGCGGCGAAGAGACCGCGATGCTCGAAAGCCTCGAGGGCAAGAAGGGCCAGCCGCGTCTCAAGCCGCCGTTCCCGGCGGGCGCGGGCCTCTACGGCTGCCCGACCACGGTCAACAATGTCGAATCGATCGCGGTGACACCGACGATCCTGCGGCGCGGGGCGGACTGGTTCGCGAGCATCGGCCGCGAGAACAACAAGGGCACCAAGCTCTTCCAGATCTCGGGCCATGTGAACACGCCGTGCGTGGTCGAGGAAGCCATGGGCATTCCCTTCCGCGAGCTGATCGAGAAGCATGGCGGCGGCGTGCGCGGCGGGTGGGACAATCTGCTCGCGGTGATCCCCGGCGGTTCGTCGGTGCCGCTGGTGCCTGCCGAGCAGATCATGGACGCGCCGATGGATTTCGACGGGCTGAAGGCGCTCGGATCGGGTCTCGGCACCGCGGCGGTGATCGTCATGGACAAGTCGACCGACATCGTCCGCGCGATCAGCCGTATCTCCTATTTCTACCGCCACGAAAGCTGCGGCCAATGCACGCCGTGCCGCGAGGGCACCGGCTGGATGTGGCGCGTGATGGAACGACTGCGCACCGGCGAGGCCGACGTCAGCGAGATCGACACCCTGTTCCAGGTCACCAAGCAGGTCGAAGGCCACACCATCTGCGCACTGGGTGATGCCGCGGCGTGGCCGATCCAGGGCCTGATCCGCCACTTCCGCCCCGAACTCGAACGCCGCATCGCCGAACGCGGCCGCGACGAGGCGACGCCGTTGCAGGAGGCGGCCGAGTAATGCCTAAAGTCAAAGTCGATGGCGTCGAGATCGAGGTGCCGCAGGGCGCCACCGTGCTGCAGGCGTGCGAGCTTGCGGGCAAGGAGATTCCGCGCTTCTGCTATCACGAGCGGCTGTCGATCGCGGGCAATTGCCGGATGTGCCTGGTCGAGGTGAAGCCGGGGCCGCCCAAGCCGCAGGCCTCCTGCGCGCTGCCGGCCGCGGACAATCAGGAGATCTTCACGACCACGCCAATGGTGAAGGCCGCGCGCGAAGGCGTGATGGAATTCCTGCTGATCAACCATCCGCTCGATTGCCCGATCTGCGATCAGGGCGGCGAGTGCGACCTGCAGGACCAGGCGATGGCCTATGGCCGCGGCCATTCGCGCTTCGAGGAAAACAAGCGCGCGGTCACCGAAAAATACATGGGCCCGATCATCAAGACGATCATGACGCGGTGCATCCAATGCACGCGCTGCGTCCGCTTCGCCGAGGAGGTCGCCGGCATCGAGGATATCGGCGCGATCGGGCGCGGTGAGGACATGCAGATCACGACCTATCTCGAGCGCGCCTACAAGAGCGAGCTTTCGGGCAACGTGATCGATCTGTGCCCGGTGGGCGCGCTGACCTCGAAGCCTTATGCGTTCGAGGCGCGGCCGTGGGAGCTCAAGAAGACGCTGACGATCGACGTGATGGACGCGGTGGGCACGAACATCCGCCTCGACAGCCGCGGGCGGCAGGTGCTGCGCGCGCTGCCGCGCGTCAACGACGACGTCAACGAGGAATGGGCGAGCGACAAGACCCGCCACGCGGTCGACGGCCTCGTGCGGCGGCGGCTCGACAAGCCCTATATCCGCCGGAACGGCAAGCTCGTCGCGGCGACGTGGGACGAGGCGTTCGAGGCGATCGCGGCGGTGAAGGCGGGCGCGAGCGTCGCGGCGATCGCGGGCGACCTGATCGATTGCGAGACGATGTACGCGGCCAAGGCGCTGGTGACGGCGATGGGCGGGCATCTGCTCGAAGGCCGGCAGACGGGGATGGATTACGACACGTCCAACCTCGCCGCGGTCAATTTCAACACCACGATCGCGGGTGCCGAAGAGGCCGACGCGATCCTGCTGGTCGGCACCAATCTGCGCTGGGAAGCGCCGCTGGTGAACACGCGGATCAGGAAGGCGATCAAGAAGGGCGCGAAGGTGTTCGCGATCGGACCCGAGACCGACCTGACCTACAAGGTCGAGTGGCTGGGCGACGATCTGGCGCTGCTCGGCAAGCTGCCCAAGGCTGTGAAGGACGCCTTCAAGGACGCCAGGACGCCGATGGTCGTCGTCGGCGGCGCGGCGCTGAAGGGCGGGCACGGCGCGGCGCTCAAGCTCGCCAAGTCGTTGAAGCTGGTGCGCGCGCTCGAGGACGGCCGGGTATGGAACGGCTTCAACGTCCTGCATTTCTCGGCGGCGCGGATGGGCGGGCTGATGCTCGGCTATGCGCAGAAGGGCGGGATCGCGGACGTGGTCGCGGCTGCGCCGAAGTTGGCATTCTTCCTGGGCGCGGACGAGGTGGATTTCTCCAAGTTCGACAAGAGCTTCAAGGTGTTCATCGGCCATCACGGCGATCGTGGTGCGCATCATGCCGACGTGGTGCTGCCGGGCGCGAGCTATGCCGAGAAATCGGGCACCTGGGTCAATCTCGAAGGCCGCGTTCAGCGCGGCGAACGTGCGGTGTTCGCGCCGGGCGACGCGCGCGAGGATTGGACGATCCTGCGCGCGCTGAGCGAAAAGCTGGGCCACACGCTGCCGTTCGACACGATCGAGGAGCTGCGCGCCGACATGGCGGAAGACGCGCCCGGGCTGGCGAGCGAGGGGCTGCACGTGTTCGAATGGGATCCGCCCGCGCTCGACGACAAGGCCGAGGGTCGGATCGAGAGCTATCCGATCAAGGATTTCTACCTCACCAACGCCATCTGCCGCGCCAGCCCGACGATGCAGCGCTGCTCGGCCGAACTGCTCCACGGCGAGGAATTCGCGGAGGCGGCGGAGTGAGGCAGGCGAATGTCGTCATCCTGGCGAAAGCTGGGATCGCGTGCCGCCGGCGCGCGCTCAACGAAGAGACCCCAGCTTTCGCTGGGGTGACGGGTGAATGCGAATGACCGCGTGGTTTGAATCTTTCGGCATGCCCTATGGCTGGGCGTGGTTCGTCGCCACGATCATCGGCATCCTCGTGATCGCGTTGCCGCTGATGCTGGCGGTGGCGATGATCATCTATGCCGATCGCAAGATCTGGGCCGCGATGGCGCTGCGCCGCGGGCCCAACGTCGTCGGCCCGCTGGGGCTGCTGCAGAGCTTCGCCGACGGGCTCAAAGTGTTCCTGCAGGAGACGATCATCCCCTCGGCGGCGAACAAGGGACTGTTCATCCTCGCGCCGATCATCACCTTCACGGTCGCGCTGATCGTGTGGGCGGTGGTGCCGTTCCAGGTGGGCGTGGTGCTCGCCGACATCAATGTCGGGCTGCTCTACGTGCTCGCGGCCTCGTCGCTGGGGGTCTACGGCGTGATCATCGCGGGCTGGGCGTCGAACTCGAAATATCCCTTCTTCTCGGCGCTGCGCGCGGCGGCGCAGATGGTGAGCTACGAAGTCTCGATCGGTTTCGTGCTGATCTCGGTCGTGCTGTGGGCGGGGACGTTCAACCTCTCCGGCATCGTCGAGGCGCAGCGTAATATCTATCCCTTCCTCCCCGTCAACGGCTTCGGCTTCAACCTGCTGCTGTTCCCGATGGCGGTGGTGTTCCTGATCTCGTCGATGGCCGAGACGGCGCGCACGCCGTTCGACCTGACCGAGGCGGAAAGCGAGCTGGTCGCAGGCTATCAGACCGAATATTCGTCGATGGCGTTCGCGCTCTACTGGCTCGGCGAATATGCCAACGTGCTCCTGATGTGCGCGCTCAACGCCATCCTGTTCTGGGGCGGCTATCTGCCGCCGCTGGATTGGGCGCCGCTCTATTATGTCCCGGGGATCATCTGGCTGTTCGCCAAGATCCTGTTCTTCTTCTTCGTCTTCTCGTGGGTGAAGGCCACGGTGCCGAGGTATCGCTACGACCAGCTGATGCGGCTGGGCTGGAAGGTGTTCCTGCCGCTGTCGCTGCTGTGGGTGTTCCTCGTTTCCGGGTTCCTGATGCTGACCCGCACCGGAGTTTTGTGATGAGCGTCACGCAAACCCTCAAAGCCTTCACCCTGTGGGAGTTCATCGGCGCGCACTGGACGACGCTGAAATACTTCTTCAAGCCCAAGGCGACGATCAACTATCCGTTCGAGAAGAACCCGATCTCGCCGCGGTTCCGGGGCGAGCACGCGCTGCGCCGCTATCCCAACGGCGAGGAGCGCTGCATCGCGTGCAAATTGTGCGAGGCGATCTGCCCCGCGCAGGCGATCACGATTGAGGCCGAGCCGCGCGCCGACGGCAGCCGCCGCACGACGCGCTACGACATCGACATGACCAAGTGCATCTATTGCGGGCTGTGCCAGGAGGCCTGCCCGGTCGATGCGATCGTCGAGGGGCCGAATTTCGAATTCTCGACCGAAACGCGCGAGGAGCTGATCTACGACAAGGCGAAGCTGCTCGACAACGGCGACCGGTGGGAACGCGCGATCGCCGCGAACCTTGCCGCCGATGCGCCCTATCGTTAAGCGCCAACCGACTTTCAGGGGCCTTCTGATTCCGTGATCCAAGCAATCGCCTTCTATCTGTTCGCGATCGTCACCGTCGCCGCGGCGGCGATGACGATTTCGGCACGCAATCCGGTGCATTCGGTGCTGTGGCTGATCGTCGCCTTCTTCAACGCGGCAGGGCTGATGGTGCTCGCGGGCGCCGAGTTCATCGCGATGCTGCTCGTCATCGTCTATGTCGGCGCGGTCGCGGTGCTGTTCCTGTTCGTGGTGATGATGCTCGACATCGATTTCGCCGAATTGCGCGCGGGCTTCGTCAAATATCTGCCGCTGGGGCTGGCGCTCGCGGTGCTGCTCGTCGCCGAGCTGGTCTTCTACGGCGTCGGCGCATGGGGAACCGATAGCCTGCAGCTCGCGCGCCGTGTCGCGCCGACGCCGGAGGCGGTGCCCAACATCCAGGCGATCGGCGACCTGCTCTACACGCGCTACCTCTTCGTGTTCGAGGGCGCGGGGCTGGTGCTGCTGGTCGCGATGATCGGCGCGATCGTGCTGACGCACCGCCAGCGCGCCGGCACACGGCCGCAGAATATCGCACGCCAGAATGCACGCCGGCCGTGGGAGGCGATCCGCAACGTCCAGCCGCCGGTCGGGCAGGGAGTGGAGCTATGATCGGCCTGACGCATTATCTCGTCGTCGCCGCGATCCTGTTCACGATGGGGGTGCTCGGCATCTTCCTCAACCGCAAGAACATCATCGTCATCCTGATGGCGATCGAGCTGATCCTGCTCGCGGTGAACCTGAACCTCGTCGCTTTCTCGGCCTATCTGCACGATCTGGTGGGGCAGGTGTTCGCGATGTTCGTGCTGACGGTCGCCGCGGGCGAGGCGGCGGTCGGGCTCGCGATCCTGGTGATCTATTTCCGCGGCCGTGGCACGATCGCGGTCGATGACGTCAACCGGATGAAGGGGTGATGGTGATCAAGTCCGTCATCCCAGCGAAAGCTGGGATCGCTCACCGCGTGTGCTCGCTTGAGCCTCTTGAGACCCCAGCATTCGCTGGGGTGACGGAGGCGCGCGCGTGACGTCGCTTCATTTCATCGTTTTCCTGCCGCTGCTGGCGGCGGCCGTTGCCGGCCTGGGCAATCGCGCGATCGGGAATGTCGCCGCCAAGAGCGTGACCACCGGCGCGCTGTTCATCGCGTGCGCGCTGTCGTGGCCGATCTTCATCGACTATCTCTCGGGCGATGCCGCCGCCACGGTCACTCCGGTGTTCGACTGGATCAACTCGGGGACGATGCACGTCGCCTGGGCGCTGCGGGTAGATGCATTGACGGCGGTGATGCTCGTGGTGGTGACCAGCGTGTCGGCGCTCGTCCACCTCTACAGCTGGGGCTATATGGCCGAAGACCCGGATCAGCCGCGGTTCTTCGCCTATCTGTCGCTTTTCACCTTCGCGATGCTGATGCTGGTGACGTCGGACAACATCGTCCAGATGTTCTTCGGCTGGGAAGGCGTGGGGCTGGCGAGCTATCTGCTGATCGGCTTCTGGTTCAAGAAGCCGAGCGCCAACGCCGCCGCGATCAAGGCGTTCGTCGTCAACCGCGTCGGCGATCTCGGCTTCATGCTCGGCATCTTCGGCACCTATCTGGTGTTCAACACCATCTCGATCCCCGAGATCCTGGCGGCCGCGCCGAACATGGCGGGGTCGACCATCGGCTTCCTGTGGTTCCGCGCCGACACGATGACGGTGCTCTGCCTGCTGCTGTTCGTCGGCGCGATGGGCAAATCGGCACAGCTCGGCCTGCACACCTGGCTTCCCGACGCGATGGAAGGCCCGACCCCGGTCTCCGCGCTGATCCACGCCGCGACGATGGTGACGGCGGGCGTGTTCATGGTCTGCCGTCTGTCGCCGATGTTCGAGGCGAGTCCGACGGCGATGGGGGTCGTGACCTTCATCGGTGCGGCGACGTGCCTGTTCGCGGCGACGATCGGGTGCGTGCAAACCGACATCAAGCGCGTCATCGCTTATTCGACCTGTAGCCAGCTCGGCTACATGTTCTTCGCCGCCGGCGTGGGCGCGTTCGGCGGAGCGATGTTCCACCTGTTCACGCATGCCTTCTTCAAGGCGCTGCTGTTCCTGTGCGCGGGCAGCGTGATCGTGGCGATGCACCACGAGCAGGACATGCGCTATTACGGAGCCTTGCGGAAGCGCATCCCGGTGACCTTCTGGGCGATGGTCATGGGTACGCTCGCGATCACCGGCGTCGGCATTCCGGGCATCCTGGGGCTGCCGCAGATCGGCTTCGCGGGCTTCCATTCGAAAGACGGCATCCTCGAGGCGGCGTTCGCATCGGGCTATGGCGGCGAGATCGCGTGGTGGGTCGGTACCTTCGCGGCGATGCTGACGAGCTTCTATTCGTGGCGGCTGATCTTCCTCACCTTCTTCGGCCAGCCGCGCTGGGCAGCGTCCGAGCATATCCAGCACGCGCTCCACGATGCGCACGGCCACGGGCATGACGAGGCGGCGAGCGAGGATGCGGGGCACGAGCCGAGCGTCCACGGCGCGGGCGCGGCCGATCTGCCTGCGGGCACGGGCGGCTATCATCCGCACGAAAGCCCGCTGTCGATCGTGATCCCGCTGGTGCTGCTCTCGATCGGCGCGGTGTTCGCCGGCGTGGTCTTCCAGAAATATTTCATCGATCCCGCATCGGGCGAGACCTTTTGGAAGGGCGCGCTGTTCCATTCGGAACACCTGATGCACGCGATGCACGAGGTGCCCGTCTGGGTGAAGCTGGGGCCGACGGTCGTGATGCTGGTCGGGCTCTATGTCGCCTGGCTCGCCTATATCCGCTCGACCGACATCCCGGCGCGCGCGGCGACGGCGTTCGAGCCGGTCTACCGTTTCCTGCTCAAGAAATGGTATGTCGACGAACTGTACGATTTCCTTTTCGTCCGCCCGGCCTTCGCGATCGGCCGCCTGTTCTGGAAGCGCGGCGACGAAGGGACGATCGATCGCTTCGGCCCCAACGGGCTGGCGGCGGTGGTCGCGGGTGGAAGCCGCATCACCGGCCGGCTGCAGAGCGGGTATCTCTACACTTATGCGTTCGTCATGCTGATCGGGCTCACCGCCGCGGTCACCTGGGCGATCGGGGGCTGAGCGCGGGGCTATGCACGGATTTCCCATTCTCTCGATCATGCTGGCGATCCCCGCGGTCGCTGCGGTCGTCTGCCTGTTCCTCGATGCGAAAGGCGCACGCTGGCTGGCGCTCGGCGCGACGCTGATCGATCTCGTCCTCGGCGCGGTGCTGTGGGCCAATTTCGACGTGGGCGGCGCACAGTGGCAGTTCCAGGAAAGCCTGCCGCTGTTCGGCGGCTTCGGCTGGATGCTCGGCATCGACGGCTTCGCGCTGATGCTGATCATGCTCAGCGTGTTCCTGATGCCGATCTGCATCGGCGCTAGCTGGCGCGCGATCACCGAGCGCGTGCCCGAATATATGGCGGCGTTCCTCGCGACCGAATTGCTGATGATCGGCACCTTCGCGGCGCAGGATCTGTTCCTGTTCTACATCTTCTTCGAGGGCGGCCTCATTCCGATGTACCTGATCATCGGCGTGTGGGGCGGCGCGAACCGGGTCTACGCGGCCTACAAGTTCTTTCTCTATACCCTGCTCGGATCGGTGCTGATGCTGATCGCGATGCTGTGGATGGCGAACGAAGCCGGCACGACGTACATCCCTGCGCTGCTGACGCATGATTTCCCGGTGCAGGCGCAGACCTGGCTGTGGCTCGCCTTCTTCGCCTCGTTCGCGGTCAAGATGCCGATGTGGCCAGTCCACACCTGGCTTCCCGATGCGCACGTCCAGGCGCCGACCGCGGGCTCGGTGATCCTGGCGGGCGTGCTGCTGAAGCTCGGCGGATACGGCTTCCTGCGCTTTTCGGTGCCGATGTTCCCGCAGGCGTCGGCCGATCTGACCTGGCTGATCTTCGGCCTGTCGGCGGTGGCGGTGATCTACACCTCGCTGGTCGCGCTGGTGCAGCAGGACATGAAGAAGCTGATCGCCTATTCGAGCGTCGCGCACATGGCGATCGTGACGATCGGGCTGTTCGCCTTCAACCAGCAGGGCATCGAGGGCGCGGTGATCGTGATGCTCTCGCACGGCCTCGTCTCGGGCGCGTTGTTCCTGTGCGTCGGCGTGATCTACGATCGTCTGCACACCCGCGAGATCAGCCGCTATGGCGGCCTTGCGAACAACATGCCGCGCTACACGACCCTGTTCCTGCTCTTCACCATGGCCTCGATCGGCCTGCCGGGCACCAGCGGTTTCGTCGGCGAGTTCCTGAGCCTCGCCGGCACCTACCAACTGTCGACCTGGGCGGCGCTGCTCTGCACCACCGGCATCATCCTGGGCGCGGCCTATATGCTCTACCTCTACCGCCGCATCGCGTTCGGCGAGATCGTCCACGACGACGTCCGCGCGATGCCCGATCTGTCGGCGCGCGAGCTCTGGCTGCTCGCGCCGATCGCCGCGGTGGTGCTGTGGATGGGCGTCTACCCCGAGAGCTTCCTCGCGCCGATCCGCAACGATGCGGCGACGCTCGTCGCGCGCGTGGCGCCGGCGGCGCCCGCCAGCGATTCGCAACCCACCGCCGGCCACGCGCCCGCACCTGCCGCGCACGGGGAGGCGCACTGATGAGCTACGCGACCATGCTCACGATCGCGCTGCCCGAAATCGTGCTCACGATCGGCGCGCTTGCGCTGATGCTCGTCGCCGCCTGGGGCGGGCAGGCGTCCGCGCGGGCGGTCTCCTGGGTGTCGGTGCTGGTGCTGCTGGGCGCGGGCATCGCGCTTGCCGGCCCGGCGTCGAGCGGCGTGACCGCGTTCGACGGCCTCTATCACGGCGACGCCTTCGCCACTTATGCCAAGGTGCTGATCTACGCCGCGGCGGGAATCGCGATCGTGATGGCGCCGCGTTTCTTCGAGCGTACGGGCGGCGACAATCTGCGCCCCGAATATCCGGTGCTGATCCTGCTCTCGGCGGTCGGCATGGGGATGATGGTCTCGGCCGGCGACCTGCTCTCGCTCTATGTCGGGCTCGAGCTGCAGAATCTCGCGGCCTATGTGCTCGCGAGCTTCATGCGGCGCGACACGCGCTCGGCCGAGGCGGGCCTTAAATATTTCGTGCTGAGCTCGCTCGCGAGCGGCATCCTGCTCTACGGCATCTCGCTGGTCTACGGCTTCAGCGGCGCGACCGGTTTCGGTGCGGTGGCGGAGGCCTTCGCCGCCGGGCATTCGACGGGTCTCCTGTTCGGGCTGGTGTTCGTGCTCGCGGGGCTCGCGTTCAAGATCGCAGCGGTGCCGTTCCACATGTGGACGCCCGACGTCTACGAAGGCGCGCCGACCCCGGTGACCGCCTTCTTCGCGAGCGCCCCCAAGGTGGCGGCGATGGCACTGATCGTGCGCGTCGCGATCGAGGCGATGGGTCCGGCGACGTTTGAATGGCGCCAGATCGTGATCTTCGCGAGCATCGCCTCGATCTTCCTCGGCTCGGTCGCGGCGATCGGCCAGACGAGCATCAAGCGCCTGCTGGCCTATTCGTCGATCAACAATATCGGCTTCGCGCTGGTAGGGCTCGCCGCGGGGACGCCCGAAGGCGTGTCCTCGGTGCTCGTCTACATGACGGTCTATATCGTGATGACGCTGGGTAGCTTCATGGTCGTCATCCGCATGCGCGACGAGGACGGACGCCAGATCGAGACGATCGCGAGCCTTTCCGGCATGTCGCGGACGCGGCCCGGCCTCGCGCTCGCCTTCATGGCCTTCATGTTCTCGCTCGCGGGCATTCCGCCGCTGTTCGGCTTCTATCCGAAGCTGGCGGTGTTCAACGCGGCGGTGGCGGCGGGGCTGTTCCCGCTGGCCGTGCTCGCGGTGATCGGATCGGTGATCGGCGCCTATTATTACATCCGCATCGTCAAGACGATGTATTTCGACGATCCCGCGCCGGCGTTCGCGGAGAGCGGCAGCGTGACCGAGAACGGGCTGATCGCGGTGGCGGCGCTGGCGATCTCACCGGTCGCCTATCTGGCGATCCCGGCGCTGACCGCCTGGTCGATGGCCGCGGCGCAGGCGCTGTTCTGACGAGCACGATCCGAACGGTTGCACAGACCGGCTCGACCAATGCCGATCTGATCGCGCTCGCGAAAGGCGGCGCGCCCGAGGGCTTGTGGCTGCGCGCCGAACGGCAGACGGCGGGCCGAGGGCGACAGGGCAGGGCGTGGGCCTCGCCCGCGGGAAACCTCTATGCGAGCACGATCGTACGGCTGCGGCCGAGCGACCCCCCGGCGGCGACGCTGGCGCTGGTCGCTGCGGTGGCGGTGGAGGAAGCGGTTCGGGTTTATCACAAGCCCTCACCCTTCCGCGGCTTCGCCGCTCCTTCCCTCTCCCCCATGGGGGAGAGGGAAGGGGCCCGCTCGGCGCAGCCGAGTGGGAAGGGTGAGGGCCTGTTGACGTTGAAATGGCCCAACGACCTGTTGCTCGACGGCGCCAAGCTCGCGGGTATCCTGCTCGAGCGCGCCGATGAGGCGGTGGTGATCGGCGTCGGCGTCAACCTGGCGCACCATCCCGACGATGTGGATCGCCCCGCGACGAGCCTGGCCGCCCACGGCCCCGCACCCGAGCCCGCGCTTTTCCTCGAAACGCTTGCGGACATCTTCGCACGCTGGCTCGCGCGCTGGCGCGGCGAAGGGCTCGCCCCGGTGCGCGAACGCTGGGCGGCGCGCGCGCATCCGCGCGGCACCGCGCTCACCGCGCGCCTGCCCGACGACAGCGCGATCGAGGGGCTGTTCGAACGGCTCGACGCCGACGGTGCGCTCGTGCTGCGCTTGGCGGACGGCACGATGCGTGTCATTCACGCAGGCGACGTGTTCCTGATCTGAAGGGTCATCCATGCTGCTCGCGGTCGATGCCGGCAACACCAACGTCGTCTTTGCGCTGATCCGTGAAGGGGATGTCGTCGCGCGCTGGCGCATCGCGACCGATCCGCGCCGCACCGCCGACGAATATGCCGTGTGGCTCAACCAGTTGCTCCAGCTCGAAGGCTATCGGCGCAGCGACGTGACCGACGTCATCATCGCGACGGTGGTGCCCAAGGCGTTGCACAATCTGACCGTGCTCGCGCAGAAATATTTCGGCGGCGATCCGCTGATCGCGGGCGAGCCGCCGGTCGAGTGGGGAATCGCGCTCGACGTCGAGGAGCCGCAATCGGTGGGTGCCGATCGCGCGCTCAACGTCATCGCCGCGCACGCGCGCCATCCGGGCGACCTGATCGTGATTGATTTCGGCACCGCGACCACCTTCGACCTGGTCGACTATTCGGGCGCCTACAAGGGCGGGATCATCGCGCCGGGCATCAACCTGTCGCTCGACGCGCTGGTCGCTGCCGCGGCCAAATTGCCGCGCATCGCCATCCAGGCACCCCAGGGCAATCTCTCGGTGATCGGCCTCAATACCGTCGATCAGATGCATATCGGCATTTACTGGGGCTACATCGCGATGATCGAGGGGCTGGTGGCGCGGATGCGTGCCGAGGTCGGCCGGCCGGTGAAGGTGATCGCGACGGGCGGGCTCGCCGTGCTGTTCGAGCAACACACGACCGTATTCGACGCGATCGAAGCCGATCTGACGATCCAGGGGCTGGCGATGCTGTGGGAGCGGGCCCATATCGGCAGGTAAGGGTTTCCCCACCACATGATGGTAATCAGGCCCCCGGCGACATCGCCGTGCGGGGCCTCCGACATATTCGAGGTATATTTTGATCCCAGGTAACGAACTCCTGTTTCTCGCGCTCGGCGGCTCGGGCGAGATCGGCATGAACGTCAATTGCTACGGCTGCCGCGGCGAATGGATGATGATCGATTGCGGCGTCACCTTCGCCGATCCCGATTATCCCGGCATCGACGTGATCCTGCCCGATCTCGGCTTCATCGAGGAGCAGATCGAGGGGCTGAGGGGCATCGTGATCACCCATGGGCACGAAGATCATATCGGCGCGCTGCCCTATCTTGCGCTCGATCTGGGCGTGCCGATCTACGCCACTGCCTTTGCCGCCGGGCTGATCCGCGGCAAGCTGGAGGAAGAGGGGATCGAGCGGGATGTCGAGCTTCGGGTCATCGAACCGGGCGATCCGTTCGATCTCGGCATCTTCCGCTGCACCTTCGTTCCCGTGTCGCACTCGATTCCCGAGGGCAACGCGTTGCTGATCGAGACGCCGTTCGGTCGCATCTTCCACACCGGCGACTGGAAGCTGGACGAGGCG
>DATLJH010000006.1:0-114810 GCA_035538935.1 Sphingomonas sp.
GCCTCTTCGGACGGCGCCAGCGGTTCCGCGCTCACCGAGACGATCGGCGCGGGCGTCCTGGCGCACGCGGCGAGCGCGCACGGAACGATCATGGCGAAGACCAGCCACCGCATCGGAGATACTCCTGCACTTTTCCGACCCGGCAGAATCTGAAGAGATTTGGTTAACAAGAAGTAAATTTTTGCTGCAGATGCGATGGGACGAAGATCGATTGGCCGGGCCGCCGCGACCTGATACGCGCCTCGCAGGTCCGTATCGGACCGCCACCCTGTAGCGAGGAGCCATGACCGGTCATCATCCCAGCGCCTTGCCCGCGATCGTGCTGGTGCGCCCGCAGCTGGGCGAGAATATCGGCAAGGCCGCGCGCGCGATGCTCAATTTCGGGCTGACCGAGCTGCGCCTCGTCGCCCCGCGCGACGGCTGGCCCAATCCCTCGGCCGGCCCCGCCGCGTCGGGCGCCGACGTGGTGCTCGAACGGGCGCGGCTGTTCGACAGCGTCGCCGAGGCGGTCGCCGATTGCGCGCACGTCTACGCCACCACGGTGCGCAAGCGCGGCGTCACCAAGCCGGTGCTCGCCCCCGAGGCCGCCGCGCGCGAGATCCACGCCGCGCCGGGCCGCTCGGCGATCCTGTTCGGGCCCGAGCGTTCCGGCCTCGAGACCGACGACATCGCGCTCGCCCGCACGATCGTCACCGTGCCGATCAATCCCGAGTTCGGCTCGCTGAACCTCGCCCAGGCGGTGATGGTCGTCGCCTACGAATGGTCGAAGGGCGAAGCGCTCGCCTCGCCGCCCGAAACCGAGCTCGATCCCCCCGCGCCGCAGGGCGAATTCGAGGGCATGTTCAAGCAACTCGATTCGATGCTCGACGCCACCGGATTCTATCACCCACCCGAGCGTACGCCGGCGACGCGGCGCACGCTGCGCACGATGCTCACCAAGCCCGGCTGGTCGAGCCAGGAGCTGCGCACGCTGCGCGGCGTCCTCTCCGCGCTCGACGGTGCCAAAAAGCCGCGGCGCTAGTATGGTGCAACCGACGTTCGTCTCATGAAGGTCGTCATGCTGAACTTGTTTCAGCATCCATCGTTCCACAGGCAACGCCGCCGCTTGCGGCACGATGGACCCTGAAACAAGTTCGCAGGTGACGGTACTGGATTGTGACGGACTTCAGTTCCAGGTGACTAGCGCTTGTCGAATTCCTCGAACTCATAGGCGATCGAGGCTTCGACGAGCTGATCCCACAACGTGGCGATCGCCTCTTCGGGGAGCCCCGCGGCGCGCGCATTGGCGCGGGCATTGTCGATCACCTGGGCCTTGCGCGGTTCGTCGCGTACCTGGCCGCGCTCGGGTTTGATACGTGCGGCGGCGTCCATATAGGCGAAGCGGCGGGCGATGAGCGCCATCAGCTCGCGGTCGACCTGGTCGACGCCCGCGCGCACCTCGGCCATCGTCGTGCAGGCCTCGCCGGGAAGAATGATGCTGGTCATGGCCATCGCCTTTGGGCGCACGCGACCCGGCTGTCCAGCTTGACTCAGGCGCGCGGCCCGTCTAGGCGCTCGCGCTTCGCGATTGGCCCCGCATCCCGGTGAAGCGGTGGCCCTGCCCGGTTCTCCCGGCGCAGGCGGTACCGGGAACACCGTTGTCAGCAGATCGAAGGAACGACAGATGTCGAAGCGCAACAGCGCCAAGTACAAGCTCGACCGCCGGATGGGCGAAAACATCTGGGGTCGCCCGAAGAGCCCCGTCAACAAGCGCGAATACGGCCCCGGCCAGCACGGCCAGCGCCGCAAGGGCAAGATGTCCGACTTCGGCATCCAGCTGCGCGCCAAGCAGAAGCTCAAGGGCTATTACGGCGACGTCACCGAGAAGCAGTTCAAGCGCGCTTATCAGGAAGCGTCGCGGATGAAGGGCGACACCGGCCAGAATTTGATCGGCCTGCTCGAGCAGCGGCTCGACATGATCGTCTATCGCGCCAAGTTCGCGCCGACGATCTTCGCCGCGCGCCAACTCGTCAGCCACGGCCACATCCGGGTCAACGGCGTCAAGTGCAACATCGCCTCGCGCCGCGTGGTGCCGGGCGACGAGGTGACGCTGGGCGACAAGGCCAAGGAAATGGCGCTGGTGCTCGAGGCGCAGAGCCTCGCCGAGCGCGACATCCCCGATTACGTCGCACCCGACGGCAATGCCAAGGTCACCTTCACCCGCGTGCCCTCGCTCGACGAGGTGCCTTATCCGGTGAAGATGGAGCCGAACCTGGTCGTCGAATTCTACTCGCGCTGATCGATTTCGACAGCGCCGCGCACCGAAAGGGCGGCCCTGCGGGGCCGCCCTTTTGCGTTGGTGGACAAGCGCCCGGAGGCTCGCCAGAGTGCCGCCCTGCGTCAACGGAGAACGCCATGCTTCGTCCCCTGCTCGTCGCCTTCGCATTGACCGCCGCAGCCGCGGCAAGCGCCCAGCAAGCGCCCGACATCTCGCTCGACACGCTCAAGACCGTCACCGAGACGCTGTCGTCCGACGCCTTCGAAGGCCGGGCGCCGACCACGCCGGCGGAAACCAGGACCACCGACTATATCGTCGAGCGCTTCAAGGCGGCGGGATTGCAGCCGGGCAATCACGGATCGTGGTTCCAGGACGTGCCGCTGGTCGAGATCACCGCGCAGAATGTCGCGCCGATCACGATCACCGGAGGCAAGACGCCGCTCGCCTTCGCCTATCGCACCGATATGGTGGTCGCGACCTATCGCGTGGTGCCGCGGATCGACGTGAAGGACAGCGACATGGTCTTCGTCGGCTACGGCATCAACGCACCCGAGCGCGGCTGGAATGATTATGCGGGCGTCGACGTGAAGGGGAAGACCGTCGTCATCCTCGTCAACGATCCCGATTGGGAGACCGCCGGAAAGGACGGCCCGTTCGACGGCCGGGCGATGACCTATTACGGCCGCTGGACCTACAAATACGAGGAAGCCGCGCGGCAGGGCGCGGCGGCAGCAATCATCGTCCACCAGACCGCCCCCGCCTCCTATGGCTGGAACGTGGTGCAATCGTCGTGGACGGGGCCGCAGCTCGAGCTCGACGCCGAGGGCGACCATATGGACCAGAGCCAGGCGATCGGCTGGGTCCAGCTCGACGCGGCGAAGCGATTGTTCGCGAGCGCGGGCAAGGATTTCGATCGCCTGGCACAAGCGGCGAAGCACAAGGGCTTCAAGGCCGTTCCGCTGGGGGTCAAGGCGCGCTTCGCGTTCGACAACACGATCAAACGGCAAGCCTCGAAAAACGTCATCGGCATCCTGCCGGGCACCGCGCGGCCCCAGGAAACCGTCTTCTACACCGCGCATTGGGATCATCTGGGGCATTGCGATCCGGTCGACGGCGACGGCATCTGCAATGGCGCGCTCGACAATGCGAGCGGCATCGCCGGGCTGGTCGCGATCGCCGAGGCGCAGGCCAAGGCGGGGCCGACCGCGCGCACGCTGGCGTTCATGGCGGTGACGGCCGAGGAATCGGGGCTGCTCGGCTCGCGTTACTATGCCGAGCATCCGATCTATCCGCTCGGGCTGACGGTGGGGGGCGTCAACATGGACGTGCTCAACGTCAACGGCCGCACCCGCAACTTCGTCGTCACCGGCTACGGCAAGTCCGAGCTCGACGACCTGATCGTGCCGCTCGCGCAAGCCGAGGGCCGCCGCGTCGAGCCCGAGGCGCATCCCGAGCGCGGCGGCTATTATCGGTCGGACCATTTCAGCTTCGCCAAGCTGGGCGTGCCGATGCTCGATGCCGGGAGCGGCGAGGATCTGGTGAAGGGCGGCACCGCGGCGGGCGAGGCGGCGGCGAAGGATTATGGCGAGCATCGCTATCATCAGCCCGCGGACGAATATGATCCGGCCTGGGACTGGTCGGGCGCGATCGACGATTTGACGATCTATTACCGCCTCGGCCGCGAGCTTGCGGAAGGCGATGCATGGCCTACATGGCGGCCCGATGCCGAGTTCCGCGCGATTCGCGAGCGATCGCGGGCGGCGGTGGCGCAATAGAAAGACGTTCGATGACGAAGATCGTGCAGCCCGCCGAATGGGCGCGGCACAAGGCGGTGTGGATCGGCTTTCCGAGCCATGCCGAGCTGTGGCGGGACGATCTGGCGCCCGCGCGCGAGGAGGTCGTCGCCTTCGCCCGCGCCGTCCATGCCGAGGGCAAGGGCGAGACGGTGCTGCTCGTCGCCGCCGATGAAGAAGCGGCCGCCGCCGCGCGCAAGGCCGCGCCCTTCGCGGAGGTGGTGGTCGAGCCGTTCGGCGACATCTGGTTGCGCGATACCGCGGCGATCATCCTGTCCGACGGCACGGGGCGCGATTTCGACTTCAACGGCTGGGGCGGCAAATACGACCTGCCCGGCGACGACGACATCGGCGCGCGGCTCGCGGCGCGGCGCGGAATCGAGACCGAGGGGCGCGGCTGGATCCTCGAAGGCGGCGCGATCGACGGCGACGGCACCGGGCTCGCCGTCACCACCGAGCAGTGTTTGCTCAACCGCAACCGCAATCCCGGGCTTTCGCGGAGCGAGATCGAGGAGCGGCTGTATCGCGACCTCGGTTTCGTCGACGTGCTGTGGCTGGGCGACGGGCTGGTCAACGATCATACCGACGGTCATGTCGACAATCTCGCGCGGTTCGTGGCGCCGGCCACGCTCGTCATTCCCGAGCCGACCGAGAACGACCCCAATTGGCAGGTCTATCAGCGCGCGGCGCAGCGCGCCGAGGCGTTCGGCCGGGTCGAACTGGTGCGTATCCCCTCGCCGGGGCGCATCCTGCACGACGACGAGATCGTGCCCGCGAGCTACATGAACTTCTACATCGGCAACGCCGCGGTGGTGGTGCCGCAATATGGCGCCGAGAACGACGCCGCCGCGGTCGCGGCGATCGCCGCGCTGTTCCCCACCCGCACGGTGGTGGGCCAGCGCGCCGACCACATCCTGACCGGCGGCGGCAGCTTCCACTGCATCAGCCAGCAGATCCCCGCCTGACGCGCGGAAGGTGAGGCGAAGGTTAGGCCAAGAACGCCTCCCGTCGGGCCGTCGTCCGGGGCCGCCGATGCGCGGAAGTTGACGAAGTTGACACTACGTCCCCCTGATTCGCCCCTTCCCCACACGTCGTGCGCGCCGGGCACGGCGGGTCGGTCGGCAAAAGGCGCCGACGCACGAGATCGACCGAATCAAAGAGCGATGCGCAGCATGGCACAGGCGCAGGGTTGTAGGACAGCGAAAAGAACAAAGAGGGATCACCGAGGGGCGAAGAGATGGGCTCGCGCAGGGCGCGCGAAGACGAAATCGTTACTCCTGCGAGGCCACGAAAGCCGTCACACCGGCGACGCCACAAGAACCCCTCACCCCAGCGCAAGCTGGGGTCTTCTTGCAACAGAGAGACCCCAGCTTGCGCTGGGGTGACGATATTGTTTTCGCTCCGCACCGTTGCGCGAACCGACTCCGTGACGACCGGTCGAAATCGCGGTTAAGCAGATCACAACGGTTCGAGACTATGCCGCTGGCGGGGTATTCCATCGCCGGGCGGGGACATGGACACGCGCATCGCCTTCGGGCTCGCCACACTGATTGCCGCCACGTCGTGCGTCGCCACCGCGCCGCGCGAACAGGCCCGCGTGACGATTCCGGTGCCGCCGCCCGCGCGTGCAACGCCGAAGGTGACGCTCGCCGTGCCGCCCGGCCCGTCCGACGCACTGCTCGCGCATGCCGGCGCGCCGACGCTCGCCGAAGCCGTGGCGGTGACGCCCGCGCCGGCCTTCCTCGACACCGCGAGCGGCGATGATGCCCGCCGCGCGCTCGATTGCCTGACGCAGGCGGTCTATTACGAGGCGCGCTCCGAATCGCTCGAAGGCCAGCAGGCGGTGGCGCAGGTGGTGCTCAACCGCGTGCGCAATCCCGCCTTTCCGAACAGCGTGTGCGGCACCGTCTACGAAGGATCGTCGCGCAGCACCGGCTGCCAGTTCACCTTCACCTGCGACGGCTCGCTCGCCGCGCGGCGCGAACCCGCCGCCTGGGAGCAGGCACGCCAGGTGGCGCAGGCGGCGCTGGCGGGGTTCGTCTACGCGCCCGTGGGCTCGGCGACCTTCTATCATACGACCGCCGTGCATCCCGGCTGGGCAGCGCGCGTCACCGGCGTCGGCACCATCGGCGCGCACACCTTCTACCGCCTGCCGGGCGTATGGGGGGGATCGCTGGCGTTCCGCCAGGCCTATGGCGGCGTCGAGCCCGGCGTGAAACCGGGCGTCAGCTTCGCCGAGAAGGCGACGGCGGCGGTGATCGAGGCGATCGAGGCGGGCGTCACCGTCCATCGCGGCAGCGGTATTGCAGCAGGCGCGGCGACCGACACCCCGAAGGAGGCCGCCGGCACCGCGCCGCTCATCAACGCCGTCGAGCGACAGGGCGGCGTCACCGTCCATCGCGGGCTCTCCACCGCGCCTGTTCAGCACGGCGTGACCATCCATTCGGGCGCGGCGGCCGGCGAAGCCTGAGCACCGACATTGCCGTGCCGGGATGTCCGCCTTAAATCGGGACCACATTACATCGGCTCGGTCGCCCTCACCCTTCCGCGTCCCCGCTGACGCGGGGCCGCTCCCTCCCTCTCCCGCTGGGAGAGGGAAGGGGTCCGCGCCGCGCAGCGGCGTGGGAAGGGTGAGGGTGACCGCCGCCAACCATTCCGGGCCACGATAATCCCATGACCACCATCACCGTCGCTGCGCTGCAGCTCGCCTTTTCGACCGATACCGACGCCAATATCGCGCGCGTGGGCGCCATGGTGCGCGAGGCAGCCGGCAAGGGCGCGCAGGTGGTGCTTCCGCCCGAATTGTTCGAAGGCGAGTATTTCTGCCGCGTCGAGGACGAAGGCCTGTTCGCCGCCGCGCGGCCGACCGCCGAGCATCCTTCGGTAATGGCGATGCAGCGCCTCGCCGACGAGCTCGGCATCTGGATCCCCACCAGCTTCTTCGAGGCCGACGGGCCGCATCATTACAACAGCCTGGCGATGATCGCGCCGGGCGGGAAGATCGCGGGCGTCTATCGCAAGAGCCACATCCCCGACGGGCCGGGCTATGAGGAGAAATTCTATTTCCGCCCCGGCAACACGGGCTTCAAGGTCTGGGACGGGCCGCAAGCGACGCTCGGTGTCGGCGTGTGCTGGGACCAATGGTATCCCGAAACCGCGCGCGCCATGATGCTGATGGGCGCCGACGTATTGTTCTATCCCACCGCGATCGGCAGCGAGCCGCATGACGAGGGGCTCGACACCGCGCGGCTGTGGCGGCGCGCGATGGTGGGCCATGCGGTGTCGAACGTGGTCCCCGTGGTCGCCGCCAACCGCGTCGGTACCGAGGGCGGCCAGACCTTCTACGGCACCAGCTTCATCGCCGACGAGCGCGGCGACATTCTGGCCGAGCTCGACCGCAGGCAAGAAGGCGTGATCGCCGCGACGCTGGACCTCGATCGGGTGAAACGCCACCGCGCCGCCTTCGGCTTCTTCCGCGACCGCCGGCCCGAGCTGTACGGGCGCTTGGTCGAGGACATCTGAGGGGCGCTCAGCCTCGCGAAATGCGGGCGAGGTGGCGTTCGGCGATCGCGGCGAAGCGCGCGCGATCGCGGCAGGCGCGGGCCGATAGCATCGCGCCATAGACGCCCGCGATGAAATCGTCGGCTTCATCCGCCGGATCGCCCGACAGCGCGATGCTGCCCTGCCGCTCGCCGAGGATCAGCAGGTCGATCAGCCAGCGCTTCAAGGCGCCGAAATGCCCCTCGACGGCGCGCGCCAACTCATTGGGCAGGCTCGGCAGTTCGGCCGCGAGCATCCCGGCGACGCAGAACGGCGCGTCGTCGTCGAGGATGCACCGCTCCCAATAGCCGACATAGGCGCGAAGCTGGGCCATGGCATCGGGCTCGGTCGCCGTCAGCAGGTCGATCTGCGCGTCGATCGCGGCGCGCGACTGCCCGAGCACGGCTGCCGCAAGACCGGGCTTGGTCGGGAAATGGTGATGGATGCTCGCTTTCCTGATGCCGATCGCGGCCGCGATGTCGGCATAGCTGAAGCCGTTGTAGCCGCGCATCGTGATGAGGGTTCGTCCCACCTCCACGATCCGGTCCGCCGTCGTGCCTGCTGTCGTCATGCTTGCCATCCTCCTGGTAGGTAGGGGCTTGCGCAGCGCGTAGCAATGCACTAGTGCCTACCTATCGATAGGTAGATTACGGATATCCAGATGACGATGATGAAGACGATCGACGCCGCACCGATTGCCGGCACCGACCGGGCGGCGGTCGCGCGGCTGCGCTCCTATTACGCGATCCGCGCCCTGGTTTCGGGATTGTGGGTGGCGGCCGCCTTTCTGGTCGGCGCGACGTCGCCGATCGCCGCCGCCATCCTGCTGGTCGCCTATCCCGCGTGGGACGCGGTCGCCAATTTGATCGACGGCGCGCGCAGCGGGGGGCTTGCCCAGAACCGCCCGCAGGCGATCAACGTGATCGTCAGCGCGCTCACGGCCGTCGCCGTCGCGATCTCGCTAGCGGATACGGCGACGGTGGTTCGGCTCTTCGGCATCTGGGCGATCGTCGCCGGCCTGCTGCAACTCGCGACCGGCGTGGCGCGCTGGAAGACCTACAAGGCGCAATGGGCGATGATCCTCAGCGGCGCGCAATCGGCGCTGGCGGGCGGCTTCTTCATCAAGCAGTCGCTCGGCCCGGCGATGCCCGCGGTGACGACGGTGGCGCCCTACGCCGCGTTGGGCGCACTGTATTTCCTCGTGTCTGCGCTGTTGCTGCTTCGGCGCCGCTAATGCGCAGTCTCACGCGTCGCGCACCCGCGCGATCAGCGCCTGCGCGGCGGCGGGGGCGCGGACCTTGGCGCCGTTGATGCAGAAGACGAAGGTGTCGCGCGGGCGTTTCTCGGGCGGCGCGGCCTCAACATAGGACAAGCCCTCGGGCGCGCCGCCATCCGCCCAGGTGCGCGCCGCCGCGGCCCAGCGGTCGAGCGTCGCGGGAGGATAGCCAGCGGGCTCCTCCTCGACCGCATTTTCCAGCCGCGCGTAGACGAAATCGGCGGTGACGTCGGCGATCGCGGGATAGGTGTCCGATTCGGCGAAGACGATGGCGACCCCTGCCTTGCGCGCCATCGCGACGAACTCGGGCACCGCGAAGCTCTCGTGGCGAACCTGGATCGCGTGGCGCAGCGGCACGCCCGCGTGGCGTTCCGGCAGCAGGTCGATGAAGGCCTGCATATCCTCGGCATCGAACTTCTTGGTCGCCATGAACTGCCACAGAATGGGCCCGAGCTTGTCGCCCAATTCGACGATGCCCTGATCGACGAAGCGAGTGACCGATTCCCCCGCCTCGGCAAGCACCTTGCGGTTGGTGCAATAGCGCGAGCCCTTGACGGCGAAGACGAAGCCGTCGGGCGCGGTCTTGCCCCAGGCGGCGAAGCTCGCGGGCTTCTGGCGGCCGTAATAGGTGCCGTTGATCTCGATCGCCGTCACCGCGCGCGATGCGAAATCGAGCTCCTTCTTCTGCGCGAGGCCTTGCGGGTAGAAGGTGCCGCGCCACGGCTCGTAGGTCCAGCCGCCGATTCCGATCCTGATCATGGGCGTCAGGTTAGGCCGTATTCCACTTGCGTGGAAGCGGGCCGGTGCCGCTCCGATTCAAGCCGGGGCCGATCGACATTCAGAAGATGACGAGTCGAAAATGGTGCATTTCCGAGACCCGGAGCGCAGCGGACTAAAGGTCCGTGAGCACCGGAAGCTCGGGAAGGCGCCATTTGCAGGCCGTCAGGGCTGAATGCCGATCGGCCCTAGCTGCTGAGCCCCGTCATCCCGCGCAGTACGGCCAAATGGCGCTGCACCCAACCTTGCGTCGCGCGCGCCGCCTCCTGCAGTGCGGGCGTGTCGCCTTCATTGGCGTAATTGCTGGTGAGGAGCAGCGCGCGTTGCAGCGCGGAAAGCTGCTGGCGGGCATATTCGGCGTCGAAATCGTGGCCTTGGAGCGCGCTCAGCGCATCGAGATCGGCCTGCTGGTCCGCGGTCAGCGCGGGCTCGGGCGGGGTCAGCCCCGCCTCGCGGGCAGCGGCGGCGAGGCGCTTGGCGGAGTCGGTGCGATCGGCGATCACCGTCTTGGCATAGGCTTTCACCGCGTCGTTCTGCGACCGCTCGGCTGCGAGCGTCGAGGAGCGGATCGCGAACAGGTCGCTCGCCGCGGCCGCGATCATATAGCCCTGCGCGTCGGTGGGCTGCGGGGCGGGCGCGGCTTCGTTGGCGACGACGGTGTTGGTGGCGACCGTGTCGGTGGCGGCCGCCTCGTTGGCGGGAGGCTGCTGCGAGCAGGCCGCGAGCGCGGCGAGCGAGACGAGGACGGGAATGCGGCGCATGGCGACTCTCCTGCATGATGGCGGCAGAAGGTGCAATTCCGGGGACGGGGCGATGGTTCCGATCCGGGGCGCAATGCGATGACCGGCCTCGGACCGGGTCGACACCATCTTCTTTCGCGCATCGTTCGGAATTTGAACGGTTCTGCTCCGTTCGCCGCGATTTCAACGCTGCTGGTCAATGCCAAGCCCCTAGGATTCGGCGCGGAACCATAATCGATCGAGGACCGAATCATGGCGACGACGCAGGCGCGGCCCGGACTTTCCGGACTCGCGGATGGATCGCTCTTGCTCGACAAGGCCTTCGTCGGCGGAGCGTGGATCGCCGCGTCCGACGGCAAGGTGCTGGAGGTCGTCGATCCGGCGACCGGCGCGATCATCGGATCGGTGCCCGATTGCACCGCCGCGGATACGCAGGCGGCGATCGACGCCGCGCGCGCGGCCTCCCCCGAATGGCGCGCGCGCCCTGCCGCGGAGCGCGCCGCCATCCTCGAGGAATGGCATCGCCTGATCGTCGCCCATGCCGACGATCTCGCCACGATCATGACCGTCGAGCAGGGCAAGCCGCTCGCCGAATCGCGCGGCGAAATCGCCTATTCGGCGAGCTTCGTGAAATGGTTCGCGCAGGAAGGGCTGCGCGTCTACGGCCATGAGGTGCCGTCGCCGATGCCGGGGCGGCGCATCCTCGTGCGCAAGGAACCGGTCGGCGTGTGCGCGGCGATCACGCCGTGGAACTTCCCCTCCGCGATGATCACGCGCAAGGTGGCGCCCGCGCTCGCCGTCGGTTGCACCATGGTGGTCAAGCCGTCGGAGCTGACGCCCTATTCGGCGCTGGCGCTGGCCAGGCTGGGCGAGCAGGCGGGGATCCCGGCGGGCGTGCTCAACATCGTCACCGGGCTTCCCACGGCGATCGGCGAGGTGCTGACGTGCAGCCCCGACATCCGCCTGCTGTCGTTCACCGGATCGACGCGCGTCGGCGCGCTGCTGATGCGCCAGAGCGCTGGCACGGTGAAGAAGCTCGCGCTGGAGCTGGGCGGCAATGCGCCCTTCATCGTGTTCGACGACGCCGATCTCGATCTCGCGATCGAGGGCGTGATGGCGAGCAAGTTCCGCAACGCCGGCCAGACCTGCGTGTGCGCCAACCGCATCCTCGTCCAGTCGGGCATCCACGACGCCTTCGTCGCGCGGCTGGGCGCGGCGGTGCGCGCGCTCAAGGTCGGCCACGGCGCCGATCCGGGCGTGGCGATCGGCCCGCTGATCAACCCGGCGGCGGACACCAAGGTCGCCGAGCATGTCGCGGACGCGCTCGGCAAGGGCGCCGCGATCGCCGCCCGCGCCGAGACGCCCGAGGGCTTCACCGCGCCGCTCGTCCTGACCGGCGTCGACACCAGGATGCGCCTCGCGCAGGAGGAGACCTTCGGACCCGTCGCGCCGATCTTCCGCTTCGACGACGAAGCGGACGCGGTCGCGATCGCCAATGCCACCCCCTTCGGGCTTGCGGCCTATTACTTCACCAGCGATATCGACCGCGCCTGGCGCGTCGGCGAGGCGCTGGAATTCGGCATCGTCGGCCTCAATACCGGCGCCGTCTCGATGGCGGCCGCGCCGTTCGGCGGTATGAAGCAATCGGGGCTCGGGCGTGAGGGCGGCGCCGAGGGCATCGAGGAATATCTCGAGACCAAGACGTTCCACTGGGCCGGGCTGAAAGGGCTGTAACATGGCGGCAGGCGGCGATCGGCGCAGCTACAGGATCGCGGTGATCCCGGGCGACGGCATCGGCAAGGAAGTCGTTCCCGAGGGCATTCGCGCGCTCGAAGCGGCGGCCGGCGCGTTCGGCTTCGCGATCGAGCAGCAATGGCACGATTTCGCCTGCTGCGATTACTATCAGCGCCACGGCGCGATGATGCCCGACGACTGGAAGGACCGCATCGGCGACGTCGACGCGATCTTCTTCGGCGCGGTCGGCTGGCCGGACATTGTGCCCGATCACCTCTCGCTATGGCAGTCGCTGATCCAGTTCCGTCGCGAATATGATCAGTACGTCAACCTGCGCCCCGTTCGCCTGATGCCGGGCGTCCCCTGCCCGCTGGCGGGGCGCAAGTCGGGCGACATCGATTTCGTGGTCGTGCGCGAGAATACCGAGGGCGAATATTCCTCGGTCGGCGGCATCACTTTCCCCGGCACCGAGCGCGAGATCGTGGTCCAGGAAACGATCATGACCCGACACGGCACCGATCGCATCCTGCGCTACGCCTTCGACCTCGCCGAGCGGCGTCCCGCCCGCCACTTGACCTCGGCGACCAAATCGAACGGCATCGCCATCACCATGCCCTGGTGGGACAGCCGGGTGGAGGCGATGGCGGCGGCCTATCCGCAAGTGCGCACCGACAAATACCATATCGACATCCTCGCCGCGCAATTCGTGATGAATCCCGATCGCTTCGACGTGGTCGTGGCGTCGAACCTGTTCGGCGACATCCTGTCCGATCTCGGCCCCGCCTGCACCGGCACGATCGGCATTGCGCCGTGCGGCAACATCAACCCCGATCGCTCGCGGCCCTCGCTGTTCGAGCCGGTGCACGGCAGCGCGCCCGACATCGCCGGCAAGGGCATCGCCAATCCGGTCGGGCAGATCTGGTGCGGCGCGATGATGCTCGAGCATCTGGGCGAAGCCGAGGCCGCGGACGCGATCGTCCGCGCGATCGAGCGCACGCTGGGCGAGCAATCACTACGCACCCGCGATCTCGGCGGCGACGCCGATACCGAGACCTGCGGCAAGGCGATCGCCGAGCGGATTACACCCGAATGAAGGAGAAACAGCCCGTCAGCGCTCCTGCGGGACGTGGAGCTTCACCGAGGGCTGGCCGCGCGCGACGGCCGTCTTGATGACGATGTAGGAGAAATATTTGGAGACGCCGATGTTGCTCTCCAGCATCTCCTCCATCATCGCCTGATATTCGGCGATCCCGCGCACCACGAACTTGAGCAGATAATCGAAGCCGCCGCTGACGAGGTGGCATTCGACCAGCTCCTCGTAATGCTGGATGCGCTGCTCGAACTTCATGAAGTCCGCCCGGCGATGATCGCCGAGCGTGACCGAGGTGAAGATGATCTGGCTGCCGCCGATCTTGCTGAGGTTGATGATCGCGCTGTAGCCCGAAATGTACCCGGCCGCCTCCAGCCGCTTCGTGCGCGCGAGGCAGGGGCTCGGCGACAGGCCCACCCGATCCGCCAGCTCGGCATTGGTGATCCGGCCGCTGCGCTGCAGCTCCGCCAGAATGTTGATGTCGATTCGGTCGAGCTTTGGCGCGTGTAACATGATCTGGTGCCGCCTTTGCCGGTTTCACTCCGCTCTCAGTTCTTCCTGATGCGCCTTGACGAGATCCGCCATCGTGTCGAAGCGGAAATCATAGGCCGGCATCTCGCCCGGCACCATGGTCGCGCCGAAGCCTTCCTGCGCGTGACGACGATAGATCCAGCAATTGGCGAAACCATGGCGGCGGGCGGGCACGTGATCGTGGAACAGGCTTTCCGCGGTGTGAAGCACGTCCCCGGGCGCGAGCCCCAGATCGGCCAGGTGCGCCTTCATGTAATCGAAATTGGCGTCGGCCGGTTTGTAGGCGCCGACATCCTCGGCCGAATAGATGGCGTCGAACTCGACCTGCAGCTTGTCGTTGCTGAACTGGAAGGTGCGGTTGTCCACGTTCGACAGGATGATCAGCTTGTAGAACTTCTTGAGATAGCGCAGCGCCCCCGGCGAATCGATGAACTCGGGCCAGTCGCGCACCGAGCGGCCGTAATCCTCGCATTCGGCGTTGGAGACGCTGACGCCCCATTCCTCCGCCAGCCGCTTGTACACGATCGGCAGCAGGTCGCGATATGGCTTGGTCGGCGTCTGCGCCTGCTGTCGCGATTCGTGCCGCGCATGGGCCTGGAGCACCTCATCGCGCGTCAGCGGCCTGTCGGCGCGCGACGTCAGCCCGCTGAGCGCGGCGATCATCCCCGATTCCCAGTCGATCAGCGTCCCGTAACAATCGAACGACAGGGCCTTGAAATCACCCAATTGCATCACGGATCTCCTTGATGTCGAGCAGATCGTCGAGGCTCTGCACGAAGCGTTCCAGCAACAGATCGATATCGTCCCTCGTGACGCACAGCGGCGGGGCGAACCCCACCGTGCCGTCGCCGAAGGCGCGGAAAATCACACGGTTCTCATAGCCGATCCGGGCCAGATGGCCGGGCAGGCCGAGCTCGGGGGCGGGCCGCGTCTTGGCGGCCTTGTCGGTCACGAGCTCGATGCCCGCGAGCAAGCCCTTGGACCGGACGTCGCCCACCAGCGGGTGGCTCGCAAGGGTCGCGAGCCTGTCTTCGAAATAGGCGCCCACGTCCCGGCCGTTGGCGAGCAGGCCGCCTTCCTCGTAGAGGCGCAGCACCTCGAGGCCGATCGCCGCACTGACGGGATGGCCCGAATAGGTCATGCCGTGTCCCACCGCGACGCCCGGGGGCGTGTTGTCGGCGATGGCGCGATACAGGCGGTCGGACAGAAAGGTCGCCCCCATCGGCGCATAGCCCGCGGTCAGGCCCTTCGCCACCGTGAGGATGTCGGGCGTCAGGCCTTCGTGCTCGCAGGCGAAGAGCGGGCCGGTGCGGCCGAAGCCGGTGATCACCTCGTCCACCACGAACAGGATGTCGAGCTCGCGGCAGGCTTGCTGCATCGCCGTCAGCCAGCCCGCCGGCGGCACGATGACCCCGCCCGATCCGATCACCGGCTCGACGAAGAACGCCGCGACGTTTTCCTGTCCCAGCCCGGCCACCTTGGCCTTCAGATCGGTGACCGAGGCGGCGATGATCGCGCCGTCGCTCGGATCGTCGGCCCGATAGGGATAGGGGCACGGAATATGGTGCTGGCGCGGCGTCGGCACGTCGAAATTGGCGTGGAAGACGGGCAAGCCCGTCAGCCCCGCACCGGTCGAGCTCGATCCGTGATAGCCGCGGTCCAGCGCGATCATGTGCTTCTTTTCGGGGCGGCCGGTGACGTTATGGAAATAGCGGATGAAGCGGACGGCGGTATCGACTGCATCGGACCCGCCCAGCGAGAAATAGACGTGATCGAGGTCGCCGGGCGCCCGGTCCGCCAGCTTCTGGGCGAGCTGGATCGCGGGCTCGCTGGCGAAGTGGAAATAGCCGGTCGCGTAGGGCAGCCGCCGCATCTGCTCGGTCGCGGCCGCGACCACGCTGTCCTGGCCGTAGCCGATGTTGACGCACCACAGCCCCGCGAAGCCGTCGAGCAGCTCGCGCCCTTCGATGTCGGTGAGATACGCGCCCTTGCCCGACCGAAGGACCGTAGCGCCGCGCTCCTCATGATCGCGCCACGACGCCACCGGATGGATCCAGTGCGCGCGATCATATTCAACGAGCGAATTGGCGGTCATTCATCCCTCCTGTACCTGCCGCCATCTTAGGAAGCGCGCGACATGCGTGCTCCCGATTGCCCGAGCTTCCACCGCTATTTTCTCCGTTTTCCGTGGCGCGGACGAACGATTCTGCTTCGATCCGCCACCAGGCCCGGAGAGAAGGATGCGCTTTCAATCGGTTGGAGTGTGCTGGAGCGGCTTGTGATCAAGACGACCCGTTCGTTTCGAGCGAAGTCGAGAAACGTGTCTCAGGCGTTACCTCAGCGCTTCTCGACGTCGCTCGAAGCGAACGGGGGGTAGTGGGCTAGGTAGATTACAATCATTTTTGGAGCGGCTCCGAAATGCTCGCCTTCCCCGCCCGCGGCCGCCCGTAGACGAAGTAGACCACCAGCCCCAGCGCGTTCCAGCCGAGGAAGAAGATCTGCGTCTTGGTCGGCAGGCTGAAGAACAGGTAGATGCAGCCCAGGATCGCGATCGTGCCCACCACCGGCGCCAGCGGCGTGCGGAACGTGCGCGGCGCATCGGGCGCGCGGCGGCGCATCACCAGCATGCACACCGAGACCGCGGTGAACGCCGCGAGCGTGCCCGCGTTGGCGAGCGCCGCGATCGCGTCGATCGGCGCCACGCCGGCGATCACCGCCACCAGCACCGCGGTCAGGATCGTGATCTTCACCGGCGCCCCGCGCTTCGAGACCGTCGCCAGCCTTGCCGGCAACAGCCCGTCACGCGCCATCGTGAAGAAGATACGGCTCTGCCCGAACAGGAACCCCAACAGCACCGTCGGCAGCGCCACCACCGCGCTCACCGCCAGGATCGTCGCCACCACCGGCATGTCGATCCCGCGCAGGATCAGCGCCAGCGGATCGGGGCTGTTGGCGAACGCGGTATAGTGCAAGGCCCCCACCGCGGTGACCCCGATCAGGATGTAGATCGCGACGCACGCCACCATCGATCCGACGATCCCGATCGCCAGGTCGCGCCCCGGGTTCTTGGTCTCCTCCGCCGCGGTCGAGATCGCGTCGAAGCCGTAGAAGGCGAAGAAGATGATCGCCGCCGCCGCCATCACCCCGCGCGCCACCACCTCGCCGCCCTCGGCCCCCGCCATCGCCGACTTGCCGAAGCCGTAGGGCATGAACGGATGGAGGTTGTCCGGATTGAAGTGCGGCAGCGCGACGGCGACGAACAGCGCCAGCGCGAGCATCTTGATGACCACCAGGATGGCGTTGAGCGTGGCGCTCTCCTTGGTCCCCAGGCTCAACAGCCCCGCCACCACCGCGATGATGAAGATTGCGGGCACGTTGATCAGCCCGCCAAGCTCGGGCCCCTGCGTCAGCGCATGGGGAAAGCCCAGCCCCTCCAGCAACGGCGAGGCATAGCCCGACCAGCCCACCGCCACCGTCGAGACCACCAGCGAATATTCGAGGATCAGGCTCCAGCCGATCACCCAGGCGATCACCTCGCCGAGCACCGCATAGCTGTAGGTGTACGCACTGCCCGAGGCCGGCATCATCGTCGACATCTCGGCATAAGCGAGCGCCGCGCACGCGCAGATCACGCCCGCGATCACGAACGACACGATCACCGCCGGCCCCGCACGGTCCGCCCCCACCCCGATCAGCGTCAGGATGCCCGTCCCCACGATCGCACCCACACCCAGCGCCACCAGATGCGGCCACGACAACGTCCGCGCCAGCCGATGCTCCCCCGGCTGCTCCCCACCCACCGCGATCACCTTCTTGCGGAATAAATCGGCCATCGGATCAGCCTCCTGCCAGCGCGGACTTGTGGCTGGCGAGCCGGAACAGGGCGTCGGCTTCCGCATCGCCGGATCGCCCCAGCACCCGGCCGGCGACATAATCGCCGATTGCCGGGCCCATCTTGAAGGCATGACCCGATCCCGCGCCCGCAACCCAGACATCGGCGAGATCGGGGTGGCGATCGACGATGTAATGGCTGTTGTCGCTATATTCGGTCTGGCAGACGCGGGTGGCGACGATCGGCTGGCCCTTCAGCCCCGGCATCCGGCGGGCGACATAATCCTCGACCTGGCGCTGCAGGAACGAGGTCGGCATCCGGTCGCCGTCGTCGGGGTCCATCGGCTGGTCGCGCAGCCGCGCGGCGACCTTGATCCCGTAATCGACATCGGAGGCGGTATAGGTATCCGGGTCGGCGATGTTGGGCAGATGCTCCCAGCGATAGCGGTGATCGTCGATCGGCGAGCCCACGTAGAAAATCTCGCGCCGCGGCACGCGGATGCGGTCGCCGAGCAGCCCGGGGAACACCTTCGGCAGCCACGGCCCGCACGCGAAGACATAGGCGCCGGCAGAAAGCGGTTCGCCGTCCACCGTCACCGCGGGCTTGCCCGGGCCGTCACCGGGCACCGCATGGCCGATGCGCAGCGTGCCGCCCTTGTGCATGAAGGCTTCGGCCACCGCGATCATCGATTCGCGCGCCTTCACCACGCCGCCCGCGGGTTCGTAGAAGACCGATTCGTATTCGCTGAAATCGACCTGCGGCCAGCGGTGATGGACGTCGGCCGGGGTCAGCAGCTCATAAGGGATGCGCAGCCGATCGAAGATCGCGCGCTGTTCCGCCAGCGCCTCGGCGGCCATGACGCGCAGGCTGCCGTTGTTGTAGAACAGACGCCGCCCGAATTCCTCCTGCCGGGCTTCCCACAATTGCTGCGCGCGCCGCGCCCATCTGGTGTAGATTTCGCGCCCGCCGTACGACAGGCGCAGCAACCGACTCTCGTCGCCCGAGGACGCGCGTGGGTTTCCCGGCCCGTACGCATCGACCAACGTCACCTTCGCCCCCGCCTCCCGCAACGACAGCGCCGTCCAGCCGCCGAACGCCCCCGCCCCGATCACCGCCACGTCGGGCAGGTTGCGGTTGATCGCCGGCGCACCGGGCAACGGCTTCACCTGGGCGAGCACCGGCGACGCCACCGCACCGGCGGTCGCCGCGATTCCACCGGCGAGGAGGTTCCGGCGCGAAGGGTTTGCCGGGGCTTGCCGCGCGTCGTCCGGATTATCCATCGTTCACCTCTGGGGTGGCCCCGGAGCGTCGCTGCTCCGGGGCCCGGGGGGAGCGGACCGTCACGACCGGCGCAGCAAGCCGATCAGATATGGTCGTAATATCCGTAGGCGCGGCGCTGGAGATCGTTCACCGCGCGCCACGCCTGGTCGAAGGCCGTCTGCATCGTGGAGACCCCGCCCGCGTCGCTGTTGGCGATGGCGATGCGGCCGAAGGGGCGGCGCGCGATCACATCCGGCCGTTCCTCGCCCGGCGCCAGCGGCTTGTCGAACAGGTCGTTGAGGCCGGTGGCGAAGCCGTGCGACCAGCGGTTGACGCAGATCGCCACGATGTCGCGCGCCGGATCGAACTCGGTGCCGGCGAGCGAGCGTGCGGCGAGCTGGCGAATTTCGCGTTCGAAGGTCTCGAACGGCGTCGCCAGCAGCCCGCGCCGGATCGCGCGATATTGCTCGTCGTTGTTGGTGCCGATCGCCGGCGTGTCCTCGCCGCAGATCCCGCGCACGAAGACCGGATTGGTGAGCATCCCCGAATTGCCGCCGGTGCCGAAGCTGACGATGATCGGATCGGACGGCGAGGTCGACGGTTTCACGCCGCCGAAATGGCGCGGCGCGGAAAGCCCCATCGAGCCGTAGAAGGTGTAGGGCGAGGTGACGCTGCTGACGCCCGCCGCCTTCCATGCGTTCCAGTTGCGGAACAGCACGTTGACGCTGAGATTGGCACAGCGCACCGCCTTGTGCAGCGCTTCCTTCTGGACGTCGGGGATTTCGGGGCAGACCGACGGCACCACGTTGTTCATGCAGGCCATGACGACGCTGCCGGCCTTGACGGTATAGGCGCGGCCGTCGTTCAGATAGCTGATCAGCACCTCGCGATTGTCGGGCTCCAGCACATGGGGCGTCGGGCCGAGGTGGCGAACGTTGTAGACGATGCTGTTCTGGCGGATCCGCGTCGGATTGGAGGCACGGTCGAACACCGTGTAATCCATCCTTTTGTCGGCCACCTCGAAGACGTCCCCCGGCGGCAGCGCGTCGGGGATCAGCGACCGGATGATCAGCCGGGCCACGTCGCCGTTACCGCCCGGCAGGTGGTAATCGTCATGGTGCATCTTCTCGCTTTCGGGCGAGTTCGCGGGCCGCTTCAGCGTCAACCCCTCGAAGCCCGGCGCATGGCGGAAGAAGGCGAACCACGCCGTGCAGGTGTCGAGCCCGAGCGCCCAGACCCCCTTCACGAAGAACAGGCAATCCTCGGACACCCCGACGACCTTCAACAGATAGTCGCGATAGGACATCGACTGCAGGAACGCGATCTGCTCCGCCTCCGATTTGCCCGCCAGGTAATTTTCCTTGCCGTTCATCAGCTTGTCGAGCTCTGCCCGCAGCTTGGGTGCCATCGGGGTCTTGGCGAGGAACTCGGGCGTGGGCCGCTTCACGCTGCCGCGCACGAGATGATCCTTGCCGTAGACTTCCTTGGTGAACAGCACCGCCGGCGCCATGCCGTGCGAGCTGTAGAGATCGCCGTCGGTATGATCGCGCGGATCGTCGCGATGAACGACGTCGAGATCCTCGAGGATCGATGTCGCCTCGTACGACCAGGTGGAGGGCGCCACCAGATAGGCCGAGCCCGCAATGGCATAGAAGCGGCGGCCTTCGAACTCGAATTCGTTGCGCTGCGCGTGGCCGCCGATGCCCTGGAGGTTGTCGAGGATCAGGATCTTCGCCTTGGGGCCCGCCTGCTTGCGGTAGTAATAGGCCGCCGCCAGCCCGCTGAGGCCGCCGCCCACGACGACGAGATCGTAGACCTCGCCCGTGCTTTCGCCCGCCGGCGGCTCGACGCCGGCCCAGGCAAGCGCGTGGATGGGTTCGAACGAGCCCGGATGCAGCCCCCGCATGCCGGTGCGAAGCGGCGGATAGCTGGCTGCCGCAGCCGGGGCGTAGCTGCCGCTCTGGGCGGCGAACGCGGCGCTGCCGGTAAGCGCCGCCGCGCCCGCGACGGCCGATGCGCCGTAGACGAAGTCGCGGCGCGAGATCGCCGCGCCCATGCCAAGTTCGCGATCGTTTCTATTCATCGTCGACGGCCCCTTTATGGAATGTCACGGCATGATCTCGAAAGGGATGGAGCGAACAACCGGTCAGGATCGTCCGCTCCATCGGCATCAGAACGAATAGGCGAGGCGGCCGAAATAATAACCGCCCTGCCAATCGACCGGACCGTCCACGAAGGTGCGGCCGTTGGTGTCGTCGATCTTGTTGACCGCCGGATAATTGTCGAACAGGTTCCGCGCGCCGACGGTGAAGGTGTAGCCGTCGCCCAGCGGCGCCGAAACCTCCAGATCCAGCATGAACTCGGTGTTGTAATGCTGGATCGCATTGCCCGCGCGCGTCGTCTGGCGCGAATAGGGACCATAGAGATTGCCGCGCGCCATCACCGCGACCGGGCCGAAATCCTGCTGCACGGTCAGGTTGCCCCGCCATTTCGGCGCGTTGTGCTTGAAATTGTAAACCGAGACCTCGTTGAACGAGACGCTCGAGATGTTGACCCGGTCGATCTTGTAGGTGTTCAGGTTGAACGCCGCGGTGATGTTGGTGGGGTTCGCCTCGATCAGATTGGCGCGGTAGGACGCCACGACGTCCACCCCCTGCACCGTCGAATCGAAGGCGTTCTGGAAGTAGTTGAGCTGGTCGATCGAACCGGCGCCCTCGATGCCGGCGGCGACCATCGCCGCCTCGATCTCCGGCGTGACGTCGATCAGCGTGGTGGCGTAGATCTGGTCGGAGATTTCGATCCGATAGGCGTCCACCGTCATGGTGAAGCCGCCCGAGGGCGTCAGCGTGACGCCGATCGAATAATTCTTCGATTTCTCCGGGCCGAGCGGCCTGGCGCCCAGATATTGCGCGACCGGATGCGTCGCCGGATACAGGCCGATGTTGAGCGGCACGCCGCCGACCGTGTTGATCTGGGTCTGCGTCATGTGGAGCTGGCCCGCGGTCGGCGCCCGGAACCCGGTGCCCAGCGAGCCGCGAAGCGCCAGCCAGTCGGTCACGTTGTAGCGCGTCGCCGCCTTCCACACCGTCTTGCGGCCGAACGACTGATAATCCTCGAACCGCATGGCGAGATCGACGAACCAGGCGTCGGTGACGTCGGCGGTCGCCTCGGCGTAGAGCGACTTGCTGTCCGTCGTATACTTGCCCGCGACCTCGGGCGGCAGGCCGGTGATGCCGTTCGAGCCGGGTTGCAGGATATTGTACACCGGATCGCCCGGATCGGTGCAGTCGATGCCCGCGCCGGCGGGCGCGCCCGGCTCGAGCGTGCGGGCCGAGAAATCGCTCTGGTTGGTGCAGAAGCCGAAGGGGTCGGGCGTCGCCCAGGTGCCGCCCGAATAGGAATTCGGCTCGCCGGCCCCGATCTTGAAGCCTTCGCGGCGATATTCGCCGCCGAAATTGAAGACCAGCGGGCCCGCGAACCCCGCGACGGGCATCGAATAGACGAAGTCGGCGTTCAGCCCCATCTCGTCCGACGTATAGTCGCTGGCGGTGAAGTCGGTCGGCGAGTCCGGCCCCATCGAGGGGTTCACCGTGTCCCACATCGAATAGGCGATCTTGTCCCAGCCGTAGCGGGCCGAAAGGTCCGCCGTCAGCGAATAGCCGTCGCCCAGATCGCGCTCGGTGCGCCAGCCGGTCGTGATGCTCCAGTCGGTGACCTCGCCCGCGAATTGCGGCGCCAGGCCGAGCGGATATTTGTCCTTGAAGCGCCACTCGGCGCCGTCGTCGAGGCGGATGGGGTTGTCCATCACGTTGTGCCCGCCGCCCGGAACGCGATAGGTCGCATTCGCGATGCCCTTGGACTTGGAGAAGTTGCCGAAGGCGTAGATCGAGGTGTCGTCGGTCAGGTCGATGCCCGAATTGACGATGAACCGCGCCGCGCGCTCCGATGGCTTGCCCATGCGCTCGAGCGGCTTGGTCAGATCGAGCCCGGCGGCGTCGACGGCCGCGCGAAAGGCGGGATCGGTCTCGTACGCCTCGAGCGGATCCCAGGACGTCGAGGTGAACCGGCGGGCGCGAACCGTCCGGTCGTCGTCGTTCAACTGGCCCGAGATGTTGATGAAGCCGTCGTCGGTCAGCGGCAGGCCGATGTTGCCCGCCACTTGCACGCCCGTGCCGTCGCCGGCGTAATATTGGCCGGCCTGGATGGTCAGCGATCCGCCGTCGGGGGCGTCCTTGAGCTGGAAGTTGATGACGCCCGCGATCGCGTCCGAGCCGTATTGCGCGGCGGCGCCGTCGCGCAGCACCTCGATCGATTTGAGCGCGATCGACGGGATCACCGCCGCATCGGCCGCCTGCGATCCGGTTCCGCCGACGTTGACGCTGCCCGATTTGTGCCGGCGGCGGCCGTTAAGCAACAGCAGCGTCTTGTCGGCCGAAAGGCCGCGCAGCTGGGGCGAGCGGATGAAGCTGTTCGAGGTGGTGTTGGCGGAACGCGTGACCGAATAGGACGGCACCAGCGTCTGCAGCACGTTCAGCGTGTCGGTCTGCCCCGACTGTTCGAGCGCCTCCGCGTTGAAGACGTCGACCGGCACCGGCGAGTCGGTGACCGAGCGCGGGCGCCCGCGCAGGCCGGTGACGACGATCGCATTGTCGGCGGGCGCCGCGGTCTGGCCGGTGTCCGGGGGCGCGGGCGCCGTCTGGGTCTGGGTCTGGGTCTGGGTGGCGGTCGTCTGGGCAGGCGCGGCGGTATCCTGGGCGAAGGCGGCCGACGAGGCCATCAACGCGAGCGCGGACGTCGCCGTAATGCTTGAAAGCTTTGCGAGATCGGTCATCTGATCTACCCCTCCCGTTATGTGTCGACCGCTCCCCCGGCGAGTCATGATTATGTCGCCCGATGTCTGTAAGGACCGGTCTTTTGCCTCCCTTGGGCGAGGTAAAACGTAACGGCGGTAAAGTGGGCTTGTGGTGCCGTTTTTTTGCGAATGCCCGGCATATCCTGCCAATTCACTGCGCGGTTGCGCCGGGTTGATTGCGGATACGCCGAAAGCCGGGCGAGACAGAAACTGCCGTTCGCAGGCCATGCGGAACGCTTTTCGGGATGTTTCCTGCAAGGCCGCCGCAACATCCAAATCCGGCGATTTCCTCTACGCCCGATCAGGCCCCCGGGGGACGGGCCGCCTGCCACGAGCGGCCCGGCACTCTTCGCCCGCGCCGTCGGTCAGTCGATCATGGTCCAGCGGCGATAGACGATGCTGGTGCCGTCATAACTGTAGGTCAGCGTCTTGCCGTCCGGCGACAGCTGATAGGTCGCGTCGAGATCGGTCTTGCCGTGGCGCGAAACGATAAGATGAAGCCGTCCGGGGCCGACGACCGTCCACGACACGACATTATAGGGAATCGAACCGGCGGCGCTGTGATATTCGATCCCCGGGGTGCCGTCGACCTGCGCCGCCCAGTGGCCGAAGCTGATCGCACTGCCGGCGTTGCGGGTGGCGAAGGAAACGAGCACCTTGCCGTCTTCGGTATAGGCGAAGCTGCGCCAGGCGGCCTGGGGCTTCGTGCCTTTGTAGGTGGAGGCCTGGATATCGGCTTTCCACATGCCGATCAGGCCTTCGGGGGCCTGTTCCCGGGCATCGGTCAATTGCTCGCCGGGGGCGGCCGTTGCGGGGGTCGTGCCGGCAAGGCCGATCGCCAGGCCGAGGACAATTGCCTTCCATGAAAATGCGCTCATCGGATCCTCCCATCGTTGCGGTCATGGCTGCTGCGCAGCCGCGCGATCGTCGCAGGGAGGTTCCGGCATTTGCTGCCAATTGCCGATCGCGCCGGGCGTCATGCCCCCGAATAAGGCTGGCGCGGCAGATGATCCTGTTCGGCAGGCGAGAAGAGCGACGCCCGGTGTGTCGCACGCGCGGTCGCGCTGCTTTCCCGGTCCCGGATCATCCGGCGCGCTCTTCCCGTTCGGCCTGCTTTCGGTAGCCGAGGACGTCGGCCATGTAGAGCACGCGGTCCCTGGCTTCCTCGCGCACGTGCGGCTGCCCGTTCAAGACCCGCGATACCGTCTTCACGGAGACGTTCGCGGCAGTTGCGACATCAGACATCTTGATCATGACCATATCCTCATAATGCCGCCCGCCCCCCCCAACGGGCCGACTGGTTCAGGCTGCCCGGATTGCCTGGGCGACGAGCTTGATCGACACGAAATCGTCGATGCCGTGGCTCGATCCTTCGCGGCCGAACCCCGATTCCTTGACCCCGCCGAACGGCGCGACCTCGCTGGAAATCATCCCCGTATTGATGCCCACCATGCCGTATTCGAGCGCTTCGGAGACGCGCACCTGCCGATCGGAATCGCGCGTATAGAGATAGGCGGCAAGCCCCGAGGCGGTATCGTTGGCGATGCGGATCGCCTCGGCTTCGGTATCGAAGCGGATGACCGCCGCGAGCGGCCCGAAGGTCTCTTCGCGATTGACCAGCGCGTCCGGCCCCACGCCGACGAGCACCGTGGGCTGATGGAACCGCTCGCCGAGCGCGGGCAGCGCCGCGCCGCCAACCAGCGTGCGAGCGCCCCGATCGAGCGCGTCGGCGATGTGTCGCTCCACCTTCTCGCGCGCGCGCGTATCGATCAGCGGCCCCTGGTCGCTCGGTCCGTCCAATCCGTCGCCGACGCGAAGCGCGCCGACGCGCTCCGCCAGCCGCGCCGCGAAGGCGTCGTAGATGCCGGCCTGCACCAGAAAGCGGTTCGCGCAGACGCAGGTCTGGCCGGTGTTGCGGAATTTGGACGCCATCGCGCCGTCGATCGCCGCATCCAGATCGGCATCGTCGAACACGAGGAAGGGGGCGTTGCCCCCCAGTTCCAGGCTGACCCGCTTCACCGTGGCCATGCAGTGCGCGGCGAGCATCTTGCCCACCGGGGTCGAGCCGGTGAAGCTGAACTTGCGCACGCGCGGATCGCCGGTGAGGACGGCGCCGATTGCGGGTGCGTCGCCGAGGACGAGGTTGAGCACGCCCGCCGGCAGGCCTGCCTCCTCGGCCAGCGCCGCCAGCGCCAGCGCCGAGAGCGGCGTCAGCTCCGACGGTTTGAGGACCACGGTGCAGCCCGCCGCGAGCGCCGGTGCGACCTTGCGCGTGACCATCGCGAGCGGGAAGTTCCACGGCGTGATCGCCGCCACCACGCCCACCGGCTCGCGCAGCGTGCGCAACCGCATCGTCGGCGTATGCCCGGGAATGGTCTCGCCGTAGATGCGCCGCGCCTCTTCGGCGAACCATTGCACGAACGCCGCGGCGTAGCGGACTTCGCCCTGCGCCTCGGCGAGCGGCTTGCCCTGTTCCGCCGTCATCAGCCGGGCAAGATCGTCGGCATGGGCATTGATCAGATCGAACCAGCGCCGCAGCACGGCGGCGCGCTCGCCCGCGGTCAGCGCGCGCCATTGCGGAAGCGCCGCATGGGCCGCCGCCACCGCGCGCTCGGCCTCGGCGGCGCCGCAACGGGGCACCTCGCCCAGCAGGCCGCCGGTCGCCGGATTGCGCACCGTGACCGTCTCGGCGGTCGCGATCCACGCGCCGTCGATCAGCGTCCGGTCGCGCAACAGATCGGGCCGACCGAGCGCGATCCGCGCCACCTCGGTCTCCGCGGGCCGTTCCGCCAGCGCGGTCATGCAGCGGCCCCGTCGCTCGCGAGCGCGCGCTCGAGCATGTCCAGCCCCTCGTCGAGCACCGCGTCGGAGGCCGTCAGCGGCACCAGGATACGGATCGCTTCGCCGCTCACCCCGCAATTGAGCAGCAGCAGCCCCTGCTCCAGCGCGCGCGCGCAGACAGCGCGCGCGGCAGCACCGTTGGGCTGCCCGGTGTCACGGTCGAGGATGTCGAAGCCGAGCATCGCGCCGAGCCCGCGGATGTTGCCGATCGCGAGCAGGTCGTTGCGCGTCGCGAACGCGTCCAGCCGGCCGCGCACCCGCGCGCCGACCGCGTCGGCCCGCGCGAGCAGTTGCTCCTCCTCGATGACGTCCATCACCGCGAGCGCGGCGGCGCAGGCGATCGGCGAGCCGCCATAGGTGCCGCCGAGCCCGCCGGGCTCGACCTTGTCCATCAGTTCGGCGCGGCCGATCACCCCGGAGAGCGGGAAGCCCCCCGCCAGCGATTTCGCCACGGTGACGAGATCGGGTTCGATCCCCGAATGCTCGATGCCGAACATGCGCCCCGTGCGCGCGAAGCCGGATTGCACCTCGTCGACCACGAGCACGATGCCGTGGCGGTCGCAAATCTCGCGCAGCGCCGTCAGCAGCGCGCGCGGGGCGACGTGGAAACCGCCCTCGCCCTGCACCGGCTCGAGGATGATGGCGGCCACGTCCTCGGGCGGCATGTCCGCCGCGAACACATAGGACAGCGCGCGCAGCGAGTCCTCGACGCTGCCCCCGGTCAGCGTGGGAAAGGGGATATGGTGGACGCCGCCCGGCATCGGGCCGAACTGCGCCTTGTACGGTGCCACCTTGCCCGTGAGCGCCGACGTCATGATCGTGCGCCCGTGGAACCCGCCGGTGAAGGCGATCACGCCGCTGCGCCGCGTCGCGGCGCGCGCGATCTTGATCGCATTCTCCACCGCCTCGGCGCCGGTGGTTAAAAAGATCGTCTTCGCCGGCCCCGAAAAGGGCGCGACCGCGTTCAGCCGCTCGGCGAGCGCGATATAGGGCTCGTAGGGAACGATCTGGAACGCGGTGTGCGTATAGGCGGCGAGCTGTTCCTCCACCGCCGCGATCACCCGCGGATGGCGATGCCCGACGTTGAGCACGGCGATGCCGCCGGCGAAATCGACATAGCGCCGCCCGTCGGCGTCCCAGATTTCCGCATTGAGCGCGCGCGCGGCGAAGATCCCGGTCGCATTGGCGACCCCGCGCGGCACCGCGGCGACGCGCCGCTCCATCAAGGCTGCATTGGCGGACGATTGGCTGGACACGTGCAAATTCCTTCGAAAACCCGTCAAAAAAATCGGTCACCCCATCGTGGGCATCGTGAAGCTGCTCTCCGAGGGGTCGGCGGACCACCGCTGCGTCACGGTCTTGGTGCGGCTGTAGAAGCGGATGCCGTCCATGCCGTATTGGTTGAGGTCGCCGAAGCCCGATCGCTTCCAGCCGCCGAAACTGTGATAGGCGACCGGCACCGGGATCGGCACGTTGACCCCCACCATCCCCACTTCGACCGCGCTCGCGAACTCGCGGGCGGCATGGCCGTTGCGCGTGAAGATCGCGACGCCGTTGCCATATTGATGCGCCGAGGCGAGGCCCACCGCTTCGGGGAGGCTGTTCGCGCGGACGATCTGGAGCACCGGCCCGAAAATCTCCTCCTGATAGGTCCGCATCTCAGGCGTGACATGGTCGAACAGCGTCGGCCCGAGGAAATAGCCCTGCTCATACCCCTGAAGACTGAAGCCGCGGCCGTCGACCACCAGCTCGGCGCCTTCGTCCACGCCCATCCGGATATGGTTCTCGATGCGCGCCTTGTGCTCGGCGCTCACCACCGGGCCGTATTCCGCCTCGGGATCGGTCGCGATCCCGACCCGCAGCCCCGCAATGGCCTTGACCAGGCGCTCGCGGAGGTTGTGTGCGGTCTCTTCGCCGACCGGGACCACCACGGGAAGCGCCATGCACCGCTCGCCCGCCGAGCCGTAGGCCGCGCCGATGATGTCGGCGACGGCGCGATCGAGATCGGCGTCGGGCATGACGATGCCGTGGTTCTTCGCCCCGCCCATGCACTGCATCCGCTTGCCCGCCGCGGTGCCGCGGCCATAGACGTATTGCGCGACATCCGAGGAGCCGACGAAGCTCACCGCCTTGATCGCCGGATGATCGAGGATCGCATCGACCATCTCCTTGTCGCCCTGGACGACGTTGAGGATGCCCGCGGGCAGCCCCGCCTCGAGCGCCAGCTCGGCCAGCCGCAGCGGCACCGAGGGATCGCGCTCGGACGGCTTGAGGATGAAGGCGTTGCCGCAGGCGAGCGCCGGCGCGAGCATCCACAGCGGGATCATCGCGGGAAAATTGAACGGCGTGATCCCGGCGACGACCCCCAGCGGCTGGCGCATCGAATAGACGTCGATCCCCGGCCCCGCGCCTTCGGTGAACTCCCCCTTGAGCAGATGCGGCGCGCCGCAGGCGAACTCGACCACGTCGAGGCCACGCTGAACGTCGCCGTGCGCGTCGGACACCACCTTCCCATGCTCCGACGAGAGCAGGTGCGCGAGCTCGTCCTTGTTGGCCTCGATCACTGCCTTGAAATTGAACAATACGCGCGCGCGGCGTTGCGGGTTGAGCGCCGCCCAGGCCGGCTGCGCGGCTCGCGCCGATGCCACCGCCGCCTCGAGATCGCCCGCATTGCCCAGCGTGACGCGCGCCTGCACCTTGCCGGTCGAGGGATCGTAAACATCCTTATAGCGCGGTTGCGTGGGGTTCAGGGCCGCGCCGTTCACGAAAAAGCCTATGTCACGCATCGTTCATTCGCCTCGTCATCCGTCAGGTCCGCACCACCACGCGCGTTGCCCCACCCCGGCGGCACGCCGGTCACGTCATATGAAGGGTTGCTCGCCCGAAACCGGCCTCGAGCGCTGCGTCGCGAAGCGCCACGGCCGGCCTTCGCCATCATGACCATCGGCGCGCGTCAGCGAGAAGGTGCCAAGCGAATGCCGGCCGGTGTCGATTCGACACCATCGGGCGGCCGGGTGGTGCGTCGGGCAATTCGTCTACTGCTGTGATCGCATATCGTGCCGGCAGCGATTTGCGCGGCGTTGGCAAGCTGATACAAGCCGGAGATCACAAACCATTGGGTGACGACGAGAAGTGGCGAGAGCTGAAACGATTCCGGCGCCCGGCGAGACTGCCGACGACGCCCCCGAAGATGCGCGCTCGCTGCGGGAAAAGGTATATGAGGATCTCCGCTTCCGCCTGATCACAGGCAAGATCGCGCCGGGCGTGGCGATCTCGACGCGCGGCCTTGCCCAGCAATTGGGCGTGAGCCAGATGCCGGTGCGGGACGCCTTGAGCCGGCTCGCGGCCGAGGGCGCGGTCGATATCCGGTCCAAGCGCGCAGTGATGGTGGTGCCGATGACGCCCGCGCGGTTCGACGACATCATGCGCTGCCGCCTGCTGCTCGAACCGGCGGCGGCGGTCGATGCGCTGCCCCATATCGACGCCGCCCGGCTGCGTGCCATCCGCAAGGCCGACGAAGCGACCGACGACGCGCTCAGGAACGGCGACATCAACGCCTATATGGAATCGAACTTCCGCTTCCATTCGCTGATCTATCGCGCGAAGCCGATGGAGACGCTGAACCGGCTGATCGAAATGCTGTGGATCCAGTTCGGCCCGTTCATGCGGCTCGTCCACGGCCGGATCGGCACCGCCAACATGATCGACCAGCACCGGCGGGCCACCCAGGCGATCGCCGATCGCGACGCGACACGGCTCGAACGCGCCATCCACGACGATATCGGCGACGGCATGCGGCTCATCCGCGAACAAGGGCTGAGCTAGACTCAGAATCTGTTTCGAACGTGCGGCACCGGGGTTCTGAAATCCCTGTCCTACACGTTCGCTTTATGTTCTACTCAGTGGAATGGGACAGGACTGCTCTTCCGCGCCAGCCGCGTTGCTCGATACCGGCAGCGTCGCCATCGGGGCGCGCTGCCGTCGCGCCGGCGGCGCGCGTCGGACGCACGGACGGCGCGTCCGTGGCGCCTCGCTGTCGCGCCGGTGTCGCGTCGGTGTCGCCTCGTTGTTGCGTGGGTGTCGCGTCGCGGTCGCCATCCCGGGGCGTTGCGGTCGCATTCCGGGCAAAAAACCCGCGACGCGCTCCACTTTCTCCACTTCGCGCCGCCCGCAACAACGGCACCCGTCACCGCAGGGCGTTGATGAACCCCGGGTCCGGGGCGGCGATTCGAACAGATCGAAGACGAGTCGAGCCGGGCCGACGACGGCCATCAATTCACATCGTTCAGAAACTGGGCGGCGTACACGCGCTGACGCTGTGGACGGGCTCGTCGCCGATGCAACGGAAGCGGTGGGGCCGTTCGCTGTCGAAACTGTAGGCATCCCCCGGACCGAGCACCCGCCGCTCGCCGTCCACCGTCACCTCGAGCCGACCGGAGATGACGAGCCCGCATTCCTCGCCCTCATGGCTCAGCGCGACGCGCCCCGTGTCCGCGCCCGGCTGATAGCACTCCCGGAGCATCTGGAGCTTGCGGCCGCGCATCGTGCGGCCGACCTGCCGATACGAAATGGTGCCCTTGCCGATCTCCACCAGGTCGCCGGCCCGGAAGAAGGGGCTGCGATCCGCCTCGGGCGCGACAGCGAAGAAATCCGCGAGCCCGATCGGGATGGCGTCAAGGATTCGCTTCAACGCCCCGACCGACGGGTTCATGCTGTTCGCTTCGATCAGCGAGATGGTCGAATTGGTGATCCCCGCACGGCGGGCCAGCGCACGCTGCGACAACCCCGCCTTCTCGCGAACCTGACGCAATCGACCGCCGACATCGATGTCGCTCACCACCCGCTCCCTTGTTTCGAGTGTTCAATATCCGGCAACAGTTGCGCAGGGAAGCGCCATTTTGCCGGTTTCCTCCCTGATCAAGAAAACGGCTTGCTCTACCGCGCTCGTACCGGTCAATTTGAGATCAGGGAGAGCAACGTCCGATGATCGAAATCCGCAACAGCCCCGCACTCGATGCGTTCTGGATGCCGTTCACCGCCAATCGGCAGTTCAAGCGCGCGCCGCGCCTGCTCGCCGGCGCGAGCGGCATGTATTATCGCAGTGCCGACGGCCGCGAGATTCTGGACGGCACGGCGGGGCTATGGTGCGTCAATGCCGGGCATGGCAGGGCGGAGATCGCCGACGCCGTCGCCGAGCAGTTGCGCGTGATGGATTACGCCCCATCGTTCCAGATGGGGCACGAACCAGCCTTCCGCTTCGCCGATCGGCTGGCCGAGATCGCACCGGCGGGCCTCGATCGCGTGTTCTTCACCGGATCGGGATCGGAATCGGTCGATACCGCGCTCAAGATCGCCCTCGCCTATCAGCGCGCGATCGGCCAGGGCACGCGAACACGCCTCATCGGGCGCGAGCGCGGCTATCACGGCGTCGGCTTCGGCGGCATCTCGGTCGGCGGGATCGTCAGCAACCGTCGCGTCTTCCCGACACTTCCCGGCGCCGATCACCTGCGGCACACGCACGATCTCGCGCGCAACGCCTTTTCGCCCGGCCTGCCCGAGCACGGCGCCGAACTGGCCGACGACCTCGAACGGCTCGTCCAGCTCCACGGCGCCGAAACCATCGCGGCGGTGATCGTCGAACCGGTAGCGGGCTCCACCGGCGTGCTGCTGCCGCCGCGCGGTTATCTCGAACGGCTGCGCGAGATCGCGACGCGGCACGGCATCCTCTTGATCTTCGACGAGGTGATCACGGGCTTCGGCCGTCTGGGAACGCCGTTCGCGGCCGATTATTTCGGCGTGGTCCCCGATCTGATCACCACCGCCAAGGGCCTCACCAATGGCGCCTTCCCGATGGGCGCGGTGTTCGCGAAGCGCGACATCTACGACGCGATGATGACCGGGCCCGAAGGCACGATCGAGCTGTTCCACGGCTACACCTATTCCGGGCATCCGGCCGGCTGCGCGGCGGGCCTCGCGGCGCTCGACATCTACGAGCGCGAAGGATTGCTGACGCGCGGCGCCGAGCTCGCCTCCTATTGGCGCGAGGCGATGGAGACGCTGAAGGATGCGGCGCACGTCATCGACATCCGCACCATCGGCCTCGTCGCGGGCATCGAGCTCGCGTCGCGCAAGGATGCGGTGGGCGCGCGCGCCTATGACGTCTTCGTCGATTGTTTCGAGAAAGGGCTGCTGATCCGCGTGACCGGCGACATCATCGCCCTGTCTCCCCCGCTCATCGTCGAGCGCGCACAGATCGATCAGATGGTCTCCGCCGTTCGCGACGCACTGGCGCGCGCGCACTGAACTGGCCGGGGCCGGATTCTGTTGGTCTCCGGTTCCGTGCCACCGCCCTCATCCCGTCGCTCGACCCACCCCATGTCGCGAGCGGCGGGGTGAGATAGCGCAGCGCGGCGCAGGTTATGCGGGCTTGCGCCCACACCAGGTTCAGGCGGTCAACACCTTGGCGTCGAGCAGCTCATGCACCGCGCGATGCCCTTGCTCGATCGCGCAGTCGGTATAGGCGGCGGCGCCCGAATCCGAATTGGCGATCGCGATCCGGCCGAAGCGCTGGCGGCCGATCACGTTGGGCCGCTGGTCGGGCGCCACGTTCCACGGATCGTAGAGCGGATTATATTCATACGCATAGCCATGGGCCCAGCGGTTGACGGCGATGGCGGCGATATCGCGTTTGGCATCGAAGCCGCCGGGGCCAAGGATCTTCGTCAGCTGCTCGCGGATATTGCGCTCGAACGTCTCGAACGGCGTGCTCAGCAGGTCGTAGCGGCCGGCGCGATGCTGGTCGCGTTCGGTCGCCGCGCCGGGCTGGCACGGCGTGCGCACCATGAACACCAGCGCCGGATCGTCCGGCGATTTCGGCCCGCCATAGCCGCCGATATGGCTGGTGCCGGACAATGAGACCGAGGAGAAATAGCTTCCCGGACAATCGATCCGCTGCACCCCCAGCTTGGCGAACGCGTGCCAGTTGCGCACCGCGACCGCGGTATAGACCAGCGGCACCTTCACCAATTCGTGGAGCGCGGCCTTCTGCTTTTCGGGCAGGCTCGGCACGATGTACGGGATCATCATGTTGTACCCGGCGAGCACACATCCCTTCGCAGAGACGCTACGCAGTTTGTCACCGTTCATATAGGCGATCTCGACCGGGCCCTCTCCGTTCGGCGCGACGTGGACGACGATGCTGGTCAGGCGGATGCGCACCGGCTGGCCGGGCTTGTCGAGCTGGCCGTAGTCGAATGTCGCCATGACGATGCTCTCGATGTCCCCTGGCGCCGCCACCGCAGGAACCAGCTTGCGGACGATCGCGCGCGCGATCGTCGCGTTGCCGTCGGGGAAATGGAACGTGTCCGAACCGCCGGTCGAGCTGTAACCGGCGGCGGTGTTCCCCATCATGTCGGTATTGGCGCGGTCGAGTCCCATGCCGTCGAGCCCCGGCAATCCGATGCCCCAGCAATCGAGCGCGGGCTCGGCATCGATGCCGATACCCCATTCGCCGTGCGTCCGCTTCTGGAACACATCGATCGCGGCAGGATGCATCTTGACGAGCTTCTGCATGAAATCGCGGTAGCTCATGCTGGACAGCCGCTTGCGCTTTTCGGCTTCGCTCAGGCCGGGCAGGTAATCCACCTTGTCGAACAACAGGCGGACGACGTCGCGCTGCGCCTGCGCGGGAAGCGGCGACTGCGCCAGGGCCGTCATCATCGCTTCCCGCGACCCCGTGCTTTCTCCATGGCCGCCGCCCGGCATTCTCACGAGCTTGTCGGCCCCGAACGTCTCCTTGTCGAACCAGGTGGCGTTGCCGAGATTGAGCGATCGATAGAGCGGGTCGTTGGGATATCTGGCCGACAACCCCTTGGCATCGATCCCGAGATCGCTGAGCAACCCCGCCGGAACCGGGCCATAAGGGCGCGGGCTGCTGATCAGCATCGTGCCGCCGTTGATCAGCAGCGTCTGCCCGTCGACGACGAATTCGTTGCGCTTCGCATGACCGCCGAAATCGTCGTGATTGTCGAGGATCAGAATGCGCGCGTCGGGCTTTTCGGCGCGCAGGAAATAGGCCGCGGAGAGTCCGCTGATCCCGCCGCCGACCACGACGAGATCGTATTCTTCCCCCGTTTTTTCCGCGTGCTCGGGCTTCAACGTGCCGTCGCGCAGCGCGTGCGCATTCTCGAACGAGCCTGGATGGTTGCCGCGCATCCCCATGCGCCGGGGCGGATAATAGCCCGACTGGTTCTGCGGCTCGGCGGCGGCGATCGTCGCGCCCGCGTCGCGCGGCGTACAGCCGGCGAGCGCGAGCCCGGTGCCGACCAGCAGCCCGTTCAGCATGTCGCGCCGTTCGATGGGCGCACGCATGCCCAGCCAGTCACGATCCTTGCCGTCCGTCATCGCCGCTCTCCCGCCCGATCTCTATTCTGCGATCACATTACTCCGTCGCCGAGTCGGGAAACGGTGCGCCCGTTCCCCGCCCGCATCCTACGCGGCGTTGCTGGCGCGATCCCGGGCACGCAACGCCGGCTCGACCTCGTCCAGCGCCTCTTCGATGATACGGAACATCTCGTCGATTTCCCGATGGCTGATCGTCAGTGGCGGGCTGAGGACCAGGCTGTCGCGGACGGCGCGGACCATCAGCCCCTTTTCGATGCACAGGTCGCGCACCATCGGCCCGGTATTGCCTTCCGTGCCGCCGAAGCGCTGGTTGGTACCCTTCTCCGAAACGATCTCCACCGCCCCGATCAGGCCGAGCGAGCGCGCCTCGCCCACCATCGGGTGCGCCGAAAGCTCCGTCATCTTGGCCGCAAGATAGGGGCCGGTGTCCTCACGCGTGCGCCGCACCAGATCCTCGCGCTCGATTATCTCGATGTTCTTGAGCGCCACCGCCGCCGAGGTCGGATGCCCCGAATAGGTGAAGCCGTGAACGAAATCGTCGCCGATCGAGCGCAGTACCTCGACGATGTGATCCGCCACGCCGACCGCCGAAATCGGGAGGTAACCCGACGACAGCCCCTTCGCCATCGACACAAGATCGGGCTTGAAGCCGAAATGCTGGAAGCCGAACCACTGGCCGAGCCGACCGAAGCCGCAGATCACGTCGTCGCTCACCAGCAGGATGCCGTATTTGCGGCAGATCGCCTCGATCCGGGGCCAATAGCTGTCGGGCGGGATGATGACGCCGCCGGCGCCCTGCACCGGCTCGCCGATGAAGGCGGCGACCTTTTCCGGGCCGACGTCGAGGATCTTCTGCTCCACCGCGTCGGCCGCGGCTTCGCCGAAGGCGCGCGGATCCTGCCCGAACCCTTCGTTGAACGAATAGGGCTGGCGGACCCGCTCGACACCGGGCAGCCATGGCCCGCCCTGGGCGTGCATCGCCTTCATCCCGCCCAGGCTGGCGCCCGCGATGGTCGAGCCGTGATAGGCGTTCTCGCGGGCGATGATGACCGTGCGCTCGGGCTCGCCCTTGGCCTGCCAATAGAAGCGCGCGAGCCGGATGATGGTATCGATCGCCTCGGAGCCCGACGTGTTGAAGAACACATGGCTCAGATTGCCGCCGAGTAGCTCGGAAATCTTGGACGCGAGCTGGATCGTGGGCGGCGTCGCTGTCTTGAAGAAGGTGTTGTAATAGGGAAGCTCGAGCATCTGATCGTATGCGGCGTCGGCGAGCTCCTTGCGCCCGTAGCCGACCTGCACGCACCACAGGCCCGCCATCCCGTCGAGGATCGCGTTGCCCTCGCCATCGTAGATGTAGCTGCCCTCGGCACGCGTGATGATCCGCGCGCCGCCCAGATCGCGCATGAGGCCCTGATCCTGCTGCGCCGCCAGATGGTGCGCCACGTCGAGGCGGCGCAATTCAGCAACGTCGTAATTCTTCAAGATCATCTCGCGGTCCTCAGGTTGCGTCGTTCAGCTCGCCACGCAACGCGTGTCCGAGCAGGTGGAAATAGGTCACGGAATTCGGATCGGCCGCGGTGTCCCATTCGGGATGCCATTGCACGCCCAGCACGGGCGCGCCGTTCACCCGCGCGGACACCGCCTCGATCACGCCGTCGGGCGCGGTGGCCTCCACGCGCAACCCGTCGCCGAGCCGGGCGATGCCCTGGTAATGCACCGAATTGACCCAGAGATTGTGCTGCCCGGTCGCCTTGTTGAGCACGCCGCCTTCAGTCAACGCGACATCGTGGCCGTGCGCGAACATGCCCTCCCAATCGGAATCGGCGGGCGCATGATGAGGCAGAAGCGCGTCCGATCGGCTCATGTCGCGGCGCAGCGTGCCGCCGAAGGCAACGTTCAATTCCTGCAAGCCCCGGCAAATCCCGAACACCGGCTTGCCGAGGTCGAGACAGGCGGCGACGAGATCCGCGGTCATGGTGTCGCGATCCGGGTCATACGGCCCTTCGGCATCCACCGCGCCGCCTTCGCCATAGCGCTCGGGCTCCACATTGGACGGGCTGCCCGTCAGCAGCAGGCCATCGATCCGCGGCGCGACCTCGCGCGCCGTCATCAGCGCCGGCAGGGACGGGATCAGCAGCGCCGCGACATCGGCATGTTCCATCGCGGCGGTCATGTAGCGCTCCATCACCGCCTGCGCCTGATCGTGGCCGATCGTGCGATTGCAACAGACGATGCCGACGACGGGGCGGGTCATGAGACGATCGCCCACGTCGTGCGGCCTGCCATGCACCTGTCCTGCTGAGCCCTCGTCACCATGATTTCACCTTATCTGTGATCACTGTTTTGTCAAGCGAACAGAAGGATGGTCGCAAGGCGCATATGGAGCGGGATTGGGTGTTTGAGAGGCAGCGGGGACGATCGTGAGATCGCCCCCGCGCGTGCTCAGGTCAGCAGCTCGCCGACCGCGCGCTGCGCCTGATCCATCGCGACGTCGGTATAGGCGCCGCCGCCCGAATCCGCGTTGGCGATCGTGATCGCGCCGAAGCGCGCCCGCGCCGTCTCGAGCGGCAATCCCTCGTCGGGATCGATCAGCGAATTATATTCGGGCGCGTAACCGTGCGGCCAGCGATTGACCGTGATGCCGGCGATGTCGCGCGCCGGATCGAAGCCGCCGCCCGCCAGCGCGCTGCCGAGCTGGCTCCTGATGTTGCGCTCGAAGGTCTCGAACGGCGTGCTGAGCAGCTCGTAGCGGCCGGCCTTGTGTTGCTCACGCTCGGGCAGGCCCGGCTGCGCCGGCGTCCGCGTCATGTGGATCAGGATCGGCTCGTCGGGCGTGCCGTGGCTGCGATAGCCGCCGATATGCTGCGCATGGTTGAGGCTGAACCCGGTGTGATAGCCGCCGGGGCACGTCACGCTCGAGACGCCAAGCCGCTGGAACGCCCGCCAGTTGTTGAGCGCGACCGTGGTGTAGACCAGCGGCGTCTTCACCAGATAGTGGAGCGCCGCTTTCTGCGCCTCGGGCAGTTCGGGGCAGATGTACGGGATCATCATGTTCCACGAGGCGAGCACGCAATGCCGCGCCTTGACGCGATAGGTCTTGCCGCCGCGCCGATAATGGATCTCCACGCCCGAGCGACCGTCCTTGCCCTGGTTCGCGGCACGCACCACGATGCTCGACAGGCGGATCCGAACCGGCTGGCCGGGCCGGTCGAGCTTGCTGTAATCCGCGCGCGCGGTGACGACCGATTCCACCGTATCGCCCGGCATGGCCGCCGGGATCAGATCGCGCACGAGCAGGCGCGCGATCGAGGCATTGCCATCGGGGAAGTGGAATTCGTACGAGCCCCCGGTCGCCGTGTACCCGCGCGGCGTATAGCCCATGCGCGGCGTGGCTTCGTGCGTGAGCGCGAGCCCCTGGAAGCCCGGAAAACCGCTGCCCCAGCAATCGAGCGCAGACACGCCGTCGATCCCGCAGCCCCAGAGCCCGTCGGTGCGATGGAGGTAATAAGGGATGACGCCTTCGTCGGCCTTGACCACGTCGAGCAGGAAATCGTGATAGCTGATCCGCGACAGCTTGTCCTTCTTCTGGTCGGAGGTGAGGCCGGGCATGTAATCGATGTCGCCGGTCTCGATCGCCAGCACGTCGCGCCGCACCGCGGGTGAAAGCGGCGCTTGCGCAAGATACGCGGCCATCGCCTCGCGCGCCGCGTCGCCTTTCATCCCGCGCCCCGGGCGCAGCACGAACTTGTCCTCGCCGAACGTCTCCTTGTCGAAGAAGGTGGCCGATCCCAGCCCCATGCCCGAATAGAAATCGGGCTCGTCACTCGCCTTGGCCAGTTCCTCGGGGTGAATGCCGAGCGTCTTCATCAGGCCGTCCGCGACGGCGCTGTACGGCACCGGGCTTTCGATGCCCATCGTGCCGCCGTTCATGATGTTGAGCCGCCCGTTCACGGTGAACTCGTTGCGCTTCGCGTGCCCCCCGAAATCGTCATGGTTTTCGAGCACCAGGATGCGCGCCTTGGGCCCAGCCGCCTGCCGATAGAAATGCGCCGCGGAAAGGCCGCTGATGCCGCCGCCGACCACGATCAAATCATATTGTTCGCCGGTATCGGTGACATTGTCGAAGGCGGTCCCGTCACGCAGCGCGTGCGCGTCCTCGAACGAGCCGGGATGGCTGCCGCGCATCCCGGTGAGCGCGGGCGGATAATAACCCGGCTGATCCTGCGCCGCACGCTCCAGCGCAGCCGCCTCGGCCAGCTCCGGGGCGAGGCCGAAGGCGGCGGCGGTGATCGCCGCACCCTGCAGGAAATCGCGCCGATCGATCCGCGCGCCCATTCCCAGATTCCGTGCCTCGTTCGGGTCGATCTCGTCGCCGCTGCTCATAACCCCTCCCTATTGTGATCACACAATATCCAAATGTTCACCGGAATCAAACCGGCAGCTCGTCCAGTTCCTGATCCTCGGTGCCGTCCGAAATCCCGCGCGACAGCGTCTGGCCGCGGAAGAAGGCCGGCCGCGTCAGCGCCATCGCAATCATGATCGCGATCCCCAGCACGATGATCCCCATGCCTAAGATGAAGACCAGCCCGATCCCGTCGATCTGCGATCCGCTGCCGAAGGCGGGGTCCATGCTGTCCACGATCGTCGTGCAGAACAATGCACCGAGCAGGATGCCGCCGATCAGCGGCGCGACGAGCTGGTTGAAGGTATTCGCCGGCGAGACGAACCACTGCCGGCGGAAATACCACACCGAAGCGAAGGCGGTGATGCTGTAGTAGAAGCAGATCATCACGCCCAGCGCGGTGATCGTATCCCACAGCACGTTTTCGGAGAGGAAGCGCATCGTCGCGTAGAAAACCGAGGACACCAGGGTCGAGGTCAGAATGGCGGCGCTCGGCGTGCGGAAACGCGGGCTGAGCCGCGTCAGGAAATCGGGCAACGCGCCGTAATGCCCCATCGCCAGCAGCGTGCGCGACGGGCTGACCATCGTCGATTGCAGCGACGCGGCGGAGCTCGACAGCACCGCGATCGAGATCAGCAGCGCGAACGAGCCCAGCACGGGCGCGGCGAGCGCCAGGAAGGCGTTGCGCTGCACGTCGGGATTGCCGAGACCGAGCTCGCCCGTCCCCAGCCCCGCGAACCCGATCGAGGCGGTGGTCGCGAGCAGGTAGAGCATCACGGTGGTGACGACGGTCAGCGTCGCGGCGCGGCCGGGGGTCGAGCGCGATCCCCGCGTTTCCTCGTTCATCGTCAGCGTGACGTCCCATCCCCAGAAGATGAAGATCGACAGCGACAGCCCGGCGGCGAGCGCGCTGAACGAATCGACCGCGAACGGATTGAACCACGACAGGCGGATCGGCGTCGGATCGAACGCGGCGCCGGACCCCAGCTTCGACAGCGCGACGAGGCCGAACAACGTCAGCACCACCACCTGGAAACCCACGAGGACGTATTGGACCGCCTTTGTGGTATCCATCCCGCGATACGAGATGAAGGTCGCCGCCGCCATGAAGACGAGGCAGGTCGCGACATTGATCGCGGGATTGGCGGTCAACTCCACCAACCCCGGATCGGCGAAGATCTGCGAAAGCATCAGATAGAAGAAATCGACCGCGATTCCGGCGGTGTTCGACAGCACGAGCACGGTGGACGCGACGAGCCCCCAGCCCGCGAGCCAGCCAACCCACGGCCCGAAGGCGCGCGTCACCCAGGTGAACGAGGTACCGCTGTCGGGCATCGCCCGGTTCAACTCGCGATAGCCGAAGGCAACCAGCAGCATCGGCAGGAAGCCGATCAGGATGATCGCCGGCGATTGCGCGCCCACCTTGGCGACGATCGGGCCCAGCGATGCGGTCAACGTATAGGCGGGCGCCACGCAGGAAATGCCGACCACGGTCGCGCCGAGCAGCCCGACCGTTCCCGGCGACAGCCCCTTGCGCGTGAGGCCGTGCTCTTCGGTGTGCTGCTGATTCATGCGCCCCTCTCTCTGATACTGGGGTCACCGGGGGTTCGATCCCCCGTGCGACCATCTATGTTATGGCGAAGATCGGGCGGCCTCAGGACCCGTTTGAGAAGGCGCCTTTCGGCGCGTTGGACCTTCAGGCATTGCGCAGATACCAATCGTAATCCTGCGCCGGAATCTCTGAGAAGAAGCGGTCCTGCTCGGTGCGTTTGACGCAGGCGAACATCTCGACGAACCGGTCGCCGAGATAATCGCGCATCACCTCGGATCGCTCGAACAGATCGACCGACGCGAACCAGTTGGTGGGCAGATACTGGCCCGATTCGCGCGCGGCGGCATAGCCGTCACCCACCACCGGCGGGCCCGGGTCGATCTTGTTGACGATGCCGTAATGCGCCGAGGCCAGCACGGCGGCGAGGGCCAGATACGGATTGGCGTCGGCGCCGGCCACGCGGTGCTCGACATGGCGGGTATGCGGCAACCCCGCCGGCACCCGCAGCGACACCGTGCGGTTGTTGACGCCCCACACCGCAGCCTGCGGCGCATAGGAATTGGCCTTGAAGCGCCGATAGGAATTGGCGTTGGGGGCGAAGATCGCCATCGCATCGGGCAGCAACTGCTTCATGCCGCCGATCGCCTGGCGCAGCAGCAGCGATCCTTCGGGCTCCTCGCTCGCGCAGGCATTGTTGCCGTCGGCGTCGTTGAAGCTGACGTGCACGTGGAAGCCGTTCCCCGCCAGATCGGCGAACGGCTTGGCCATGAAGGTCGCCTCGCACTCGTGCGTCAGCGCGACACCCTTGGCGGCGCGTTTGTACATCACCGCTTCGTCGGTCGCGCGCAACACGTCGGCGCGATGCTTGAGCGTCAACTCGATCTGCCCCGGCGAATATTCGGAGATCACGCCTTCGAGCGGGATACCCTGCGCGTCGCACGCCGCCCACAGATCGCGCAGGAACGGCGCCTGCTCCTCGATCTCGGGCAGGCCGTAGACCTGATGCATGTGCGGCGTCCGGCCGGTGAAGCGGGATTTCGGGAGCCGGACGCCGCCCTCCGGCGTCCGCTCGGCGTCCACCAGATAATATTCGAGCTCGCACGCCGCGACCGGCGTCAGCCCATCCGCGGCGAAGCGATCGAGCACGCGCTTCAGCACCACGCGCGGATCGAGGTCGTTCGGGGTGCCGTCGAGCTCGTGCATTGACAGAATCACCTGCCCCACGTCCGCCCCCAGCCACGGCGCGGGCACCAGCGTGCCCGGCACCGGCTTGCCCAGCCGATCGGCGTCGCCGTCTTCCCACACCAGCCCGGTTTCCTCGCAATCCTGCCCGGTGATGTCGTTGACGAGGATCGATCCGGGCAGGAAGCGCCCGTAATCGAAGACGTTGCGCATCTCGTGCCGGCGCAGCCGCTTGCCGCGCGGAACCCCGCTCATGGCGGTGAAGAGGACTTCAAAGAATTGGATTTCCGGATGGGCGTTCAGAAAACGCTCCAGTTCGTCGCCAGCGGCGTCGCTATTCGTCACGTATCGGTATCCCGCACTGTAAAGGTGATGGACTTGAGATCGGCATATTTATGCAAGGCGTGAAGGCTGCGATCGCGGCCGAAGCCCGATTGCTTGAAGCCCCCGAACGGCATGGTGATATCGCAGCTGTCCCAGCCATTCACCCAGACCAGCCCCGCACGAAGCGCCCGCGCGGCCATCATCGCGCGATCGACCGAGCCCGTCCATAGCCCGGCGGCCAGGCCGTAGACCGTATCGTTGGCGATGCGGATCGCGTCGGCCGTGTCCTTGAACGTCATCACGCCCAGCACGGGCCCGAACACTTCCTCGCGCGCCAGCGTGGAGGTGGGCGCCAGCCCGCCGAAGATCGTCGGCTCCAGATAATAGCCGCCGGTCTCGGCCAGCGTCCGCTCGCCGCCCAGCAGCAGCCGGTTGCCTTCGCCGCGCGCCTTGTCGATGTAGCGCAGCGCGGTGGCGAGCTGCTCCTCGCTCACCATCGCGCCGAACCGCGTGGCCGGATCGAGCGGATCGCCGGTGCGGATCATCCGCGCGACCGCCACGACCTTTTCGATGAAGCCGTCGGCGATGTCCTCCTGCACCAGCAGGCGGGAGGCCGCCGTGCAGACCTCGCCCTGATTGAAGAACACGCCCCAGGCCGCCGCCTCGGCCGCCGCATCGAGATGCGGACAATCGGCGAACACGATCTGCGGCGCCTTGCCGCCAAGCTCGAGGCTGACGCGCTTCAAATTGCTCTCGCCGGCATAGACCATCAACTTGCGACCGACTGCGCCCGAGCCGGTGAAGGTGATCATGTCGACGTCCATATGCCGGGCGAGCGCCTCGCCGGCGGGATTGCCGAAACCGGTGACGACGTTGAACACGCCCGCGGGCAGGCCCGCCTCCAGCGCCAGTTCGGCGACCCGCATCGCCGTCAGGGGCGATTGCTCGGCGGGCTTGAGGACGACGCTGTTGCCCATCGCCAGCGCGGGGGCGACCTTCCACATCGCCATGTGCAGCGGGAAATTCCAGGGCGTGATCGCGCCGATGACGCCGAGCGGCTCGTGGACGGCGAAGGAGAATTTGCCCTGCTGGTTGGGGCCGACCTCGCCATAGACCTTGTCGAGCGCTTCCGCGTACCAGCGCACCGTCTGGATCGCGAGCGGGATGTCGACGTTGCGCGCGTCCGAGATCGGCTTGCCGGTATCGAGCGATTCCATCAGCGCCAGCGCGTCGGCCTCGCCTTCCATGCGGTCAGCGAGCGCGAACAGGATCGCCTTCTTCGCGCGCGGCGCCAGATTGCGCCACCGGCCGTCCTCGAAGGCGGCGCGCGCGGCGGTGACCGCCAGGTCCACATCCGCCCGCCCCGCCCGCGGAACCTGATTGAGAACGGTGCCGTCGCGCGGGGTGACGTTGTCGAACACCGCGCCATCCGCGGCCGCCACCTGGCGGCCGTCGATGACGAGGCGGTTCGGCAGCGTCAGCTGCTCGGCCGCCGCGCGGACTTCGGGCAAGGACTTCATTTCGACACCTTGAAAGCGTGATGCGGACCGTCAGTTGGCGGGCTTTTTCGGGTCTGCCGCCGGCCCGTAATTGACGTGAACGACCTTCCACTGCCCGTCGCGCTTGAACAACACGTCGGTTTCCTGATTCCGCTCGATCGTCGTCTGCGGCTCACCCTTCACCCGCGGCGTGACCTCGAGGACATAGGTCGCCACCGCCGCGTCCCCAGTCGGATCGACCTGGATGCGCAAATCGGTCACGGCGACCTTGGCGTTGCCGCCGCCGTTCGCGACGTTCTTGCGCCAGCCCGTCTCGTAGGTCTGCAGATCGACGCGACCGCTGGGCCACCATTGCGTCAGATCGGGCGCGAACGAGGCGAAATATTTGTCGAGATCATTGGCGCCGTAATCCGCATTATACTGCTCGATGAAATTGCGCACTTCGGTCTCGGCCACCGCCATATCGACCGGCGCGGTTTCCACCGGGGTCGGAGCAGCCACGTCGTTCGAGCAGCCCGCGGCAAGAAGAAGGGAACCGGCGATCAGGAGTCCGTGCTGGATTTTCATGGCTCCGCCTTTCGTTTCTGGCTTGGTGTGATCAGGTTCGCCCCCCGCGGCTTGGGTCGCGGGGGGCTGCCTGGTTGGGCTATTGCCTGAAGCTGAGCGTCAGGCCGATGGTGCGCGGCCGCACCGTGGTCTGGGTGAAGAGCAACGTCTCGCTGCTGCTGTGCCCGCGTGAGCGCAGCGGCGCCTTGTCGAACAGATTGTTGACGAAGAGCGAAACGTTCGCGTCACCGATGAACGCACCCGCACGCAGGTTGACGAGATTGACCGCATCGGGCGTCGTGTTGCCCGGATCGTAGCCGCGGTTGCGCGGATCCTGGTTGGGCACCAAGTCTTTGCGCTTGCTCGTATATTGATAGTCGCCGCGCAGATAAAGGTTCGAGAAATCATATTGGACGCCGGTCGAAACCGTCCATGGCGAGCTGCCCAGGGAATTGCCCTCGCTCACGATGATGCGATCCTCGGCGAACTGGGTCGTGCTGGTGTATTCCGCGTCGGTATAACCGACGGCCAAATCGAGCGAGAGGCCGTCCAAGGGCCGGGCAGAGACCTGCAGATCGAAACCGCGGCTCCGCGCGCTCCCGAGGTTGTCGGTGAACTGGATGCCGCAGCTCGGCAGGCTGACGCCCTGCTGAATGCCCTTCCATTTGATGCTGTAGACGCTGGCCGCGATCTGGAGCTTGCGGTCGAACAGATTGTTCTTCGATCCGAGCTCGATGCTCGTCACCTTGTCGGAATCATACCCCGTGGGCGCGCCGGTCAGGCCGAACTGCTCGAGGCTGACGTGGCAGGCATCGACCGGCACCGGCGGGTTGGCGCCGCCGACGCGGAAGCCCTTGGCCCAGGTGGCGTAGAAGAGGTTGTTGGGATCGGCCTGGAACGACACGCCGAGCTTCGGCGTGAACGGCTTTTCGCTGGCACTTCCCTCGCCCCCGGTGCGACCGTAATTCTGTGATCCGTCGGCGAAATTCACGAAGGAGAATTTGGTCTTCGCGTACCGCGCGCCGGCGGTGATCTTCAGCTGCTCGGTGATGCTGTAGGTCAGATCGGCGAACCCCGCGATCTGGCTTTCCTTCGCCCGCGTGTCGGCGATGTAGCTGTCCTCGCCGTACATCGGATAGTCGAAATATTCCTCGAGCGTCTGGCCGAAGGCGAACGGAAACAGCGCGTCCGTTTTCTCGACCAGTTCCTCGACACTCGCCTGACGATTGCGCTGGTAGAAGATGCCGACGACCCAGGTGAGCTTCGAATCGGGATTGTCGGATTGCAGCCGCACTTCCTGCGTGAAGTCGCGCTGCTGGTTGGTGACGACCGCCGGGCTCAGATAATAGGGAAGATCCTGGTTGATGCCGGTCGGCGTCAGGAACGGGTAGAGCGGCCCGTCCTCGCCGAATTCCTCGGCATACAGGCTCTGATAATAAGACAGATCGTAGATCGTGCCGTCGTAGCCGGTCGTGTTGTTGCGATGGAAATAGCTGGTGTTGGAGATCAGGTTGACGCCGCCGAAATCGTATTGGGCGTTCAGCGACGCGAGATAGAATTTGTCGCGGCTGTTGCGATATTCCGGGCTGCTCTTGCGAAACACGCCGTCTTCGCGATCCGAAATGCCCTCATAGAAGGTATCGTCGTCGCGGAGGGTGCGTTTCTGATACTGGATCGAGGGCGTGATCAGCAGGTCGTCGGTCGGCTGGAAGGCCAGCGCACCGCGGAAGACCGTTGCCTCCCCGCTATTGGCGTTCCGGTCGTTGATGATCCCGCGTGGATTTTCCGCATTGATCGATGCGTTGTCCACCCGATCGATCCAGCCGCCGTCGCGGCGATGCCAGCCGCTCACGCGGAAGCCGATCTTGTCCTGCACGATCGGGCCGCCCACCGCGACCCCGATCTCATAGCTCGGATCTCCATGCCGCGTCTGTGCGAGCTCCGCCCGGGAAAAGACCTCGTAATCCGTGAGGTTCGGCTGCGGCGTGATGTAGCGGACGGTGCCGCCCTCCGATCCGGCGCCGAACAGCGTGCCTTGCGGGCCGCGCAGCACCTCGACGCGCTCGAGGTCGAAGATCGCGGGCAGCGAATCGTCGGCACTGAAGCCAAGCGCGCGCATCTGGATCGGTGTGTCGTCGATATAGATGCCGGTCGTTCCCGCGCCTGCACCCGAGGAAATGCCGCGGATGCTGATCTTGTTCTCGCCGGCGTCGAACTTCACGCCCGGCGTGAAACGCGCCAGATCCTCAAACGACTTGACCCCCTTCTGGTCCATGTTCGTCTGGCTGAACGCGCTGACGCTGACGGGGACTTTCGACAGAACCTGTTCCTGGCGCGTCGCGGTGACGACGATGTCGATTCCGTCATCGACATTGGCGGCCTGCGCCGCCGCCGGAGCGGACGCTGCCGGATCCTGTGCAGTCGTGGTCTGCGCCATGGCTGAGGTCGCAAAGCCCAGTGCCAGCACCGATGCGCCCTTCGCCAGGCTTGCGAACGACACCCTGTCCTTTCGAATCGCGAACATGTGTTCCTCCCCTCGTATGCGGATCTTGATGCGCCCTGCAGCGTGCGGGCAGTTTGTCCGATCACATACTGCCTTCTGTGATCTCAATCGTCTAGTCTGTTTTTATGATTTCTGCGTCGGGGTGAATTGCGTCGCGATTCGGGACGTCGCGCGGATCGGCGGACACGCGAGATGGCCGCGGACGCGTCTCCGGTGACGACGGATTCAAGGATCCCGCTAACCGGGAAAGCGTCGATTATGGCGGGCCCGATGCGCCCGAGGGCGCGACACTATCGATTCATGCGCTCGGAACGACAACACGCCTCGATGACCGAGGCCTGTCCCCAGGCGTTGATCATCGAGACGTGTTCAAGAGGCCCGCGCGGCGTCTTGCGATCACTGATTGTCGACGAGTGCGGGCGGACCGTCCGCCCGGCCACGCTATTTCTTGAGCGTGGCGAGATAGGCGATCAGATTCTGGCGATCCTTGGGGTTGGCGACGGCGATGGGCATGTTGGTGCCGGGAACGAGCTTGGCGGGCGCCGCGAGATAGGCATCGAGGTTGCCGGCGTTCCAGGTGAGCTTGGAGGCCTTGAGCGCGGCGGAGTTGCGGGGTGAGTTCGCCGCACCCGCCTTGGCGCCGAACGCCCCGCGCAGGGCAGGCGCCATGCCGGTGCCGACGCCGGCCTTGCCGTGGCACATGGCACAGCGCGTGGCGAAGGTCTTGCTGCCGGCGACAGGGTCACCGGAAGATTTGGCGCCCGGTTGGGCAGCAATGGCGGCGGTGGCGGCCGCGGCCAGGATCATCGCGCCGAAGGCGCCGGTCGTTGCGTTCATCGTCATCCTCATCCGTTCGTGCTGACGCTGCACAAATCTTCCTGAACCTTCACTGTCCGGCCTGGGCGCGAAGCGCCGCGACGTCCTTTTCGGTCAGCGCGGCGCCTTGGGCACCGAACCGTGCAGTGACGTAATTGGCGACCGCGGCGATCTCGCGATCGGAATAGGCCCCTCCGAACGCGGGCATCAGCAGCAGGCCTTCCGGGGTCTCGCGGTGCACGCCGTTGAGCACGACCTGCGCGACGTTTGTGGCGCTGGGATCGTTGACCGAGCGCACACCGGTCAGCGTCGCGTGCCGCGAGACGGGGCTGACGCCGGTCCAACCGTGACAGCCCATGCAGGCGCCCGCGAAGATCTTCTCGCCGGCGCGGTCGCCGCTCTCGGCCCGGCCGGCCCGGTAGGACGGATCGGCCGGCGTCACGACACGCGGCGGATCGTCACCCGTGACGGGCGGCACGCTGCGCAGATAGGTGACCAGCGCGCGGACGTCATCCGGCGTCAGATGGCGGAGCCCCAGATCGACCGCCTCGCCCATCGGCCCCGTCGCCACGCCATGGCCGTCGGCGAAGCCGGTCGAGAGGTAGGACGCGAGCGCCTCATCGGTCCAGCCGCCGACCCCGGTCTCCTTGTCGGCGCTGATGTTGAACGCGCGCCATCCGTTCGTCGTCGCGCCGGCGAACTTGTGGCGGTTGTCGAGCGCGAACCCCAGATTGCGCGGCGTGTGGCATTCGCCACAATGCGCCATCGCCTCGGCGAGATAGGCGCCCCGGTTCCATTGCGGGCTCTGCGCGGGGTTGGGCTCGAACGCAGTCGCCGGATTGAACATCCACGACCACAGCCCCATCAACCGGCGCTGGTTGAACGGCCAACCGAACGTGGTCGGAGGCGTCGGCGCGCGAACCGGCGGCAGGCTCGACAGATAGGCCTTGATCGCCAGCGCGTCCGCGTCGGTCATCAGCGCGTAGGAGGCGTAAGGCATCGCGGGGTAGAGCCGCTCGCCGTCCGGGCGGATGCCGTGGCGCATCATCGCGACGAACTGCGCATCGGTATAGCCGCCGATCCCCGTCGCCCGATCCGGCGTGATGTTGGTCGAGTAGATTGCTCCGAAGGGCAGCACGAAGGCGCGCCCGCCCGCAAAGGGCCGGCCGCCCGCCGCGGTGTGGCACCCCTCGCAATCGGCTGCGCGCGTCAGATATTCGCCGCGCGCCACCAACGAGGCGTTGCGCAGCGACGGTGGCACGCCGGTCGGGTCCGCGCCCTTGTAGTCGGCCAGCGCGACCGTCTTGCCATCGGCGAAATCGAGCGGCCCCGGCGCGAAGAACAGCCACGCGAACACCCCCGCGGCCACGAGCACCACCGCGCCGACCGCAACCTTGAGGATGCGCCCGATCATGCCGGTTTGCGCCCTGCCAGCACGTCACGATCGATCGGCATGCGCCGCAGCCGGATCCCCGTTGCGGCCGCGATCGCATTGGCGATCGCCGGAGGCGCCGCGGTGGTCGGCGGTTCGCCGATCCCGCCCGGATCCTCGCTGCTCTCGACGAGATGGATTTCGACCCGCGGCGCCTCGTTGATCCTGACCGCGCGATAATCGTTGAAATTGCCCTGCTCGACCCGACCCTTGGCCACCGTGATGTCGCCGAACAACGCCGCGGTCATCCCAAAGATCAGGCCGCCCTCCATCTGCGCGATCACGCCGTTGGGGTTGACGATGACGCCGCAATCGACCGCGCTCACGAAGCGATCGACACGGACATTGCCCGCCTCGTCCACCTCCACCTCGGCCACGGTCGCCAGGAACGAGCCGAACGCATGCTGGATCGAGACCCCGCGGCCCCGCCGCGCACCGAGCGGCGCCCCCCAGTCCGATTTCGCCGCCACGATCTTCAACGCGTTGGCGAGCCTCGGTGCGCCGTCGAGCATCTTGAGGCGGAATGCCACCGGATCCTCGCCCGCCTTCTTCGCCAGTTCGTCCACGAAGCTCTCGATCGCGAAGATCGTGTTGTTGGGCCCCACGCCGCGCCACCAGCCGAGCCGCAGCGCCTTGGGTTCGGCCTGGACGTAATCCACCCGCCGATGCGGGATCGTGTACGGCATCTCGGTCGCACCCTCGACCGATCCGCCGTCGATACCGTTCTCCAGCGGCTTGCCCGATACGCGCGCCGAGACCGATCCGGCAGCGATCTTGTGCGACCAACCGTTGATCCGCCCGCCCTTCAGGCTCGCGCGCATGATGTTGCGATAGGCCGGGCGGTACACGTCGTGCCGCATGTCCTCCTCGCGCGTCCACATCACCTTGACGGGGCCGTCGACCTCGCGCCCGATGCGCACCGCGATACCGACCAGATCGGTATCCAGCCGCCGTCCGAATGCCCCGCCCAGCATGTAATTGTGCAGCGTCACGCGCTCGACCGGCACGCCGGCCGTCTCAGCCGCGGTCGCCCGGGCGCGCGTCTGCACCTGGGTTCCCATCCACACCTCGCACCGTCCTTCGGTGACATGGACGGTGCAATTGAGCGGTTCCATCGGCGCGTGGGCGAGGAATGGCATCTCGATATCCAGCTCGACCAGATCGCCGTCGGTGAGCGCCCGGTCGGGATCGCCTTCCATCTTGGCGTTGGCGCCGGGCTTGGTGCTGTCGCGACGCAGCGCATCCCAGATCTCCGTCGAGCCCAGCGCGGCGTTCGGCCCCTCGTCCCACACGATGTCGAGGAGCGCGGCGCCCTTGATCGCCGCCCAGCTATGATCGGCGACCACCGCCACCAGATCGTCGAGCACGACCACCTGGCGCACGCCGGGAAACGCCCGGGCGCGGGCATCGTCCACCGAGCGCACTGTGCCGCCCACCACCGGGCAGGCGATCGGCACCGCCACCGGCACTTGCCCCGCCATGACGTCGATCCCATAGGTCGCGCCGCCGTTCACCTTGGCCGGCGTATCGAGCCGATGCACCGACTTGCCGATCAGCCGGAAATCGGCGGCCGCCTTGAGCGGCGCCGGCTCGCGGGGCGCCGGCAGGCGCGCCGCCGCGTCGGCCAGGTCGCCATAATCGGCCGCTCGTCCGCTCGCATCGTGGAACACGCGCCCCTCCAGCGTGCGGCAAGAGGCCGGATCGACCCCCCAGCGCCGCGCCGCCGCCAGCACCAGCAGCGCGCGCGCGTCAGCGCCCGCCTGCCGCAGCGCCGGATAGAAGCCGGCACGCAGCGAACTCGAGCCGCCCGTGCTCTGCCGCTTGCGCGGGCCGCCGTACAATTCGTCGTCGGGGGGCGCTGCTTCCAGCGTTACCCGGTTCAGCGCAATGTCGAGCTCTTCGGCCAGCAGCTGCGAATGCGCGGTATAGATGCCCTGCCCCATCTCCTGGTTGGGCATCACCAGCGTCACGTTCGATGCGCGATCGATGCGGATGAACGCGTTGGGCGCGAAGGGCGGCGTCGCGGCATCCGCCGACGCCCAGCGAAACCCGACCAGCAGCCCGCCAGCCGCGGCCGCCCCGACCTTCAGCACCGTGCGGCGCGACGGTGCCAGCCGGTCGACCGCCGCGCTCACCCCTGTTCCTCCGTGCCGCCTGCCGCCCGCTTGATCGCGCTGCGAATTCGGCAATAGGTGCCGCAGCGGCAGATGTTGCCCGCCATCGCGGCATCGATATCGTCGTCATCGGGCGTCGCGTTGCGCGCCAGCAGCGCGCTTGCCGACATGATCTGCCCCGACTGGCAATAACCGCATTGCACCACTTCGATATCGAGCCAGGCCTTCTGGATCCGCGCGCCCGCCGGCGTTGCGCCGATACCTTCGATCGTCGTGATCGCCTTGCCGCCCACGCGCTCGACCGGCAGCAGGCACGAGCGCACCGGCTCGCCGTCCAGATGGACCGTGCAGGCGCCGCACAGCCCGAGGCCGCAGCCGTATTTCGTGCCGGTCAGCCCCACCACGTCCCGCAACACCCACAACAACGGCATTTCCGAAGGGACATCCACCTCATGCGGCTGGCCGTTGATCGTCAATGTTGCTTGCAACGGCGATCTTCCTCGTGTGTGCGGGCCTATCGGTCACCCGTCTTCAGCGTCGGCGAATGCGATCGCAGATCGCTCGGATGGACTTAACCAGAACGAAAACACGAATACAATGCGGTGGGTCGGCCGCGTCCATCATGTGATCTCAAGCGCCCCGGCCCGATCATATTCGCCTCCTCTATGCGGCGAGCGCGGTGGGCGCGCGGACCGGAAGCCGCAGGCTCTCGCCCACCACCGCGTTGAAAATCTCGCCGCGGTGCACGTTGAGCCCCGCCGTGAGCGCCGGGTTCGCAAGGATGGCGCGCAGCCCGCCGCCAGCGAGCGCCAGCCCATAGGGCAGGGTCGCATTGTTGAGCGCCGCGCTCGACGTCACCGGCACCGCGCCCGGCATGTTGGCGACGCAATAATGGACGACATCGTCCACCACGAAGGTCGGATCGGCATAGGTGGTCGGGCGGGACGTTTCGAAACATCCGCCCTGATCGATCGCGACGTCGACGACGACCGATCCCCGCTTCATCAGCCCGAGCATCTCGCGCGTGACGAGCCGCGGCGCGCTCGCCCCGGGCACGAGCACCGCGCCGATCACGGCATCGGCCCCGGCAATCTCTTCCTCGACCGCTGCTTGCGTGGACACCCGGGTGCGGACCCGGCCGCCGAACAGATCGTCAAGCTGGCGCAATCGCGGGATCGACCGGTCGATGACGGTGACCTCGGCGCCCAGCCCGGTCGCCATTTTCGCCGCATGGGTGCCGACCACGCCGCCGCCGAGCACCACGACGCGCGCGGGCTGGACGCCGGGAACGCCGCCGAGCAGAACGCCGCGGCCACCCGCGTGGCGCTTCAGCGTCGCGCCCGCCGCCTCCACCGAAAGCCGTCCCGCGACCTCGCTCATCGGCGCCAGCAGCGGCAGGCCACCCTGCGCGTCGACCACGGTCTCGTATGCGACCGCGGTGACGCCCGCATCGAGCAGGCCCTGCGCCTGATCGGGATCAGGCGCGAGATGGAGATAGGTGAAGAGGATCTGCCCCTCATGCAATTGGGTCCATTCGCTCGGCTGGGGTTCCTTGACCTTCACCACCATCTCGGCGGTGGCGAACACTTCTTCCGCCGAGCCGACGATCCGGGCGTCGACCTGCTCATAGGCCGCGTCGTCCTCCCCGATCCCGGCGCCGGCGCCCGTCTGCACGATCACCTCGTGCCCGGCGGCGGTGAACTCGCGCGCGGCGAACGGCGTCAGACCGACGCGATATTCGTGATTCTTGATTTCCTTGGGAACCCCCACACGCATCACCATCTCTCCATCGCACACTGTCGAGCCATCGTCCGCCGACGCGCCCCGTTCGAAATGCCGCCTTCTATCCCGCCGACCCCCGTCGATCGAAGGTGCCAACGCCGGTTGGGATGGTGCGCTGATGACACCAGTGCCTCGAGGCCTCCGGCCCCCTATCGAACCTTCAGAGGCGATCGCGAAGGGCGAACATCGTCATCGCGGCGGCGAGGATCGGCCAGCGCAGCCACCGCCCGCCGGGGAAGGCCGGCGCCGGCAGACCGCTCAGCCGATCGAGCGCGCGGCCGTCTCCCGCGATCGCGTCACCGAGGATTCGGCCGAAATAGGGGGCGAGCACGACACCGAGGCCGGAAAACCCGCTGGCATTGTAGAGGCCGGGCGCCAGCCCGCGCACATAGGGCAGGCGCGTGGGCGTCACCGATAAGGTGCCGCCCCAGGCATGATCGATCCCGATATCGCGGAGCTGGGGAAAGACGCGCGCCATATGCGGGCGCACGAACGCGGCGATATCGTGCGGAAACCGCCGCGAATAGCTTTCGCCGCCCCCGAACAGCAGGCGATGATCGGGCGTGATGCGGTAATAATAGAGCACCCATCGCGAATCGGAGACCGCCACGCCGTCGCGGATCAGCGCCGTCGCCCGTTCCGCACCCAGCGGTTCAGTGGTGGCGATGTAATTGTTGATGGGCATGACACGGGCATTCACCGCACGGTTCATGCCCTCCAGATAACCGCCGCAGGCGAGCAATACCGTGTCGGCCGTCACCGATCCGCGCGCGGTCGTCACGCGCCAGCCCGTCCCCGAACGTGCAAGGCCGGTCGCCGCGCTGTGCGGATGAATCGTCGCCCCCGCCGCGATCGCGGCGCGGGCAATGCCGATGGCGAGGTTGAGCGGATGGAGATGGCCGCCGCGCGTATCGACGCTGCCGCCATGATAGTCGTGCGTGGCAACCATCGCGCGGATTTCGTCGCGATCGACGACGCGAAGCGAGGTGTATCCGTAATGATCACGCAGGTGCGCCACATGCCGCCGCGTCGCGGCGACATGGCGACGCCGGTGATCGCCGTGCAGATGGCCGGGGCGATAATCGCAGGCTATTCCGTAATCCGCCATCAACCGGTCGAGATGCGCGCGCGCGTCGAGCGCGAGCCGCCACAGCGCGCGGGCATCGTCAGGGCCGACGCGGCGTTCGAGCCACGGCTGGTCGCGCCGCATCCCGACATGCACCTGCCCGCCGTTCCGCCCCGATGCGCCCCATCCCACCGGCCCGCTTTCGAGCAGCACCACCGGCACGCCGCGCTCAGCAAGTCGCAGCGCAGCCGACAATCCCGCATAGCCGCCGCCGATGACGCACGCCGCGGCGCGGACATCGCCCTCGAGCGGGCACGCCGCGGGGGCGGCGGCCGCAGTCGCCGCATAATAGGATGGCGGATAGCGCGAGCAATCGTCCGCGTGGCACATCGACATGCCCCCTATCTGTGATCTCAAACAGGGCATGCGTACAGGGGGCGTTCGCAACGATCAACGCCAGGCCGTAGACGATCTAGGCTTGGGATCGCTCAGTTGGGGGAACGATCGCTTGTAACCAGTGACGAAAGCGCTTCACGGGCGGCGCCATCCAGCGATCGCCGGGGGCGATGAAGGTATAGGCGCCGAAGCGCACCGGCGCGAATTCTCCGCTATCCGGAGCGACTTCCACCAGCCGTCCGGCTTCCAGATCGTCGCCGAGCAGCAATCGATTGGAAAGCACAACGCCGTGCCCGCTGCGGGCCGCGGCAAGGGCCAGATGCGCATGCCACAGCCGGGTGCCGGGGAGTCGCTCGGGCGGGCTTACGCCTTGTGCCAGGAACCAGTGCCGCCATTCCTGATCATTGTCTTCGTGGAGAAGCGGCAGGTTCATCACGTCGGCCGCGGTCCGCACCGGTGGCAGATCGGCCGCCAGACGGGCGCTCGCGACGGGCACCACGATGGGGCGCGCGATCTCCATGCGCACGGCGGTTTTGGGAAGCACCAGATCGTCCCAATCATGCACGTAACGGATGTCGGCATCGATATCGCGATCGCGGAAATCCGCGCCGGTATCCGATGGCCGGAATTCGACGTCGATATCGGCATTGACGCGGGCGAAGTCGCCGATCCGATCCGACAGCCAGGACGCGAATCCCGGAATGCACCACAAGCGCAATCGGCGCTTCTCCTCGCCGGTCATCAGCGTGCTGGTCGCGCCGACGATGCTGCGGATCGCGTCATGGATCTGCGCATGATAGGCGAGCCCACGCGGCGTGAGACGATAGGCGCTGTTGCCGTCGCGCTCGAGCAGCTTGATCCCCGTCCACGCCTCGAGCGCGCGCACATGACGGCTCACCACCGCGTGATCGATCGTGAGTTCCTTCGCCGCGCGACGGATGCCACCGAGCCGGCCCACCGCCTCGAACGCCAGCAATGCCGCCATCGACGGAAGAAATTTGCGTTCAATCACCAGCCGCGCGTCCTCTGCGATCCCATCGTCGAGCGACGGACAAGCATGACGCCGGTTGTCGCCTCGCGCAATTGGGCCTCCCTTGAAAGCGGCCGACGGTCACGCGTGCAATGGACGGGGTGGCGTGCCGGCACAACTGCGCAGGGTTCCGGCATGGCAACGCCATGCCGTCGGTCCTGGCTGCGCGAGGCCGGCCGAGCCGCCGATCGAGTCGCGATTTCGCGCCGCGAAATCGCTGCGGCGGCTGGAGCGGGCGAAGGGATTCGAACCCTCGACCCCAACCTTGGCAAGGTTGTGCTCTACCCCTGAGCTACGCCCGCTCTCGGCGAGGGCCGCGCATCAGCGCAAGGCCCGGGTGAGGCGCGGCTGTTAGCATCGGGCATCGAGGGGGGCAAGCCTCGAATCGCGGGGTGCGGAAAAGGGTTGGCGCGGGGCGTGCGCGCCCCACATAAGGGCCGCATTGGTCGAGCGACAGGAGACGATTTTGGCGACGCTGGGAATGAGCCCGCAGGAAAAGGAAGCGGTCGAGGCGTTCCGGCGCGACGTGGTCGAGCCGTCGATGACGCGCCTCGTCATCATCGATTTCTGGGCCGAATGGTGCGGGCCGTGCAAGGCGCTGGCACCCGTGCTGGAGAAGGTCGCGGCCGATTACGCCGACAAGGGCGTCGTGCTCGCCAAGGTCGACACCGACAAGAACCAGTTCATCGCCGCGCAATTCCAGGTCAAGTCGATCCCCACCGTCTATGCGATGTTCCAGGGCCAGCTCGTCGCGGATCTGACGCAGGCGCGCACCGAATCGCAGCTCAAGACGATGCTCGACCAGATCCTGCGGCAATTGCCCGTGGAAAGCGCCGACGCGCAGGCCGAGGCCGAGCTCGAGCCGCTGATCGCGATGGGTGAGCAGGTGCTGGGCGAAGGCGACGCGGCGCGCGCGCTGGCGATCTTCGACCAGCTCGCCGACATGGCGCCCGAGCATCCCGCCGTCGCCTCCGGCCGGATTCGCGCGCTGGTCGCGCTCGATCGCAGCGTCGAGGCCGAAGCGGCGATCGCCGCGCTGCCCGAGGAGATCGCGACGCTTCCCGAGATCGCGCGCGCCAAATCCGCGCTCGCGCTCAAACAGGAGGCGCAGCCGGTCGCCGATCTCGAGGGGCTCGAGGCCGAGGTCGCGGCCAATCCGGACGATTTCGACGCGCGCTATCGGCTCGCGGGCGGGCAGATGGCGGCGGGCAACCGCGACGGCGCGGCCGACAACCTGCTCGCGATCATCGCCGCCGACCGCGACTGGAACGCGGGCGCCGCGCGCGAGCGGCTGCTCAAGCTGTTCGAGGTGACCGGGCTCGAAGACCCCTGGGTCTCGGCGCAGCGCCGGCGGCTTTCCGCGACGCTGTTCGGATGACCACCACGCGGCTCTCGGTCTTCCCGCTGCCCGGCGCGTTGCTGTTCCCGGGGATGCACCTGCCGCTCCACATCTTCGAGCCGCGCTACAAGGCGATGGTCGCCGACGCGATGGCGCGCGACCGGCGGATCGGGATGATCCAGCCGCGCCCCGGCACCGCGCGCAAGAAGGACGGCGAGCCTGCCTTGTTCGATCTCGGCTGCGTCGGGCGGGTCGCCGAGGTCGAGGCGCTCGACGACGGCCGCTACAACCTCGTGTTGCAGGGCGTCGCGCTGTTCCGCATCGTCCGCGAGCTCGACGTGACGACGCCGTTCCGCCAGGTCGAGGCCGAATTGCTCGACGCCCGCGACACCGAAATACTCGGGCTGGGTCAGCGCGCCGCGCTCGAGCTCGAATCGCGGCGCTTCGCGGACGCGCACGGCTATGCGGTCGACTGGGATTCGGTCGGGCGGCTCGACGACGAAGCGCTGGTCAACGGCATCGCCCAGATCGCACCCTTCGACGTCGCCGCCAAGCAGGCGCTGCTCGAATCGCCCGATCTCGCGAGCCGCGCCGAGCTCACCATCCAGCTCATGCAGTTCTTCGGCCGGCACGACGGTGATGATACGGTGACGTTGCAATGAGTGAGGCGATCGATCCGTGGCTGCTCTCGATCCTGGTCTGCCCGGCGACGCGGACGCGGCTGCGTTTTGATGCCGAGCGCGACGAGCTGGTCTCCGACGAGGCCGGGCTTGCCTACCCGATCCGCGACGGCGTGCCCGTGCTGCTGGTCGAGGAAGCGCGGCGGCTCGACGCGTGAGCAGCGACCGCGGCCTGACCGGCGACTGGGACGGCATCTTCAACTATCCGCACAGCCTGCCCGCGACCTCCTTCGCCGCGACGTTGCGCGAGGAAGGCGGCAGCCTTTCGGGAGAAACGGTGGAACGCGGCGGCGATCGCGCGCCGTTGCACGCTTTGCTGCAAGGCAGCCGCGCGGGAGCATCGGTCGCGTTCGTCAAAATCTACGATAACGGCCACCAGACGCCGATCGACTATGCCGGCACGCTCAACGGCGACGCGACCGAGATCACCGGCCGCTGGACGATCGCGAACGAATGGAGCGGCACCTTCATCATGGTCCGCCGCCCGGACAAGGAAGCGCCGGTCGAGACCAGAGTGGCACAGACCGTCGAGCGTTAGATTCTGTTTCAGCAAGCTGAAACGGTAGCGGCACCGGCCCGCTCCCCCACCCGACCTCCCATAGAATACCCTGTTGGGAGGTCGGGTGGGAGAGCGGGCGGAAGCGCCCAAGGTTCCGGCGATGCGCAGCATCGTTGGAATGGCGCCGCAGGGCGGTGCCGATTCAGCGAAGCTGCAAACGACTCTATACCGCCTCGCCCATCAGCAGCTTGGGTAGTTCCCCGCTTTCCCCCCGCGCCTCTGCCATGAAGCGGTCCTTGAGCGGAGGAATGCGATCGACCGCGGAGATGCCGAACCGCCGGACCGCGCTCGCCGCCTTGCCGGGAACGCCGAACAGCCGCGTCAGCCCGTCGGTGGCGGCGGCGACCATGAAATTGTCGAGCCCGCGCCAGCGCTGGTAGCGCGCGAGCACCTGCGCGTCGCCGAGGTCCATTCCCACCCGCTTGGCCTCGACCAGCACTTGCGTCAGCGCGGCGACATCGCGGAACCCGAGGTTGAGCCCCTGCCCCGCGATCGGATGGATGCCGTGCGCGGCGTCGCCCACCAGCGCGAGCCGCTCGGCGACGATCGTCGCGGCGTGGTGGAAGCCGAGCGGATAGCTCGCGCGCGGCTTGAGGTTGGAGAGCGCGCCGAGAAAGCCGCCCATCCGCTTCTCCGCCTCGGCGAGGAACCCGCGATCGGAGAGCTTGAGCATGCCGGCCGCATCCTTGGCGGCAACGCTCCACACGATCGCCGAGCGATGGCCGCCCGCGTCGTCGGGCAGCGGCAGCAGCGCGAAGGGCCCGGCGGGGTAGAAGATCTCATAGGCGACCTTCTCGTGATCGACCGCATGGTTGAAGGCCGAGATGATCGCGGCATGATCATAGCGCCAGCGCGCGACCTGGATGCCCGCGGCCTCGCGCGTGGGCGAATTGCGGCCCTCGGCGGCGATCAGCAGCGGCGCCGTCACGATGTCGCCGGCCGAGAGTCGCGCGGTCACGCCCTGGGGGCCGCGCTCGACCTGCGCGGCGTGCGTCTTCATCCGGAGATCGACATTGGCCGCGTCGCGCGCAGCCTCGAACAAGGTGCGGCGCAGCAGGCGATTCTCGTACATCGTCCCCAGCGCGCCATCATCGTCGTCGGGAATGAAGTCGAGCTTGCCCGGCGCGAGCCCGTCGCTCACCCGGATATGGCGGATCGCACAGCCCTTGCCTGCGAGCGTCTCGCCGATGCCGATCGCGTCGAGCATCCGCCCGCTCGCGCTGGCGACCGCCGAGGCGCGGCCGTCGAACTCGGGCGCGAGCATGCGCGTCGGATCGGCGGGGTCGACGACGATCGTCGACAGGCCGTGCGTATCGAGGGCGACCGCCAGCGCACTGCCGACCAAGCCGCCGCCGAGGAGGATCACGTCTGCCTTGTCCATGTGCCGGATGTAGAGCGGTAGAGCCGGTGAGGAAAGGAGCGGCATCCCATATCGCCAGGATGACGGGAGGATGCGGCGGGATCGGGAGAAGATGCGCCGTCTTGACGCCGGACTCGCCAGCGCGGACAATGGGAACATCAGGTGTACGGGCGCGGGGACGCGTCGTTTCGGGGGTCGGATCATGGCCAGTCGCGCACAGCCGTCGCTGTGGCGGGAATCGGTGAAGGCGGGCGCGGTGCGCTCGGGCGCGCTGTTCGGCGCGATCGCGATCGTGTTCGCGACGATCCTGATCGCACTCGCGCTCGCCACCTATCATCCGGGCGACGCGGCGCTCAACACCGCCGCCGGCGGCCCCACGAAGAACCTGCTCGGCCCGCCCGGCGCCTGGACGAGCGACCTGCTGCTGACGATTGCCGGACCGCTGGTCGCGCTGCTGCTGCCGATCGGCCCGATCATCGCCCACCGGCTGTGGCGCGACCGCCCGGTGGGACCGTGGCGGCGGATGGTGCGCGGCGCGATCGGCGGCGTCGCCTTGATGGCGATCGCACTCGCTTTCGTGGCCGGATCGGCGCGCATGTGGCTGCCCGCGGGCTGGGGCGGCGTGATCGGGCTCGGCGTCAGCGGGATCGCGCAATGGGCGCTGGGCTTCATCGGCGACGCGACGATCCGCGGCTGGGTGACGGGCGCGCTGGCCGCGGTGGCGGGCGTCAGCGGCGCGATCCTCTGGGTGCGCAGCCTCGATCTCGACCTGTCCGAGCGTCAGTGGCGGCTGCGCCGCCCGCGCGACGCAGACGACGAGGCCCTCGACGACGACGACGCGCCCGCGCGCGACACGCTCAAGCGCACGCCGCAGCCGCGCCCCGTTGCGCTGCCCGAAAGCCGGCCCGCGCCCGTCATTGCCGATCGCCAGCTCGCGCCCTCGGCGGCCAAGCCCAAGGTCAAGCAAGCCTCGCTCGACCTGCGCGACAATTACCAACTCCCCTCGGTCGAGCTGCTCACCGCCGCACCGGCGACGGGGAACGCCACAGTCGACAAGGCCGCGCTCGAGCGCAACGCGCGGCTGCTCGAAAGCGTGCTCGACGATTTCAACGTCAAGGGATCGATCGTCGCCGTCCGCCCCGGCCCGGTCGTCACCATGTACGAGCTCGAGCCGGCGTCGGGCATCAAGGCGAGCCGCGTCATCGCGCTCGCCGACGATATCGCGCGCAACATGTCCGCCGTCTCGGCGCGCGTCGCGACCATCCCGGGGCGCAGCGTGATCGGCATCGAGCTGCCCAATGCGCGGCGCGAGACGGTCAATTTCCATGAACTGATCGCGAGCCCCAATTTCGAGGACGTGGCGGCGCAGCTGCCGATCATCCTCGGCAAGAACATCGCGGGCGACCCCGTGGTCGCCGATCTGGCGCCGATGCCGCATCTGCTGGTGGCGGGCACCACCGGCTCGGGCAAGTCGGTGGGCTTGAACTGCATGATCCTGTCGCTGCTCTACCGGCTGACGCCGGACCAGTGCAAAATGATCATGATCGATCCCAAGATGCTCGAGTTGAGCATGTACGAGGACATCCCCCACCTCCTCGCCCCCGTCGTCACCGAGCCGCCCAAGGCGGTGCGCGCGCTCAAATGGGCGGTCGAGCAGATGGAGGACCGCTATCGCATGATGGCCTCGGTCGGCGTGCGCAGCCTCGCCTCGTTCAACGACAAGGTGAAGGCCGCCAAGGCCAAGGGCAAGCCGCTGGGGCGCAAGGTGCAGACCGGCTATCATCCCGAGACCGGCCAGCCGGTCTACGAGGAAGAGCAGCTCGATTACGAGGTGCTGCCGCAGATCGTCGTCATCGTCGACGAGCTCGCCGACCTGATGATGACCGCGGGCAAGGAAGTCGAGTTCCTGATCCAGCGGCTCGCGCAGAAGGCGCGCGCGGCGGGCATCCACCTGATCATGGCGACGCAGCGCCCCTCGGTCGACGTCATCACCGGCGTGATCAAGGCGAACCTGCCGACGCGCATCTCCTTCCACGTCACCAGCAAGATCGACAGCCGCACCATCCTGGGCGAGCAGGGCGCCGAGCAGCTGTTGGGCAAGGGCGATATGCTCTACATGCCCGGCGGCAAGCAGATCGCGCGCGTCCACGGCCCCTTCGTCTCCGACGAGGAAGTGCAGGCGGTCGCCAACCACTGGCGGTCGCAGGGCAGCCCCGATTACATCCAGTCGGTGACCGAGGAGCCCGAGGACGGCTTCGCGCTCGACGGCGCGCCGATCGGCGAGGATTCGGCCGAAGACCAGCAATATCGCCAGGCGCGGCAATTGGTCGCCGAGAGCCAGAAGGCCTCGACCTCGTGGCTCCAGCGGCAATTGCGCGTCGGCTACAATTCGGCCGCGCGCCTGATCGAACGGATGGAGAAGGAAGGCCTCGTCTCGCGGCCCGACCACGTCGGCCGCCGCGAGGTACTGATGGATCAGGAAGGCCGGCCGCTTTAGGGCAACCAAAGCTGAACGGGCTCGTTCCGCCCGGTTCACAGCGCGTTCAATGCGTTTCCGTCATGATCCGGGCAAATCGATCAGGAGATTCCTCCCCGTGAAGCTTCGCTTTCTCACCCTTGCCGCCGCGCTCGCCGCGCCGGCGGCGATCGCTCTCCCCGCCGCGACCGGCATCGCCGCGCCCGCCGCCGGCGATCTTGCCGCCGTGCAGCAGCATCTCGCCTCGGTCGACACGATGACCGCGCACTTCAGCCAGACCGATCGCGCGGGCAAGGTGCTGACCGGCACGCTCAGCCTCAAGAAGCCGGGCAAGATCCGCTTCCAGTATGAGAAAGGCGTGCCGATCCTCGTGGTCGGCGACGGCAAGGCATTGTTCTTCATCGATTATTCGGTGAACCAGGTGCAACGCTGGCCGATCGGCGATTCGCCGCTTTCGGTGCTGCTCGATCCCAACAAGGACATGAGCAAGATCGCGCATGTCGTGCCCGGCGGCGATCCGCGCGTCATCTCGGTCGAGGCGAGCGATCCCAAGCATCCGCAATATGGCAAGATCACCCTGGTCTTCGCGCGCAACGCCTCGGCGCCGGGCGGGCTGATGCTCCAGGGCTGGGTCGCGCTCGATTCGCAGAACAACCGCACCACGGTTCGCCTCAGCGACCAGAAATTCAACGTCTCGGTCTCCGACAACACGTTCCGCTGGAACGATCCGCGGAAGAAGACGCGCGGCCGCTGACGGCCCCATTCATATTGGCGACAGGTTCGCGGCGCTAAAAGCCGTCGTGCGGATCCGGGGCGATCCGGGATTCCCCCCTGTTGCCCGGATGGTCACACCCCGGTTCCCGCCTGCGTGACGAACGCCAGGTTGGCCCTCGCTCCATGCCCCCGGAGCGGGGGCCTTTCTTTTTTGTTCGAGAACGGCACCGGCCCGCTCCCCCACCCGACCACCCAATGCGATTATTCTATGGGTGGTCGGGTGGGGGAGCGGGCCGGTCATGCCCCCGGCATGACCTGAACGGTGCGGGGCACCGTTCACCCGATGCTGGCTGGTGCCGTCTCAATCGAATCAGCACCAAACCACCGCTCTGGCGCGGCGCGGCGGGGATGGCTACATCGCGCTCATGCCCGATACGCTCAAGATCGTTTCCTGGAACATCAACTCCGTCCGCTTCCGCATCGAGATCGTCGAGCGCTTCCTCAGAAACGTGCAGCCCGACATCCTGTGCCTGCAGGAAACCAAGGTGATCGACGGCGATTTCCCCACTGCGCCCTTCCGCCGGCTGGGTTATGAGCACCACTTCCTCCACGGCCAGCGGATGCACCACGGCGTCGCGATCCTGTCGCGGCTGCCGCTCGCCGAGGACGACCGGCTCGACTGGCAGGCCAACCGCGAGGCGCGGCACATCGGCGTGCGGCTGCCGAACGGCATGCGGCTCGAGAACGTCTACGTGCCCGCGGGCGGCGACATTCCCGATCGCACCGTGAACCCCAAATTCGGGCAGAAGCTCGATTTCGTCGAGCGGATGACGCGGTGGTCGGAAACGCTCGACACGCCCACGATCCTGGTCGGCGACTTCAACATCGCCCCGCTCGAATGCGACGTGTGGAACCACAAGCAGCTGCTCAAGGTCGTCAGCCATACGCCGATTGAGGTCGATGCCCTCAATGCGCTCAAGGGCTCCAATTCGTGGGTCGATCTCGGCCGTCACTTCTTCCCCGCGCCCGCACGGCTCCACACCTGGTGGAGCTATCGCTCGCCCGACTGGACCAAGAACGACCGCGGCCGCCGGCTCGACCATATGTGGGCGACCGCCGACGTCGCCGAGCGCGCGGTCGCGCACACCGTGTTCGAGGATTGCCGCAGCTGGCTCAAGCCGTCGGATCACGTGCCGATCATGACCGAGTTCGCCGCATGACCGCGCGCGCCGCGGCCCGGGCGATCGACGCGCTGCGCCGCGGCTGGCCGGTGGCAATCGGCGACGGTGGCGCCGCGCTCGCCCTGCTCGCGATCGAGACCGCGGATGACGAACGCCTCGCCGCGTTCGACCCCGACGGCACAGCGCCCGTGCTGCTCTCCGCCGGCCGCGCGGCGACGCTCAAGCTCGCCAACCAGCGCGAGGCCGCCACCCCCGATGCCCCGGTGCTGATCGCCCGCGCGCCCTGGCTCGATTTCGCCACGGCGACCGCGCTCGCCGATCCGCAGCTCGACCTCGCGACCCCGATGAAGGGGCCGTTCGCCGCGATTCCCCTTGCCGCACCCGGTCTTGCCGCCGCCGCGCTCCAACTGGCGCGCATCGCCGGCATCCTTCCCGCCTTCTTCGTGCGCCCCGACGCCGAGGCCGAGGTCGCGATCACCCCCGCGGACATCGACGCGCACGAGGACGCCGCACGGCTGACCATCGCCGCGCGCGCGCGCCTCCCGGTCGACGGCGCCGAGGATGCCGAGATCATCGCCTTCCGTACCCCCGAAATGCCGGGCGAGCACGTCGCGCTGCTGATCGGCGCGCCCGACGGTCCGCCGCTGGTCCGCCTTCACAGCGAGTGCCTGACCGGCGACGTGCTCGGCAGCCTCAAATGCGATTGCGGGCCGCAGCTCCACGCGGCGATCCACGAGATCGAGAAGAGCGGCTGGGGCATCCTGCTCTATCTGCGCCAGGAAGGGCGCGGGATCGGCCTCATCAACAAGCTGCGCGCCTATGCGCTGCAGGATCAGGGATTCGACACCGTGGACGCCAACACTCGCCTCGGCTTCGCGGTCGACGCGCGCGATTTCGCGGTGGCGGCGCGGATGCTGACCTTGCTCGGTCAGGACCAAATCCGCCTTCTCACCAACAACCCCGCCAAGGTCGCGGGGCTGGAGGCGGCGGGCATCCGCGTCGTCGAGCGCGTGCCACACCATTTGCCGCCCAACCCCCACAACGAACGCTATCTCGCCACCAAGCGCGACCGCACCGGCCACCAGCTCTGACGATGGAGCACCCGCTCGATCGCCCGGTCTGGAGCGCGCTGACGACGCGACAGGCGGGCTTCGCGATCGGCGATGACCACGCCTTGCGCTTCGATCCCGAGGTCGCGCTGTTCGCCGCGACGGCCGACGCGACGCCCGGCAGCCTCGCCGCACTGGCCGATCTCATGCCCGCAACCGGCGTGGTCGGCCTCGTCGAGCGCTTCGATCCCGCGCTTCCCGGCGGCCTGCGCGTCATCAGCCAGGCGCGGTGCGTGCAGATGATCGCGCGGCGCCTCACCGTCCCCGAACCCACCTTCGACGTGCGCCCGCTCGGCGATGCCGACGCCACCGACATGCTCGAGCTCGCGACGCTGACCGAGCCCGGCCCGTTCTTCGCGCGTACACATAAGCTCGGCGGCTTCGTCGGCGTGCGCGAGCACGGTCAACTCGTCGCGATGGCGGGCGAGCGGCTCAAGGCGCCCGGTTTCACCGAGGTGAGCGGCGTCTGCACGCGCCCCGGCTGGCGCGGGCGCGGCTATGCCGCCGCCTTGCTCGGCCTCGTCGCGCGCCGCATCGCCGATCGCGGCGAGACGCCCTTTCTCCATGCCTATGCCGATCACGCCGCGACGATCGCGCTCTACGAACGCCTCGACTTCGAGATCCGCGCACGAATGACCTACACGATCGTTGGCCGCTGAGCGCGCACGGGAACGATTGCGCCGCTCGGTCTTTGAAGCCTCTCGGCAAGCAAGGAGGCGACGATGGCCAAGGCGCTCGACACGTTCAGCATCACGCCCGTGGGCGAAGACTATCTGCTCCAGATCGAGGACGAGGACGGCGAAGCGCACGAATGGACGCTGAGCGTCGACCAGCTCGACCTGATCGCCGAGGAGCTCGACCAGATTCTCGATGCCGACGAGGACGAAGAGCTCGGCGTCGAGGACGAGGAAGAACCCGACGCCGCTTGACGGCCCGGCCGCTCAGCCGAGCCCGAGCAGGCGCGCGACCTCGGCGAAATCGTGCGCCACCGCCGTCACGCCGATCGACCGCAGCGTGTCGGCATGGCCCGGCGGACAATGCCGGCCCGCGCACAGCCCGATCACCGTGGCACCCGAGGCGACCGCCCCAGCCGCGCCTACCGGCGAATCCTCGAGGATCGCGCAGCGCTCGATCGGCACGCCCAGCACGCGGGCGGCGTGAAGATAGACGTCCGGCGCGGGCTTGCCGCGCGCCACATGCTCGCGGCCCGAAAAGATCATCGATCCGAAATCGTCGGCGAGGCCGAGATGCGCGAGGTGCGTCGTGATCCAGCGGGTCGAGCTCGACGAGGCGATCGCGCGCGGCAGATCGCGCGGCAGCGATCGGACGAAGGCGATCGCGCCCGCGACCGCGTCGAGCCCTTCGGCGAGCACGCGCGCATCCTCTTGCGTGCGTGCCGCGTGGAAATCGTCGGGCAACACCCGGCCGATGCGACGTTCGATCGCCGCGACGAAATCCGCGCCCGCCAGCCCCATGTAATGCGCCATCGCCTCTTCGGGCGTGTGCGGGTGCCCGATCGCGGTCAGGTAGCGCGCGATCTGCGCGTTGCCGGCATATTCGCTTTCGAGCAGCACGCCGTCGAAATCGAAGATCAGCGCATCGGGCTTCACGAACGCGTGCCGAACAGCGCGGTGCCGACGCGGACGTGCGTGGCGCCGAGCGTCACCGCGGTCTCGTAATCGCCCGACATGCCCATGCTGAGTCCCGCCATGCCTTCCTCGCGCGCCAGCTTGGCGAGCAGCGCAAAATAGGGTGCAGGCTCGACATCGGCCGGGGGAATGCACATCAGCCCCGCCACCGGCAGGTCGGCGGCACGCGCCTCGGCAAGCAGCGCAGGCAGGTCGGCGATCGCCACCCCGCCCTTCTGCGCCTCGGCGCCGATATTGACCTGGACGAAACAGGCCGGGCGTCGCCCGGTCTTGTCCATCGCCCGGGCGAGCGCGGCGACGAGCGAGGGGCGATCGACCGAATGGATCGCATCGAACAGCGCCACCGCCTCGTCGGCCTTGTTCGACTGGAGCTGGCCGATCAGGTGGAGGGTCGCATCGGGCACGGCCATGCGCAGGGCGGGCCATTTCACCTGCGCCTCCTGCACGCGATTCTCACCGAACGCGCGCTGACCGGCGTCGAGCAACGGCCGGATCGCCTCGACGGGATGCGTCTTGGAGACCGCGATCAGCGTCACCTCGTCGGGCTTGCGCCCGGCGGTGCGCGCGGCCTTGGCGATGGCGGCATGAACCTGGGCGAGGCGCTGGGCGGGATCGTCGGGACGCATGCGCGCTGCTATAGGCAGCGTCGTGCCGCGCCGCCACCCACCCCGTTTCTGGCTGATGACCGACGAGCGGCTCGGTGACGATCTATGGACGGCGATCCACCGCCTGCCGCGCGGCGGCGGGATCGTGTTCCGCCATTACCGCACGCCGCTCGCCGAGCGCCGGCGCCTGTTCGCCGCGATCCAGGCGATCGCACAGGCGCGCGGGCTGGTGCTGGTGCGCGCCGGGCCCGATCGGCTCGCCGCCCGCGAGGACGGCGTCCACAATGCCCGGCGGCGGCCGCCGCGCGGGCTGCTGACGCGCGCGGCGCATTCGCGTGGGCAGGCGCGCGCGGCGGCGCATGCGGGCGCCGACCTCGTCTTCGTCTCGCCGGTGTTCTCCACCCGCTCGCATCCGGGCGCGCCGCCGCTCGGGCCGACGCGCGCGCGCCTGATCGCGCGCGCCTTCGATGGCCCCGCCATCGCGCTCGGCGGCGTCACGCGCGCGCAGGGAAAGCGCCTGATGCGAACAGGTTTCCACGGCTGGGCCGCGATCGACGCCTGGATCGACCCGTAGCGCCCGGCGACGATCAGGCAGTCTGGTGGTTCGCGGTCGGATAGTTTCGCAGGCGAAGCACGGTAATGCGATCGCGCCTTGTGGCGATCAACGGCGATCGCTTTCGAGAATGCGCGCGCAGGCGATCAATTGATCGGTCATATCATCGATCGTGGCGGCGGCGTGGCCCGCCAACCAGCATCTCAGCATTGCCAGCTGGGCGGCGGCAATTCCAGTTGCCGAAATTGATGAATTGCCCTCCGCGAGCCCGGCGCGAACGGCATGCGGCCGAATTGCTTCCGCCAGGCGACGTTGAATGATGGGTGCCGTCATCGAATCGATGATCGGTCGTCCGATCGACCGGCGTTCCCAGAGATGACCAACCATTTCACGAACGTAAGAGCGCGCCGCGCGTCCCGACGCGGCGGTGGCGAGCGCCAGAAGAACCGGCGCCACGGCCTCCAGCAAGACGTCGTCCTTGCCGTGAAAATGTTCGTAGAAGGTCGATTTTCCGACGCCCGCGCGCGTGATCAGATCGGATACGCGGATCGCATCATATCGGTGCTCGAACGCCAGCTCGATAAAGGCATCGACGATGGCGCCACGCGTGCGCAACGCGCGGCTGCTTTCAACGCGAGGATGATCGGGCATGGGCGCGGTGTAGCATTTTGGGCCGGACTTTGGAGGCTCGCTTGCCGGACTTCTTGGGCCCAATATCCGGTTCGGCGCCGTTGGTGCCATTTGCCCCTCGCCAAAGCGTGCCGGCGCGCTCACATCGGGCACAGGGCCGGATGTTGGAGTTTCAGAGCATGGATCATCGAGCGGTAGCAATCATACCGAGCAGCAATCTCGACGCGAGCGAAGCGTTCTACCGGCGCCTGAACTTCACGGTCGTCAGCGACTACGGCCATTATCGCATTCTGGAGGACGGCCGGGGCTGGCATCTGCATCTCACCCACGCCCCGGGCTGGCCGAAGCACATCGAAGACAATCCCTTTGGGCTGTATCTGTATGTCGATGATGTCGACGCGGTCGCCGAGGGCGTGCGCGATCTCATCATCGAGGGCGCGCCGCACGCCAAGCCCTGGGGGACATACGAGTTTGCCGTCAGCGATCCGAGCGGCCTGCTCGTCCGCGTCGGTCGCATCATCGAATGAGCGAACAATAGGGTTCAGGGATCAAGGTCGTGAAGGTGAACGACCGCAACCGGGGCGCTGCCTGCCTGTCCGAATTCGTCTATGCCGCCCAGGGCCGATCGACATTCAGGAGATGGCGAGTCGAAAGTGGTGCTTTTCCGAGACCTGGAGTGCAGCGGACTTAAAGGTCCGTGAGCACCGGAAGCTCGAAAATCCGCCATTTGCGCAGCCGCCAGAGCTGAAAGTCGTTTGGTCCTAGAGCAACGGGCGTTTAATCTGACCCACGGCCGTTCGCCCTGAGCTTGTCGAAGGGCCGTTCTTCTTTTCCACGGCGGGAAAAGGACGGTGCTTCGACAACCCCGGATCAAGTCCGGGGACGAACGGTTCTGATTTAAGGCTCGTTGCTCTAATATGGCGGAACCGAAGTTCGTCGTATCAAGGCCGTCATGCTGAACTTGATTCAGCATCCATCTTTCCAGGCAACGCCGTCAATTGCAGCACGACGGACCCTGAAACCCTGCCTGCGCAGGGGCAGGCAAGTTCAGAGGACAGAACTGGATTGTGACGGGCTTCAGTTCCAGGTGACTAGAAGCGGAACGCCGTGCCGATATAGACCGCCTGGCTGTCGCGGTGATCGTCGGACAGCCGCTGGAGCCGGTCGCGATCGCGTTCGGACTTGTAGCGGACGCCCGCGGTCAGATCGAGATTGCGCGTCAGCGAATAGGAGCCGCCGACATCGATCGAATAGCTCGGATCGTCGGCGATCAGCCGTGGCGTATCGGCGAGCGGCCGGGTCGCGGTCGCCTTGACGCGGCCCGAGACGCGGTGGCCGGTATAGCTCAGCCCCACATCGACCGACTGGCCGCTGCCCGGCTTGCCGCCGAGATCGACATGCGTGACGTCGCCCGACAGCGCGAATCGCTTCCAGCCCACGGCGACACCCAGATTGTAGGCGATCGGCGCGACGCTGACCGTGGTCGTCGGCGTCACGGTGCGCGCGGCGCTCTCGTCGCTGGTGCGCGAGACGCGGCGATTGACCGCGACCGTCACCCGGTGATGATCGTCCTTGGTCGCTTCGGACGGCGTGAAGCGGAAGCCGTTGCTGCCGAGGCCGCTGCGCGCCAGCGCGGCGGCGAGCTTGGGGTCGGCCGAGGCGGGCGTGAACGATCCGATGCCGCCGTCGAGGCCGAGCGTCAACGAGGTCTTACCGTTGTCGGGAGCGCCGAGCGCGGGAGACACGGCGATGCCGGCAGCGACGAGCGCCACCAGCCCCATGCCCCAGAGAGCTCGACCTTCGATCACGACAGATCCTTCGTTATCGCTACCGCGCCTAGCACGATTCGTGCTCGCTATTCCACTGCTGAGAGTCGTTTCCGCACAAGTGTTGCACCATCTCCACAGACGGCCGCGCTTGCGGCGGCCGCAGACCATCTATAGAGGCATAGCGACCCCCATTTCGCTCAGGGAACCGCCAATGAACCGCCCGTTGCGCACCGCGATCGTGGTCTCGCTTTTTCTTCCCCTCGTCGCCTGCGGCGGCGGTGAGCGTCCCAAGGCCGACCTTGCGGCCGCGCGCACCACGACGATCGGCGTCAACGCCTATCTGTGGCGCGCCAGCCTCGACACGCTGTCGTTCATGCCGCTGCTGCAGACCGATTCGAACGGCGGCGTCATCGTCACCGACTGGTACGTCAACCCGAACACGCCGGCCGAGCGGATGAAGGTGACGGTGTCGATCCTCGATCAGGATCTGCGCGCCGATGCGCTGCGCGTCGCCGCGCTCCGCCAGATCAATCAGGGCGGTACCTGGGTCGACGCGCCCGTCAAGGCGGCGACCGTGCAGAAGCTCGAAGACATCATCCTCACCCGCGCCCGCGACCTGCGCCGCGCCGCGGTCAGCTAACCAGAGTATTTCTTCCTCATGGCCTCCCGCTTCAATGCGCTGAAGGCGGACGCGGCCTGGCAGAAGGTGTGGGACGACCAGCGCACCTTCGCCGCGCGCGACGATTCGGCGAAGCCCCGTGCCTATGTGCTCGAGATGTTTCCCTATCCGTCGGGGCGCATCCATATGGGCCATGTCCGCAACTACACGATGGGCGACGTGCTGGCGCGCTACAAGCGCATGACCGGGCACGAGGTGCTCCATCCGATGGGCTGGGACGCGTTCGGCATGCCCGCCGAGAATGCCGCGATGGAAAAGCATGTCGCGCCCGGCGGCTGGACCCGCGCCAACATCGCGACGATGAAGGCGCAATTGAAGCGCCTCGGCTTCGCGCTCGACTGGACCCGCGAGCTCGCGACCTGCGAGCCCGATTATTACGGGCACGAGCAGGCGCTGTTCCTCGATCTCTACGCGGCAGGCCTCGTCTATCGCAAGGAATCGGCGGTCAACTGGGATCCGGTCGACATGACCGTGCTCGCCAACGAGCAGGTGATCGACGGCCGCGGCTGGCGCTCGGGCGCGCTGGTCGAGAAGCGCAAATTGAGCCAGTGGTTCCTGAAGATAACCCAGTTCGCCGACGAGCTGCTGGCGGGGCTGGACGGGCTTGAGCATTGGCCCGACAAGGTCAAGCTGATGCAGGAGAACTGGATCGGCAAGAGCCGGGGGCTCACGTTCCGGTTCAAGCTCGCCGGCAGCGCGGACGAGATCGAGGTCTTCTCCACCCGCCCCGACACCATCTTCGGCGCGAGCTTCGTCGCGGTCGCCGCCGATCATCCGATCGCGCAGGCCCACGCCGCCGACAATGTCGAGGCGCTCGCTTTCATCGAACGATGCAAGCAGGGCGGCACGACGGCGGCGGAAATCGAGACGCAGGAAAAGCTCGGCTACGATACGGGCTTGAAGGCGATCCACCCGCTCGATTCGTCGATCGAACTCCCCGTCTACATCGCCAATTTCGTGCTGATGGATTATGGCTCGGGCGCGGTGATGGGCGTGCCGGCGCACGACCAGCGCGACCTGGATTTCGCGCGCAAATACGGGCTCGACGTGCGCCGCGTCGTCGCCGAGGGCGAGACGGTCGACGCGGTGTTCGCGGGCGACGAAGCCTATACCGGGCCCGGCGCCCTGGTGAACTCCGCCTTTCTCAACGGCCTGCCCGTCGAGGAGGCCAAGCGCGCGGTCATCGCCCGCGCCGAGGCCGAAGGCTGGGGCGACGGCGCGACCGTCTACCGCCTGCGCGACTGGGGCGTCAGCCGCCAGCGCTATTGGGGCACGCCGATCCCGATCGTCCATTGCGACGTCTGCGGCCCGGTGGCGGTGCCGCGCGACCAGTTGCCGGTCACGCTCCCCGAGGACGTGTCGTTCGACGTCCCCGGCAACCCGCTCGATCGCCACCCGACCTGGAAGCACGTCGATTGCCCCGCCTGCGGCCGCCCCGCGAAACGGGAGACCGACACGCTAGACACCTTCGTAGACTCCTCCTGGTATTTCATCCGCTTCGCCAGCCAGCCCGAGGACAGGCCGTTCGATCGTGCGACCGCCGAGAAGTGGCTGCCGGTCGGCCAGTATATCGGCGGCGTAGAGCATGCGATCCTGCACCTGCTCTACGCCCGCTTCTGGACGCGCGCGCTCAAGCACATCGGCATGCTCGACATCGACGAGCCCTTCGCCGGCCTGTTCACCCAGGGCATGGTGACGCACGAGACCTACAAGGCCGCCGACGGCCGCTGGCTCGGCCCCGCCGAGGTGAAGGACGGAATCGAGATCGCGAGCGGCCAGCCGGTGACGGTCGGCCGCATCGAGAAGATGTCGAAATCGAAGAAGAACACCGTCGATCCCGAGCCGATCGTCGACCAGTACGGCGCCGACGCAGTGCGCTGGTTCATGCTCTCCGATTCGCCGCCCGAGCGCGACCTGCCGTGGAGCGAGGCAGGGATCGAAGGCTCGTGGCGCTTCGTCCAGCGGCTGTGGCGCTTGTTCGACAGCCCCGAAGAAGGCGCGGGCACGGCCGCCGGTGACGATCGGGCGCTCGACCGCAAGCTCCACCAGACGATCGCCGGCGTGGCCGAGGATATCGAGGCGCTGTCGTTCAACAAGGCGGTCGCCAAGCTTTACGAGCTGGTCGCCGCGATCGAGAAGGCCGCGCCCTCGGCGTCGCGCGCCGAGGCGACGCGGACGCTGATGCGCCTCGTCGCGCCGATGGTGCCGCACGTCGCCGAGGAAGCCTGGGCCGCCGCGGGGCACGACGGCCTGGTCGCCGATGCCGCCTGGCCTGAGGTCGATCCCGCCTGCCTCGTCGAGGACGAGGTGACGATCGCGATCCAGGTCAACGGCAAGCTGCGCGACACCTTGTCGCTCCCCAAGGGCATGGAGCGCGCCGACGTCGAGGCCGCCGCGCTTGCCAGCGACAAGATCGTGCGCCTGCTCGACGGCAAGCCCCCGCGCAAAGTGATCGTCGTGCCCGACCGGCTGGTCAACCTCGTCGCATGAGGCGGCTCGCGCCCCTGATGCTGCTGGGGCTGGCGGGCTGCGGGCTGCATCCGCTCTATTCGGGCGGCAGCAGCGGCCCAGTCGCGACGACGTTGAGCCGGATCGAGGTCGCGCCGATCGCGGGCAAATCGGGCTGGCTCGTCGCCAACGCGCTGCGCGATCGCCTGCCCGACGCCGGCGGCGCGCCGCTCTATCGCCTCCAGGTCACGCTCGACGACCAGATCAGCGGGCTCGGCGTACGTCGCGACGACAGCGTGACCCGCGAGCGCCGGAGCTTGCGCGCGCGCTATCAGCTCGTCGCGCTCGACGGCAGCAAGGTGGTGATCGACGACACCGCGGACTCGGATGCGGGCGTCGACGTGGTCGGCTCCGAATATGCGACGATCGCCGCCGAGAACACCGCGCTTGAGCGCCTGTCCGAAATCGTCGCCGACCAGATCGTGACCCGGATCGCGACCTATGCGCGGGCGCCGCGCGAGGGCCAGTGAAGGCCAGCGCCAACCAGATCCGCGCCGCGCTCGATGCGCCCGGCGCCGACATCCGCCTCTATCTGCTCCACGGGCCGGACGAGGCGGGCGCGGCCGAGCTGGCGCAGCGGCTCGCACGGGCGATGGGTCCCGAAGCCGAGCGCGTCGACATCGAGGGCGCGACGCTGAGGGGTGATCCGGGCCGGCTCGCCGACGAGGCCGCCTCGATCTCGCTGTTCGGCGGTGCGCGCCATCTGCGCGTCAACGGGGCGGATGAGAACGCGCTCGAGGCGTTCACCTTGCTGCTCGACGCCGAGCAGGCAGGCAATCCGGTGGTGGCGATCGCACCCGGGGTCAAATCGAGCGGCAAGATCGTCAAGCTCGCGATCGGCCATGCGCGCGCGCTGGCGTTCGCCTGCTACGTCCCCGACGGCGCGGATGCCGACCGAATGGTCGCGCAGATCGCGCGCGACCACGGCCTGCGCACCACCGGCGACACCGCGCGGCGCCTCGCCACCGCCAGCGGCGGGGACCGCGCGATCGTGGCGCGCGAGATCGAAAAGATCGCGCTCTATCTCGACGCCGGCCCCGACAAGCCCGGCGAGATCGACGACGCCACGCTCGACGCGATCGGCGCCGATCTGGGCGAGGCCGAGATGAGCCGCGCGATCGCCGCGGCGGTGGCGGGCGACGTCGCGGTGATCGGCCCGGAGCTCGCGCGGCTCGCCGAGGCGGGCGTGTCGCCGATCCCGCTGCTGCGCGGGCTGGTGCGGCGGCTGATGACGATCGCGGCGTTGCGCGCGGAGACCGAGGCGGGCGCACCGATCGACGCGGTGATGGAGCGCAATCGCGTCTTCTTCCGCGAGAAAGCGGCGACTGCCCGTGCGGTGCGCACCTGGACCCCTGACCGGATCGACGCCGCGATCGACCATATCCGGGCAAGCGAGCGCGCGATCATGGCGCCGGGCACTGCGGGCGACGTGCTCGCCGAACAGGCGTTTCTGGGCGTCGCCCGACTGGCGGCCCGCAACCGCTGACGACGGCGTCGCCCGCGAAAGTTCCAACGGTTCCGGAAAAACGACACGAAGCCCCCTCCCCACGGCATCGATCCGAAGGTCCAGCCGATAGGAACATTAGCGGAACATCGCGATGTGGGAAAGTGTCAGATCGTCTCGCCGCTCAGCCGCTGGCAGACCATGTCGAGCTGATCGAGCGTCGAATAAGCAAGCGACAACGTGCCGCCCTTGGGGCCATGGCTGATACGGACGTTGAGCCCGATCAGGTCGCCGAGCTGGCGTTCCAGTGCCGCGATATCGGCATCCTTGTGGCTCGAATCACGCGTAGCCGGCGCGGCCGATCCGGTCTTGACCGCGCGCGCGAGCTTCTCGGTCTCGCGCACGGACAAGTCGCGATCGATTACCTCGCGCGCCAGCGCCTCGGGGTCGCGCGCGCCGATCAGCGCGCGGGCCTGCCCCATGCTCAACCGGCCATGCGCGACATGCGCGCGCACCGGCGCGGGCAGATCGAGCAGCCGGATCAGGTTGGCGATGTGGCTGCGCGACTTGTGGACGAGCTTGCCCAGCGCCTCCTGCGTGTGGCCGAATTGGTCGATCAGCTTGCGATAGGCCTCAGCCTCCTCGATCGCGTTGAGATCCTCGCGCTGGATATTCTCGAGAAGCGCGATTTCGAGCGTCTCGGCATCGTTAAAATCTCTAACGATTACAGGAACTTCGTGCAGTCTTGCTTTCTGCGCCGCGCGCCAGCGACGCTCGCCGGCGACGATCTGGTAATCGTGACCGTGCGGCCGCACGACGATCGGCTGGATCAATCCACGCGCCGCGATCGATTGCGCCAGTTCGTTCAGCGCGTCCTCGTCGAAGGTGCGCCGCGGCTGATCGGGATGCGGCGCCAACGAGGCGACCGGAAGCGTGCGGACACCGGTGATGCCGGCGTCGGCGCCCGGCGTCACCGGCGTCTCGCGCGCGATATCCCCCATCAGCGCCGAAAGCCCGCGGCCGAGGCCGGGCTTGGGTTTGCGCGCGCCCTCGCTCATGCCGCCTTCGCCGGTTTGGGCAGCCGCCCGATCAGTTCGCGTGCGAGCGCGATATAGGCTTCGGACCCGGCGCAGCGATGATCGTAGATCAGCGCGGGCACGCCATGGCTCGGCGCTTCGGAAAGGCGCACGTTGCGCGGGATAACGGTTTCGAACACCACCCGGCCGAGCACCGCGCGCACATCGTCAGACACCTGCTCGGTCAGCCGGTTGCGACGATCGTACATCGTCAGCACTACACCCAGGATCGACAGGCCGGGATTGAAGCGCGAGCGGATGCGCTCGACCGTGTTGAGAAGCTGGCTCAGCCCTTCGAGCGCGAAGAATTCGCATTGGAGCGGCACCAGCAGGCAATCGGCGGCGACCATCGCATTGAGCGTCAGCAGCCCCAGCGACGGCGGGCAATCGATCAGGATGACGTCCCACGTGCCGCCGTCATGCGCGGTCAGCACGCGATCGAGCCGATGCGTGCGCGCTTCGTAATCGACGAGCTCGATCTCGGCACCCGACAGATCCTCGGTCGCGGGCACCACGTCGAGCCGCGGCACGCGCGACGCCACCGCCGCCTCGCGCAACGACACTTCGTTGATCAACAGGTCGTAGCTCGACCGCGCTCGGTCCGGCCGCGCAATTCCGAGCCCCGTCGACGCATTTCCCTGCGGATCGAGGTCGATCAGCAGCACGCGCATCCCCACCGCGGCGAGCGCGGTGCCAAGGTTGATCGCGGTCGTCGTCTTGCCGACCCCGCCTTTCTGGTTCGCCACCGCGATACAGGTCATCGGGGGTATATGCCTCTCGCCACGATGATCAGCGCGTCCGGATCGGTCACGCTGCGTTCCACGTGAAACGAACCATGCCATGCCTTTCGCGCCGATGCCACCTCTTCGCGCGCCGACCGTCCCTTGGGCAGCACCCAGACGGTGTCGCGGGTCGCATTATGGCACGCCGCGACGAACAGATCGGGCAGCGCGGCGACAGCCCGCGCCGAAATTACGGCGAACCGGCCCGACAGCGCCTGCACCTTCGACGCCACGACCGTCGTGCGATCGGCGACCCCGAGCATGACGGCTGCCTCTTCGAGAAACGTCGCTCGTCGCTTACGCGGTTCGCACAAGGTGACCGCCCGATCGGTCAGCAACGCGACGACCATCCCGGGAAAGCCTGCCCCCGAACCGATGTCGAGCCAGGCGCCGGGCCGGTCCGCCCAATCGAGCAACTGCGCCGAATCGACGACATGGCGCGCCCAAATCGCCTCGAGCGTCGAAGCGGCGATCAGGTTGTGACGTGCCGATTCGGCACGGACGAGATCGCAAAAGGCCGCGATCGATGTTTCACGTGAAACGCCGTATCGGCCTCGCACCCAGCACCGCGCCTCGTCCTCGGTCATGCGGCGCGACGGCGAATGTGGAGCAGGATGGCGGACAACGCCGCGGGCGTGATCCCACGCACGCGGCTCGCGGCGCCGAGCGTCGAGGGCCGCCCCGCGGCGAGCCGCTCGACCATCTCGATCGACAGGCCCGGAATCGCAGCATAATCGAGCGCCGGTGGCAGCGCGACAGCATCGTTCGCGCGCATCTCCGCGACCTCGGCCTGCTGGCGTTCGAGATAGGGCGCGTAACGCGCATCCTCGATCGCTTCGGCAACGATCGCGGGCGCGACGCCGTCGAACGCGTTCGGGGCGAGGTGCGCCGCCCCGACATCGGGGAACCGCAGCCACTCGGCGAACGAGCGGCGGATACCGTCCTGCTTCACCGGCGCCCCGCGTCGCGCCATCTCGGTCGGGCTCGCTGTCTCCGCGAGATGCTGGTCGATCCGTTCGCGACCCTCGGCGCGGCGCCGCTGATGCGCCGCGCGCTCGGTGCCGATACAGTCCAGCGCCGCCGCGATCCCGCCGAGACGGGTTTCGGCATTGTCGGCGCGCAGTCGCAACCGATATTCGGCGCGCGCGGTGAGCATCCGATACGGCTCGGTCACGCCTTGCAGCACGAGATCGTCGATCATCACGCCAATATAGGATTGCGCCCGATCGAGGATCAGCGGTGCCAGCCCGCGCGCCGACGCCGCGGCGTTGAGTCCGGCGACCAGCCCCTGCGCGGCGGCCTCTTCATAGCCTGTCGTGCCGTTGATCTGTCCGGCGCAAAACAGGCCTTCGATCGCATCGACTCCCAGCCTCGCATCGAGGGCGCGTGGATCGATATGGTCATATTCGACCGCATAGCCCGGCACCACGATGCGCGCGCGGTCGAGCCCGGCCATGCTCGCGACGATTGCCGTCTGCACGTCGGCAGGCAGCGAGGTCGAGATGCCGTTGGGATAGACCAGCGGATCGTCGAGTCCTTCGGGTTCGAGAAACACCTGGTGCCCGTCGCGATCGCCGAAGCGGCCGATCTTGTCCTCGATCGACGGGCAATAGCGCGGCCCCAGCGCTTCGATCGCGCCCGAGTAGAGCGGCGAGCGATCGAGGTTGGCGCGGATGATGTCGTGCGTGCGCGCGTTGGTGCGGGTGATCGCGCAGGCGAGCTGCGGCAGCGGTCGCCCCGCGCTCATCGGCGACATCGTCCATTGCTCGTCGTCGGAGGGCTGGCGCTCGAGCGCTGCCCAGTCGATCGTGCGCCCGTCGAGCCGCGGCGGCGTCCCCGTCTTGAGCCGTGCGATCGGCAGGCCGAGGTCGCGGAGCTGAATCCCGAGCGCGGTTGCGGCACGCTCGCCGGTGCGCCCCCCCGCGCTGCGCACCTCGCCGCAAAAGAGCCGTCCACCCAGGAAGGTGCCGGTGGCGAGTACGACCGCGCGCGCGTCGAGGCGCGCGCCATCGGCGAGCACGACGCCCGCGACACGCCCTCCACTTAGGCCGAGGCCGGCTGCCTCGCCTTCGATCACCGCGACGCCGGACTGCTCAGCAAGCATCGTCTGGATGGCACGCGCGAAGCGCCGCCGATCGGCCTGGACGCGCGGTCCCTGCACCGCAGCACCCTTGCTGCGGTTGAGCATGCGATAATGGATCGCCGCCGCGTCCGCCGCCCGCGCGATCAATCCATCGAACGCATCGACCTCCCTGACGAGGTGCCCCTTCCCCAACCCTCCAATCGCGGGATTGCACGACATCGCGCCAACCTTGGTCGCATCGAAGGTCAGCAAAGCGACGCGCGCACCGCGGCGCGCCGCCGCAGCGGCCGCCTCGGTCCCGGCATGGCCGCCGCCGACGACGATGACATCGAAGCTCTGCATCGCGGCGGCGCTATGCTGCCGCGCGCGCAAAGTCAAAATCGTTCCACGTGGAACATGTCACTTGCCGATACAGAATCGCGAGAACAGCGCGTCGAGCATCGCTTCGACCCCTGCTCTACCGGTCACCCGATCGAGCGCGGCGCGAGCGCGGCGAAGATGCTCGGCGACGATCAGGGGATCGTCAGCGGAAGCCGCAGCCAGCTCGCGTTGCGCCGCCGCGCATAGGTCGCGCTGCCGGCGGTTGAGCACCGGCCGATCGAGGTTGGGGAGCAACGCGGCGGCGCGGTCGGCCAGCGCGCCCCAAAGCGCCGCCATCCCCTCTCCCGTCACTGCGGAGACCGCTAGCCGCTCCCCGCCGATCGCACCGCGACCGGGCGCGTCGGCGCGGGCGTGGATGGCGAGCGCCCCTGGCGGCGGCGGCGCATCGTCGAGCCACAACACGATGTCCGCCGCGTCGATTGCCTCGCGCGCACGCCCGATGCCGATCGCCTCGATCGGATCGTCGCTCGCGTCGAGCAATCCGGCGGTGTCGGTGAACACATAGGCGATGCCGTCGCGGATGACGGGCGCCTCGATCCGATCGCGTGTCGTTCCCGAGATCGGCGACACGATCGCGGCCTCTCGCTCGACCAACGCATTGAGAAGTGTAGACTTTCCGGTATTGGGCGCGCCGGCGAGCACCACGCGGGTTCCGTCCCGAAGGCGCTCGACGGGCGGATTGTCGAGCACGCGCACCATGTCGTCGGCGAGGGTGGCGATTTGTGCGGTGGTGCCTGACACATCGACCGCCACGTCATCCTCGTCCGAAAAGTCGAGCGCGGCTTCGACCTGCGCGGCGAGCATCACGAGGCGCGCGGTCCAACCGGCGACGGCGCGGCCGACCGCCCCTTCGGTCGAGGCCAGGGCGGCGCGGCGCTGCGCCTCTGTCTCCGCCATCAGCAGGTCGCCGAGCCCCTCGGCCTGGGCGAGATCGATCCGACCGGCCATCAGCGCGCGCCGCGTAAACTCGCCGGGCTCGGCGCGGCGAACGCCGGGCTGACGGAGCAACGTCGCTTCCACCGCGGCGATCACGGCGCGGCCGCCATGGCAGTGAAGCTCGACCAGATCCTCGCCGGTCGCGGTCGCGGGCGCGGCGAAGGTCAGCACCAGCGCGCGATCCAGCAGCGCGCCGTCGTCGCCCCACAGCGCCCGCAACGCGGCCTCGCGCGGTGGCGGCAGCGGCCCCGCGATCACCTCTCCCGCCGTGAAGGCGCCGGGCCCGCTCAGCCGGATGATGCCGATCGCGGCGGGCGGCGCGCCGCTCGACAGCGCGACGATCGTATCAGCCGTTTGAGCCGCCATTGCCGCCTTCGAACATCCGCCGCCAGAACGTCATCGCCCCCTCGCCCATGGGCGCCCAGCTCCTCATCATCTGCTCGATGAGTTCGGGGTGGGCCGCCGGGTCCATCATGTCGCGCATCGCCGCGACATATTTGTCGTGGAGCGGCGTCAGATCGGGGAGTCCCATCACGCGCCGTGCCTCTTCGGGCGTACAGTCGATCTCGACGTTGATCTTCATGCCTCGTCTCCGCTTGCGCTCACCGCGCCGTGGCTGCACAACTTTCGTCATGTATGCGCAGGACGAAGCCGTAATCGCAACGCCGATCGGTGCGGTACGGATCACGGGCGACGATCTGGCGATCACCCGGATCACGATCGATCGCGACGCCGCCCCCGCGCCCGGCCATGCCGCGGCGGTTCGCGAAGCCGCAGCACAATTGGAGGCGTGGTTCGCGGGCGCGCGCAAGGACTTCGCGCTTCCCCTCGCACCGGCCGCCACGCCGCGCGGCCAGGCGCTGCGCGACGCGATGGCTGCGATCCCCTTCGGCGAGACGATGAGCTACGGCGCGCTCGCGCGGGCGGCGGCGTCGAGCCCGCGCGCGATCGGCCAGGCGTGCGCGCGCAATCCCTTCCCGATCGTCGTACCCTGCCATCGCGTGCTGGCCGCAGGCGGCGCGCTCGGCGCTTATTCGGCGGGCGACGGCACCGCCACCAAGCAATGGCTACTCGATCACGAGCGCCACCTTTCGGGAGAGTTTCGATGACCGACATGCTGACGATCACGCCGCTCGACGGCGAAGGCAGCTTTTCCGCTTATTGCGCGTGGCCGGCCGGCACGCCGCGCGCAGCGATCGTCGTCATCCAGGAGATTTTCGGCGTGAATGCCGGCATCCGGCGCAAATGCGATCGACTGGCCGAAGCGGGCTATCTCGCGCTTGCACCCGACCTGTTCTGGCGGCTCGCGCCGGGAATCGAGCTCGACCCCGATATCGAGCCGCAATTCCAGCGTGCGCTCGAGCTGATGGGCAAGTTCAACCAGGATGCCGGCATCCGCGACATCGAGGCGACGATTCGTGCCGCGCGGAAGCAATTGGGCGGCGACGGCAAGGTGGGCGCGGTCGGCTATTGCCTCGGCGGCCGCCTCGCCTACATGACCGCCGCGCGCACGGATGTGGATGCCTGCATTGGTTATTATGCAGTCGGCGTCGATAACCTTTTAGGTGAAAAACACGCGGTCGCGAACCCGCTGTTGCTCCACATCGCGGGCGCCGATCACTTCGTCGATGCCGACACGCAGCGCCGGATGCATGAAGCTCTCGACGATCATCCCAAGGTCAGTTTGTACGATTATCCGGGCGAAGATCACGGCTTCGCGACCGAATTCGGTAAAAGGCGGTCGGACGAGGCAGCGAGGCTGGCCGACGAACGGACGGCGGATTTCTTCGCCGAGCATCTGGGATAGCCGATTACCGTCTCATACGAGGACGCTGAGCAACCCCAGATCGCGATCGAGCAAGCCGTCATGGATCATCTTGAGCGCGACCCAGACGATGACGGCGAGCCCGAGATAGCCGATCCAGCGATAGCGATCGACGACGCGCGCGATCAGGCTCGCCGCGAGGCCCATCACCGCCACCGAGAAGACGAGACCGAAGACGAGGATCGTGGGGTGATCGCGCGCCGCGCCGGCGACCCCCAGCACATTGTCGAGGCTCATGCTGACGTCGGCGAGCGCCACTGCCCATGCCGCCTTGCCGAAGGTCTTGACCGGCGCCGGTGCGCCTCCTCCCGCCGAAGCGCCCTGGTCGCGCAGCTCGCGCCACATCTTCCACGCCACCCACAGCAGCAGCAGCCCGCCCGCGAACAACAGCCCGACGACCTGGAGAAGCTGCGTCGCGGCGAGCGCGAAGGCAATGCGCAGCACCAGCGCCGCGCCGACGCCGACGAGCACCACTTTCTTCTGCTGGTCGCGTGGAAGCCCGGCCGCGATCGTCCCGACCACGAGCGCATTGTCGCCCGCCAGCACGAGGTCGATCATCACGACCTGCGCCAGCACCGCGAGCGCTTCGGGGGTGAAGAAGGCTGCTAGATCCATGCGCGGAACAGATGGCCGACGCCGATTTCGGGATCAACCCAGCCGTCGTAGATCATCGACCCCGCGACGTAGAGGATGACGACCAGCCCGATATAGGCGATCCAGTGATAACGCTCGATGATGCGCGCGATCAGGTTTGCCGCGACCGCCATCAGCGTCACCGACAATGCCAGCCCGAAGAACAGGACGGTGGGATGGTCCCGCGCCGCACCAGCGACCGCGAGCACGTTGTCGAGGCTCATCGACAAGTCGGCGAGCGCGACCTGGATCGCGGCGCGCGCGAAGCTTTTGCTCGGCGGCCCGCCCTCGATCGCGGGCGTGTCGGGATCGTCGACGGCCGCGGCGGGGCGCGGCGGGTGGATCTCGCGGAACAGCTTCCAGCCGACCCAGAGCAACAACAGCCCGCCCGCGAAGAGCAGCCCGACGACATGGAGCAAGGTCGTCGCTAGGAAAGCGAACGCGATCAGGCAGACGAGCGCGATGCCGACGCCGATGCCGAGCACGCGCTTGCGCTCCCTGGGCGGCAGGCCGGCGGCAAGCGTGCCGAGCACGACGACATTGTCGCCCGCGAGCATCAGGTCGATCATGATCACCTGCCCCAGCGTCGCGAGCCCCGCGGCAGTGAAGACATCGGCGATGCTGAAGGTCGGCATGGCGGCGGGCCTAGCAGGGCCGACCCACCACGAACAGTCGCGATTGCTCCCTTGACAGGTGTGTTACGATAATAATACGCCTGCGGCAGGGAGGCGACTTATATGAATAACACACTTGCGTGCGGCACGGCCCTGGTCATGGCATCGCTCGCGACCACGGCGGCTTCGGCAGCGGACGAGGCCCCGACGGCACAGGCCTTCCACACCTATCTCGATCGCTGCCATGCCGCGCATGTCTGCAACGGCGCCTATCTCGCGGCGCGCGACGGGACGACGATCTTCGTCGGCGCGGTGGGCGATGCCGGTGATCCGGCGCGCACGCCGCTGACGGCCGAGAGCGCGTTCGACATCGGATCGGTGTCGAAGGAATTCACCGCCGCGACCGTGCTGCGGCTGGTCGACGATCATGAGCTCGCGCTCGACGACACGGTGGCATCGCGCCTACCCGGTTTTCCCTATCCCGACATCACCGTCAGGCAGCTCCTGTCGCACAGCTCGGGCATTCCCGAGGTGCTCGATCATTACGGGATGCAACTCGACGCCGGGAACCTGAGCGCACCGATCACCACCCGCGACGCGGTCGACGTGCTGGCCGAGGACCACAAGCCTTTGCTGTTCGCCCCGGGCACGCGATTCAAATATTCGAACACCGGCTACATCGTCCTGTCGTTGCTGGTGGAGCACCTGACCGGGCAGCCTTTCGCCGCCTATTTGAAAAGCACGCTGTTCGATCCGCTAGGAATGGATCACACCCGGTTGCGCACGCCCGACGACGATCCCATCCCCAATCGCGCTTACGGTTTCCAGGAATCGCCGCTGGGCGATCGCCGCGCCTATGATCAGATTCCCGATTTCTTCGTGCAGGGCGCGGGCGGCGTCTATTCGACCGTCGGCGATCTCGCGCGCTGGCAGCACGCGCTCAACACCGGCCGCGTGATCTCGCCCGCGCTCTATGCGCAGGCCACCACGCCGGCGACGCTGTCCAACGGCAAGGTATCGCCCGAGGGCCTGGGATTCGGCCTGCGCCCCGATAGCGCCGGCCATGCCCGGATCCAGCATGGCGGCGACTGGCGCGCGTTCAAGGCCGACCTGTCCTATCTGCCCGCCGAGCATCTGACGCTGGTGCAGCTAACCAACAACGCGCAGGACGACAGCGTCGACGATCACGTCGCCGTGCTGGCGGCGCTGGCGATGGGCCAGCCCACGCCGTCCACCCAGCCGTCGATCGCCTGGGCCCTGCCCGATCGACTGGACAAGGATGACGCCCCGACGATCGACGCGTGGTTCGATCGGGAGCTCGCCGCCCAGCCGCGCCGCTACGTGATCGACGACCGCGATCTCAACCAGCTCGGCTACGATCTGCTGCGGCACGAACGTCCGGCGGATGCCGTGACGGTGTTCGGCCTCCTCACCCGTGCCTATCCCGACAAGGCCAACAGCTATGACAGCCTGGCCGACGGCTATGAGGCGCTCGGCAAGCGCGAAGATGCGATCGCCGCGATGCACAAGGCGGTAGCGCTCGATCCCGCCTCGATCCGGTATCAGCGCCACCTTGCGACGCTGACCGGCAAGAAGGACTGAGAAATTCTTTGAAGATGCGCAAAACGCGCATTGCGGCACCGGCCCGCTCCCCCACCCGACCACCCACGAGAGTATCCTAAATGGGTGGTCGGGTGGGGGAGCGGGCCGGTGCCGCTCTCAAACAGACAGAAGATTCTACTGATTCATCGAATCGAAGAAATCCTCGTTTGTCTTCGAATCCTTCATCTTGTCGAGCAGGAACTCCATCGCGTCGATCGTGCCCATCTGCATCAGGATGCGGCGCAGCACCCACATCTTCGAGAGCTTGGCCTTGTCGACCAGCAGCTCTTCCTTGCGGGTGCCCGACTTGCCGACGTCCATCGCCGGGAAGACACGCTTGTCCGCCACCTTGCGGTCGAGCACGATCTCGGAATTGCCGGTGCCCTTGAATTCTTCGAAGATCACCTCGTCCATGCGGCTGCCGGTATCGATCAGCGCGGTGGCGATGATCGAGAGCGATCCGCCTTCCTCGATGTTGCGCGCGGCGCCGAAGAAGCGCTTGGGTCGCTGCAGCGCGTTGGCATCGACGCCGCCGGTCAGCACCTTGCCCGAGCTCGGCACCACGGTGTTGTAGGCGCGGCCCAGACGCGTGATCGAATCGAGCAGGATCACCACGTCCTTCTTGTGCTCGACGAGGCGCTTGGCCTTCTCGATCACCATCTCGGCGACCTGAACGTGGCGGTTGGCGGGCTCGTCGAAGGTCGAGGAGACGACCTCGCCCTTCACCGAGCGCTGCATGTCGGTGACTTCCTCGGGCCGCTCGTCGATCAGCAGCACGATCAGGAACACCTCGGGGTGATTGTCGGTGATCGCCTTGGCGATGTTCTGCAGCATCACCGTCTTGCCGACGCGCGGCGGGGCGACGATCAACGTGCGCTGCCCCTTGCCCTGCGGGCTGACGATGTCGATGACGCGCGCCGACTTGTCCTTGACTGTGGGATCCTGCGGATCGAGCGTCAGCTTCTGCTCAGGATAGAGCGGCGTCAGATTGTCGAAATTGACGCGGTGGCGCACCACGTCGGGATCGTCGAAATTGATGCTGGTGAGCTTGGTCAGCGCGAAATAGCGTTCGCCGTCCTTAGGCGCGCGGATCTCGCCTTCCACCGTATCGCCAGTGCGCAGGCCGAATTTGCGGACCTGGTTGGGCGACACGTAGATGTCGTCGGGGCCGGCGAGATAATTCGCCTCGGGGCTGCGCAGGAAGCCGAAGCCGTCCTGCAGCACCTCGATCGTGCCGACGCCCATGATCTGGTCACCCTGCTCGGCCTGTTCCTTGAGGATGCCGAACAGCAAGTCCTGCTTGCGCAGCGTCGATGCGCCTTCGACCCCCAACGCCTCGGCCATTTCGACCAGTTCGGCGGGAGTCTTCTTCTTGAGGTCTTTGAGATGCATGGGAAAAGTCCGGCTTCGGGCTTGCGATGGGGCGCGTCGGTCGATGAAAAGCGACGATGCGAAGGAGGAGGGGCCGGCAACGGGCGGTCCACCGCGCGCCGGATGGCTTGCGAATTAGGAGCGAGGCCCCGTTAAGTCAAGCGGGCGCACGGGCGCTCAGAAGGGGCGGACGATCACCAGGATGACGACGAGAATGAGGATCAGCGCCGGGATTTCATTGGCGATCCGAAGCTGCCGATCGGTGAGCCGCGCCTCGCCACGTGCGAGTCTTTTCGAATAGCCGACCGCCCAGCCGTGATAGCCCGACAGGATGACGACGAGCGCGATCTTGGCGTGGAGCCAGCCGAGCCCCGGCTGACCGTCGAACAGCCCGATATTGGCGGCAAGCAGCGCGCCCAGCACCCAGACCATCAGGATCGAGGGCGTGACGATCATCTTGCGGAGCTTGGCCTCGCGATCGATCCACAGCGATTCCTGCGCGGGATCGCCGAGCGCCTGCTGATGATGGATCAGATAGCGCGGCAGCATGAACATGCCCGCCATCCAGAAGATCACGAAGATGACGTGCGCGGCCTTCACCCACAGGTACGCGCCGCCCAGGAATCCGATCATGCCGCTCTCCTCACCCGCGCCAGCAGCCGCTCGACATGCGCGATCGGCGTGTGCTGGCCGATGCCGTGGCCCAGATTGAAGACGTGCGGGCGGTTCTGGAACGCGGCGAGGATGCGGTCAACACCGGCGTCGAGCGGCGCGCCACCCGCGAGCAGCGCCAGCGGATCGAGATTGCCCTGCACCGGCAGCTCCGGCGGCAGGATCGCGTCCGCCCAGGTGGGATCGACCGTCTCGTCGAGGCCGAGCGCATCGATCCCGGTTTCGCGCGCATAGGCGGCGAGCTTGCCGCCCGCGCCCTTGGGAAAGCCGATGATCGGAACCTCCGGATGACGGGCTTTCAGCGCGGCGACGATCGTTGCCGTGGGCGCGATCACCCAGCGCTCGAACTGATCGGGCGCTAGGCTGCCCGCCCAGCTGTCGAACAGCTGCACCGCCTCGACGCCGGCAGCGATCTGGCCGGAGAGGTAATCGACCGTCGTCACGACGATCGCGTCGATGATCGCGGCAAACGCGACCGGATCGCGATAGGCGAGCTCGCGCGTCTCGGCCTGGTCGCGACTACCCTGGCCGGCGACCATGTAGGTCGCCACCGTCCAGGGCGATCCCGCGAAACCGAGGAATGTCACCCCAGGCGGCAGCGCCGCCGCCACACCGCACACGGTGGCGTAGACGGGACCGAGCCGCTCCGGGCGCTGCGTCAGGCGATCGAGCGTCGCATCGACGAGCGGCGGCGACAGACGCGGCCCCTCGCCTGCCTCGAACCGCAGATCCTGCCCGAGCGCCCAGGGGACGATCAAGATGTCGGAGAACAGGATCGCGCCGTCCATATCGAAGCGGCGGACCGGCTGGAGCGTGATCTCTATCGCCGCCGCGGAATCGGTCGCCAGCTCGAGGAAGCCGCCCTTGGTCTCCCGCAGTGCGCGATATTCGGGCAGGTAGCGCCCGGCCTGGCGCATCAGCCAGATCGGCGGCACCGGTTGGCGGATACCCCGCAGCGTCGCGAGCAGCGGCTTGGTTTCAGGCGATCCGGACAGGCGAGGCGCTCCCTTCTTCTAACAAGAATATAGAGTCTAAGAGGATGTTGATGCTGTTGGCGCGTGGATGACGGGGCTTATGCCGTCATGCCCAGGATGCCAACAGCTTGACCGCCGGCGGTCGCGAAAAGCCGTGCGATTCGATTCCGCGATCCCCGTTATCCACAGGCTGTGTACGGAACCCGGGGCTGTCGATGGGATTGTGGACGACTCTCGAATCATCCGCAGCGACTCGCTCGCTTGGCGGCGAGGATCGGTTGCGCTAGCGGTTGCGGGCATGTTTTCCACAGATTTGCCCAGCTGATGCGGCTGCACCTCCATCTGCTGTCGGATTCGACCGGCGAGACGCTGGAGAACATCGCCAAGGCCGCGCTCGCGCAATATGACGATGTCGAGACGATCCGCCACTTCTGGCCGATGGTGCGCACCGAAGCGCATCTCGAACGCATCCTCCAGGAGATCGCGCAGAATCCGGGGCTGGTGATCTACACGCTCGTCAACAGCAATACGCGGCGCGCGCTCGAACAGCGTTGCCGCGCGCTCGGGCTACCTGCGGTGGCGCCGCTCGATCCGGTCAACGATGCGCTGTCGGCGATGCTCGGCCAGCAGGCCAAGGCGCGCCCCGGCCGCCAGCACGTGCTCGATGCCGCCTATTTCGCGCGGGTCGACGCGATCCAGTTCACGATCGCGCATGACGACGGGATCGGGCAGGAGGATTGGGAAGAGGCCGAGGTGTTGCTCGTGGGGGTCTCGCGATCGTCCAAGACGCCCACCTCGATCTATCTCGCCAATCGCGGCTACAAGACCGCGAATATCCCCATCGTGGTCGAAAGCCCGCCGCCCGCCGCGCTGTTCGCGCTCCGCCATCCGCTCGTCGTCGGGCTGACGACCAGCGCCGACCGACTGATCCAGGTGCGCCGCAACCGGCTGCTTTCGCTCAACCAGACGCCCGAGACCGATTATGTCGATGCCGATGCGGTGCAGCGCGAAGTCGCGTTCGCGCGGCGGATGTTCGCCGACAACGGATGGCCGGTGATCGACGTGACACGGCGCTCGATCGAGGAGACCGCCGCCGCGATCATCGCTTTGGTGCAGCAACGGGAGCCGCAATGAGACTCATTCTCGCCTCGAAGAGCGCATCGCGGCGCGCGATGCTCGATGCCGCCGGCGTGCCGTACGAGGCGGTCGCCGCCAATGTCGACGAGGACGCGGTCAAGCAGGCGATGCGCGGCGAGGCGGTCGCGCCGCGCAACCTCGCCGACGCGCTCGCCGAACTGAAGGCGATCAAGGTGTCGCAGGCCGTGCCCGGTGCGCTGGTGCTGGGCTCGGATTCGCTGGTCGCGCTCGAAGACAGGACCACGCTCGACAAGCCTGAAAGCCGCGAGCAGGCGGCCGCGCACCTGCGGCTGATGTCGGGCCGGCGACACGATCTGGTGAGCGCGGCGGTGATCGCGGAGAACGGCCGGCCCGTCTGGCGTGTCGTCGATCGCGCGAAAATGTTCGTGCGCCCGCTGTCCGACGCGTTCATCGACGACTATTTCGATCGCGAATGGCCCGCGATTTCAGGCTGCGTCGGCTGCTATCGGATCGAGGGGCCGGGCGTGCAGCTGTTCACCCGGATCGAGGGCAGCCAGTTCACCGTGCTCGGCATGCCGCTGCTGCCGGTGCTCGATTATCTGAGGACGCGCGGGGTGTTGACGTCATGACCTATGCCGAGGTGATCGGCGATCCGATCGCGCAATCAAAATCGCCGCTGATCCACGGATTCTGGCTGGAGGCGCTGGGGATCGACGCTGGCTATCGGGCGACGCACGTCACGTCCGACGGCCTTGCCGATTTCTTCGCCAGGCGCCGCGACGATCCCGACTGGCGCGGCTGCAATATCACGCTGCCGCACAAGCAGGCTGCGCTCGATTTCGTCGAGGATCGGGGTGACGTCCGCGCGACGATCGGCGCCATCAACACCGTGTTCCGTGCTGAGGATGGCGCGATGGTCGGCACCAATACCGATGCGGGCGGCTTCTTCGCGCCGATCGCCGAGCTCGATCTGACGGGCGCGCCGGTGGTCGTGATCGGCGCGGGCGGCGCGGCGCGCGCGGTGCTGTTCGCGCTGGCGAAGATGGCGGTGGGCCGCGTCACCCTGCTCAACCGCTCGCCGCTCAAGGGCGCCGCGCTGCTCGCGGCGTTCGGGCTCAAGGGCGATGCGCTGCCGCTCGATGCCGCGCTGCCGCCCGCGGCATTGCTCGTCAACACCAGCCCACTCGGCATGATCGGCCACCCGCCCCTCACCCTCGATTTGTCGCCGCTGCCTGACGATGCGGTGGTGTACGACATCGTCTATGCCCCGCTCGAGACCGCCCTGCTCGCGCAGGCGCACGCGCGCGGGCTGGAAACGGTCGACGGGCTGGAGATGCTGATCGGCCAGGCCGCGCTGGCGTTCGAGATCTTCTTCGGCGCCCCGCCGCCGCGCGATCGCGACGACGAGCTCCGCGCGCTGCTCACCTCATGACCGCCCGGCCGCTCACGCTGGGACTCACCGGCTCGATCGGCATGGGCAAATCGACCGTGGCGCGCATGTTCGCCGACGAGGGCGTGCCGATGTTCGACGCCGACGCCGTGGTGCATGAACTGCAAGGCCCCGGCGGCCGGCTGGTCGCGGCGATCGAACACGCCTTTCCCGATACCACCGGGCCCGAAGGCGTGGACCGCACCGCGCTCGGCGAGGCGGTGCTCGGCGATCCCGAGAAGCTGCGTCGGCTCGAGGCCCTGGTCCATCCCGCCGTCGCCGAGGAACGCCGGCGCTTCCTCGCCGCCCATGCCGAGGCCCGGCTGGTGGTGCTCGACATTCCGCTGCTGTTCGAGACCGGCGGTGACGCTGGGGTGGACAAGGTCGTCGTGGTCTCTGCGCCCGAGGCCGTCCAGCGCGCGCGTGTGCTCGCGCGACCGGGGATGACGATGGCGCGATTCGACGCGATCCGGGCGCGCCAGACGTCGGATGCGGAAAAGCGCGCGCGCGCCGATTTCGTGATTTCCACCCATGGCCCGCTCGAGCAGACGCGCGTGCAGGTTCGCGCGGTGATCGCTTGCCTAACGGAGGCATCGGGGCGATAGTATCGCCATGCGCGAAATCGTCTTCGATACCGAAACGACGGGGCTCAGCTTCGGCGGCGGCGACCGGCTGGTCGAGATCGGCTGCGTCGAGCTCTTCAACCGCGTCGAGACCGGTCGCACCTTCCATGCTTATTATCATCCCGAGCGCACCATGCCCGCCGAGGCGCAAGCGGTGCATGGCATCAGCGACGCGTTCCTGGCGGACAAGCCATTGTTCGCCGACGCCGTCGAGGAGCTGCTCGAGTTTCTCGAAGACAGCCCGCTGATCGCGCACAATGCGGGGTTCGACTTCTCGTTCATCAACGGTGAGCTCGGCCGCTGCGGGCGCGTCACCGTCGCGATGGAGCGGATGGTCGATACGCTCGCGATCGCGCGGCAGCGCCATCCCGGGGCCAAGCACACGCTCGATGCCTTATGCACGCGCTACGGCATCGATCGCAGCCATCGCGTGCTCCATGGCGCGCTGCTCGACGCGCAATTGCTGGCGCAGGTTTATGTCGAGCTGACGGGCGGCCGGCAGATCGGGCTGGGGCTGATGGTCGAGGCAGAGGCGCCGCCCGAGGACGTGCGCGCCATGCCGTCGGCCGCGATCGTGCGTCCGCCGCGCACATTTGCGCCCAGCGAGGCGGAACTTGTCGCGCATGCGGCGTTTCTCAAGGATATCGCCAATCCGCTCTGGAGTGCCGGGGCGTCGGGTTGACGATCCCAGGGGACGTGCCCACGTCCTCGTTTCACGATGGAGAAGATCATCATGGATATCCGGGTGTCGGGTCATCAGGTCGATGTCGGTGAAGCGCTCAAGCAGGCGTGCCGGGATCGTCTCCAGGGCATTGCGGACAAATATTTCTCGCGCGCCATCGCGGCGCAGGTCACCTTCGGCAAGGGGCCGCACGACAACCGCTTCACCTGCGACATCGTCGCGCACGTGATGCAGGGGCTGGTGCTCAAGGGCGCCAATGACGGCACTGACGCGCACGGCGCGTTCGACGGCGCGGCCGACAAGATCGAAAAGCAGCTCCGACGGTACATGCGACGACTCAAGGATCGCAACCAGGGCCAGGCCGTCGCCGCGGCGGATGCGCTGGCATACGACAATGCGGGCTACACGATCTTTTCCGACGCCGCGGGCGAGGACGAGCTCGCCGCCGAACATCCGCTGATCGTCGCCGAAACGCGCGCCAACATCCCCGACGCCAGCGTGTCCGACGCGGTGATGATGCTCGATCTCAGGAACACCTCGGCGCTGATGTTCAAGAACAGCGGCACCGGCGCCTATAACATGGTCTATCGCCGCGGCGACGGCACGATCGGCTGGGTCGAGCCCAATCGGGCAGGCTGAGGCCAGGCAGCGATATTTCCCTACGTTCGCGACCGGCTCCGGCATTCATCGCCGGCGCCGGTCGTGCTAGACGGTAACCATAATGACCGATTTCAGCGACGTGCTAAGACCCGATACCGTGCTCGCGCACGTGTCGGCCCCCACCAAGAAGCATCTGTTCCAGGCGCTGGCGACCGCGGCGGGCGAAGCCTATGGCCTCGATCCGCGCGGCGTGGCGGAAACGCTGGCCGAGCGCGAGAAGTTGGGCTCGACCGGCTTCGGCGGCGGCACGGCGATCCCGCACGGCCGCGTCGAGGGGCTCGACCGCGTCGTGGGCGTCGTCGCGCAGCTTGCGCAGCCGATCGACTATCAGGCGATCGACGATCTGCCGGTCGACCTCGCCTTCATGCTGCTCTCGCCGCCGCAGGCGGGCGCGGATCACCTGAAGGCGCTCGCGCGGGTGTCGCGCAGCCTGCGCGACAAGGGCTTCGTCGCCAAATTGCGCGGCGCGGGCCAGCCCGACGCGCTCTATGCGCTGCTGACCGACGCCGAAACACGCGATGCCGCCTGATGCGCCGGCGGGCGAGGACGCGCATTTCCGCGCGCTCGAATCGCTCTACGCCGCGGCACCGATCAACGGACTGTTCGAGTCGCGGCTGGAGATCACCGGGCCGGGCACCTCGCGGATCGCCTTCACGATCGAGGCGAAGCATTTTCACGCCGCCGGTGCGGCGCACGGCACGAGCTATTTCAAGATGCTCGACGATGCCGCCTTCTACGCCGCAAACAGTCTCGTCAGCGACCGCTTCCTGCTCACGACTGCCTTCACCCTGCTGTTCACCAGGCCGCTGCGCGAAGGGCCGGTGACGGCGGAAGGGCGCTGGGTGAGCGGGCAGCGGCGCGTGTTCGTCGCCGAGGCACGGCTGATCGACGCGGCAGGCGAGGAAGCGGCGCGCGGCACGGGCACCTTCATGCGCTCGCGCATCCCGCTTGCCACCCTCGCCGGCTATCGCGCGGACGCATGAGCGCGCGGCTGCCGACCGGGATCGTGGTGAGCGCGCTCCTGCGGCGCGTCAACGACGCGGGCGGCCTCGGCATGGTGCTGGCCAAGGGCGATGCGCAAGCGGGCGCGATCCTCGTTCTGACGCGCGAGAACGGCGGTAATCCACGCTTCATCGAGCGTGGACTCGGCTTCGACGGCGCCGGAGCGCTCGTGGCATCCGGACCACAAGACACTGAAAACGAAGAAGAAATATCAGAATATTGGGCGCGTCGGCGACGCTCCGATCCCGATCTCTGGGTGATCGAACTGGATATCCCGCAGGCAGAACGGTTCGCCGCTGAAACGATCATCGGCGATTGACTCTTTTGCGCCGCACAACCAAGAGTTTCGATCAGCAAAAAAGGACGCGTTGTGCCGTCGGGGTCAGAGGCCGCCGGTGACGCAGTCGGGGGGTGACCCGGCGGATCGATTGAACGACGAATCCGGCCGCGGGCCAACCGCATTCAATTCGTGATCAATGACGAGATTTCAGCGCGTCGCGGCGCTCGCGGCGTTCTCTTTGTGTGTGGGCGGCATCGGCACCCTCGCGACTCCGGGCACTGCATCCGAGCTCGCCAAGGCTGCGATCGGCGCGCCTGCCGCCGCTACCGATCTTCCCAACGTCCCGACCACGGTGACGGTTCCCACGATCGATCTTACGACCGTCAAGACCACAAAGCCGGTGCCCGCGCCGGACGGCATTCATGTTCAGATGATTCCCCAGGAAGAGGTCGACGCCGACGCCGATTACGCGTCGCTCGCCGAGGCTGTCGCCGCGCAGGACATGCCCGACGACGTCGATCCCCAACTCGCGTGCCTGGCCGGCGCGATCTTTTACGAATCGAAGGGCGAGCCGCTGTCGGGCCAGCTCGCGGTCGCCAACGTCATCATGAACCGCGTCGAATCGGGGCGCTTCCCGTCGACGATCTGCGGCGTCGTGACGCAGCGCGGCCAGTTTTCGTTCGTCCGCGGCGGCAAGATCCCGAAGATCGACACTGGTCGGAAGGCATACCACACCGCGATGGCGGTGGCGCAGGTCGCGATGGACGGCGATTGGGAGAAGGATCCCGCGCCCGACGCCCTGTTCTTCCATGCCAAGCGCGTACGCCCCGGCTGGGGCAAGGCGCAGGTCGCGACGATCGGACATCACGTCTTCTATCGTTGATCTCAGCTTATGCTGAAAGCGGCACCGGCCCGCTCCCCCACCCCACCTCCCATTCAGTATACTGCCGTTGGGAGGCCGGGTGGAGGAGCGGGCCGGTGCGGCCTCTGTTCCAGCGTTGCTGAAACGGCAATACGCAGCTTGGCCCCGTTCGCCTCTTGTTCTATCACGGCGGCATGATCTCGCCGCCGGCCTCCTGTCTCGACGATCCCGAATCGGCGCTGTGTGCGACCGATGTCGCGCGCGGGGCGACGCGGCTGCTGCTGCGCCACGGCCTGGTGGCGATGGGTGAGGTGCCGCTCGAGGGCGGGCGTCGGGCCGATCTGATGGCGATCGACGCCAAAGGCGAGATCGTGATCGTCGAGATCAAGGTCTCGCGCGCCGATCTGCTCGGCGATGCCAAATGGACCGACTATCTCGATCATTGCGACCGCTTCTTCTGGGCGTTGCCGGCTGGGTTCGACGCGAGCCCGCTCGACGGCACGGATTTCCTGCCCGATCGCGCCGGTCTGATCATCGCCGACCGCTACGATGCGGCGATCGTGCGCGAGGCCGATCGCGTGGGCGTGCCCGCACATGTGCGCAAGCGCTGCACGCTCGCCTTCGCGCGGCGTGCCGGCCGACGGCTGATCGCGACGCTCGATCCCGAGGCGGCGCAGCTGTTCTAGACTCAAATTCGATCGGCTTTGCCTGTCCCCTACCCGTCATGCCGGACTTGATCCGGACGGGGCCGTCCCTGGGGGTCTGACATCCCTGTCCTACACGGTCGTTTTATGGTCTACCCTGTGGAATGAAACAGGATCACTCCCCCGCGCCCGCCGCGTTGCTAGATCCCGGCAGCGTCGCGACCGGGGCGCGCTGCCGTCGCGCCGGCGGCGCCTGTCGGGCGCACGGACGGCGCATCGGTGTCGCCTCGCTGTCGCGTTGGTGTCGCGTCGCTGTCGCCATCCAGGGGCGTTGTGGTCGCATTCTGAGCAAAAACCCTGCGACGCGCTCCACTTTCTCCACTTCAGGCCGCCCACAGCAACGGCATCCGTCGGAGCAGGTCGATGAAAACCCAGGTCCGGGGCGGCGATTCGAACAGATCGGTTACGAGTTCAAGTCAGAGCGTCGGGCCGGAGACGGCGGTGCGGCCGGGGCGCTTGGTGTTCTCGATCGCCTGGAGCAGCGCCGGGCTGCGCTTGTCGTTGCGGGCATAATCGCGGGCGGAAAGGCCGGCGACATGATCGGCCTGGTCGGGGTCGGCGCCTGCCTCGAGCAAGGTGCGCACGAGCTCCAGATTGCGCATCTGCACCGCGCGGATCAGCGGCGTCTCGCCGCTGCCGTTGGCGAGATTGACATTGGCCTTGCGCGCACCCGAACGCGGGTTGAGCAGCGCCTCGACGCAGCCGGGCTCGTTCAGCGTGACCGCAAGCATCAACGGCGTCGCGCCCTGGTTGTCGCGGATGTCAGGGTTGGCGCCGTGTTCGAGCAGGAAGCGGACATAGGTGGCATCGTTGCGCCGGACGACGATATGGAGCGCACCTTCGCCCGTGCCGCGATCGCGCGTGTCGATCACGGTGGTGCCCGGCTTGGCGAGCATGTCGGTCACCTCCTGCCCCTTGGCGTCCTTGACCGCCTGCAGGAACTTGTAGCCGTCCGAGAAATTGAGCTGTGCGCTGGCGCTGCTCGCCGAGGCCAACAGCAGCCCCGCGATCGCGATCCGAACAAACCCCGCCATGTGTCTCTTCCCTTGCCCTTGCACCGCCTGCGCTAAACGATCATGGCTGGCCGTGCCATGAACGCGCCGCGTTTTACCTTGTTCGCTTTTCTCCTAGCGGCTGCCGCCTGCTCGCCGCAACCCGATGCCGCGGAAAACGCCGCGACGGCGGCGAGCCCGCCGCTCGCGGGCGCCAGCATCGGCGGGCCGTTCACGCTCACGGGCGAGGACGGCAAGCCCGTCAGCGACAGCGATTTCGCGGGCAAGTATCGCATCATGTATTTCGGCTACACCTTCTGCCCCGATGTGTGTCCGGTCGACATGCAGAATCTGGGCGCGGCGATGCGGTTGCTCGATCAGAAGGATCCCGCGCTGTCGGCACGGATCCAGCCGATCTTCGTGACGGTCGATCCCGCGCGCGACACGCCCGACGTGCTCAGGCAATTCACCGACGCCTTCTATCCCCGCCTGCTCGGTCTCACCGGCGACGCCGATGCGATCGCGAAGGTCGCGAAGGAATATGCGGTTTACTATCAGGCCGGGGCCCCGGGGCCGGGCGGCGGCTATCTCGTCAATCACAGCCGTGCGGCCTATCTGATGAGCCCCGACAACAAGCCGCTGGCGCTGCTGCCGGTCGAAGGGCCGCCGCAACCGATCGTCGACGAGATCGAACGCTGGGCGACATGAGCGCGCGCTTCTGGGAGGACGTGCCGATCGACAAGCTCGATCGCGCGCAATGGGAAGCGCTGTGCGACGGCTGCGGCAAATGCTGCGTCCACAAGCTCGAGGATGACGAGACCGGCGAGCTGATCGCGACCAATGTCGCATGCCGCCTGCTCGATCGGGCGAGTGGGCAATGTTCGAATTATCGGCACCGCCGCGCCTTCGTCAGCGAATGCGTGCGGCTGACGCCCGGCAATGTCCGCGACATCGACTGGCTGCCCGCGACCTGCGCCTATCGGCTGCGCGCGGCGGGCGAGCCGTTGCCCGACTGGCATTATCTGGTGTGCGGCGATCGCGAGGCGGTGCATCGCGCGGGGCAATCGGTGCGCGGCTGGACGATCTCCGAGGACGATGCCGGTGATCTCGAACACCATATGGTCGATCGCGAGCTCTAGGCGTGACGGGCGCGATCCGCGTCGTTCGTCATTCCCGCGCCCGGCGCGCGCGGCTCGCGGTCGATCCCGCGAGCGGCGAGACGCGGCTGACGGTGCCGGCGCGCGGCTCGGTCAAGGCGGCGTTGCGCTGGGCGGAGACGCAACGTGACTGGATCGACGCGCAGCGCCGACGCCTGCCCGAAGGGCGGCCGTTCGCGCCGGGCGCCGCCATTCCGTTCGGCGACGACCTGCTCGTGATCGATTGGGATGCGGCGCGCCCACGTCGGGTGGCGCGCGACGGCGACCGTCTCGTTTGCGGCGGCCCCCGCGACGGGCTCGCGCGCCGCATCACCGCATGGCTGCGGCGCGAGGCGTTGCGCGTGCTGAGCGAGGACACCGCCTTCTACGCGGCGCGCGCCGGCGTCGCCGTGTCGCGGGTCGCGCTCGGCGATCCGCGCGGGCGCTGGGGAAGCTGCGCGGCGTCGGGCGCGATCCGGTACAGCTGGCGGCTGATCCTCGCCCCCGACCATGTCCGCCGCGCGACCGTCGCGCACGAGGTCGCGCACCGGCTGCACATGGATCACAGCCCCGCCTTTCACGCCGCCGCCGGGCGCATCCTTGGCGACGATCCCGCCCCGGCGCGCGCGTGGCTGCGCGCACACGGCGCCGCGCTTCACTGGATCGGCCGCGAGTCTTAGAGCGGTTTCAGCTTCGCCGCTGTCCACGCAAGTGGATCAAATTCTAGGGTCCGCCTGAGCGGTCGTTCGGTACGGGCGTGCGTGACGGTGTGGGCGTGCGCCCCGGCGCCGGCACGGCGCGCCGATCGGGCTCGGGGGTGCGGCCGAGCACGCGGTCCATCCAGTCCTGGTCGAGCCGTTCGGGCGGCTGCTGCACCGGCGGGGGTGCAGGCTGGGCCGTTCCGCTGCCGTCGGGCGGGTAGACGCCGCCCGGATAGGCGTCGGGATAGCCTTGCTGCGGCGGCAGGCCGGCCGGCGTGTCGCCGGGATAGGTGCCGGGCGCGATCGGATAGCCGTTCTCGTCGACGAACATGCCGTTGTCGGGCTGGCCGAAATAGCTCTCCTCGTCGGGTTCGAGCTGCCATTCGGGGAGCGTGACCTGGGTGTCGAACTGCTCGACCGGGCGCTTGGCGACTGCCTTGATCATGTAGTCGTGCCAGGCGCGCGCCGGCGCATGGCCGCCGGAAAGGCCGCCGACCCGTTTGGCGTCGTCGCGACCCATCCACACGCCGGTGGTGAGCCCGCTCGAAAAGCCGAGGAACCAGCCGTCCTTGTTCGAGGTCGTCGTTCCCGTCTTGCCCGCGACCGGGCGGCCGATCTGCGCGGCGCGGCCGGTACCCGTCGCGACCGCGGTCTGGAGCAGGTCGGTCATCTCGGCGGCGACATAGGGCGCCACCAGCACGTGGCTGCGGTCGACCTCGTGTTGGTAGATCGTCACGCCATTCGCGGTCACCTTGGTGATGCCGAAGGGGGTGACGGCGACGCCCTTGTTGGCGACGCTCGCGAACGCGCGCGTCATGTCGATCAGATGGACTTCGGAGGTACCGAGCACCATCGCCGGGGTGGTGTCGATCGGCGTGGTGATGCCGAAGCGGCGGGCCATGTCCGCCACCGTGTGGAAGCCGACATCCTGCCCCAGCTTCGCCGCGATGGTGTTGACCGAATAGGCGAGCGCGGTGCGGATTTTCATCGCGCCCGAGAAATGCCCTGAATCGTTGCGCGGGCTCCAGCCCTGGATCGTCACCGGCTCGTCGACGACCATGTCGTCGGGTTTGTAGCCCGCCTCGAGTGCGGCAAGATAGACGAACAATTTCCACGACGAGCCCGGCTGGCGCACCGCGGTGGTCGCGCGGTTGTAGATCGACGAGACGTAATCCTTGCCGCCCACCATCGCGCGCACCGCGCCGTCGCGGTCGATCGAGACGAGCGCGCCCTGCGCGCCCTTGGGCACGTCGGCCTTGATCGCGGCGTCGGCGGCGCGCTGCATCGACAGATCGAGCGTCGTCCACACGTCGAGCGGCGCGGTATCCTCGTCGATCAGCATGTCGAGCTGGGGCAGCGCCCAATCGGTGAAATAGCGCACGCTGTTCTGGTGCGGCTCGGGCGCCAGCTTGACCTCGGACGGATCGGTTGCCGCCGCTTGTCCGGGCGTGATCGCGCCGGTGTCGGCCATCAATTGCAGCACGACGCCCGCGCGGCCGATCGCGGCCTCGGCGTCGGCGGTGGGCGAATAATGCGACGGCGCCTTGACCAACCCCGCGATTACCGCCGCCTCGCCCAGACTCAACTGTTTCGCCGAATGGCCGAAGAACTTGCGCGAGGCCGCGTCGATCCCATAGGCGCCGCCGCCGTAATAGACCTTGTTCATGTAGAGCTCGAGGATCTGGTCCTTCGAGAACTTGCGTTCGAGCGCGAGCGCGAGGATCGCCTCGCGGATCTTGCGCGACAGCGTGTATTTGTTCGAGAGGAAGATCGTGCGTGCGACCTGCTGGGTGATCGTCGAGGCGCCCTGGATGCGGCGGTCGCTGCCCCAATTCTCGATCATCAGCTTGACCGAGCGCAGCACGCCGATCGGATCGACGCCGATATGCGAGCGGAAGCGGCGATCCTCGACCGAAACGGTCGCGTCGCGCATCACCTTCGGAATCTCGTCGTAGGAAAGCCATTCGCCATAGCTCGGCCCCAGCGACACGATCACGGTGCCGTCGGCGGCATGGACGCGGATCATCTGGCCGTTGGGCGAGGATTTGAGTTGCTCGTAGCTCGGCAGCTGTGCGCGCGTCGCATAGACGGTGACGACGAGCGCGAGCACGCCCAGCACCGCGAGCACGCCCAGGATCTTGAGCGCGAGCATCAGCCGGCGGCGCCAGGGGCGCTCGGGCGGCTTTCTTCTGGGGGAGGACGCACGGGCCATGTAGTCGTTTGGCGGGATAGCCCCTTAACCCGCGCCGAACAAGGCACGGGCGATGCGACGAATCGCGTCGCCGTCAGTCGCCGTTGTCGCGGGGGCAGAAGTCGAGCGACAGCGAGTTGATGCAATAGGCAGGCCCGCGGGCGGCGGGCCATCGGGGAAGACGTGGCCGAGATGCCCGTCGCAGCGCGCGCATCGTGTCTCGATGCGCGTCATGCCGTGGTTCGAATCGCTGTGCTCGGTGATGCGATTGGGAGCGGTTGGCTGCGTGAAGCTCGGCCAGCCAGATCCCGAATCATGCTTGTCGGCGCTGTCGAACAAATCGTTGCCGCAGCCCGCGCACCGATCCGCGCCATCGGTCTTGTTGTCGTTGTATCGCCCGGCAAAGGCGGGCTCGGTGCCCGCCTCGCGCAGCACGTGATATTGCGCGGGGGAGAGCTTCCTGCGCCATTCGGCTTCGGACAGCGTGACATGATCCATGGCGGGAACTTTCGGATGCGCGGGTCGAGTGTCAATTGGGGGTGTGCCCGATCCGGGTTAATCCCGCGACGACCTGGATCAAGCCCGGCAACGCGGCGAGGCGAACCAGAGCGGTTGCGGTCGCCGGTGTTTCGGCGAGCGTCCAGAGGATTCTGGCAATGCGCAGCGGGTGCGCGGCGCGCCGTGCCATGAACCGCTGCCAGTCGACGGCCGCGTCGGGGCCGCCGGCGAGATAGGCCCGTGTCGCCGCTGCGGCAGTCGCGATCGCGATACCGATGCCCTCGCCGGCGAGCGACGGAATCACCGCTGCCTGGTCGCCGAGCCGGAAGAGGCCGGGCGCGCTGCGGGCCGCGCGCCAGCCATAGGGAATGTTGGCGATGGCATCGATGCTGCTCCACCCATAAGCAAGACGCGCGCCGAGCTGCGGGTTCTTCGCCCCGAGCCGGTCGAGCAGCGCGGCAGGGGTACCGGCCTCGGCGAGGCGCGAGCGGCGCACCACGAGGCAGCAATTGGCCGTGCCGTCCTCTTGCAGCACGATGCCGGCGTAACCGCGATCGAACAGATGAAGCTCGATCCGATCGCCAACGAGGCGGTCGAGCGCGGGCGCAGGGCCGAGTCGGACGCGCAAGCCCAGCGTCGGATCGGCGCCGCGCGGGGGTGCAGGGCGAGCGAGTCCGCGCAACTCGTGCTTGCCGGTGGCGAGGAACAGCGCGTCGGCACCGATCTCGCTGCCGTCGTCGAGACGGATGACGGTATCTGTAGCGGTCCGCGCTCCGATGCCGCGCTCGATCCTCGCGCCGGCGTGGGCGGCATGATCGAGCAGCAGCGTATCGAGGCGACGGCGCGAGACTGCGCCAGCCGGGCGGGGCAGCGGGGCGGTGGCGCATCGCTTGCTCGCGAAGAGCGCTACCTGCGTCACGCGTCGCGCACCGAGCCCGGCCGGTTCGATGCCCAGCCGCGCGAGCGCATCGAGCGTGCGCCAACTCAGAAACCCACCGCACAGCGCATCGCCGGTTCGGGCCTGGCGCTCGATCAGCAGATGCGGCGCGCCTGCGCGCGCCAGCGTCAGGGCGGCGACCGCGCCTGCCGGTCCACCGCCGACGATCAGTGCAGACGTTCGACGCATAGCCGGAAGGGAAAGGCGCGATAGACGCGCGCGTCCTCGATGCCCGCCTCGGCGAGGATCGGCGGCCATTCGGCGGGGCGATACGAACGCGCGATCGAGAGCGTGCCGTCCTGCCGCACGATCTCGTGCCAGCGACACGCGCGTGCGAGCAGTGGGAAGGCGGCGTGCGCGACGGCGTGGCGATGGAGGTCGTTGACCAGCCAGCCGCGCACCGCATGACCTTCCATGAAGCGCAGGAACGCGACTAGCTGGGTGTGCGTCATGTGGTGCGCGACGAGGCTGGAGAGGATGATGTCCCACCCCTTGCCTGCCAGATCGGCATAGTCACCGGTTATCCAGCGGATCGACATGTCAGGTGGCGTGTGCAGCCGCGCCGCGCGCTCGCTGCGCGGGTTCAGGTCGACGCCCACCAGCTCGGCGTCGATCCCGCGCCGCGCCGCCCAGCGCGCGATCCGGCGCAGCATGTCGCCGTCGCCGAAGCCGACGTCGAGCAGGCGGACGCGCTGCATGCCTCGCGTCGCGCGCGCGAGGAACGCGAGCGTCGGCCGTGCCGCCATCGTGACCACATTGACCCTGGCGAGGTCGCCGACCACGGCGGCATACGTGTTGGCGTCGAGATCGTCGGCATCCATGCGCTCTTTGGCGATGGCGCGGACGGCGAGGGTCATGCGGCGCTCGAGAAGCCGAGGCCTTCGGCCGCGAGCCCGGGGCCGAAGGCGAGCGCGACGCCGTTGGCGATGCGCGGTCCGTCGAGCAACCGCGCGAGCACGGCCATCAACGTCGTCGACGACATGTTGCCGAAGTCGTTGAGCACCCCGCGCGAGGCCGCGAGCGCGTCGGATGACAGATCGAGCGCATGCTCGACAGCGTCGAGGATCGAGCGCCCGCCGGCATGGATCGCCCAGCCGTCGATCTCGGCCGGCGCGCGCCCGCCGGTGGCTGCGCGAGCAAAGTCGGGATCGCCGAGGCCAGCGGCGATCCGCGCGGGCACCTCGCCCGACAGGTGCATCGCGAAGCCGGTATCGGTGATCGTCCAGCGGATGAGATCGTCCGATTCGGGAAGCGTGGTCGCGAAGGGGTGTCCCAGCGCGAATCCGCCCGGTTCGCCTGTCACCAGCGCGGCGGCGGCGCCGTCGCCGAACTGCAGCGCGGCGAGCAAGGGTTCGATCGCGTGGACGTCCTGCAAATGGAGCGACGACAGCTCGACCGTGAGCACCAGCACGCGCGCCCCGGGCTCGGAGCGGACGATGTGGCGCGCGCTTCTGAGCGCGGTGACCGCGGCATAGCAGCCCATGAATCCGATCAGCAGCCGCTCGACGCCGGGGTCGAGCCCGAGCCGCGCGGCGATGATCTGGTCGATTCCCGGCGCGACGAAGCCGGTGCAGCTCGCGACGACGAGATGCGTGATGCCGTCGAGCGGCACCTGCGCGCGCAACGCCTCGATTGCGGCGAGCCCGAGCGCCGGCGCCGCCTCGGCATACAGCGCCATCCGCGCCGCGGTGCCCGGCATGCCGTCGGCATAGAAGCCGCCGGGCATGACCGGCGATCCGCCGTCGGCCGTGCGGTCGAGCACCGACCAGCGGTGTGCGATTCCCGATCGGGCGGCCATGCGGTCAAAGAGTGCCGCCTGGCGCGGATCGTCGATCCGAGCGCGCGCCCAATCGATGAAGGGCTGATGGATATCGTGATCGGGAACCGCGGTGCCGACGGCATTGAGATAGGCGAAGGCCACAGGCACCTTTCCGTCGGCGCGCAGGTGCCGACACCGCCACAGCGCGCGCTTACAGTAATGGTTCCGGATCGAAACCGATAGCGCGCCGCCGTCAGTCGCCCGTCACTTCGCCCTCGTCGTCAGGGAGCTTGGCCTTGATTCGGCGGCGGCTCACCTCCTTGAGCACGTCCTCCATCTCGAACAGCAAGGCGCGCCCCTGATCGGTCTTGCCGTTGGTATCGTCCTGATCGGCAGCGAACAGCGCCTTGGCACGCGCCGCCAGGTCCATCAGCGCCGCATAGCGCTTCTCGCCGAGCTTCTTGCGGACGACGCCGAACCCTTCGGTGAGCGTATTAAACTCGCTGTCGATGTTTCGATCGGGAAAGTCGCCGAGACGGTCCACGAATGTGGGTGCATTCAGGACCATCGATCCCAACAGGTCGTAGATCTCACTCAGCGACGCCGGGATGTAAGGCTTGGGATTAAAATAGGGATTGGGACCGCTCATGGTTTCTTCTCCGGACGGGTAATGGCATAGGTATAGTCGGCGCCGAGCTGGCGCGGGCGGATGATAACGACGCGACTGGGGTGAAAGTCGGCGTCGAAGAAGCCCCGGACCTGCGCCGTGCCCAAGGTTTTGCGGGTCAGCGTCACGTCGAATGCCACATCGTTCACTCGCGCGTCGGGACGACGGTAAGTAAGATCGCCGCCCGAACTGATGTTCTCCCTCCGGTTGACGCGGACCGGCCCCGCACCGGCCGAATCGATGCCGAGTCGGTTATATTGGTTGCGAAGTTCTCGACGAACCTCTCGATCTATATAGTTGCCCAGTGCCTCTTGCTTGGACAGTCTCGGCGTCAGCCGCCCAGCCTTGAGTAAGGCGACACCGCGATCATACGCATCGTCAGCGCGTCGCTGCACGAAGCGAAGCATCTCTACCTGGAGAGCTTTGTAATCTCCCATTGCCCGAGCGATCACTGCGGCGCGCTGAAAGCGGAGCTCGTTCACTCTCGCGATGAGACCCTGCACCGTGTAGATCGGATTGCCGAACGCGTCGGTTGGCGCCATCTCGTCGTAATGCCAGGCTGGATCGATCGTTTTGATCTGCGACATGAGCTGCCTTGACTGATTCCGCAGCACCTCCGTCGTCATCGCATTTGCCGGGCCGGTCAGGTCGAACAGCGTATCGGCTACCGCCACGATCGCGCCGCCCGGCGCGTGGTGGAGCCCCGGAAACGACTGCTCCAGCGTCATCGGGTCTTCAAAGGCGCGGATGTTGCTACCGCGACCGGTGCGCGTCGGTCCGGGCGCCATCGGTGGGTCGAACAACGCCACGGTCGCGTCGTCGTCGAGATTTACACCAATCGGCATTCCGCCGAGTGCATTCGGACTGCCCAGGTGCGATGCATTTGAGCTGCCCGTGGCGCTGTCACGTGACGACGTCGCCAAAGCTGAGTAACGATCAGAAACGACAATATTACTAACCGATCGCGGGCCGCCCGGCGCGAAGGTGAAGCGTCCGTTGCGCGGATCGTGATAGGGATTGAACTTGAGTTCGATGTCGCCGCTCGGACGTCGCGGTCGGTGCCCGGTGCGAAGCCATACCGAAAAGGCGTGCCGCCCTTGTGCCGCGGAAATATCCATGATGCCGCTCTCCCCGAATCAAGCGGCGAGAACATATCAGCAACATTTTCCAACTAGTCAGGCGCGGATATGCGCTCGCGGTCACACCACGAGCGGCGAATCCATATTGGTTCTGTCTCGGATCATCCCCGGCTCGGGGGAATGGTGCGGTCGAGAAGACTCGAACTTCCACGGGCTTTCGCCCACAACGACCTCAACGTTGCGCGTCTACCAGTTCCGCCACGACCGCACGTGATAAGCACCGGCGAGAACCGCCGGTGGCTGGCAGGCGCGTGCCCCTAGCATCGGCGCAGGCGGCTTGCAACAGATTGCTTCCTTGCCCGATCGCGGCCCGCTAAGCAGCGCGTCCCATGCTCGATCGTCCCTTCCTCGCCGCCGAGACGCGCCGCATCCTCGCGCTCGCCTGGCCGGTGGTGCTCACCAGCCTCAACTGGACGATCCTGCACGTCACCGACATCGTCGTGGTCGGGCTGGTCTCGACCGAGCAGGTCGCAGCCCTCGGCGCGAGCCGCACGCTCACCTTCATCCTGATCGTCGCCGCGCTGGGTGCGATGTCGGGGGTGCTCGTCTTCGCCTCGCGCGCCGACGGCGCGGGCGATCTGACGCGCACCGGGCGCGTGCTGCGCGAGGGGCTCGTTCTGGGGCTCGGGATCGGCGTCGCGGCGTGGCTGCTGCTGGTCACGCTCGCGCCGATGCTGCTCGATGCTGTTGGAGTCGCGCCCGCGCTCGTGCCCGATGCCGCGCGCGTGGTGCGGGTGATGGCGTTCGGCTTTCCGTTCCAGCTCGTCATCGTCGGTGCGAGCTATTTTCTCGAAGGCATCAGCCGGCCGCGTCGGGTGATGGCAGTCAACCTGGGCGTACTGCCGTTCAACGCCGTGCTGGCCTGGCTGCTCGCGGCGGGCGAACTCGGCTTCCCCCGGATGGGCGCGGTGGGTGCGGCGACCGCCACCGTGCTCGCCTCGATGTTCGGCGCGGCGGCGATGCTGGCGGCGGTATGGACGCTGCCGCGCGCCGCCGAGCGCGGGGTACACGATCTCGGCCGCGCGGCCTGGGCCGGCGTCGGCCGCGGCGTGGCGGCGCTGGCGCGGTTCGGATTGGTGCCGGCGATCGCTTCGGCACTCGAACTTGCAGGCTTCTCGATTCTGATCGCGCTCTCGACCCAATTGGGCGACGCGACCGCGCATGCGTTTCAGATTGTGTTTTCGGTGCACAATGTGACGTTCGGTCTAGCGCTCGGGTTGGGATCGGCGGCCGGGGTGCGCACGGGCAATGCGGTGGGCGAAGGCCGCCCCGCCGCCGCGATTCCGCGTGCCGGCATCGCCATCGTGCTGTCGGGCACGGCGATGGCCGCGCTGGTGGGCCTGCTCGTCATGGCGTCACCTCTGCTCGCCTCGGCCTTTCCCGCGACCGCCGAGGTTCACGCGATCGCGGGCGCGATGCTGCCCGTCTGGGCGCCGTTCATCGTGTTCGACGGCTTGCAAGTGGTGCTCGTCTACACCCTGCGGTCGCTCGGCGACCAGGTGATCGCGGGGGTCAACTCGATCATCGCTTATTTCCTCGTCACCGGCGGGCTCGGCTGGGCGCTCGTCCACCATGGCGTCGGGCCGATGGCGCTGGTCTATGCGTCGGGCGCGGGGATGTTCATGTCGGCACTGCTCAACGGCGCGCGCTTCCTGGCGGTCAGCCGCCGCCTTCGCCGGCAAAGCTGAGCTCGAGCATCTTCGAGTTGGCGGGCACGTCGAGCTTGCCCGAGTTGAATTCGAGCGTGCCGCGCGGCGCGAGGCTGCGCTGCTGCGGCGTGATCGTCCAGCTGTAGACGAGCCTCCCCTGCGCGTCGCGCAGCTCGGCGCGGATGTCGGGAACGCGCTGGCGCTCGGCGGTCGGGTTCACCACCGAACCCGAGACCGCGAACAATTCGGCGCCCGAGGGCAGGTTGCGGCGGTCGATCGCCTTGTCGGCGAAGCGCAGCGGCGTCTCGATCGGGCCGATCGGGATGCCGAGCCCGGCGACGATCCCCGGCGCGCCCGAATAGAGGATCGCGCCCGTGCCCGCGAGCAGCACGATCCCCGTGGCGACGGCGGCGATCGTCCAGCGCCGCGCGGGATTGCGCCGCGGGCGCGAGACCGGTGGGTGCGGGGCGTCATAATCGCGGCTGGTGGCGGGCCGGGCGTAGCCCGGCTCCTCGTCGAACACACGCGGAGCCGAGGAAACAGGCGCCGCTTCCGGCGGCGGCGGCGGAGGTGGTGGTGGTGGAGCCGCAACGCGGCGCGGCGCTGCTTGGGCCGGCTCAGCGGCGGCGATCTCGGCCGCGGGCGGCGCCTGATACCAGCTGAACTTGCAGCTCGCGCACCGCACCGTGCGCCCGTCGGCGCCGATCGCGCTGTCGGGAACGAGGTAGCGGGTGTGACATTCCGGACATTCGAGGATCATGGGCGGGCGGATACCTGTGGACGCTGGAGGATACGGGTCGAGACGACGCCGTACGCGACCTTGGCGGCGAATCTAGTCCGGGCGTTGCCACGCGCGCAAGAGGGCCGCGCTTGAAGCACGTCGCGGGGCATGCGATGGCAGCGGCGGGGCAGGAACCGAACCGAGAGCGTCTGGGGCCGCATGGCGAATATCGTGCAGTTCGAGAATGTGGGGCTGCGCTACGGCACGGGCCCCGAGACGCTGTCCGACGTCAGCTTCACGCTCGAAGGCGGCGCCTTCTATTTCCTCACCGGCGCGAGCGGCGCGGGCAAGACCTCGCTGCTCAGATTGCTCTACCTTGCGCAACGGCCGAGCCGCGGCCTCATCCGGCTGTTCGGCGAGGATGCGGTGACGCTGCCGCGAAGCCGCCTGCCCGGTTTCCGGCGGCGGATCGGCGTGGTCTTCCAGGATTTCCGGCTCGTTTCCCACCTGTCGACCTACGACAATATCGCGCTGCCCTTGCGCATCGCCGGTGTGCCCGAGCCCGATATCGACGTGCCCGTGCGCGAGATGCTCGAATGGGTGGGCTTGTCCGACCGGATCGACGCCCGCCCGCCGACACTGTCGGGCGGCGAGCAGCAGCGCGTCGCGATCGCGCGCGCGGTGATCGGCCGGCCCGAGATCCTCGTCGCCGACGAACCCACGGGAAACGTCGATCCCGACATGGCCGCGCGGCTGCTCCATCTGTTCGATTCACTCAATCGGCTCGGCACGACATTGGTGGTGGCGACGCACGACCTCCACCTCATCAGCCGCATCTCGGGCGCGAAGATGATGCGGCTCGACAAGGGGCGGCTGAGCGACCCCACCGGCGCGCTGCGCTTTCCGCCGCGGACGGGCGAGGCATGAAGCTCGGTATTCTCGCCACGCCCGCCGATCGGCGCGTGCTCGACGACGATCGCCACACCCGCGCGATGCGCTGGATCATGGCGGTGATGCTGCTGCTGACGGTGCTCGCAGCCGCGCTCGGGCTGGGCACGCGCGGCGCGGCGGCCTTGCTCGATCGCCAGCTTGCCGGCCGGCTGACGGTGCAGGTCGTCGAGGCGGACCCGCGCTTGCGCGATCTGCATGCAGGCCAGGCGCTGGCGCGGCTGCGCGCGATGGGGGACGTCGCCGCCGCGACGCCGGTCGATCGCGCCCGGCTCGCCGAGTTGCTCAGGCCCTGGCTCGGGCCCGACGGCGCCGATCCCGATCTGCCGATGCCCGCCCTGATCGACGTCGATCTCGTTCAGGCGAGCCCGGCGGCGATCGCGCGCGTCGAGGCGGCGATGACGCAGGTGACCCCGGCCGCGCGCGTCGATCGGCACGAGCGCTGGATGTCCCCGGTCAGCCGCTTCATGGACACGTTGGTCTGGCTCGCGATAGGGCTGGTCGCATTGATGGCGGGCGCGACCGCAGCGGTGGTGATCCTCGCCGCGCGCGCGGGGCTGGAGGCGCATCGCGACACGATCGAGGTGCTGCACATGATGGGATCGACCGACGTCCAGGTCGCGCGGCTGTTCCAGCGCCGGATCGCGCTCGACACGCTTGCGGGCGGGATCGTCGGCACGATCGTCGCGGCGGCGATCATCGCTTTGGTCGGCTGGCGGCTCGCGGCATTGGGATCGGACCTGCTCGGCGGCGTGGCCCTGGGCGCGGGCGACTGGCTGGTGCTCGCCGCCCTGCCGTTGGCCTTCGCGCTGCTCGCGCTGGCGGCGGCGCGGGTCGCGGTGCTGGTCGCGCTGGGGAAGCGGCTGTGATCGCCCGCGCGATCGGCGTGCTCGTCCTTGCCTGGACGCTCGGCTTTGCGGCGTTCATGCTCGCGCTGCCCGGCCCGCTCGATCCGGCGCACAAGACCGACGCGATCGTCGTGCCCACCGGCGGCGCGGGGCGGATCGACCGCGGCATCGCCTTGATCGAGCGCCATGCCGCGCGGCGGATGCTGGTGAGCGGAGTCGCGCCGACGGTGCGCCCGATCGAGCTCGCGGTCGAATACAAGACGGCGCCGTCGCTGTTCGCCTGCTGCATCGATCTGGGGCGCGAGGCGGTGGACACGCGCTCGAACGCGGAGGAGACCGCAACCTGGGTGCGCGACCATCATTACCGATCGGTGCGGCTCGTCACCTCGGACTGGCACATGGCGCGCGCGCGCATGGAGCTGCGCCACGCGCTCGACAGCGATGTCGCGCTGGTTTCCGACGGCGTGCCGCAGAGCGAGCCGAGCCTGTCGCTGCTGCTCGCCGAATATAACAAGCTGATCCTGCGCGGGATCGCGCTGTGGGTGGGAATCGGCGGATGATCGCGTGGACCCGCACGATCGTCTTCATGGTCGTCTTTTATGGGTTGTCGGTGCTCCTCGTGCTTGCCGCGCCGATCCCCGCGCTGATCGGACGGCGTGCGCTCGCCGGCTATGCGATGGGCTGGGCACGCTTCCACCGCTGGGCGACGCGGGCGATCCTCGGCATCCGCACGCGCGTCGAAGGCACGCGATCGGCGACGCCCGCGCTCTATGCCGCCAAGCACCAGGCGATGTTCGAGACGCTGGAGCTCGCGCTGATGCTCGGCGCGCCGGTGCCGGTGATGAAGGCCGAGCTGGCGCGCATCCCGATCTGGGGCTGGGCGGCGCGGCGTTACGGCGTGATCGTCATCGATCGCCAGTCGTCCGCCGCCGGGTTGCGGCGGATGATGCGCGAGGCGCAGGCGGCGCTGACCGAGGGGCGCTCGATCGTGCTGTTCCCCGAAGGCACGCGCGTGAAGCCCGGCGAGCGGCCCCCGCTGCGCGCGGGGTTTGCGGGGCTGTACCGCGCGCTCGGCGTGCCGGTGGTGCCGGTGGCGCTCGATTCGGGGCGGGTGTGGCCGAGGCACGGGGCCAAGCGGTCGGGGATCGTCACCTTTCGATTCGGTGAGCCGGTGCCCCCCGGCCTGCCGCGCACCGAAGCCGAGGCGCGGGTGCATGAAGCGATGAATGTGCTCGACTAATAATCAGCCCCTCCCTTTCAAGGGAGGGGAGCATCGGGTCGGTCATGCCCCCGGCATGATCTGAACAGCGCGGGGCGCTGTTCACCCGATGCTGGATGGGTGCGATCCACGCAGGGGATCGCTCGACGCACAGCGTCGATCGGGGCATCGAGCCCCGTTCGCCGCACCCCACCCCAACCCCTCCCCTGAAGGGGAGGGGCTCATGGGGCTTTGCCTTGCGCCCTACTCGTGCGTGCGGCCGAAATCGGGGGCGGCGTCGTCCTGACCCTGCTCGACGATGCCGCGGCGGATCGCGCGGGTGCGGGTGAAGAGGTCGAACAATTCGTCGCCCTTGCCCCAGCGGATCGCGCGCTGGAGCGCGGTCAGATCCTCGGAGAAGCGCTGGAGCATCTCGAGCACCGCCTCGCGATTCGTCAGGAACACGTCGCGCCACATCGTCGGGTCCGACGCGGCGATGCGGGTGAAGTCGCGGAAGCCGCCCGCCGAATATTTGACGACCTCGCTCTGCGTCACTTCCTCGAGGTCGCTCGCGGTGCCGACGATCGTATAGGCGATGAGGTGCGGCAGATGGCTGGTGACGGCGAGCACGCGATCGTGGTGGTCGGCCGCCATCTGCTCGACATCGGCGCCCAGCCGCCGCCAGAATTCGGCGACGCGCTCGATCGCGGCGGCATCGGTGTCCTCGGCGGGCGTGAGGATGCACCAGCGACCGTGGAACAGCGAGGCGAACCCCGCCTCGGGGCCGCTCTGCTCGGTGCCGGCGACCGGGTGCGCGGGGACGATCGTCGCGTCGGGCAGCGCGTCGCGCAGCGCGGTCGCAACCGCTTCCTTGCAGCTCCCGACATCGCTGACGATGGCGTCGGCGGGCAGGTCGGCGGCGATCTCGGCCGCGGCGGCGCCCATCGCGCCCACCGGCACGCACAACACGACCAGATCGGCATCGGTGACGCTCGCGGCCGGCGTATCGGCCACGTCGTCGCAAAGATCGATCGCGCGCGCGGTCTCGCGCACCTCGGCGCTGGCGTCGTAGCCGGTGACGCGCACGGTGGGCATGCGGGCGCGCACGCCGCGCGCGATCGACGAGCCGATCAGGCCGAGACCGATGACGGTGACGCGGGAGAAGGGGAGCATCAATGCATGTCCCGTATCATCGTCATGCCGGACGTGTTCCGGCCTCCGCCGCTCCGCAGGCGCCGCCGCCGGTTGGTTTGCGGCCCGGTGGACCCCGGAACAAGTCCGGGGTGACGTCGGATGATGGCATGGTTCGTGATCACGCTGCGCCCGCCAGTTCGCGCAGCGCCTGCGCCACGCCGCGCGTCTCGGCCTCGGTGCCGATGGTGATGCGCAGGCCGTTCGCCAGCCCCTGCCCGGGCAGCCAGCGGACGATATAGCCTTTGTCCATCAGCCCCTTGTACGCGGCCTCGGCGGTCAGATCGCCCTCGAACAGCACGAGCACGAAATTGGCCCTGCTCGGCACCGCGCGCAGGCCCGCATTGCCGAGCTTGCCGATCTCGTCGGCGAACCAGGCGCGCCATGCCGCATTGTGCTCGCGCGCGTGATCGACGAACGCCTGGTCGCCCAGCGCCGCGACGGCTGCGCGCTGGCCGGCGATCGTCATCGAGAACGGCAGCCGGATGCGATGCATCGCGGTGATGATGTCGGCATGCGCATAGCCCCAGCCGATCCGCTCGGCGGCGAGCCCGAAAATCTTCGAGAAGGTGCGTGTGACGAGGACGTTCGAGGCGGTCTTCGCCAGCTCCATCCCGCCGTCCTCCTCGCGCGGGTCGAGATATTCGGCATAGGCATGGTCGAGCACCAGCAGCACATGCTCGGGCAGTCCCGCATGGAGCCGCGCGATCTCGTCCCGCGGCGCGTAGGTGCCGGTCGGATTGTTGGGGTTGGCGATGTAGACGATGCGCGTCTTGTCGGTGACGAGGCCGAGGATCGCGTCGACATCGGTCGCGTAATCACTATCGGGCGCGATCACCGGGACGGCGCCCACGCGCCGCGCGGCGATCTCGTACACCGCGAAGCCGTAGCGCACGAAGATCACCTCGTCGCCCGGCCCCGCGAACGCGCCCGCGGCGAGATGGAGCACTTCGTCCGAGCCGTTGCCGTAGATGATCCGCGCCGGATCGAGGCCGTATGTCTCCGCGATTGCCTCGCGCACGATGGCGCCGGACGCATCGGGATAGCGTTCGAGCTCGCCTGCGGCGCCGGCGAATGCCTCGCGCGCGGCCGGGCTGGTGCCGAGCGGGTTCTCGTTCGACGAGAGCTTGGTGACCTTGCGGCCGTCGTCGGTGGTCGAGCGGCCGGGAATGTAGGGCGCGATGCCCATGATCCAGGGCTTGGGTTGCGGAGCGGTCATGGTTGCGGCGCATAGCGCCCGCGCTCCCGCGTTGACAAGGCGACGCGCGGCTTCCAAGCGCGCACGGCAATGGACGCACGTTTCGGCCTCGACCGTCATGTCACGCTGCCCGGGCCGCTGGTGCTCGACAGCGGGGCGACGCTCGCGCCGGTCGAGATCGCGTACGAAACCTATGGCAGCCTCGATGCCGAGGCGTCGAACGCGATCCTGATCTGCCACGCGCTGACCGGCGACCAGCACGTCGCCTCGCCGCACCCGCGCACGGGCAAGCCCGGCTGGTGGGCGCGGATGGTGGGCGAGGGCCTGCCGATCGACCCCGCGCGGCACTTCGTCGTCTGCGCCAACGTGCTCGGCAGCTGCATGGGCTCGTCGGGGCCGGCGAGCACCAACCCGGAGACGGGCGCGCCGTACGGCATGGCCTTCCCGGTCATCACCATCCGCGACATGGTGCGCGCGCAGGCGATGCTGCTCGATTCGTTGGGCATTCGGCGGCTGAAGGCAGTGGTCGGCGGCTCGATGGGCGGGATGCAGGCGCTGTCCTGGGCGGCGACCTATCCGGCGCGCGTCGCGGCGTGCGTCGTCATTGCCTCGACCGCGCGGCATTCGGCGCAGAACATCGCGTTCCACGAGGTCGGCCGCCAGGCGGTGATGGCCGATCCCAACTGGCGCGGCGGCGATTATTACGATGCGGAATCCCCCGCCGCGGGCCTCGCGGTCGCGCGGATGGCGGCGCACATCACCTATCTGTCCGAAGCCGGGCTCACCGAGAAGTTCGGGCGCAAGCTGCAGGATCGCGGCGCCAAGACCTTCGGTTTCGACGCCGATTTCCAGGTCGAGAGCTATCTGCGCCACCAGGGCCTGTCGTTCACCGACCGGTTCGACGCCAACGCCTATCTCTACATCACCCGCGCGATGGATTATTTCGACCTGGCCGAAGAGCATGGCGGCATGCTCGCCAATGCGTTCAAGGGCGCGGCGACGCGCTTCTGCCTCGTCAGCTTCGATACCGACTGGCTCTATCCGACGCGCGAATCGCGCGGCATCGTGCAGGCGTTGAACGCCGCCGGCGCGCCCGCGAGCTTCGTCGAATTGTCGAGCCCGTTCGGCCACGACGCTTTCCTGCTCGATTCGCCCGAATTGCGCGCGATCGTCGACGGTTTCCTGAGGACGGGCGCATGAGCCTGCGCCCCGATCTGGCGATCATCGCCGATCATGTCGCGCCGGGTGCGCGCGTGCTCGATATCGGGTGCGGCGACGGCGCGCTGATGGCGGCGCTGCGCGACGAGCGCGGGGTCGATGCGCGCGGGCTCGAGATCGATTCGGCGAACGTCTCGACGGCAGTCGCGCGCGGGCTGTCGGTCGTGCAGGGCGACGCCGATGTCGATCTCGCAGGCTATCCCGACCAGAGCTTCGATTACGCGATCCTCAGCCAGACGCTGCAGACCGCGCGCAATCCGCACCTCGTGCTCGATCACTTGCTGCGAATCGGCGCCCGCGCCTTCGTGTCGTTTCCCAATTTCGCGCATTGGCGCGTGCGCGCGTCGCTCCTGTGGGGCGGGCGGATGCCGGTGACCAACCTGCTGCCCGAGCGCTGGTACGACACGCCCAACATCCACCACGTCACGATCGACGATTTCCGTGCGCTGCTGAAGGAGCGCGGCATCGTGATCGAAGGCCAATGGTTTCTCAATCGCGGCCGTCCGACGAGTTCGGCCGCCGCCAATTTCCGCGCCGAGCACGCGGTCTTTCTGCTCAGGCGCTAGGGCCGATCGACATTCAGCTCTGGCGGCCTGCAAATGGCGCCTTTGCGATCTTCCGGTGCTCACGTGCCATCAGCACGCTGCGCTCCGGGTCTCGCAAAAACACCATTTTCGACTCGCCATCCTCTGAATGTCGATCGGC
>DATLJH010000007.1:0-320305 GCA_035538935.1 Sphingomonas sp.
CGATCGACATTCAGCTCTGGCGGCCTGCAAATGGCGCCTTTGCGATCTTCCGGTGCTCACGTGCCATCAGCACGCTGCGCTCCGGGTCTCGCAAAAACACCATTTTCGACTCGCCATCCTCTGAATGTCGATCGGCCCTAGGCTCGTTTTCAGCTTCGCTGAATCGGTGCCGCAACCGTTTCAGCCTTGCTGAAACGAACTCTACACCGGCGCCGGATCAGAACGGCACGTCGTCGTCGAGATCGTCGGAGAAGCCGCCGCCGCCCTGGCCGAAGCTCGAGGAGCCGCCGCTCGATCCGCCGCGGCTGCCGCCCGAGCGCCCGCCGCCGAAATCGTCGCCGCCGCCCCAGTCGTCACGGCCCGAGCTGACGCCGCCACCGCCCTGGCCGCCGCCGGGCGCGCCGTCGAGCATCGTCAACACGCTGTTGAAGCCCTGCAGCACCACCTCGGTCGAATAGCGGTCGTTGCCCGACTGGTCCTGCCATTTGCGGGTCTGGAGCTGGCCCTCGACATAGACCTTGCTGCCCTTGCGCAGATAGCGTTCGGCGACGTTGGCGAGGCCTTCGTTGAAGATCGCGACCGAATGCCACTCGGTCTTTTCCTTGCGTTCGCCGGTGTTGCGGTCCTTCCACGATTCGGACGTGGCGATGCGCAGGTTCACCACCTTGCCGCCGTTCTGGAAGGTGCGGCTTTCGGGATCGCGGCCGAGATTGCCGACCAGGATCACCTTGTTCACGCTGCCGGCCATGTTCGCTCCTACAATCCTATCGCCGTCGCCACCCAATAGGTGGCCCCTGCAGCGATGTAGGCGAGCGCGAACAAATAGCCAACCATGAAGGCGGGCCATTTCCAGCCATTCGTTTCCCGACGCGTGATCGCGATGGTCGAGATGCATTGCGGCGCGAACACGAACCACATCAGGAAGGCGAGCGCGGTCGGCAGGCTCCAGCGCTTGCGCAGGTTCTCGACCATCGTGCTCTGGCCCGAGGGCGCGTCGGGATCGTCGATCGCATAGACCGTGCCGATCGCCGCCACCGCCACTTCGCGCGCGGCCATCGCGGGGATCAGCGCCAGCGTGATGTCGCGGTTGAAGCCGATCGGCTCGAACACCGGGGTGATGGTGTTGGCGATGCGGCCCGCCACCGAATAATTCACCTCTGAAATACCGCTGTCCGCCGGCGCCTGGGGAAAGCTCAGCAGCGCCCAGAGGATGATCGTGGTGGTGAGGATGATCGTGCCCGCGCGGCGCAGGAAGATCCAGGCGCGCTGGTACAGGCCCAGCAACACGTCGCGCACGCGCGGCCACTGATATTTGGGCATCTCCATCATGAAGCCCGAGGATGCGCCCCTGGTCACCGTCCGCCGCAGCACGAGCGCGGCGAAGAACGCGCCGACGATGCCCATGACGTAGAGCCCGAACATCACCAGCCCCTGCATCCGCACGAAACCCGCGACCGGCGTGTTGGGAATGAACGCGCCGATGATCAGCGTGTAGACGGGCAGCCGCGCCGAGCAGGTCATCAGCGGCGCGATCATGATCGTGGTGAGGCGATCCTTCTCGTCCTCGATCGTGCGCGTCGCCATGATGCCGGGCACCGCGCAGGCGAACGACGAGAGCAACGGGATGAAGGCGCGCCCCGACAGCCCGACCGCGGCCATGATCCGATCCATCAGGAAGGCGGCGCGGACCATGTAGCCCGAGGCTTCGAGCAGCAGGATGAAAAAGAACAGGATCAGGATCTGCGGCAGGAAGACGATTACCGCGCCGACGCCCGCGATCACGCCGTCGACGATCAGCGATCGCAGCACGCCGTCGGGCATCGTGCTGCGCACCGCATCGCCCAGCGCGGCGAAGCCGGCGTCGATCGCGTCGGCGGGCACCGTCGCCCAGCTGAACACCGCCTGGAACATCAGGAACAGGATGGTGGCGAGCAGGATCAGCCCTGCCACCGGGTGCAGTGCGACCGAATCGAGCGCGTGGCTCCAGCGCCGCACCGGCGTTTCGGAGATGGTGGCGGCGAGCGCGATCGCGCGCGCGCGCCGCTGCAGCGTGACGATATCCTCGCCGACGCTGCCGTCGCTCGCGGCGAGCTTGACCGCCGGGCCCTGCCGCACCGCGTCGGCGAGCGCTTGCTTGAGGTCGTCGATGCCGCGCCGCCGCACGGCGACGGTCGGCACCACGGGAACGCCCAGTTCGCGCGACAAGGCTTGCGGATCGAGCGTCAGCCCGTCGCGTTCGGCCAGGTCGATCATGTTGAGCGCGACCACCACGGGCAGGCCGAGCGCGATCAGCTGCAGCGTGAAGCGCAGATGGTTGTCGAGATTGGCGGCATCGACCACCACGATCATCGCGTCGGGCAGCCGCTCGCCGGCCTGCGCGCCGGTGATGACGTCGCGCGTCACGCGCTCGTCGGGCGACGACGGCTCGAGGCTGTAGGCGCCGGGCAGATCGAGCAGCTCGACCGGCCGGCCGTCCTCGAGCGCGATCCGGCCGGCATGGCGTTCCACCGTCACGCCCGGATAATTGCCCACCTTCTGGCGCGCGCCGGTCAGCGCGTTGAACAGAGCGCTCTTGCCGGAATTGGGATTCCCGACCAGCGCGACCAAAGGTGCGGGAGTCATGCTATTTGGTCGATACGTGGATCGCGCCCGCGACCGCGCGCCTCAGCGCCACCGTCATCCGCCCGATCCGGCACGCGATCGGCCCGCTGCCCAGGGTCGCGCGGTGCAGCACCTCGATCGCGACGCCCTCGTCGAAGCCCAGCTCGCGCAAGCGGCGCGCCTCGGGCACCGCGAGTCGCGCCCAGTCGATTTCCGCCACGGTCGCGGGCTGGCGCCGCGGCAGCTTTTCGAGGGTCACCGGAATCATCACGCGCGTGGCCATATCCATGCTGCGAGTGATTATCAATAACGGTTGAAAAAGGAAAGCCCCGGCATGTCACGCCACCGGATAGCGCAGCCGGCCGATGAAGCGCGACAGGCTGGGGCGATGCTCGACGCGCTCGAGGAGCCTGGCCTTAGCCTTCTCGAAGCGCATGATCCCCTCGATTCGCCGTGCGAGGAAGGCGCGCGTCTCGGTCCAGCCCTCGCTGTCGTCGTCGAGAAAGACCGTGATCGTGGCGGCGTAGATGCCGCCCAGCATCGCGCGCTTGGTATAATGGTTGTAATCGGTCGCGGTGTCGCCCGCGGCGCGCCACATCACGTCCGCCGCGCGCCAGCCGAGTTTGGCGGCGTGCGCGACGTTCTGCGGCAAGGCGAGGATCGCGAGCGCACGCCGCAGCGACTCGCGGTTCGGCGCCAGCAGGGCCAGCCGCGCCTCGACCAGCGCGGTGATCTTCTCGCGGATCTTCATCGCCGCCAGCCGCTCGGCCGGCACGGCTGCGAGCATGTCCCGGTCGATCGCGGCGAACCAGGCGTCGATCATGTCGACAGCGCTGCCGGGAAAGGCGAGCCGCGCGACATTCGCGTCGACGCCGGCGCCTTCGGCCGCGATCCGCACCGCATCGTCGCCCCAGCCGTCGAACGCGGCATTCTCGGCAATCACGGACGCGAGCGCGGCGCGGATTTCGTCGAGCGTCGGATCGGGGGGAAGGCTGGTCATCATGCGTCTCCTGCGCTCCCTTCTACGCGTCGGGTTGGTATCAAGTCGAGCGGCCCGGTCGGTCAGTCGGCACCGGGCGGGGCGCCAACCGGCGCAAGCTGGACGGGCTCGCGCGACCGTCGCCGCACCAGCACCAACGCGATCCCGACCAGAATCGCGCCGATCAGATCGGGCGTGCCCAGCACCTCGCCATAGACCGTCCAGCCGACCGCCCCCGAAATGATCGGCTGCGTGAGCAAGGCGATGCCGATCACCAGCGGCGGCAGCTTGCCGAGCGCGTAGGTCATCAGTCCCTGGCCCATCGCCTGGCTCACCAGCGCGAGCGTGATCAGCGGGCCCCAGTCGCTCGGCCACACCCGTTCGCCGAGCGCGAGCGCGGTCAGCAGCAGCGGCACGGTGCTCACCAGCGACGACAGCGCGAGTGCGGGCAAGGGCGCGGTGGCCGTGACCACGCGTGCCATGATGATGAAATAGGCGGCGTAGAGCAGGCCCGCCAGCAGGCACATCAGATCGCCCGCGAGGTTGGTGGCCGACAGCTCGTAGGATCGCCCCATCAGCAGCGCGCCGCCGGCCAGCGCCATCATCAGCGCAAGCCCCTGCGTCCGCGTCGGCCACATGCGCGCGACGGCGAAGCCGTAGAGGGGGTAGATCAACGTCGCGCAATTGCCGAACAGGGTGGCGTTGGCCATCGTCGTCATCAGGATACCGACATGCCACGCGCCGAGATCGGCCGCGAAGCACAGCCCGGCGAGCACGAGCGCGATCCAGGCCCGCCGGCCCATGCCGCGCGGGCGCCAGCCGCCGGCGACCGCCCCTGCGAACAGCAGCGGCACCGCGAGCGACAGCCGCCAGAATCCCGCAGCGACCGGGCCGACATCGGCCATCCGCACGAACCACGGGCCGAAGGCGAGCGCGGCGTTCGCGCCGATCAGGGCGACGATCGGAAGCGCGCTTGGGCGGTCGCTAGTTTTTCTTGAATGCGTCGCGTGGTGCATGACGCCTCCCAGCGCCTATCTGGAGAAGCCCGTAGCAAAAGGAAACGCGATGCCAAGCCTCTTCGATACGCTTCAGCTCGGCGCGGTCGCTGCCCCCAACCGCATCCTGATGGCGCCGCTCACCCGGGCGCGGGCGACGCGCGACCATGTGCCGACGCCGGTGATGGTCGATTATTACCGCCAGCGCGCTGGCGCCGGGCTGATCCTTTCCGAAGCGACCGGGATCAGCCCGCAAGGCCTCGGCTGGCCTTACGCGCCCGGCCTGTGGTCCGACGAACAAGTGGAGGCATGGAAGCCCGTCACCGCCGCGGTGCATGCGGCCGGCGGGCATATTCTCGCGCAGCTCTGGCACATGGGACGCGTGGTGCATTCGAGCATCACCGGCGAGCAGCCGGTCTCTGCCTCGGCGACGCAGGCCGACGGCAATGCCCACACCTATGACGGCAAGCAGCCCTATGAAGCCGCGCGCGCGTTGGGGCTCGACGAAATTCCGGCGTTGCTCGACGATTACCGTCGCGCCGCGCGCAACGCGCGCCGTGCCGGGTTCGACGGCGTCCAGCTTCACGCCGCGAACGGCTATCTGATCGACCAGTTCCTGCGCGACGCGACCAACCGGCGCGACGATCGCTATGGCGGATCGATCGAAAACCGTATCCGTCTGCTGACCGAGGTGACCCAGGCGTTGATCGACGAGGTGGGAGCGGTGCGTGTCGCGGTGCGGCTGTCGCCCAACGATGGCGTCAACGGCACCGAGGACAGCGATCCCGAGTCGTTGTTCGTTGCCGCCGCGGCCGCGCTCGACCGACTCGGCATCGCCTTCCTCGAAATGCGCGCGTCGCGGCCCGACAGCAGCTTCGTCGAAGGAGAGCGCGATCTGGTGCCGGCGATCCGCGCCGTCTTCGCCAGGCCGCTGGTGCTCAATTCGGATTATGGGCTCGACGACGGTCAGGCCGCGCTCGACGAAGGCCGGGCGGATGCGATCGCCTATGGTCGGCCGTATATCGCCAATCCCGATCTGGTGACGCGCCTGCGCGCCCGCGCGCCGCTCGCCGAGCCGCAGCCGGCGACCTTCTACACGCAAGGGCCCGAAGGCTATGTCGATTATCCCGCGCTCGAAGCCGTGGGATAGCTCAGCCGGGCTCGAAGCGGTCGAGCCACGCCGTCGCCCGCGCGCGCGCGTTCTTCCAGTTCTTCGGCTGAAACAGCAGCGCGAGCAGCACGAGCAGCGTCGGCATCCAGATCACGGCCAGCATGAAGACGGCCGCGAGCGCGATTCCCACCAGCCGGGCACGGCTGACGAGTGCGGCCGCTCCGGGATCGAGCGTGAGCGTGCGAGGGCCCTTGAGGTCGTACCAGCTTCGGGTCGTCAGCGTGGCCGCCCCGCCGAAGTTGATTCGGTCGAGCCCCGCGGCGCGCGGTTCGGCCGGGGGGAGTCGCGTCGGTGCCGGGGTTCCGCCCTGGGCCCAGGTATCGATCACGTGAAGGCGCCGGTCCCGCTCGACCACGCGATAGCGTTGCGGCGGCGCCTCGATCCTCACCGCACGCGCGCTTTCCATTGCGCGGCGCTCTGTCCCCATTTGTCGACGGTGAGCGCGTCGAGCGGGGGCGGGAGCCGCGTGGGCCCCAAATTGCTAGCGCCCAGCCGCGCCGCGAGCCGTGCCGACCGGATATTGTCGGGGGCGATGACATGGATGATCTCGCGCCAGCCGAGCATGTCGACGGCATAATCCATCGCCGCGCATGCCGCTTCATGGGCATAGCCCTTGCCGGCGAAATCGCGCCGCACGCCCCAGCCGATCTCGGTGCCCGGCCAGCCCTCGGGCTGCCAGGGGCCGATCCGCCCCACCCAGGCGCCGGTCGCGCGCTCGATCACCGAAAACATCGAAAAGCCGCGCGTCATCCATGCACCCGCGCGCTGGCTGAGGTCGCGCCAGGCTTCGGCGCGGGTCAGCGCGCCGCCCAGATGCCGCATCGTCTCGGCGTCGGCGGCGAAGGCGGCATAGCCGTCGAGGTCGTCGCCGTTGGGCGGCCGCAGCATCAGCCGGTCGGTGAACAGCACCGGCTCGCGCATCAGCCGAACCGGTCGCGCAGCGCCAGCATCGCGAGCGCCGCCTTGGCCGCCTCGCCGCCCTTGTCCTTCTCGGCCGGGCGCGCGCGCGTCAGCGCCTGCGCCTCGTTCTCCACCGTCAGGATGCCGTTGCCGATCGCGAGCCCGTCCATGCTCAGCGCCATCAGCCCGCGCGCGCTTTCGCCGGCGACGATCTCGAAATGATAGGTTTCCCCGCGGATTACGACGCCGAGCGCGACATAAGCGTGGTAGCGCCCGCTCTCGCTCGCGAGCGCCACCGCGCCCGGCACTTCGAGCGCGCCGGGAACGGTGATCGTCTCGTGGCTGTGCCCCGCCGCCTCGATCGCCGCGCGGGCACCCGCAAGGAGCAGGTCGTTCAAATGCTCGTAGAAGCGCGCTTCGACGATCAGGATATGGGCCATGCTAGTCGATCGCCCGTTCGCCGACGATCGACAGGCCGTAGCCGTCGAGCCCCACCAATGTGTGATGCGTGTTGGTCAGCAGCACCATTTCCCCGATGCCGAGCTCGGTCAGGATCGAGGCGCCGACGCCGTAATCGCGCAACTCGTCCATGTCGGCGGGTTTCAGCGCGCCCGCCTTGGCCTGAACCGCGCGGGTGAAGGCGTCGGCGCGCCGGCTGGCGAGCAGCACCACCACGCCCGCGCCTTCTTCGCCGATGATCTCCATCGATCGGCGCAGCATGTCGCCGCGCGCGCCGCCCTCGCCGAAAATGTCGGTGAAGGGCGACAGCACGTGCATCCGCACCAGGGTCGGTTCGTCGGGGCTGACCTTGCCCTTCACCAGCGCGATCTGCTCGGTGCCCTCGGCCTTGTTGAAGAAGGTGATCGCGGTCCACTCGCCGCCCCAGCGACTGGTGAAGCGCGCCTCGGCACGGCGCTCGACGAGATGGTCGTGGCGACGACGATAGGCGATCAGATCGCGGATCGTGCCGATCTTGAGGTTGTGGCGCTGCGCGAAGGCGACGAGATCGTCGAGCCGCGCCATCGTGCCGTCCTCGTTCATCACCTCGCAGATCACGCCCGAGGGATTGAGCCCGGCGAGCCGCGCGACGTCGACCGCCGCCTCGGTATGCCCCGCGCGCACCAGCACCCCGCCCTCGCGCGCGACGAGCGGGAAGACATGGCCCGGCGAAACGATGTCGTCGGGCCCGTTGGCGGCGTCGATCGCGGCAGCGACGGTGCGCGCACGGTCGGCGGCCGAGATTCCGGTCGAGACGCCTTCCTTCGCCTCGATCGAGACGGTGAAGGCGGTGCCGTGGCGCGTGCCGTTCTTGCGGCTCATCAGGTCGAGCCCGAGCTGGTCAACGCGCTCGGGCGTGAGCGCGAGGCAGATGAGGCCGCGCCCGTGCAGCGCCATGAAGTTGATCGCGTCGGGGGTTGCCATCTGCGCGGGAATGATGAGGTCGCCCTCGTTCTCGCGATCCTCGTCGTCGACCAGGATGACCATCCGGCCGTTCTTCGCCTCGTCGATGATCTCTTCAGGCGCCGAAAGGAACGCGTGGCGCAGATGCGCGAGCTTAGGATTGGGATTGGCCACGAACTTGCTCCATGCGTTGCAGATAGCGCGCGAGGACGTCGATCTCGATATTGACCGGCCGGCCGGGTTCGAGCGCGCCCAACGTCGTCACCGCCTGCGTGTGCGGGATGATGTTGACGGTGAAATAGGTGCCGTCGGGGCGATCCGCCACCTCGTTGACCGTCAGCGACACGCCGTCGACCGTGATCGATCCCTTGACGGCGACGAACGGCGCGAGCGCGCGCGGCAGGCGGATCGCGATCCGCCGCGAATCGCCCTCGGGGCTGAGCTCGGTTACCTCGGCGATGCCATCGACATGGCCGGTGACGATATGCCCGCCCATCTCCTCGCCCAACTTCATCGCGCGTTCGAGGTTGAGACGTCGGCCCTCGCTCCATTGGCCTTGCGCGGTGCGGCTGACGGTCTCGCCCGACACATCGACCGCGAACCAGCCCGGCTCCCCGGGGGCGGACTTGTCGATCACGGTCAGGCACACGCCCGAGCAGGCGATCGACGCGCCCAGATCGATCGTCGCGGTGTCGTAGGTCGTGGCGATCCGCACGCGCAGGTCGCCGCGCTGCTCCAGCGCGGTGATCGTGCCGATATCGGTGATGATTCCGGTGAACACCTAGCGATCTCCTCGCGCGCGCTCGTAGACCTCGAGCCGGTCGCTGCCAAGCGGACGCGCGTCGGCGAGCCGCCAGCGGCCGTGCGCCTCGGCGAGCGCACCGAGCCCGATGTCGCCCAGCGCCGGCCGGCCGCCGCCGATCAGGATGGGCGCGCGATAGAGCAGCAGCCGATCGACGAGATCGGCGGCGAGGAAGGAGGATGCGGTTGCCGCGCCGCCCTCGACGAGAAGGTGATCGACGCCGGCGAGGTCCGCCACCGCTTCGGGCGAGTCGACGCGCTCCCATATACCGTCACCCCAGCTTTCGCCGGAGTGACGATTGGTGAGGATGAGCCGCCGCGGACCGCGCTGCTCCAACCCCGCCAGCCGCACGTCGAGTCGCGGCCGATCCGCCTCCCACGTCCCGCGCCCCACCAGGATCGCCTCGTGCCGCGCGCGTTCGAGATGGGCGTGCGCGCGTGCCTCCGGGCCGGTGATCCACCGGCTCTCGCCATCGGCACGCGCGATGCAGCCGTCGAGCGAGGTGGCGAGCTTGAGCGTCACCTGCGGCCGCCCCAGCGCCTGCCGCGTCAGGAATCCGGCCATCGTTTGCCGCGCGACCTCGGTCAGCACGCCCGTCGCCACGGCGATCCCCGCCGCTTCCAACCGTGCGATGCCCGCGCCGTCGGTGCGCGGATCGGGGTCGCCGAGCGCGATCACCACGCGCGCCACGCCTGCTTCGACCAGCAGCGAGGCGCAGGCCGGGCCGCGCGGGCTCTCGTGCGCGCATGGCTCGAGCGTGACATAGGCAGTCGCGCCGCGCGACTTTTCGCCCGCCAATGCCAGCGCCACGGCTTCGGCATGCGGCCGCCCGCCCGGCTGCGTCCAGCCGCGACCAACCACGCGGCCCTGTTGCACGATCACGCAACCGACATTGGGATTGGGCGCCGTCCGCCCGCGGCCGCGCGTCGCGAGCGCCAGCGCCGCCGCCATCCAGCGTCTGTCGTCGGCGCTCAGAAGCCCCATGCGTCGAGCTGGTTGTCGATCCGCTGGAACGTGGCCCGGCGCTTCTCCTGCGCGGCCTCGATCTCGGCCATCCTCTTCGCCTTGATCTTCATGTCGATCTTCTGTTGCGCCAGGATCTCGGCCTCGCTGCGGTTGGCGGGCCATTGCTCGACATAGATGATGTGCTTCTCGTACGGCTTCTTGATGTTGGCATCGTGATAGAAGCCCGCGATCAGCAACGCCGTCAGCGCGATCGAGAGAAAGCCGAACAGCAATTGGTGCGGATGGCGCTGCGCCATGAACAGCCGCAGGTCGCGATACGCCCGGAACGGCGACAGGAAGCGCAAAAGTCTCACGGGGGATGTAGATAGGCCCCCGGCGCCGATCGTGCCAGCCCCGGGGGCGCGAGCGCTCAATCGTTCAGCACGAAGCGCACCGACTTGGTGACCCAACTCTCCTGCGGCACGCCGCCGCGCGTCGCGGGCTTGAAGCGCCAATGGCCGAGCGCCTGGCGCCGCGTGGCTGCAAAGAAGGCGTCGCTGGTCGCCGACACGCGCTCGACCTGCTTCACCCGCCCGTCGGTGCCGATCAGCACCTTGAGCACGACCACGCCCTCGCGGTTCGCGCGCTGCTCGGCGGGCGGATAAGGCGGCTGGAGCGCGTCGGCATAGCGCGGATCGATCCCGGCGGGCAGCAACGGCAGCGGGGGCGGCGGCGGATCGACCGTGACCGGATCGGTGCCGGTGCCCGCGATGGTGCCGCCGGGCGGGCCGATGTCGATCAATACGGGGCCGGGATCGGGGCGCGCCACCTCGACCTCGATGCGGCGCGGCACGACAATGTGCTCGGGCATCGGATCGGCGCTCGCGCGCGGCTCGGGGGTCGGGATGGGTTCGGGCTTGGGCGGCGGCGGCTCGGGCACGGCGTAGGTGATGATCGCGCCGATCCCCTTCGCCTTCTCGACGATCGGCGTCGAAAAGATCAGCGCCCCGATCACCGCACCGTTGATCGCGATTGCCAGCGTGACGCCGGCAGGGTCGAGCCGCTTCGGGCTCGCATAGCGGTCCGCATACATCAGCCTCTCCTTCGCAACATCTCCTTTTCAGGCGCGCTTCCTCGGCGTCGGCCTGATAGCGATGTTACAACATATCTCACACAAGGAAAAGAGGTTGCGGATCAGGCGCTCGCGAGCCGCGCCAGCGCGCGGTCGCGGCCGATCAGGGGAAGGAGTTGCGCCATGTCGGGCCCCGAGTCGCGGCCCGTGAGCGCGCGGCGCAACGGCAGGAACAGCGCCTTGCCCTTGCGCCCGGTCGCCTGTTTGAGCGCGCCGGTCAGTGCGTGCCAGGGGTCGCCCGCCCAGTCGATCGTGGCCGCGACGGTGTGCGCCTCGGTCAGATAGGCGCGGTCGTCGGCGTCGAAGGTGGGGGCGGTGATCGGGCCTTCGACGACGTGCCACCAGTCGGCGGCATCGGCGACGCGCGTCAGGTTTGGCCGCACCGCCTCCCAGCCGGCCGCGTCCATCCCCGCCGGCAACGCGGCGCCGACGCGGGCGAAGGGCAATTGGTGGATGATCCGCGCATTGAGCGCGCGCAGTTCCTCTTCGTCGAACCGCGCCGGCGCGCGGCCGAAACGGGCGAAGTCGAGGCTGTCGATCAGCACGCGGGGCTCGACGATCGGCTCGACGGGATCGCTGGTGCCGATCCGGGCGAGCAGCGCGATCACCGCCTCGGGCTCGATCCCCGAGTCGCGGAACGAATCGACGCCCAGCGCGCCCAGCCGCTTGGAAAGCTTGCCCTCGCTGCCGGTCAGCAGCGCCTCGTGCGCGAAGGCGGGCGGCGCCGCGCCCAGGGCCGCGAACATCTGCAATTGCAGCGCGGTGTTGGAGACGTGGTCCTCGCCGCGCACGACATGGGTCACGCCCATCTCGGCATCGTCGATCGCCGACGGCAGCATGTAGAGCCACGATCCGTCGGCGCGGCGCACCACGGGATCGCTCATCATGGATGGATCGAAATGCTGGGGGCCGCGGATCAGGTCGTCCCATGCGATCGCGGAATCGTGATCGAGCCGGAAGCGCCAGTGCGGTTCGATGCCGTCCGCCTCCAGCCGCGCGCGCTCCGCATCGGAAAGCGCCAGCGCCGCGCGGTCGTAGATCGGCGGCAGCCCGCGCCCGAGCTGGATCTTGCGCTTGAGCTCCAGCTCCTGCGCGGTCTCGTAAGCCGGGTAGAGGCGCCCGCTCGCGCGCAATTCCTCGAAGCGCGTCTCGTAGAGCGCGAACCGCGCCGACTGCCGTTCCTCGCCGTCGGGCACCAGCCCCAGCCAGGCGAGATCGGCCCGGATCGCGTCGACATATCGTTCCTCGCTGCGCTCGGCGTCGGTGTCGTCGATCCTCAGCAGGAAGCGCCCGCTTTGCTTCCTCGCCCACAGCCAGTTGTGGAGCGCGGTGCGGATGTTGCCGACGTGCAGCCGCCCGGTCGGCGACGGCGCGAAACGCGTGATGACGGTCATGTGTCCGCTCTAGCAGCCGGCCCGGCAGCGGCAATGCCCCCTTTTCGATTCGCGCGACGCCGCCTAAGGGGAGGCGCAGGGACCGCGGGAGCTTCACACCATGAAATTGATGGCCGGCAATTCGAACCTGCCGCTCGCCCAGGCGATCGCCGACTATCTCGAGTTGCCGCTCACCAACGCCAACGTGCGGCGCTTCGCCGACGAGGAGATTTTCGTCGAGATCCTCGAAAACGTTCGCGGCGAGGACGTGTTCGTGCTCCAGTCGACCAGCTTCCCGGCGAACGACAACCTGATGGAGCTGCTGATCATGATCGACGCGCTCAGGCGTGCGTCGGCCAAGCGGATCACCGCGGTGCTCCCCTATTTCGGCTATGCCCGGCAGGATCGCAAACCCGGCCCGCGCACCCCGATCTCGGCCAAGCTGGTCGCCAATCTGGTGACGACGGCGGGCGCGGACCGCGTGCTTTCGGTCGATCTTCATGCCGGGCAGATCCAGGGCTTTTTCGATATCCCCACCGACAATCTCTACGCCGCGCCCGTCATGTCGGCGGATATCAAGGCGCGCTTCGCCGATCACAACCTGATGGTCGTCTCGCCCGACGTCGGCGGCGTGGTGCGCGCGCGCGCGCTGGCGAAGCGGCTCGACAACGCGCCGCTGGCGATCGTGGACAAGCGCCGCGAGCGCGCGGGCGAATCGGAGGTGATGAACATCATCGGCGAGGTCGAGGGGCGCTTCTGCATCCTGATCGACGACATCGTCGATTCGGCGGGCACGCTGTGCAATGCGGCCGCCGCGCTCAAGCAGGCGGGCGCCGAAGACGTGATCGCTTATTGCACCCATGGCGTGCTGTCGGGCGGCGCGGTGGCGCGCGTCGACGGCTCGCAATTGCGCGAGCTCGTCGTCACCGATTCGATCGGCAGCCATGAGGCGATCGCCGGCTCGTCGCGCATCCGCCACCTCACCATCGCGCCGCTGCTCGCCGAAGCGATCCGCCGGATTGCGGACGAGTCGTCGGTGTCGAGCCTGTTTGATTGATGATGGGTGGGGGAGCGGGCCGGTGCCGAACCGATTCAGCGGAGCTGAATCGCGCTCTACGCTTCGCTCAGCCGCACGATGTGATCGAACACCGCGGGGTGGAGCGGTTGCGCGAACGCGCAGCCGTACGTGAAGCTGTCGCGCCACGCCACGGTCGCTTCCAGGCTCGCGAGCCCCGGCAGCGTCAGCCACACGGTATGGCCCTCCCATAGCGTGAAGCCCGTTTCGGCGCGAAAGCCGGTCGTCGACAGATCGACCACCTCGATTTCGAACTTGGCGGTGCCGCGATCGCGCAGCTGCGCCTTCAGCCGCACCGGCTTGCGCAGCGCGCGGCGGTGGTCGTCCGTTCCGTCGGCATCGCCCGGTGTCGAGCCCATCGGCGCTACTCTGAAACCTTACCCAATACCGTGTCGGCTTAGCCTCGATCGGCGATCGCGCCAAGGTGCGCGGTCGCGCGCATCGCCACGATCACGAGCACCGCGACGAAACCGGCGAGCCCGAGCACGGCATAAGTGAGCGCGCGCAGCCACCGGGCGATCTCGCGCGCATCGCGGTCGGCAGGGGCCTCGATCCGCCCCGTGCCGTCGTCCGCCGTCATCCTCGTGTCGGCGGGGCCGGGCGCCGACGTGACGCGCGGCTGCGGCTCGGGCAGCGGCTCGGCGACGCGCGCGATCTCCCCCTCGCGCCGTTCCGGTTCGATGGGCGCCGAGACGGAGACGAGCGACGCCACGATCGACAGCGTCGCGAGCGCGCTCAGCACGAGCACCAGCACGCGGCCGATCCAGTCGAGCGCTCTCAACGCGCCGCCTCCCGCCGCTGCCGAAGCGCGGCCTTGAGCACTCCGGGCGGCGGTGCCCAGAGGAAGCCGAAGCTCACCGCGCCATGCTTGCCCTCGACCGCATGATGCAGCCGGTGCGCTTGCACGATCCGCTTCAGGTAGCGCGAGCGCGGCAACCGGCGGTGTGCGATGCGGCGATGGACGATCACGTCGTGGAACCCGAAATAGATCGCCCCGTAAGCCGCGATCCCCGCGCCGATCCAGATGCATCCCGGCCACCAGCCGCGCCGGACACCGCCGAACAGCAGCACGATCGAGGGGATCGCGAACAGCACCGCGTAAAGATCGTTGGCTTCCCACCAGCCGGCGCGCGGACGGTGGTGGCTCGCATGCAGAAACCAGCCCGCCCCGTGCATCACCCAGCGGTGCGCGGCATAGGCGACCCCCTCCATCGCGATCACCGTCGCTGCGAAAAGCGCAAGGCCGGCCAGCGGGTTCATGCGCTGGATATAACGACGCCCACGCCGGAATGCACCAAAGGCGCGAAAGGGGCATGCAGCTCACCCAAATTGCACATCATTCGCATGTGCAATTGTACAGGTTCGGGGTGGATTCGCGCGCTTGCCTGTGCTTTAGGCGCCGGCAAACCTTTCCGTCGTGAAGGACACCTGCATGAACATCCACGAATATCAGGCCAAGGAACTGCTCGCGACATTCGGCGTGCCGGTGCCCGCGGGCTTCGCCGCGATGAGCGTCGAGGAAGCTGTCGCGGCGGCGAAGAAGCTTCCCGGGCCGCTCTATGTGGTCAAGGCGCAGATTCATGCGGGTGGCCGCGGCAAGGGCAAGTTCAAGGAACTGGGCCCCGACGCCAAAGGCGGTGTCCGTCTTGCGAAGACCGAGGAGGAAGTGCGCGCTGCCGCGGCCGACATGCTCGGCAACACGCTGGTGACGGTCCAGACCGGCGAGCACGGCAAGCAGGTCAACCGCCTCTACGTCACCGACGGCGTCGACATCGCCAGGGAATTCTACCTCGCGCTGCTGGTCGATCGCGCCACCGGCCGGGTCGCCTTCGTCGTCTCGACCGAGGGCGGGATGGACATCGAGACCGTCGCGCACGACACGCCGGAGAAGATCCACACCTTCGACGTCGATCCCGCGACCGGCTTCATGCCGCACCACGGCCGCGCCGTCGCCAAGGCGCTCGGCCTGACCGGCGATCTCGCCAAGCAGGCGCAAAGCCTTGCCGGCAAGGTCTATGCCGCCTTCCTCGGCACCGACGCCGCGCAGATCGAGATCAATCCGCTCGCCGTCACCGACGACGACAAATTGATGGTGCTCGACGCCAAGGTCGGCTTCGATTCGAACGCCGGCTTCCGCCACAAGGATCTCGCCGCGCTGCGCGACGAGACCGAGGAAGACCCGATGGAGCTCGAGGCGAGCAAGTACGACCTCGCCTACATCAAGCTCGACGGCAACATCGGCTGCATGGTCAACGGCGCCGGCCTCGCGATGGCGACGATGGACATCATCAAATTGAACGGCGAGTTTCCCGCCAACTTCCTCGACGTCGGCGGCGGCGCCAACAAGGAGAAGGTGACGGCCGCGTTCAAGATCATCCTGTCGGACCCGGCGGTGAAGGGCATCCTGGTCAACATCTTCGGCGGCATCATGCGCTGCGACATCATCGCCGAAGGCATCGTCGCCGCGGCGAAGGAAGTGAACCTCTCGGTGCCGCTGGTGGTGCGGCTCGAAGGCACCAATGTCGCGCAGGGCAAGGAAATCCTCGCCAATTCGGGCCTCGCGATCGTGCCCGCCAACGATCTCGGCGATGCGGCCAAGAAGATCGTCGCCGAGGTGCGCAGCGCGGCTTGACCGCCCTCGCCTTTCAACGCGAAATGGGGCTCGGGCGGATACGTCCGGGCCTCTTTTCGTTGGGGCTGCGAGAGCCGAAGCGCGAGTGCCGCTACGGCAACGGGGGCTTTCCATACCCGACTTGCGAAAAGAACGTGAAACCGCCAAGGAGGCGCCAGGTTGCGCCTGAAAAGGGCGAAGGCAGATCGAGCGGAGGACGCGAATGAAAGTGCTGGTCCCGGTCAAGCGGGTGCTTGACTACAACGTCAAGCCACGGGTGAAGGCCGACGGCTCGGGCGTCGATCTCGCCAACGTCAAGATGAGCATGAACCCCTTCGACGAGATCGCGGTCGAAGAGGCGATCCGCCTCAAGGAAAAGGGCGTCGTCACCGAGATCGTCGCGGTGTCGATCGGCGAGCAGAAATGCCAGGAGACGCTGCGCACCGCGCTCGCGATGGGCGCCGACCGCGCGATCCTGGTCCAGACCGACGACCGTGTCGAACCGCTCGCCGTGGCGAAAATCCTGGCGAAGATCGTCGAGGAGGAAAGCCCCGAGCTGGTGATCCTCGGCAAGCAGGCGATCGACGACGACAACAATCAGACCGGCCAGATGCTCGCCGGCCTGCTCGGCTGGGGCCAGGGGACGTTCGCCTCCAAGGTCGAGATCGCCGACGGCCGCGCCAAGGTGACGCGTGAGGTCGACGGCGGGCTCGAGACCGACGATCTGAAGCTTCCCGCGATCGTCACCACCGACCTGCGCTTGAACGAGCCGCGCTACGCGTCGCTCCCCAACATCATGAAGGCCAAGTCCAAGCCGATGGCGACCAAGGCACCGGCCGATTACGGCGTCGATGTTGCCCCGCGGCTCACCGTCACCAACGTCGCCGAACCGCCCAAGCGCACCGCGGGCGTCAAGGTCGCCGATGTCGATGAACTGGTCGCGAAGCTGAAGGCGCTGGGCGTCGCTAAGTAACCATATCCCCGTTCGGGCTGAGCTTGTCGAAGCCCGTTCTCGATCCGCCAAACGCCCTTCGATACGCTCAGGGCGAACGGGTGGAGGAAAGAGGTTCTGAAGATATGAAAACGCTGGTCTGGGTCGAGCATGACGGGAAGGCCGTCAAGGACGCCACGCTGTCGGCGGTCACCGCCGCATCGAAGCTGGGCGAGGTGCACTTGCTGGTCGCGGGGCAAGCCGTGGACGGCGTCGCTGCCGAGGCCGCGACGATCGCGAGCGTGGGCAAGGTCCATGTCGCCGACGACGCGGCCTATGCCCATGCGCTGGCCGAGAACGTCGCGCCGCTCGTCGTCGCGCTGATGGGCGATCACGACGCCTTCGTCGCGCCGGCCACGACGACGGGCAAGAACATTGCCCCGCGCGTCGCCGCGTTGCTCGATGTCATGCAGATCAGCGACATCCTGTCGGTAGAGGGTGACGATACCTTCACGCGCCCGATCTACGCCGGCAACGCGATCGCGACCGTCAAGACCAGCGACAAGAAGCTCGTGCTCACCGTCCGCACCACCGCCTTCGACAAGGCCGCTGCCGAGGGCGGCTCGGCCGAAATCGAAAAGGTCGCGAGCACCGGCGAAGGTAGTGCGGATCGGGGCCTCTCGACCTTCGCGGGCGAGGAGATCGCCAAGCTCGAACGCCCCGAACTCACCTCGGCCAAGGTCATCGTCTCGGGCGGCCGCGCGCTGCAATCGGGCGAGAATTTCCATACGATCATCGAGCCGCTCGCCGACAAGCTCGGCGCCGCGGTGGGCGCCAGCCGCGCGGCGGTCGATGCGGGCTACGTCCCCAACGACTATCAGGTCGGCCAGACCGGCAAGATCGTCGCGCCCGAAGTCTATATCGCGATCGGTATCTCGGGCGCGATCCAACACCTTGCCGGCATGAAGGATTCGAAGACCATCATCGCCATCAACAAGGACGAGGACGCCCCGATCTTCCAGGTCGCCGACATCGGCCTCGTCGGCGACCTCTTCAAGATCGTGCCGGAACTGACCGAGAAGTTGTGACGATGCGAGCGAGATAGTGACACGCTATCCCGCGGTGCGCCTGGCGCACGCATCGGCACGGCCGGCGGGTCGCGCAGCGAACCCGTCCGACGACGCCGGATTCGCGCCGGCGTCGGCCCGCCCTTATCGTCATGCCGGACTTGTTCCGGCATCCACTCATCCACGCGCGCGGGCTGAATTGTTGCGCGGTGAACCCCGGAACGAGTCCGGGCTGACGGAATGTCGATCCAGCCCCGCCGCGGTCACCACAAACCCGGCACCAGGCGATACCTGACCCGCGCGGCATAATCGGCATAGCCCGCGAGCTCGGCGTGCAGCAGCGCGTCTTCCCAGCGCGTCCGCACAATCAGCACCGCGCTTGCCCAGGCGGCCGGCAGCAGCCCCCACCACGAGGCGAGCGCCAGCGGGATGCCGGCGAAGATCATCAGCGCCCCCAGATAACCGGGATGGCGGACGACGGCGTAGGGCCCGGTGGTGATCACCTGCTGGTCGCGCTCGCGCTGGAGCCGCACGCCCGGCTCGAAAAAGCGATTGACCGCCTGCGGCCAAGCGCTGAGCGCGATGCCAGCGCCGAGCAACGCATAGCCGAGCGCCACCGCCGCGCCCGGCACCTGCGACCATCCCATCCGTCCTGCGTCGAACGTCGCCAGCGGGATCTCCGCCACCATCGCCGGCAGCATCAGCGTGAGCAGGATCAGATCCCAGCGCTTGGTGCCCGGCTGGAAGCGGCTGCGCGCGCGATAGATCGCCGGATTGACGCGCAGCAGGATCAACGCCGACAGGCCATAGGTCACGATCAGGAAGGCGACGAACACCCATCCCGGCGTCCATCGCAGCGTCCCGATCGGCAGGAACACCAGCGCAAGCAACCCCAGCGGCAGCCCGACGGCGTAGGCGATCGCGGCGCCCCGCGACATCGGCTCGGGATCGGTGGTCGTCATGCGTCGCGCCCCTGTCGATCATCGGGTAAGGACGGCCGCATCCATAGCAACGCGCGCGTCCATTTGCGAAAGGCCAGTTGCGATGACTCTCGACAGATCAGTATCCGACGCCGATCACGCATCGGAGCGGGCGAAGGCAAGCGCGCATCGGCGCGTCCTGCAGCTCGATTTCAGCGCGCACATGGCTTGCCAATGCCGCTCTGCTGGCGCGGCATATGAGCGCGCGGCGATAGGCCCCCTCATCGCCCACATCCGATAGGGGACTGGCAATGTTGGAAAATTTCTGTCACCCCTTCCCGATGCCCGCGTGGCCAGCCCGTATCGACGCCCTCTCCAGAGCGCGCGTGGGCCACCCTGCGGTAAAGTGTGCGACGCTCTCCACTTTCTCCACTTCGCAAGACCATCCCATTGTCTTTGCAAGCCTTTCGACAGGAGGGGCTGTTTGATCCCCACCGACTCGCTCCACGTCGTCACCGGCGGCCCCGGATCGGGCAAATCGACGCTGATCGATGCGCTCGCCGCCGCGGGAATCGCGACCTCGCCCGAGGTCGGCCGCGCGATCATCAAGGAGGAGATGGCGTCGGGCGGCACCGCTTTGCCCTGGATCGATCACCTCGCCTTCGCCGACAGGATGCTGGCGCGCGAGGTCGCGGCGCATGAGGCGGCGCTCGCCGGCGGCGGGACGGTAGTGCTCGATCGCGGCGTGCCCGATGTCGTGGGCTTCCTGCGCATTTCGGGGCTCGGCGTCCCGCCCGCGATCGACGCGGCGGCGCGCCGCTGTCGCTACAACCCCCGCGTCTTCATCGCGCCGTGGTGGGAAGACATCTTCACCACCGACGCCGAACGCAAGCAGACGCCGCAAGAGGCGCGCGACACCTTCGCGGTGATGGTCGAGACCTATCGCGATTACGGTTACCGCCTCGTCGAGCTGCCGCGCGCAACCGTGGCGGCGCGCGTCGCGTTCGTCCGGGAGCAATTGGGAGAATCGCGATGATCCGCCGCCGTCTCACCATCACCGGCCGCGTGCAGAACGTCTTCTATCGCGACTGGTTCGTCGAGCAGGCGGAAAGCCTCGGGCTCGACGGCTGGGTCCGCAACCGCGCCGACGGCAGCGTCGAGGCGGTGGTGCAGGGCGCCCCCGAAATGGTCGAGGCGATCGTCGCCCGCGCCCGTCAGGGCTCGCCCGCGTCGAGGGTGGATGACGTGGCCGTCCGCGACGATGGCTCGGGTGACGTGCTGGTTGGCTTCGAGAAGCGTGCGACCGTCTGATCGAGCGCCTATTTCCGCTGCGCCGCCTGGAACTGCGCCTCGAACTCGGCGCGCTGTTTCTCCTGATCGGCCTGGGCAGGCACGCCGGTCGCGGTGCGCAGCGCGTCCGAGATCAGCGTGCGGTCATAGGGGGCCTGCGTCATATGCAGCGGGCCTGTCGGCTTGCCGTCGACCTTGTCCTGCCGCGACGAGAATTGCGTGCCGTAGACCTGCGGCTGGCCGATCTGTTGCAGATAGCGATCGAGCGTCGCCGCGGCGATCCAGGTCGCGCCCGCCTTGCCGCGCGCGATCGCGACCGTCGCCAGCGCGTGCGCCAGCAGGTAATCGCCGGGCGTCGCGCCGTGCTGGAACACGAAGGCGGCGTGATAGAAATCCTCGCCGCTGTGCAGGGCGCCCGAATCGAGCAGCCGCTTCGTCTCGCTCCGCCGCGCCTCGTCGCGCGGGCCGACGACCGACCAGTCGATCCCCTGCCCCGCGCCACGATCGCCCTGGTCAGCCTCGAAGATTGCGGTCATTTCGGGGCTGGTCGGCCAGTGCTGATCGATCGGGTAGCGCGCATCCGCGTCATAATCGATCACCGCCTCGCCGGGCTGCGCACGATCGAGCACCAGTGCTGCGCCGGGCATGTCGGGGCTGGACAATCGGGCAACGCCGGTCGCGCCGACCGTAAAATGGAACATCTGCGCGTCCTTGCCCGGCGCGCCCTCGAAGCGGAGATCGAGGCCGTCGCCCTGTTCGGTCGCGGCGATCAGCGCGCGTTCGACTGCTGGCCCCTCGGCGTGCTCGATCGTGCTGAACGTCATGTCGCTGCCGAAGTGCGTCGGGCGCTGCCAGGTGCCGTGCCAGCCCGCCGCGTCGTGCGACAGCGTCACGATCATCACCGGCCGGCCATTGGAGCGCGCGGCCCAGCGCCCCGCGGCATCGTTCGTCTGCGCCTGCGCAGCACCCGCCATGCCGAGCAACGCCGCCAGCGCGATCGCTATCCATTTCATCCGCACCCCCATTTCAGACGGGGTGCAGATGTTCGGGTAAAATGCGGCGATCCTGTGTCGGCCGGGCTGTGGCTAAAAAAGGTAAGCCCCGTCGCGTTGGCGGCGGGGCTCCCTTTGATGATCGTCCGCCGTGAGGCTTCGGATCGATCAAATTTGCTCGTTCTTTCGTTCAAGCCCCCAGATAACGCGCGGCGCCGCGAACGGTTCCGCGCGCAGGCTGAAAATTATTCCGCGTCCTTGCCTTCGAGCTTTGCCTTGAGCCCGGCGAGCGCGCCGAACGGGCCGGCCTCCTCCTCGCTCAACACGCCCGCCGCGCGCAGCGCCGCCTCGGCACCGGCGCTGCGCGGAAAGGGATCGAGCGCGAGCGCCATCGTCTCTGCCGCCGCCTCGCCGAGATCGATAGCGCCGCCGGTGATCGGCAGCGTGTCGAGCGCATCGTCGCTGAGCTCGACTTCCTCTTCGACGGGGACTTCCTCGTCGACGAAGCGCAGCGCCACCTGCTCGTCGATCGCGGCCGGCACGGGATCGCCGGTGACGACGCATGCCTGGATAACCGCGGCCTCGACCCTGCCCTCGGCGACGATGCCGGCCGCCTCGCGATGCACCGCGAAGACGGCGGCGAGCCAATCGACGGCGATTAGCCCAAAGCGCGCGGCCAGCGCCGCACGTTCGGCCGCATCGGCCTGGATCTCGATCCGGCGGGGCCGTTCGCCGATCGTGTCGAGACGCACCGGGCGCGAGAATTCGGGAGTCACGGCAATTGCCCTTCGAGCAACGCGGGCGTCGGCATATTCGTCAGTCCGGCGTGAAACGCGGTCAGATAGTCGCGAACATGCGCGAGCGCGTCCGGCGCGGGCGCCGCGCCGCGATAGAGGTTGCGCACCAGCGTGGAGCCGAGATCGCCTCCGGCGAGCCCCGTGCGATAGGCGCCGAGGCGCCCGCCCAGCATGCTCATCATCCGTCCGATATGCTTGCCGACGACGATGTCGCCGATCCCGATCTCGCGAAGCTGCCCGTCCATATCGTCGACGAAACGCTCGGCGAGGTGCGTACTTGGAGTGATCCCGTCCGGATCGCCCTCGAGCCGCAGCAGCACCATCGCCAGCACCGCGGCGATCATGTCGAACCGGCCGTCTACCGTGTCGGGTACGGCGCCCTCGACATACCAGTGCGGCGCCCGCGCCTCGGCGACGATCGCGGCGTACAACCCCGCCATCTCGTTATCGCGGCGCTTGCCGAACAGCCGATCGATCAATCCCATGCCGCTCAACGTCTTCCCGAATTGCCTGCGGCCTTGTTCGGCAGGCCGCCAGCGCATATTGAGGCGATCGGCGCGCGATGCAATCCGCGCCGGGTTCCATTGCGCCCGGGAGATCGGCATGCGTTTCAGTTCCACCATTCTGCCGGGCGTCGCGCTCGCCCTGCTCGGGCTGGGTGCGGGCGGATGCACGCCGCTCAGGTCGCACCAAGGTTATGTGATCGACGCCGATCTCGTCAATTCGGTGCAGCCGGGGGTCGATAACCGCGAATCGGTGCTGGCGACACTCGGCACGCCGACCTTCACCAGCCAGTTCAACCAGGGCGACTGGTTCTATGTCGCGCGCGACAGCCGCAACCTCGCCTTCAACAGCCCGCACCCGGTGAACCAGAACACGATCGAGATCAGCTTCGACAATGCCGGCACGGTGAGCGGCATCCGCCGGATCGGCATGGATCAGATCGCGTCGATCCACCCTTATGGCAAGACGACGCCGACCCTGGGCCGCGAGCGCGGCTTCTTCTCCGAACTGTTCGGCAATATCGGTGCGGTGGGCGCGCCGGGCGCCGGCCAGGTCGAGGGTGGCCGCGACACGCCGTGATACGGGCGGCGAGCTTTCGCCCAGCTTAAAGCGGCATTCCCGCACCGTTCAGCGACGCGCATATATCCATGCCCTCCGCTTCGTTGGAGGGAGAGTTGTGTATGCGTAAGTTCCTCATCCTCGCGCTTGCCGCCGCGACGGCAATGCCGGTGCTGGCGACGCCGGCCGCTGCCCAGCACCGCAGTCATCACGGCTGGCACGATCGCGGCCGCGGCCATCATTACGGCCGCCACGACTGGCGCGGCTGGCGGCAGCATAACCGCAGGGTCTTCGCCCGCGGTCATTGGCGGGCGCCCTTCCGCTATCACGCCTTCCGCCCGGGCGTGCGGATCGAGCGCGTCTATTACGGCCCGCGGTACTACATCGCCGATCCCTATCGCTATCACTTGCCCTATCCCGGCCGATACCGGCGGTGGGTGCGCCATTATGGCGACATGCTGCTGATCGATACGCGGCGCGGGATCGTGATCGACGTGATCCGCGATTTCTATTGGTAGGGCAAAGCGGCCGCGCCGCCGTATGATCGACGGCGCGGCCGGTGCCTCAGCATGCCGAGCACCAGTCCCGAAAGGGGATAGGACCGCCAGCGAAACGCGCGATCGGGCTTTTGGTTACCGCACCGTGAAAAGAACCTGATCGACGACCTTGCCGCCGAGATCGGTGAGGCGCAGCCGATGCTTGCCGGGGCTCGCGAACACCAGCGGATGCGCGTTTGCGGCACCCAGATCGCGCCCGTCGAGCGTCAGCCGGTGCGCGGTCACTTCGCCGGTGACGCCGATCGCCAGCCGCTGGCGATCGATCGGGATGTCGGGATCGATCGCGTAGACGCTGCCCGTCACCGGATTGGTGATGCGCGGCCGCCGCGCGGTTTCGGGCGCGGTCGCGATCCGGGTCTGGCCGGTGCCGGCGATGAAATAGTCGATACGCGGTTGTTCGGGCGTGCCGGCGAAGGCGACGCGCTCAGCCACCACGCCCTTGGGGCGCTCGGGCGCGGGCGGGTGGCGCCTCTCGTGAATCGCGAGCATCACGTCGCGCCACACCGGCGCCGCGCCGCTAGTGCCGGAGACGGCGCGCATCGGATCGCCTTCCTTGTTCCCCACCCAGACGCCGACCGTGTAGCGGGTCGAATAGCCGATGCACCAATTGTCGCGCATCGCCTTCGAGGTGCCGGTCTTGACCGCCGCCCAGAAGGGAAGGCGCAGCGCGTTGTCGAGCCCGAAGGTCGCGACGCGCGCATTGGGATCGGCGAGCATGTCGCCGACGATCCAGGCGGCCGCCGGGGTGGTGATCGCGCGCGGCTCGGGCGCGGGGTCGCCCTTGGTGAGCCTGAGCGACGACCAGCGCCCGCCCTCGGCGAGGCTGCGATAGGCGGCGACCTGCTGCATCAGCGTCACCTCGGCCGAGCCCAGCGCGAGCGAATAGCCGTAATATTGCCCGTCCTCGGTCAGCCCGCGATAGCCGGTATCCCACAGCCGGTCGCGGAACTGCTCGACCCCCACCAGCACCAAGGTGCGCACCGCCGGCACGTTGAGCGAGCCTGCCAGCGCCGCGCGCGCCGAGACCGGCCCCTTGAACGCACGATCGTAATCCTGCGGCACGTAGAGCCCGCTCGCGGTGTCGAGCTGGACGGGCGAATCGTCGAGGATCGAGGCGGCGGTGAGATAGCCCTTCTCGATCGCGTCGGCGTAGAGGAACGGCTTGAGCGTCGATCCCGCCTGGCGATAGCTGTCGGCGGCGTCCACCGCGGGCGCGGTGGACGCATCGCCCGCGCCGCCGACATAAGCGAGCACGTCGCCGGTCGCGTTGTCGACGACGATCACCGCACCATCGCGGGCGCGGCCCAGCAGGCCGTGAAGCTGGCGCGCGAGGCTTGCGGTTGCGATCCGCTGGATACGCGCGTCGATCGTCGAGGTGACGCGCATGCCCGGCTTGGTGAGCAGCTTGACCGCGAGATGCGGCGCCAGTTCGGGATCGAGCTGGAGCCCGCGTGTCGGCGCCAGCATCGCCCAGGCGGCGGCTTCGAGCCGGGCGCACGGCACCTTGCCGTGCCCCAGCGCGCATGCCCGCCGCGCGACGCCCGCCGGCGACCCTTGCGGATCGGGCAGCAACGCGGTCAGCAGCAGCGCATCGTCGCGGCCCAGCGCCGCGGGCGTCTTGCCGAACAGCCCGAGCGCCGCGGCGCCGATCCCTTGCGCTTCGCCGCGGAAACCGGCGAGGTTGAGATAGGCTTCGAGGATCTGGTCCTTCGACCAATGCGCCTCGAGTTCGCGGGCAGCGCGCATCTGTCTGAGCTTGTCGAGCCAGCCGCGCGCGCCCGGCCGCGCCAGATCGGACGACAGGAAGCCCGCGAGCTGCATCGTCAGCGTGCTTGCCCCGCGCGACGGCTGTCCCTCGATCCGGTCGCGCACCGCGCCGAAGATCGCGAGCCAGTCGACGCCGTGATGATCGCGGAAGCGCTGGTCCTCCGACGCGATCAGCGTCTCGCGCATCACCGGCGCCACCGTGCCGAGCGGCGTCCAGGCGAGCCGGCGCACCTGAAAATCGACGCGCACGCTGTCGATCAGCGTGCCGTCGCGGTCGTAGAGCCACGCTTCGGACGGCCGCCATGCGGCTTTGACGGCCTTGTACGAGGGCAGGATCGGGGGCCGCGTGACATAATCGCCGACGGCGACGAGCGCGGCGATGAGAAGAATGGCGCACAGCGCGATCCGCGGGCCATCCCACTTCCACCGTTCGCCCTGAGCTTGTCGAAGGGCTGCTCTTTCTCGCCATCGAGCGAAGGAAGAACGGTGCTTCGACAAGCTCAGCACGAACGGAGATTTGGCAAACCTCACCGTTGCCGCACCGTCACCGGCTTGTTGGGCAGATCGGCATGGATCTCGGGCGAATACATCGCCTCGACATGCGTCGGCGGCAGCTGGAAGTGCCCGGCGCCGTTCAGGCGCACCAGATAGGAGACTTCGAACCGCCCGCGCGGCACCCAGTCGAAATAGGCGCGCCAGGCGTCGTTGCCGCGTTCGACATAGGCGGCGCGCACGCCCGCCTGAATGTCCCACAATTTGCCGGTGCCGTCGGTCGCGAGGAACTCGATTCCCGGCCCCTCGCTGCCCTGCTCGGCGAGCATCTCAGATTGCCCGCCGAGATCACCGACGATCGTCGCGCCCGCGGGGATCGGATCGCTCACCACCACCCAGTTGCGCTCGGCGGTCGCCTCGACCTGGATCGTGACCTTGAGCACATCGCCGCGCGTCAGCACGCCCTTCTGTCGCTGCGACACCACCGAGACCTTGCGTTTGACCTGATAGCCCGCCGCCAGCGGCTTGGTCAGCGGCACCGCCGCCGACACCGAGACGGTAGCCCACGGTCCTGCGCCGCCGTTCTGCGAGAGCATGAGCGGGGTCTGCGCGGCGGGAAGCGGCAGCGATACGTCGCGCTTGTCGTTCGCCAATGGCCACGCCCGGCTGACCGAGCGGGAGCCGAGCGTCAGCGTCGTCGTGCCGGCGATCGCGGTCGCGGGATAGAGATCGGCGAACTTGCGCACCGCGATCGAGCCCCAGGCGTTCGAGGTCGTCGTGTCCCAGCGCCCGTGGAGCTGGCGCTGCGCGACGCCGACCATCATCTTCGCGCCGTCATCCTGCCAGCCGGGCCGGCCGAGCGTCGCGATCAGCGCCTTGATCGCGGCTTCGTCGTTCGACGACATCAGCCACCAAGGCGCCTTGCTCGAATCGGACAGATCGAGCCGCGTGCCTTCATAAACCAGCCGCGTGCGCAGCACGGCTTCTGCGCTCGTGCGCAGCGCCGACGCATTGGCCGCGCCGCGCACATGATCGAGCGCCATGATGTAATCGGCGAGGCTCGAGGTCGGCATCTCCTGCGGGGTGATGCCGAGCTGCCCCAGCATCGAGGCGTCCGCCGCCCCCGAGCGCGCCAGCGCGGCGAAGGCGGCGACGCGCTGCAACCGGGGATCGCCGTAGGTCTCGTTGCGCAGCCGCCCGTCGAGCACCGCCTTCAGCGCCTCGATCATCCGCCCGCGCACGCCCTCGGGGATCGGCAGCCCCGCTTCGCTCGCGATCGACAGCACATAGGCGGTGAGCGCTTCGGAGCCCTGCAGCGAATCGGACGGGAAGTAGCGCAACAGCCCGTCGGGCGCCTGATAGGTCGGCAATTCGCCCGCCAGCGCCTGCCACCCGCCGGTGTCGCCCAGCACCACCGCGCGCGACAGCAATTGCTCGATGCAATTGTACGGATAGGCCGCCATGAACGCGCGCACGCCCGCCATCGGGGGCGCGAGCGTGTCGCTCAGCCGGATATCGACTGTGCCGCGCCCGGGCAGCGCGCCCGCGGGCGGTGCGATCGGGATCGCATTACCCGAAACGCGCGTCAGCGTCGCCGCCCAGACCGATACCGGCACCGCTGGCACCACCTCCTGATCGACCGTGATCTGATCGGTCTTGCCGTCCGCGGTGCGCGCGGTGACGTGCCATTTGAGCGTGGATACGCCTTCGGGCGCGGTCAGGTTCCACGCGATCGGCGCCGCGCCGCCCGCGGGGATCGTCACCGTCAGCGGATGCCCGGTGGCGATGCGCGGTTGCAGGTCCACCGTGGCGGTGACCGTCATCGGCTTGTCGGAGCCGTTGCGCAGCGTGAAGCCTGCGGCGAACCAGTCGCCGCTCCTGACCAGCGGCGGAATACCCGAATAGAGCGACAGATCCTGTGCGGTGCGCACGCTCGTCGATCCCGTGCCGAACAGCTCGGCGCCGTCGGTCGCGATCGCCACCAGCTTGAACGAGGAAAGCGAATCGGAGAGCGGCACAGCCAGACGCGCATGGCCTTGCGCGTCGAGCGCGACATGGCCCTTCCACAGCAGCACCGGCTGGAAGTTGGTGCGGTTGAGCCCGGAGAGGTCGCCCGTCCCGCCGCCGCCGCCCGGCGCCAGCGCCTTGCGGCCGTAATGCCGTTTGCCCACGACCTGCATCTGCGCGGTCGAGGTGAGCACCGAGAGCGGTCGCTCGCCCATCATCGCGTCGAGCACGTTCCACGATTCGTTGGGCGCGAGTTGGAGCAGCGCCTCGTCGACCGCGGCGAAGGCGACGTCGGCCTCGCGTGCGGGGGAGCCGTCCGGCCGCTTCACCTGCACATCGACAGTGGCCGTGCCGCGCGCCGCATAGCGGTCACGATCGGCCTTGACCGCGACCTGCAACCGGTGCGCTTCCCAGCCCACCTTCACCTTGGCGATGCCCAGCCGATAGGCGGGTTTGGCGAGATCGACCGTCGCGGTGGGCTTGGTCGCCACCGGTGAGCCGAAGGGCAGGCCCCATTTGTAGGCGAGGTGCGACAGCCACGCCCAGAAGCCGTCGACGCGCCCGCGCACCGCCAGCACCGAGACATAGACGTCGGGCGCATAGCTGCCCGGCAGCTTGACCTCGACCACCGGATCCTTGCCCGACAGCTCAGTGACGTAGCTCGCGAGCACGCCCTCGCGCTCGACCGTCACCAGCGCGTGCGCGGTGCGGAAGGGCATCCGCACCTGGAAGCGCGCGGTCTCGCCCGCCTTGTATTCCGGCTTCTCGGGAATGACGTCCATCCGGTCGCCATTGTCGCCGCCGAACCACCAATCGTCGTCGCCCGCCAGCCACACCGATCGCGTCGCGCGCGCGACGTTGCCCGCGCTGTCGGTGGTGGTGGCGACGACATAGACCTCGCCCGACACATCAGGCGCGAGTTCGCACCCGGCGAGGCCTTGCGCGTCGGTGGTGTCCGAGCACGCGGCGTCGAGCTTGGTCGTCTTCATCTGGTTGTCGTAGGCGTAGAAGCCGCCGATCAGCCGCCGCCGTGCGGTCAGGATCTGCCGGCTGTAGACCGCGACCGAGACCTTGCGGCCCTTGACCGGCTTGCCTTCGGTATCGAGCGCGACGAACTTCAGGCGCAGGTCGTCCTGCTTCATCATCCAGCCGTCGGTCTTGATCCCGAGCTGGATCGCGGAGGGGTAGATCGGCACCTGCTGCGAGGCGGTGAGCATCTCGCCGTTCGCATCCTGGTAGTCCATCTCGATCCGCATCGTCGCGGGGCCGTCGAGGCTCGCCGGCACGTCGACCGCGTTGCGCGCGGTGCCGTCCGCGCCCAGCGTCAGGGGGATCGTCTGCGTCGGCGGCAGCGGGCTCGCGGTCTCTTCGCCATTGGGGTTGAGCGGCTTGACGCCTTCCACCACCTTCTCGCCGCCGAAGCTGTAGGCGTCGTAATTCGTCGGCGACGGCACGGTGTCGAACCAGCCGACGCGCAGCGCCACCGGCAGCCGCGACGCGCCGCCGCCCGACAGATAGCCGACGAACAGGTCGAGGCCGACGTTCTTCGGCTTGACCTGCGCCTCCTTGGGGGCGGTGATCGTGGCGCGCATCGTCGGCAGGCGATATTCGTCGACGCGGAAGCTCTGGCCGGTCCAGATCGTCTTGTCGCCGGTCTTGACGGTCAGGTCGTAATCGCCCATCGGCGCGCCCTTGGGCACCGCCCAGGCGCTCTCGCCGGTGCCGTTGGCATCGATCGACAGCGGCAGCTCGAACTGCGTGTCCGATCCGCGGTGCGACAGCGTGAGCGTCCCCTTGAAGGCGGGCGAGCGCGTGAAGCCCGCCGCCACCGGCTGGCGGACGATGTGCTTCATGTGGATCGTCTCGCCCTGGCGCACCAGCGCGCGGTCGAACACGGTGTGGAACACCTGTTCGGGTGCGCTGTAGCCGTAGGGCAGATCGAAATCATAGGGGCGGATGCCCTCGCCCCAGTCGCTCATGACGAAGCTCATGTCGTCCCCCGACCGCGCCGTGACGATCAGCGGATGGGGCGACGTTTCGCTGCGGCAGCTCCCATAGGTTTCGGGCTCGGGCAGCCCTGTCGGCACATAGAGTCCGCCGGTATGGTCGGTCGCGCCGCGTGCGAGCAGCGTGCCGGTGCAGCTGTCGCTGATCTGGACGCGCGCGTTCGCCACCGGCTTGCCGGTATCGAGCGCGGTCACCCAGACGAGCGAGCGGTCGCGGCCCCATTTGAAATGCACCGTCATGTTGGTGACGAGCGCGGCGGTCGCGACGTAGCGCGGCGTATCGCGGCCGAGCAGCGCCTGGCCCAGCACCGGGCTCGCCAGCTCGACGACGTAGAAGCCGGGCTGCTTGAGCGGCATGCCGACGACCTCGAAGGTCTTGCCCTTGCCGGGGAGGCCGATCTTGATTCGGTTACCGGTATCGCCCGTCAGAATCGGCTCCGATCCGGTGTCGTTGACGCGCACGCTCTCGGCGCCGCGCTTCTCCTCGTGGCTCTTGTAATCGTCGGCGTCATCGACCTTGCGCAGCCACTCGGCGATCTCGCCGTCCGATCCGTCGACGCGCAGGCTCTGCCCCGAAATCGCGAGGTTGCGCCCCTGCAGTGCGGGTTCGACGTTGCGCACGGTGACCGGCAGCACGCCGCCTTCGCTCGCCTCGAGGATGCCGAAATCGGCCGCGAACTTGATCAGCGGCGGCGCCTCGTCGATGCGGATGTCGAGCGGGAAGCGCTCGGCGTTGGCGAGCGTGCGGCCGCTTTCGTCCTTGATGTCGGCGGGGAAGATCAGCTTGCCGGTGACGGCGGGCGTGAAGGGCGCCTTGAAGGTCAGATCCGCGATCGTCGCGTCGCCCTTGTCGTCATCGTCGATCGTCGGCGCGATCGCTTTGCCGTCGGGCAGGACGATGCGGATCGCCTTCGCCTTTTCCATCGGAATCGGGGCGGAAAAGCGGACATTGGCGTCCTCGACGGGGTTGCAGCCCGCCTGCGGATTGACGCGGTGGCATTCGAAGCGCGCCTCGAACGCCTTGCGCACGGTGAAGTCGAAGCGCTGGTCGGCACCCGCTTGCTTGCCGTTGGCGCCCTCGATCCCTGCGCCCCAGACGAGCGCCATGTCGCGCCCCGGCGGCAGCGGCCGGCGGCATTTGAGCGCGGTGACGCTGGCGAGCGCCTGCCGGCGCGCCTTCGCGTCTTCGGGCAGCGTTTCGGGTAACCCCGCCCGGTCGAGGAAATTGCGCACGCGCCACTGGTCGCTGCCCATCGCCGCGAGCAGCTTGCCGGGCAATGCCGCGTCGAGCACGTCGACCGCGATCTTCTCGCCGATGCCGTCGACCGCGCAATAGGCGCCCGCCGCCACCGACTCGCGCGTCGCGGGCATGTTCGAGGCGACGAGGAAGACCTGATCCTCCTCGATGTCGCCGTCATAGCGGCCGGGCAGCACCGCGCGCGCGACGGGGCCGCCGCTGTCGACGGTGAAATGCCGCTGGCCGCCGATTGCATAGCCGGCGACGCTCTTCAGGTCGTCGCGCAGATCGAAGCTGCACGTCACGCCGCCGGGGAGCGGCTTTGAAAATTCGTGGACGAAGGTGGTCTGATCGACCCAACGCCCCTGGCCCTCGACCGGGCAATCGACCGCGAAGGGCGAGGCCGCGCGCGGATCGCCCAGGGGCACCATCGCCTGGTTGAAGCGCACCGTGAAACGTTCGATCGCGCCGTCGCCGATCCCGGGGGAGGCCATCACAACCTGCGGCCCGCTGTCGCCCAGCGCAGTGAACGGCGCGAGCATGGCGGCGGCGAGCGCCACTCGAGCGAAGAGATTCATCGAACCGTCCCCCTGTGCCCAGAGGCGACGAAGCTATCGGGCCGCGCGCGCATGTCCAGCGCTTAATCTATGTAAAATACGTGAAACTTGATCGATCGTGCGCGACGCGAAACAATCGCGGTTTCCGACTCGGGGGGAATCGGAGCGCGTGGACTGGGGCTCGATCGCCTGGGGATTCGATACCGTCGCCCGTGAGGCGATGCTCTTCGCTGGCGTCGGCTTCCTGATCGGTGGTGTGGACGATCTCGCCGTCGACATGATCTTCCTGGTGCGTGCCGCCTGGCGGCGGGCGACCGTGATGCGGCGGCATCCGCGCGCCAGCCTCGCCGATTTCGGGGTGGCCGACGACGCGGACCGGCTCGTCGTCTTCGTCGCGGCCTGGGACGAATCGCGGGTGATCGGCGCGATGCTGGCGACCGCGCTGGCACGGATCGCCCATCCCAATTACCGGCTCTATGTCGGCACCTACCCCAACGATCGCGCGACGATCGACGCGGTGGCCGACGTGGCGGCGCGCGATTCGCGCGTGCGCCTGGTGATCGGCCCGAACCCAGGGCCAACGACCAAGGCGGATTGTCTCAACACCTTGTGGCGTGCGCTGCTGCGGGACGAGGCGACGGACGGCGCGCGGGCGAAGGCGGTGGTGATCCACGACGCGGAAGATGTCGTCCACGTCGGCGAGCTCGCAATCTTCGATAGGCTGATCGATCGCCATTGGGTTGTGCAGCTGCCGGTGCTGCCGCTTCCCGATCGACGGTCGCGGCTCGTTTCCGGGCATTATCAGGATGAATTCGCCGAAACCCATGCCAAGGCGCTCGTCGTGCGCGAGGCGCTGGGGGCGGGGCTGCCGCTCGCCGGTGTCGGTTGCGCGATCGCGCGTGCCGCACTCGATGCGATTGCTGCGTCGCGCGGCGGCGCACCGTTCGATGAGACCAGCTTGACCGAGGATTACGAGCTCGGCCTCCAGGTCGCCGCGCTCGGCGGCAGCGGCATCCTCGCGCGGGTGCCCGAGCGTCCCGGCGGACCCGTGGTCGCGGTGCGCGCCTATTTCCCGGCGACGCTCGAAGCGGCGATCCGGCAGAAGACGCGCTGGCTGCTCGGCATTGCGCTCGCCGGCTGGGATCGCACCGGCTGGGGGTGTTGGCGCAATCCGGGCGAGCTCTGGATGCGGATGCGCGATCGGCGCGCGCCGATCGCCACGCTCGTGCTCGCGGCAGGGTATCTGGCGCTGGCCGGATGGGGGGTGGCCGCAATGCTGCACTGGTTGACCGGAGTCGTTCCACCGCCGTTGCCACCGGCATTGCGCGCGGTGCTCGCGGTCAACGCCCTGTTGCTGGCATGGCGCCTGACGACGCGCGCCTGCTTCACGGGACTCGCGTACGGCTGGCGCGAGGCGCTCTGGTCATTGCCGCGCGCCTTCGTCGGCAATCTGATCGCGATGCTCGCGATGCGGCGCGCGATCATCCGTTATGCCGGCATGCTCGCGGGCCGCGCACCCTGCTGGGACAAGACGGCGCACCATTTTCCGGCAGACATTGCGGCCGACCGACCCTCGTGAGTGGCGCTGGCCGCCCGCTGCGCTTCCTTGCGATCGTCCTTGGGGGATGGGCGGCGGTGCGCACGGCGATGCTGTGGCCTTCGATCGAGCGCCCCGCCGACATTATCGCCGCGATGGTGCCGCGTCTCGCCGCCGCCTCGCAACCACCCGCGCCAATCGCGCAGCGGACTGCCGGGCACCCGCCGCCTCGGACCATCGCGGCGCTTGCCGCTCCCCCATCGGTGCCGCCGCTGACGTTCGGCCGCCGTCATCCGCCGGCGCCGGATCCGCGCCGTGTTGCGTTGGCCGGCCTCATGTTGTTGCGCTTCGGAACGGTGGAGGCTGTGTCAACCACGCCGCCCGGTCTCGCAAGTGCGCCTGCCGGCAGCCTCCCGCTCGCGCCGCGTCCGGCATCGGGATCGCGCTGGTCGGGCAGTGGATGGTTGGTGCTCCGCGGTGACGGCGCCGCCGGCGCGGCCTTCGGGGGCAGCCAGCTCGGTGGCAGCCAGACCGGGCTGCGACTCGCTTATGCGATCGATCGCACGCGGCGGCTCGCGCTCGCGGGCCGCGTCGCGACTCCGCTGCACGGCAAGGGGCGCGAGATCGCGATCGGAGTCGAATGGCAGCCGACGCATGCACCGGTTCGCGTCGTTGCCGAGCAGCGCCTCGCGCTCGATGGCGGCCAGAGCGGACCGACGCTCGGCGTCGTCGGCGGCATCGGGCCTGCGTCGATCGCGACCGGATTGACGATCGAAGCTTATGCTCAGGCGGGTGCGATCTTGCGTGACGGGGTGGAAACCTTCGCCGACGGCGCGGCACGGGTGGCGCATCCGATCGCGGCGCTGGGCAACACCCGATTCGATCTCGGCGCCGGCGCATGGGGCGCGGCGCAGCGTGGCGTCGCTCGTCTCGATGCGGGACCGTCGCTTTCCGCCGATCTGCCACTCGGTGACCGGGCGCACGTCCGGCTATCGCTCGACTGGCGCCAGCGGCTCGCCGGAGACGCGCGACCGGGCTCGGGCGTCGTCCTCTCGCTGGGAACGGATTTCTAGGCCGCCGCGCTTTCGCCGCCGCCGCGAACGCGATACCAGCGGGCATGGACGTCTACCTGCCCATCGCCAATCTGTCGGTGAACGCGTTCGTCATCGTCCTGCTGGGCGGCGGCGTCGGCATCCTGTCGGGGATGTTCGGCGTCGGCGGGGGCTTCCTGACGACGCCGCTGCTCATCGTCTACGGCATTCCGCCCACGGTCGCCGCGGCCTCGTCGGCGAGCCAGGTGACGGGCGCCAGCGTCTCGGGCGTGTTCGCGCATGTCGCGCGCAAGGGCGTCGACGTGAAGATGGGCGTCGTACTCGTCATCGGCGGCGTCTTCGGGACGATCGCGGGCGGCTGGCTGTTCGCCTTGCTCCAGGCGACGGGCCAGATCGATACCGTGATCGCGCTGATCTACGTCGTGCTGCTCGGCGGCATCGGCGGGCTGATGGCGAAGGAATCGCTCCAGACGATCGGCGTCGCGCGCGGGGCGACGCCGCCCCGCCCGCGCAAGCGCCGGCATCATCCGATGATCGCGGCCCTGCCCTTCCGCACGCGCTTCTACGCTTCGGGGCTCTACATCTCGCCGCTCGCGCCGCTGCTGCTGGGCTTCTTCACCGGCATCCTCACGGTGCTGCTCGGCGTCGGCGGCGGGTTCATCATCGTGCCGGCAATGCTCTATCTCTTGGGGATGAGCACCGCGGTGGTGGTCGGCACCTCGCTGTTCCAGACATTGTTCGTCACCGTGATCGCGACGATGGTACACGCCACCACCACCAAGGCGGTCGATATCGTGCTCGCGGCGTTGCTGCTCGTCGGCTCGGTGGCGGGCGCGCAGGTGGGCGCGCGCATCGGCACGCGGGTCAAGCCCGAATATCTGCGGCTGCTGCTCGCGGTGATGGTGCTCGCGGTCGCCTTCCGCATGGCGCTGGGGCTCGGCTGGCGCCCGCCCGAAATCTATTCGGTCGATTTACTGTGAGGCGCCGCGCCTGGCCGCTTCTGCTGCTTGCGCCGTTGCTCGTCGGCGCCGCGAAGCCGACGCTGGTGCCCGACGTCTCGCAGCGCGACATCGAGATCGCCTACAGCTTCACCGGCGCCGAGCTGCTGTTGTTCGGCGCGATCGTCTATCCCGGCGGGCAGGTGCCCGATGCGAAGGAAGACCCCGCCGAAGTGGTCGTCGTCGTCAAGGGCCCCACCCAGTCGATCTTGCTGCGCGAGAAGCAGAAGATCGCGGGCATCTGGATCAACGCCGCGAGCATGCGCTTCCGCTCGGCGCCGTCCTTCTACGCGATCGCCTCGCCCGAGCCGATCGGCAAGCTGGTCGATGCGCGTACCCGTGCGATCTACGAGCTCGGGCTCGACAGCCTCCAGCTTTCCCCCGCCTCGACCGCGCCGATCGACGAACAGAACCGCTTCGCCGAAGGGCTGGTCGACCTGCGCCATCGCGCCGGCCTCTATGTCGAGGCGCCCGACGCGGTCGAGATCACCGACGGCGTGCTCTATCGCGCTCGGGTCAAGATTCCGGCGCGTGTGCCGGTGGGCCGCTTCACCGCCGAAACCTTCCTGATCCAGGACGGCCGCGTGCTCGCCGCCGCGGTGCGCGACATCGACATCCGCAAATCGGGCTTCGAACGCTTCGTCGCGAGCGCGGCGGAGAACGCCTCGGTGCTCTACGGCCTCACCGCGGTCGCGCTGGCGGTCGGGCTCGGCTGGTTCGCAGGCTGGGTCGCGCGGCGGATGTAGGCGAGGCGTTAGGCGGATTCAGCGGAGCTGAATCCGAGCGCGGCACCAGAGGGGGGCGCCAACAATTCTAGGCTCAAATTCGATCGGCTTCGCCTGTCCCCTACCCGTCATGCCGGACTTGATCCGGGCGGGGCCGGCTCGGGGTTTTGACATCCCTGTCCTACACGGTCGTTTTATGGTCTACCCTGCGGGATGGAACAGCACTGCTCCTCTGCACCCGCCGCGCTGCGCGATACCGGCAGCGGCGCGATCGAGGCGCGCTGCCGTCGCGCCGGCGGCGCCCGTCGGGCGCATGGGTGTCGCGTCGGTGTCGCCTCGCTGTCGCGTCGGTGTCGCGTTCCGGTCGCTATCCCGGGGCGTTGCGGTCGCATTTCGGGCAAAAATCCCGCGACGCGCTCCACTTTCTCCACTTCACACCGCCCGCGACAAGAGCATCCGTCAACGCAGGCGTCGATAAAAACCCAAATCCGGGGCGGCGATTCGAACAGATCGGATACGAGTCTAGCTTACCTGCCCGGCGATCCACGTCCGCTCGACCGTCAGGCCGTCATCGACGAGCACCAGATCGGCCGCGAACCCGGCGGCGATCGCGCCGGTGCGGTCGGCGATGCCGAGGAACGCGGCGGGCGTAGTGGAGGCCATCGCCGCCGCGGTGCGCAGCGGCACGCGGCCTTGCGCGATCATGTTGGCGACCGCGCCCGCCATCGTCAGCGTCGAGCCGGCGAGCACGCCGTCGTCGCCGCGCAGGATGTCGCCCTCGCGTCGGATCGTGCGGCCCTGGAGCTCGAAGGTGGACGCGTCCGAGCCCACGCTCGGCATCGCGTCGGTGACGAGCATCAGCCTGTCGGGGCGCTTGGCGCGCACGGCGACGCGCACGGTGGCGGGATGGAGATGGTGGCCGTCGACGATGATCCCTGCCCAGGTCGCATCGTCCTCGAGCGCCGCGCCGACCATGCCCGGTGCGCGGTTGGCGAGCTGCGACATCGCGTTGAACAGATGCGTGAAGCCGGTGAGCCCGGCGTCGATCGCCGCGCGCACCGTGTCGTAATCGGCGTCCGAATGGCCGGCCGAGACGATCACGTCCGCTGCGACCAGCCGCGCGACCTGCGCGGGCGTCGCGCGCTCGGGCGCGAGCGTCACCAGCGTCTTGCCGCGATGCGGCGCGGCGAGCAGGTCGACCAATCCATCCTCGAGCCGGCGAAGCTTGGCCTCCGAATGGATGCCGCGCCGCGCCGGATTGAGGAACGGTCCCTCGATATGGATGCCGAGAATGCCCGGCATGCCCTCGGCTATCGCCGCGTCCACCGCCGCGATCCCGCGCTCGACCACCGACAGGTCGTCGCTGATCAGCGTCGGCAGCAGCCCCGTCGTGCCGAAACGACGGTGCGCGGCGGCGATCGTCGCGATCGTCGCGACGCTCGGATCGGCGTTGAACAGCGCGCCCCCGCCGCCATTGACCTGGCAGTCGATGAAGCCCGGCAGCAGCAGCTTGCCGCCCAGATCGACGATCTCGGCATCGGCGGGCGGCGAGGTCGAGACCGCGCGGATATGCGCGCCCTCGATTACCACGCAGACATCGTCGCGCAGCCCCGAAGGCAGCAGCACGCGGGCGTTGCAGAGCGCGCTTCCCATCAGACGGTCTCGGTGACCTTGGCCAGATGCGGCGGCGAATCGGGATCGCGCCCGCGCAGCAGCGCGAGCGCATTGGCGAGGCGGTAGAAGCTCTCGATCATCAGCAGCGGCTGGATCGCGGGGTCGGCGTCGATCACCGGCAGCGCGATCCCCGGTGCATTGCCGATCCCGGCGTGGAGCACGGTCGCGCCGCGATCCGTAAACTCGTGCGCGAGCGCGGCCACGCTCTCGCGCGTCTCGTCATGCTGCGCCAGCAGCAGCACGGGAAAGCCCTTTTCAACCAGCGCCATCGGGCCGTGGCGGACCTCGGCGGCGCTGAACGCTTCGGCATGGAAGCCGCATGTTTCCTTGATCTTGAGCGCCGCTTCCTGCGCGATGCCATAGCCCGGCCCGCGCCCGACGACATAGAGGCTGGTTGCGTGCTCGAGCGGCGCGAGCGCTGCCGACCAGTCGAGCAACCACGCCTGGTCGAGCGCATCGGGCAACGTGTCGAGCGCGTCCATCATCGTCGCGTCCTCGGTCCACTGCGCGACCAGATCGAGCGCGGCGGCGAGGCTCGCGACGAACGACTTGGTCGCGGCGACGCTGCGCTCGGGCCCCGCATGGAGCGGCAGGCAGCTGTCCGCCTGCTCGGCAAGCGGCGAGTCCGCGACATTGACGAGCGCGATGCCATAGGCGCCGCGCGCCTGCGCCGCCGCCAGCCCGGCGACCAGATCGGGGCTCTTGCCCGATTGCGAGATCGTCAGCATCGCCGTGCCGGTCATGTCGGGCGCGGCGTCGTAGACCGAGGCGATCGAGGGCGCCGCCGAACTCGTCAGCACGCCCGCATGCGTCTCGATCAAATAGCGCGCGACCGTCGCCGCATTGTCCGAGCTGCCGCGCGCCAGCGTCGCCACCGCGCGCGGGCGATGGTCGCGCAGCCGTTGGCCGAGCGTCGCGAGCGCCGCGCGATTGGCGATCCGCTGACGGCGCACCGCCACGCCGGCCTCGGCGGCTTCCTGGAACATCAGCGTGCGGTTCGGGACAGGAGACAAGGACACGAACTCCGATTCGATGAGGTCTATACGGGGCCGACGCTCAGCTCGGCCACGAAATCATAGGCGTCGCCGCGATAATAGGATCGGGTGAACTCGACCGTGCGGCCGTCTTGCGCGAAGCTGCGCCGCTCGATCTCGAGCCCCGCCGAACCCGGCTCGATGCCGAGCAACTCGGCCTGCTCAGGGGTGAACAGCACCGCGCGCAGCCGCTGGAGCACGCGGACCGGGCGATTGTCGCCCAGCGCCTTGTAGAGCGAATCGGCAACCTCGTCGGGCGACGCCAGCACGCGCGCGGGAATGGTCGCGTGTTCGAGCGCCATCGACTGGTGATCGGCGTAGCGGATGCGCGTGAAGCGATAGACCGGGCTGCCGGGGCTCAGCCCCAGTGCCATCGCTTCCTCGGGTGTCACGGTGCCTTCGGAACGCGACAGCCATTCGCTACGCGGGACGCGCCCCCGCGAGAGCATGTCTTCGGTGAAGGACGAGATGGTCGCGAAATTCTTCTCGACGCGCGCCGCGACGAAGGTGCCGGCGCCCTGCCGGCGCGTCAGCAGCCGCGCGTCGACCAGCCCGTCGAGCGCCTTGCGCACGGTGACGCGCGACACGCCATAGGCTTCGGCGAGGTCGCGCTCGGGCGGCAGCGCCTCGTCGGGGCCGAGCACGCGGCGCTCGATCGCGTCGCGCAATACGCGCTGAAGCTGCAGATAGAGCGGCGCCGCGCTCTCCGCCTCCAGCTTTCCGATCCGTTCGACGATCATGCGATTGTCCCCCTGCGACATGCGCACCTTGGGCGAAATCTAATGCCTATTCAATACCAAAATGCCAAAAAAACGCATTGGCATCATTTTTGGTATTGCATTCGCGTGACAAATCACGCTCTATGGGCGGGCAGAAGGCCCATTTGAACGCTCGCAGCGCGGAAGCACGTGCGTCCGATGAGAAGGTTGGTCACATTTTGGTCCTGTCCATTAGGCAGGCGGGGAAGGGGGAGAGACACATGCTCTATGCAACCAAGGCAATCATCGCCGGCACCGCGAGCGCGATCGCGCTGACCGTCGCCGCGCCGGTCTGGGCGCAGGATGCGACCGATACCCAGACGACGGCGGCAACCGACGACGCCTCGGGCGAGATCGTCGTCACCGGCATCCGCGCGTCGCTGGCCGCGGCGCTCGACGCCAAGCGCAACGCCAACGCCATCGTCGATTCGGTATCGGCGGAGGATGTCGGCAAGTTCCCGAACACCAACGTCGCCGAAGCGCTGACCTTGGTGCCGGGCGTCACCGTCGATCGCCAGTTTGGGCAGGGCGAGAAGGTCTCGATCCTCGGCACCGATCCGGCGCTCAATCGCACCTTGCTCAACGGCCAGACGGTCGCCTCGGCCGATTGGTTCATCCTCGATTCGCCGGGGCGCACCTTCAACTACGCGCTGCTCGCGCCGCAGCTCGTCGATCGCGTCGACGTCTTCAAGTCGCCCGAGGCGCGGATCGACGAGGGCTCGATCGGCGGCACCGTCAACGTCGTCACCCGCCGCCCGCTCGACATGGAGCCGTTCACCGGCGCCGCGGCGCTCGGCTATCTCTACAACGACCGCTCGAAGAAGGGCGACATCCAGGGCTCGGCGCTGCTGAGCTGGCACAACGACGCCGGCACGTTCGGCGTGCTCGCCTCGTTCCAGCGCGCGAAGGATCGCCTGCGCCGCGACGGTCTCGAAAGCTACGGCACGATCACCGCCGATTTCTGGTCGGGCGAGAATGACGGCGGCCTCAGCTCGCTGAACCCGACGCTCGACGGCGACGGCAACGTGGTCGCACCCGCCAATTGCGTCGGCGCCTGCGCCGACACGCTGACCGCCAATCCCGACGCGCGCTTCCCCAACGCCTTCGGCACCAGCTATTTCGAGCAGGGGCGTGAGCGGCTGACCTATTCGGGCACCGTCCAGTGGAAGCCCGTCGAGCAGCTGACGCTGACCGGCGACTATCTGCGCATCGACGCGAATTACGACAATTTCAACCAGTCGCTCTACGCTTTCCCGGGCAACGTCTGGAACAGCGCGAACAAGCTGACTGGCCTCACCGTTGACGACGGCATCGTCACGAGCGCCACATTGCACAACGCGCTGTCGGTGTTCGACGCGCAATATCGTATCGCCGAGATGCACTCGGAAACCTGGCACGGCCAGGCGCAGTGGGAAGACGACCATTGGTCGCTCAACCTCGAGGGCGGCCTTTCCGACGCCGATGGCGGCACCAAGCACCAGGTGTTCCTCGAATTCCTCAACTGGGCCGATTACACGGTCGACATCTCGGGCGCGCCCAAGGCGCCGGGCACGATCAGCTACGCCAATGGCGGTGTGCTGACCGATGCGAGCTCGTTCGCGACCGATCCGGGTTGGAGCGGCAACCTCGTCGACAAGCCGACCAAGGACAAGGAGCGCTACGGCCAGGCCGATCTGACGCTCAAGTTCGACAGCAGCCTCAAGAGCATCCAGCTCGGCTACAAATACCGCCATCACCGGACCAGCCAGGCCTATGCCGGTGTCACGGTCGCCGGGGTCAGTGCACCCGCCTCGCTGTTCGATCCGAGCGGTGCCGGAGGCAATTACCTCGACGGCTTCGACGGCGTGAACGATCAGATGACGGGCCGCTTCAAGATCGATGGCGGATCCATGGTCGATTATGTCGAGGGCGGCGATTGGCTGCCCGACGGCGCTGCCTTCCCTGTGCCCTCGCAATTCGCCGCGGCCGAATTCACGGCCGGCAATTGGGACGTGAAGGAAAACATCAACGCCGCCTATCTCCAGGCCAATTTCGAACAGGGCGCGCTGCGCGGCAATGTCGGCGTGCGCTACGTCGATACCAAGAGCACGAGCGCGGGTTACGTCTGCACCCCGGCGGTTCCGGGTGCGGCCTGCACCGGCGAGGCGGACTGGACCTGGGAGACCACGTCCAAACATTATTCGAACGTGTTGCCCAACGTGAACGTCGCCATCAATCTCCGGCCCGATCTCATCTTCCGCTTCGCCGCGGCGCAGGTGATCGCGCGGCCGAACTATGCCGACATGACGAACTATTTCTGGCTGTCGGACCAGATCCTCACCGGCGGCGGCGGCAATCCGGATCTCGATCCCTACGAATCGACCAATTACGATGCATCGCTCGAATGGTATTTCTCGCCCAATTCGATCCTGGCGGCCGAGGTGTTCTACAAGGATATCGGCAACTACATCCTGCAGAAGACCGCGCCCGAGGATCATTACAACCAGTCGCTGGACACGGTGACGACCTACCAGATCAGCCGTCCCTACAATGCCGGATCGGCCTCGGCGAAGGGCTTCGCCATCGCCTATCAGCAGAGCCTGCCCTGGGGCTTCGGCGTGCTCGCCAACTACACCTATTCGGACGCGAGCGGCGAGGACGGCGCCGATCTGCCCTACAATTCGAAGCATCAGGCGAGCCTCAGCCCGTTCTTCGAAAGCGGCCCGGTCTCGATCCGCGGCACCTATACGTGGCGGTCGAAATATTTCACCGGTATCGATCGCGCGGACCAGATGTACGTGCGCGACAGCGCCAATCTCGACGTCTCGGCGACCTACAACTTCACCGAGAATCTGGGGCTGACGCTGTCGGGCATGAACCTCACCGACAGCCAGTATTACGCCTATGCCAATACCGAGCGGCTGCCGCGCGGCGTCTACAAGAACGGGCGCAAGTTCCTGGCGACGGTGAATTTCACCTTCTGACCGATGGGGGGCGGCGGCGGCGCGATGGCGCGTCGCCGCCATGCCGCGCCGCTAGCACGATCGCCGGATTGGCGACGTGCGTGCTTTTGGCGATAAGAACAGCTGCCGCTTGAGAGGGGTTTCGATGCGTATCATCCTGGCCGCCGCAATCTTGTCGTTGCCGATGCCGGTGGCGGCCCGGGCGCAGACATCCCCGTCGCTGCTGCCGCTGCCCGCCGGCGTGACCGAACAGGACGGCAGCTTCGCGGTGGCTGGCGCGGGCATCGCCGTCGCCGATGAAGGCGCGCTCGCCGCGGCCGGGCGATTGCGCTCGCTGGTCGAGCGCACCGGCGGCCCGGCGCTCGCGCTGACGAGCAAGGGGCGCATTCGGTTCGAGCGTGATCCGAAGATTCCCGGTGCGGAGGCCTATCGGCTGGTGGTGGCGCCCGATAGCGCGACCGTCTCGGCCGCGACCGACGCCGGCCTCTATTACGGCGCGGAGACGTTGTGGCAGCTCATCGTCTCCAGCCCGGACGGCCGCATCCCCGCCGTCACGATCGACGACGCGCCCGCCTTCGCCTGGCGCGGGGTGATGCTCGATTCGTCGCGCCACTTCCAGCCGGTCGCGTACGTGAAGCAGCTCATCGACCGCATGGCGCTGGCCAAGCTCAACACGCTCCACTGGCACCTCACCGACGATCAGGGCTGGCGGATCGAGATCGATAAATACCCCAAGCTCACCAGCGTCGGGGCCTGGCGGCAGCCGGCCGGTGCGGCAGGCGTCGATGCCGCCGGCAACCCCGTGCGCTACGGCGGCTTCTACACCAAGGCGGAGATCCGCGACGTCGTCGCCTATGCCGCGCAGCATCACATCACGATCGTGCCCGAGATCGAGATGCCCGGCCACGCGACCGCGGCGATCGCCGCCTATCCCGAGCTCGCCTCGACCCCCAGTCCGCCCACCGCGCCGAGCCACGATTGGGGCATCCTCCCCAACCTCTTCAATCCCGACGAGCCGAGCTTCATCTTCCTCGAAAGCGTGCTCGACGAGGTGATGGCGCTCTTCCCCGGCCGTTATATCCATGTCGGCGGCGACGAGGCGGCGAAGAACCAGTGGAAGGCGAATCCCGCCATCCAGGCCAAGATCAAGGCGCTGGGCCTGAAGGATGAAAACGCACTCCAGGGCTGGTTCACCGCGCGCATCGGCGCGTATCTGGAAAAGCACGGTCGCAAGCTGATCGGCTGGGACGAGATCCTCGAAGGCCAGGTGCCGGCCGACGCGACCGTGATGTCGTGGCGCGGGATCGACGGTGCGGTCACCGCGGCCAAGGCGGGGCACGATACCGTGCTCTCGCCCGCGCCGACGCTCTATTTCAACTACCGTGCGAGCCCCTCGCCCGACGAGCCCGGCGCGCAGGGAACGCTGGTCGATTGGCGCGCGCTCTACGCCTTCGATCCCGCCCCCGCCGCGCTAACGCCCGAGGAGCGCAAGCATATCCTCGGCCTCCAGGGCAATCTCTGGACCGAGCATCTGAGCACCACCGCCGATGCCGATCGCATGCTGTGGCCGCGCGCCGCGATCCTGGCGGACATGGCTTGGTCCAGGGCGCCGCGCGATTGGGACGGGCTGTCGGATCGGCTGGTCGCCGCGTTCGGCCGCTGGCGCAAGCTGGGTTTCGCCTACGACGCCACGCCGCTCGTGCCGCTTGCCGCCTTCGCCGGCCGCGACGACAGGATCGACGTGACGCTTAGTCAGCCGGCCGGGATCGGCACAGTGCGCGTCACCACCGACGGCAGCGCGCCGACGCCGGCCTCGCCCGCCTATACCGCGCCGCTGACGCTCGCGTCGGGCACGATCTTGCGCGCGCAATCCTTCCTCGGCGAAACCGCGCTGGGCGACGCCGTCCGCTGGACGGTGACACCCGCGCTGCTGCGCACCCGCGTCGCCGAGCAGATGCAGCTGTGCAGCAACAATATCCCGCTTCGGCTCGAGGATGACGGCCTCACCGACGGCGTGCGCCGCGTCCACTGGGTCGACATCATGAAGCCGTGCTGGATCTGGAAGGGCGCGCCGCTCGACGGCGCCACGACGATCCGCGCCGAGGTCGGCCAGATGCCCTTCAACTTCGCGATCGGCGACGACGTCGAGCACATCAGCCACGAGGCTCCTGCGACTCCTGCAGGCGAGCTCAAGGTCCGCCTCGATCGCTGCGACGGCCCCGTGATCGCCACCGTTCCGCTCGCATCGGCGACCGCCAACAGCGGCGTCACCACGGTGTCGGGCGCGCTTGCGTCACAGCACGGCACACACGACCTCTGCCTCACCTTCGCGCAGCAAGGCATCGACCCCTATTGGGTGCTCGACCGCGCGACGCTGGAGGCGAGGCAATAAATGCCGACCGCACCGAGAACGATACACGCCTCCCCGGCGAAGGCCGGGGTCCAGTTACGACCGGTCCGATACTGGGCCCCGGCCTTCGCCGGGGAAGTAGAGACGGACGGATTCGTCGCGAGCATCGCACCGTGATCGTCATCGCCAGTCCGCTCGCCGGCTGGGTGACGCCGCTGGGCGAGGTGCCCGATCCGGTGTTCGCCGATCGCATGCTCGGCGACGGCATTGCGGTCGACCCGACGGAGGGGCGCCTCGTCGCCCCCGGCGACGGCACGATCGAGAGCGTGCATCCCGCCGGTCACGCCGTGACGATCGCGCTCGATGCCGGGCCGGTGCTGCTACTCCATATCGGGCTCGATACGGTTGCGCTCGACGGCGCGGGGTTCGCCACTGAAGTCGGCGCTGGCGACCGGGTGGCGACGGGCGACCTGCTGGTCGCCTTCGATCTCGACGCGGTGGGGCGGCGCGCGAAGAGCCTGGTGTCGCCGATCGTCGTCACCAACGGAGACGCCTTTGCGCTGGAAGTGCCCGTCGCGCCGGGGATGATCGCGGCTGGCGCGCCGGTGCTCGCGCTCCGCCCCACCGGGGCGTCGAACGCGCCGGCGACAATGGCTGCCCCCGAGGCCGAGCGAGTGCTGGCGCTGCCATTGGCGCACGGCCTCCACGCCCGGCCGGCGGCGCGCATCGCGGCGCTGGCGGCCGAGACCGGCGCAGCCGAGCTCGTCGCTGCCGACGGTCGCCGCGCGTCGGCATCGAGCGCGGTGGCGATGCTCGCGCTCGCCTTGCCGCATGGCGCATCGGTGACGGTGCGCGGCGAGGCGGCGGCGGTCGACGCGATCGCCGATCTGATCGCGAGCGGCATGGGCGAATTCCGCGAAGTCGCGACGCCCGTGCCGGCGGCGGCCGTCACCTTGCCCGAACGGCTGACCGGGATCACCGCGGTGCCCGGTCTCGCGATCGGCCCCGCCTTCTGGCTGCGTGACGCCGCGATCGCGGTTTCCGAGGACGGGCAGGGCCCGGCGATCGAACGCCAGGAACTCGGGGCGGCACGCTTCAAGGTGCGCGAGGCGCTCGACGCGACCGCTCGAGCGGGGGGCGATCGGGGCACGATCGCGGCGGCGCACCTCGCCTTTCTCGACGATCCCGAGCTCATCGCCGCGGCCGAGCGCGCGATCGATGCCGGCAAGAGCGCAGGCTTCGCCTGGCGCGCCGCGATCGAAGGCTTCGTCGCGCCGATGCGCGCGGCAGGCGACCGTCGCTTCGCCGAGCGGATCGACGATCTGCGCGACCTCGAACGCCGGGTTCTCGTCGCCCTCCGTGGCGATGCCGGCGAAGCACCCGCGCTCCTCGAGGGCGCGATCCTCGTCGCCGACGATCTCTTCCCGTCGCAGTTGATGGCGGTCGCCGATGCGCCCCCGGCAGGGATAGCCTTGGCCCGCGGCGGCGCGACGTCACACGTGGCGATCATCGCCGCAGGGCTGGGCGTGCCGATGCTGATCGGTCTCGGCCCCGCGCTGGCGCTGGTCGAGGACGGCACCGATCTGATCCTCGCCGACGGCGCGCTGGCAATCGATCCGCCCACGCAGGTCATCGCCGCAACCCGCGCCGATGCGGCGGCGCGCACCGCCCGGCGCCAGGCGGCACAAGCACGTGCGCACGAACCCGCCGTCACTGCGGACGGCGTGCGGATCGAGGTGGCCGCCAACCTCGGATCGGCGGCCGACGCCGAGGCGGCGGTTGCCGCGGGCGCGGAAGGCTGCGGTCTGCTGCGCACCGAGTTCCTGTTCCTCGATCGCGCCGCGCCGCCGGGCGAGGCGGAGCAGCGCACAGCGTATCAGGCCATCGCCGATGCGCTCGGTCCGCGCCCGCTGATCGTGCGCACGCTTGACATCGGCGCCGACAAGCCCGCGCCGTGGCTGACGCTGGCGAGCGAAGAGAACCCGGCGCTCGGCCTGCGCGGCATCCGCCTCCAGCTCGCGCGCGCCGATCTGCTCGAAACGCAATTGCGCGCACTGCTCGGCGTGACGCATCAAGGCGCGCTGCGCATCATGCTGCCGATGGTCGCCGACCGCGTCGAGCTCGCCGCCGCGCGGACGCTGCTCGATCGGCTTGCGGGCGAAGCGGGCATCGCCCCGCCCGAACTCGGCATCATGGTCGAAACGCCCGCCGCTGCGCTCACCGCCGCGACGCTCGCCGAAGAGGCCGCCTTCTTCTCGATCGGCAGCAACGACCTCTCCCAATATGCCCTCGCGCGCGACCGCACCAATCCGGCGGTTGCCGCCGGGCTCGACGCGCTCCATCCGGCGGTGCTCCGGCTGATCGACGAGACGGTGCGCGGCGGCGCGGTTCATCATCGCTGGACGGGGGTGTGCGGTGGGATGGCCGCGATGCCCGAAGCGGTGCCCGTGCTGCTCGGGCTCGGCGTCGCCGAATTGTCGGTGCCGCCCGCCGCCGTTGCCGAGACCAAGGCGCTGGTGCGGGCGCTCGACATGGGCCGCTGCCGCGATCTTGCCCGCGCCGCGTTGATCGCGCCCGATGCCGATGCGGTGCGCGCGCTCGGCCGGCCGCTGGTGGAGGATGCCGCATGAGGCTGTCGTTACAATCGCTCCAGCCGCTCGGCCGCGCCTTGATGCTGCCGATCGCGGTGCTGCCGGTGGCGGCGCTGCTGCTCCGGCTCGGCCAGCCCGATCTGTTCGATGTGCCCTTCGTCGCGGCGGCGGGTGCGGCGATCTTCGACAATCTGGGGCTGCTGTTCGCGCTCGGCATCGGCGTCGGGCTGGCGAAGGACAATAACGGGGCGGCGGGGCTGGCGGGATTGGTCTGCTTCCTCGTCGCGACGCGCGGCGCGATGACGTTGCTCACGGTGCCGCCCGATGCGCTCGCCGGGCTGTCGCAGGATGCCGCAACGCTCGCAGCCGATGCGTGGCGCACCGAGGCGATCGCCAAGCTCTCGGTGCCGATCGGCATCCTCTCGGGCCTGATCGCAGGCGCTTTCTACAACCGCTACGCGACGATTCGCCTCCCCGAATATCTCGCCTTCTTCGGCGGACGGCGTTTCGTGCCGATCCTGTCGGGCGTCGCCGGGCTCGGCCTCGCGCTCGTGTTCGGCGGGCTCTACACGTCGATCGATGGGGGGATGGACGCGCTGTCGAAGGGGGTGATCGGCTCGGGCGAGATCGGACTGTTCTTTTATGGGGTACTCAACCGGTTGCTGATCGTCACCGGGTTGCATCACATCCTCAACAACCTCGCCTGGTTCCTCGTCGGCGACTATCATGGCGCGACCGGCGACCTGAACCGCTTCTTCGCGGGCGATCCGAACGCGGGCGCGTTCATGGCGGGCTTCTTCCCGGTGATGATGTTCGGCCTGCCCGCGGCGTGCCTCGCCATGTATCGCTCCGCCTTTCCCGAACGGCGCAAGGCGGTGGGCGGCATGCTCCTGTCGATGGCGCTGACCGCGATCCTGACGGGCGTGACCGAGCCGATCGAATTCAGCTTCATGTTCCTCGCGCCGATCCTCTATGCGCTCCACGCGGTGCTCACCGGGCTGGCGATGGCGCTGATGGACGTGCTCGGCATCAAGCTCGGCTTCGGCTTTTCGGCGGGGCTGCTCGATTACGCGCTCAATTTCTCCAAGGCGACGCGGCCGTTGCTGCTGCTGCCGGTGGGGCTCGTCTATTTCCTGCTTTACTATGGCGTTTTCCGCTTCGCGATCCTGCGCTTCGACCTCAAGACGCCAGGCCGCGAGGACGAACCGGTGGGCGAAGAGATCGCGCCCGTCGCGGGATCGCGCGGCGCCGCCTTCGTCGCCGCGTTGGGCGGCGCGGCCAATCTTGCCAGCATCGATGCATGCACCACGCGACTCAGGCTCGTGGTCGCCGATCAGGGCGCGGTGGACGAGGCGCGGCTGCGCGCGCTCGGCGCCAAGGGGATCGTTCGCCCCTCGGCGCAGGCGCTCCAGGTGGTGCTCGGCCCCGAGGCCGATCTGGTCGCGAGCGAGATGCGCGCGGCGGCGGGGCCGCTCGGGACAGTGATCGAAGCGCGCGAGGCCGAGATCGCGCCGATCGCCGACGTGACACCGTGGCTCGCCGCGCTCGGCGGGCGCGACAATCTGGCGGAGGTCGTCGCCAATCCCAGCCGTCTGATGCTGCGCCTGCGCGACGATGCGGTCGACGAGCCGGCGCTCACGGCGCTCGGCGTACGCGCGGTGGCGCGTACCGAAGGGATGTTGCACCTGATCGTCCCCGACGCCGAACCGATCGGCCGTGGCCTCTCGGCGTGAGCGCGCGTCAGCGCTCGGCCAGCGTGCGTTCCCAGGCGAGCGCGTCGGTGACGATGCGGTCGAGATCGTCGTAGCGCGGCCGCCAGGGCAGCGTTTCGAGGATACGGCGGTTGTCGGAGACGAGCGCGTCAGGATCGCCCGCGCGGCGGCCTTCCATACGGCGCTCGATCTTCAGGTTGGTGACGCGATCGACCGCGTCGAGCACCTCGAGCACCGAATAGCCGCGCCCATAGCCGCAATTCATTGTCAGGTTGCGCCCCGGTTCGGCCATCAGCGCGTTCAATGCATCGACGTGCGCGGCGGCGAGATCGCTGACATGGATGTAGTCGCGCACGCCGGTGCCGTCGGGGGTGGCGAAATCACTACCGAACACCGCGACATGGCCGCGCTTTCCGGTCGCGGCCTCGACCGCAACCTTGATCAGGTGGGTCGCGCCCGCGGTCGACTGGCCCGACCGCCCCTGCGGATCGGCGCCCGCGACGTTGAAGTACCTGAGCGCGCAATAATTGATCGGGTGCGCCGCGGCGGTGTCTTTCAGCATGATCTCGGTCATCAGCTTGGACATGCCGTAGGGGTTGATCGGCCGGGTCGGGCTGTCCTCGCGGACCGGCACGACCTCCGGAATCCCGTAGGTCGCCGCGGTTGAGGAGAAGATGAAATGCTTCACGCCCGCCGTCACCGCGCTTTCGATCAGCGTCCGGCTCGCCGCGGTGTTGTTGCGATAATATTTGAGCGGATCGGAAACCGATTCGGGCACCACCACCGATCCGGCGAAATGCATGATCGCCTCGACATCGTGCTCGGCGATGACATCACGCACGCGCGCATCCTCGACCGCCATCTCGACGAAAGCGGCGCGGGCGTCGATCGCCCAGGCGAAGCCGGTGGCGAGATTGTCGATCACCACCACCCGATGTCCGGCATCGAGCAGCGCCAGCACCGCGTGGCTGCCAATATAGCCCGCTCCGCCCGTCACCATCACGCTCGCCATCGGTTTTCCTTTGCTGCCTGCGGCCCTATCTATCCCTCCAAGAGCGAAAGGAAGCGATGATGGCAAGCGAAACGGCGATCCTGGCGGGCGGATGCTTCTGGTGCATCGAGGCGGTGTTCAACGACGTGATCGGGGTCGAGAAGGTCGAGAGCGGCTATATCGGCGGCACGACCGAGCACCCGACCTACAAGCAGGTATGCGGCGGCGATACCGGCCATGCCGAGGCGATCCGCATCACCTTCGATCCCGATCAGCTGCGCTATGCCGATCTGCTCGACATCTTCTTCGCGACGCACGATCCGACGCAGCTCAACCGCCAGGGCAACGATGTCGGCACGCAATATCGCTCGGCGATCTTCCCGCAGAACCAGATGCAGCATCACGCGGCGCTCGCCGCGATCGAGCGCAACCAGGCCGAGTGGCCGCAACCGATCGTGACCACGATCGAGCTTGCCGACCAATGGTGGCCCGCCGAGGATTACCACCAGGCCTATTGGGAAGGCGAAGGCCGGCGCAATCCCTATTGCATCGCCCATATCCCGCCCAAGCTGCAGAAGCTGCGCAAGCGTTTCGCCGACCGCGCCAGGGAAAACGCGGACGCCTGAGGGGACGTTTTGAGAAATCGCGGAAGAGCGATTTCAGAAGCGGCGCCAGCCCACTCCCCCACCCGACCACCCATAGGATACTGGCGTTGGGTGGTCGGGTGGGGGAGTGGGCTGGCGCCGCAATCAGATTCAGGCGGGGGCGCCGGCAATTCGGCGCCCCCGCTGGTCGATCAGAGCTTCTCGCCCGTCACGTCCGGCCGCTTGCCGGCATCGGCGCCCAGCGTCTTGTAGAGCAGCCCGCCGAGCACGCCGCCCACGATCGGTGCCGCCCAGAACAGCCAGAGCTGCTGCAACGCCCAGCCGCCCGCGATCAGCGCGGGGCCGGTGCTGCGCGCCGGATTGACCGAGGTGTTGGTCACCGGAATGCAGATCAGATGGATCAGCGTCAGCGACAGCCCGATCGCGATCGGCGCGAAGCCGGCCGGCGCGCGGCTGTCGGTCGATCCCATGATGACGAGCACGAAGAACAGCGTCAGCACGATTTCGAGCAGCAGCCCCGACGTCAGCGAATAGCCTTGCGGCGAATGATCGCCGAAACCGTTCTGCGCGAGCCCGTTGGTCGCCAGCGAATAATCGGCCTTGCCGCTGGCGATCAGATAGATGAGCGCCGCCGCCGCGATCGCGCCGACGACCTGCGCGACGACATAGAGCGGGATGTCCTTCGCCGGAAAGCGGCCGCCGGCCCACAGGCCCACCGTCACCGCCGGGTTGAGATGACAGCCCGAGATATGGCCGATCGTATAGGCCATCGTCAGCACCGTCAGCCCGAAGGCGAGCGCGACGCCCGCATAGCCGATGCCCAGATCGGGCACGCCCGCGGCAAAGACGGCCGCGCCGCAGCCCCCCAATACCAGCCAGAATGTTCCGAAAAGTTCCGCAAGCCCCCGTTGTACGTTGGTCATGGCACCCTCCTGTTCCCCGCGTCTCGAAGCATGACGGGATGGGGCAGCCTAACCGTCGTTGCGCCGACGTAAAGACCGTTATCGATGCGCGGCGCGGCGCAGCCGGTCGTCGATCGCGACGCCGATGCCCTCGCCGGGCACGGCGGCGACTGCGATCCGGGGCCTCGGCGCGGCGTCGGCGCGGTGGAGCGCGTCGAACAGCCGCGCCGCCGCCTCCACCAGATCGCCCGAGGCGGAAAGCGTGTCGTCGCCGGCGATCGCGCCGAAGCCGATCAGCCATTCGTCGGGGGCGGCATCGGTCGCGTTCAGACGCAGCGGTTTGGACGGCGCATAATGGCTGGCGAGCTGGCCGGGCGACACGATTCTCCCTTGAGAAAGCCGGGGTTCGGGATCGAGGGAATCCCGGCGCTCATCGGAGAGATGTCGCTGTAGATCGGCCTGCGTGACTGGTCCCGGCCGCAGCACTTGCCGCCCCTTCACGATCGTCGATTCGAGCCCCGCCTCGGTCGCGCCGTCGTCGATCACCAGCGGGATGCGTCCGCCTAGGCTCGCCACGACATGCGCCGCGCGCGTCGGGCTGATCGCACCGCTGGCATTGGCCGAGGGCGCGGCGAGCGGCTTGCCCGTCGCCGCGAGCAGCGCCTGCATCGCCCGGTGGCAGGGCACGCGCAGCGCGATCGTCTCCAACCCCGCCGTCACCAGCGACGCGATCCCCGCATCGGGCCTCAGCGGCACCACCAGCGTCAACGGCCCCGGCCAGAACGCCTGCGCCAGTGCGCGTGCATCGGTGTCGAACGCGCCGATCGTCTCTGCGGTCGCGAGGTCTGGCACATGGACGATCAGCGGATTGAAGCTCGGCCGCCCCTTGGCCGAATAGATGCGCGCCACTGCTTGCGCATTCGTGGCGTCGGCGGCGAGTCCATAGACCGTCTCGGTCGGCACCGCGACCGGTTCGCCGGCGGCGATGATCGCCGCCGCCTCGGCGATCGTCGCGGTGCCGTAGCGTAAGGTGCGGGTGGTGTCCGAGGCGTTTGGATCGGCCATTTCGCCGGGCTATATCGCAGCAAGGCTCAAGGACAAGAGAGGATGCCGATGCCCTTCACCCCCGCGATCGCCGACCAGCGTTTCGTGCTCGATCACATTGTCGGCATCGATACGCTCGCCGCCAGCGCGCGCTTCGCCGCGGCGACGCCGGATACGATCGACGCCGTGCTCGATGGGATCGGCGCGTTCGCGTGCGGGGAGTGGGCGCCGCTCAACCGCATCGGCGATACCGAAGGCGCGCGCTGGACGCCCGAAGGCGTACGGATGCCCGAAGGATTCGCCGCCGCCTACAGGGCCTATGTCGCGGGCGGCTGGGGCACGATCGGCGTGCCCGACGCGGGGGGCGGGCAGGGGCTGCCCTTTGCGATCCAGACGGCGGTGCTCGAAACGCTGGGCAGCGCCAACATGAGCCTCGCGCTGGCGCCGACGCTGACCGTGGGGGCGATCGAGGCGCTGCTCCACCACGGCAGCGCGCAGCAGCAGGCGCTCTACCTGCCCCGGCTCGCGACCGGCGAATGGACGGGTACGATGAACCTCACCGAGCCGCAGGCGGGCTCCGACGTCGGCGCGCTCAAGACGCGCGCGACGCCGCGTGGCGACGGCGCCTGGTCGATCACCGGCACCAAGATCTTCATCTCGTTCGGCGATCACGACATGGCCGACAACATCGTCCATTTCGTGTTGGCGCGCACGCCGGATGCGCCCGCGGGCACGCGCGGCATCTCACTGTTCCTCGTCCCCAAGTTCAGGCTCGACGCGGACGGCAATCCGGGTGCGCCGAACGACATCCGCGTGGTGTCGATCGAGCACAAGATGGGGCTCCACGCCTCGCCCACCTGCGTGCTGGCGTTCGGCGATTCGGGCGATTGCATCGGCGAGCTTGTGGGCGAGGAGCTGGGCGGGATGGCCGCGATGTTCACGATGATGAACAACGCGCGGCTGAACGTCGGCCTGGAAGGCGTGCAGGTCGCCGAAGCCGCGACGCAGCAGGCGCTCGCTTATGCGCGCGAGCGTATCCAGGGGCGGCGCGAGGGCCGGCCGGCAGCGATCATCGAATTCCCCGACGTGCGGCGGATGCTGATGCGCATGACTGCCGAGACGCAGGCGGCGCGCGCGCTGGTCTATTATGCCGCGGGTCAGGTAGATCGCGCCGCGCTCGGTGAAACGGGCGCGCAAGCACGGCTCGATCTGGTCACCCCGCTCGCCAAGGCGCACGCGACCGAGATCGGCTGCCGCGTCGCGAGCCTCGGCGTGCAGGTGCATGGCGGGATGGGCTATATCGAGGAGACCGGTGCCGCGCAGTTCTTCCGCGACGCGCGGATCACCACGATCTACGAAGGCACCAACGGCATCCAGGCTGCCGATCTGGTCGGACGCAAGCTGGCGATGGACGGCGGCGAAGCACTCGCGGCGCTGATCGCCGACATGCGCGCCGAGGTCGAGGCGACCGAATTACAGGCGCTGATCGATGCGTGCGAGCGTGTCGCGACGCACCTGCTGGCGGCGTCGCCGGACGATCGGCTGGCGGGAAGCACGCCCTTCCTGACGATGCTGTCGGTCGCGGTGTGCGGCTGGCTGATGGAGCGCGGCGCGCGGGCGGCTGGAGCGGCGGGGGGCGATCCCGATTTTGCCGCGCTCAAGCAGGCGGCGGCGCGCTTCCATATCGAGCAGATCGTGCCCGAAGCGGCCGGGTTGGCAGCCGCCGCGACGGCGCCCGCGGACGCGCTCTATCCTGTGTAAGGCTCGGTCGCGTTACAGGGCAGTGCGTCGGCCACCGCCGCCTTCACTGCACTCGCAGCCGATTCGGCGCGGCGTTCGGGGTGCGCGGTGAGATAGGCGGTGACGAGCTCGGCCGCCTTCTGATTGGTGATTGCGGCACGGCAGATCGTCGGTTCGGCGGTGCGCGCCTCGGTCAGGAAGACGCCGTCGATCACACCGGCGACATACATCGAACACTGGCCGTGATTGGGCCGCGTGCAGATGTCGTAAAGCGTCTGCGCGGTGAAGAAGGCGGGGATCAGCGGCGGCTCGGCCGGCGTTTGTGCGGCGGCGCCCAGCATCAGCATGATGGTCAGCATGTGCGTCTCCCCTCCCCAGACCACTGTCGGCTTGAACGAAATCGCGGCCGATTTCAAACCGACAGCGGCGAGTGACGGCAAGGCGTCGTCGGTTGGAATCGGATTCAGCGTCGCTGAATCCGAAATCTCAAGCGCCAAAGGGCTTGAACTCGGCGACGAGATCGTAGCGCGTGCCGGGAAAGACCTGGCGGACATAGGTGACGAGCGCGCCGCTGCGCCAGGTCCAGCGCTCGAGCTGCAGGCAGGCTTCGCCGGGCGCAAGATCGAGTGCGATCGCCTGATCCGCATCGGCGCCGATGGCCGAGATGCGGTGGCGCGCGTCGCTCCAAGGCACGTGTGCGAGCAGCCATGATCCGGGCGCGACCGTGCTGAAATCCTGTGCTGCCGCTTCGGGCGCGGTGCCGAGCGCGATCCAGCGCTGCTCGACCCCGAAGGGAGCGTCGTCGGCGCGGTGGAGGCCGGTCAGCGCGAGCACCGGGCCGATTGCGCCGATATCGGCCAGATCGGCACGGTCGCGGCGATGCTGTGCGATCAGCGCCCAGCGATACGCCTCGCCGCGCGCCTCGACCACCGCACGCAGATCGGGCACGTCGAGCACGGTGGCGTGGATCGGCGGGTGGGCGACGAAGCTGCCCGCGCGTCGCCGTCGCTCGATGAAGCCCGCGCGGGCGAGCGCGCCCAGCGCCTTGCTGACGGTCGCGCGCGAGCAGCCATAGGTAGCGGTCAGCTCGTGCTCGAAGGGGATGCGGTCGCCCGGCCGCCATTCGCCCGAGCGGATGCGCGCTTCGATATCGGCGCGGATGCGCGCGTCGAGGCTCATGCGAGCAGCCGCGCGAGCGTGGCGCGGTAGCGCGCGGCGACGGCGTCGCGGGCGACGTGGCGGCCGTCAGCCACGACCTGCCGGCCGCCGCGCCAGACGTGCCGGACGGGTTCACGGCCGGCGAAGATCCAGCCGTCGAGCAGCGCATCGCCGCTGCGGCCGACCAGCGCGGGATCATCGGGATCGAGCGCGATCAGATCGGCGGGAGCGCCGACCGCGATCCCCGTCTCGATCCCGAGCGCCTGCGCGCCGCCGGCGAGCGCGCCGGTAAAGAGCCGCGCGCCGACCGAAGGATGCGCGCCGTCCGCCAGCACGTTGCGCTGCCGGCGCGTCAGGCGCTGCGCATATTCGATCGTGCGCAATTCGTCCGCCGCATTGATGCGGATGTTCGAATCGGTCCCCGTTGCGAACGCGCCGCCCGCGGCGAGATAGCGGGATGCGGGGAAGATACCGTCGCCGAGGTTGGATTCGGTGACGGGGCACAGCCCGGCGGCCGCACCCGAGGCGGCGAGCGCATCGCATTCGGCATCGGTCAGATGGGTCGCATGGACGAGGCACCAGCGTGCATCGACGGCCGCGTTGGCGAGCAGCCATTCGACCGGCCGTGCGCCGGTGGCGGCAAGGCACGCCTCGACCTCCTTCACCTGCTCGGCGGCATGGATGTGGATCGGGCCGCCGTCGGCGAGCGGCAGGATCGCCGCGAGTTCGTCGGCGGTCACGGCGCGCAGCGAATGCGGGGCGATCCCGAAACTGGCATCATACGGCAGCAGCGCGCGGCTCGCCTCGACCAATGCGGCGAAACTCTCGACATCCGAGACGAAGCGGCGCTGGCCCGGTGCGGGCGGGGTGCCGCCGAAATCGGCGTGCGCGTAGAAGACCGGGAGCAGCGTGAGCCCGATTCCTGATTCCCCGGCGGCCGCGACGATGGCGGCGGCGGTCGCGGCCGGATCGGCGTAGCGGCGGCCGTCTACGTCGTTGTGGAGATAGTGGAACTCGCCGACGCGGGTGTAGCCGGTTTCGAGCATCTCGACATAAGCTTGGCTGCTGATGGCGGCGATGTCCTCGGGCGTGAGCCGGTCGAGAAAGGCGTACATCACCGCGCGCCAGCTCCAGAAATCGTCGTCGGCGCGGCCGCGGCGTTCGGAAAGCCCCGCCATGCCGCGCTGGAAGCCGTGGCTGTGGACATTGCAAAGCCCCGGCACCCCGATCGCATGGCGTTCGTCATCCGGTTGCGCCGCGCCGCGCGCGATCGACGCGATCCGTCCGTCCGCCATGCCGATGCGCACGCCCGTCGCCCAGCCGTCGGGAAGCAGTGCCGTTTCGAACCACAGATGCATCGTGCGATCGTCCTCGTCGATTATGTCTAGACATATTAGCAGAGCCGCGCGAGGATAGCGAGATGGCTCGGCCCGATCGACTCTGGCGCAACGCACGACTCGCGACGATGGCGGGCGAAGGGCTGGGCGTGGTCGAAAACGGCGTAGTGGCGGCGACGGACGGGCGGATCGTCTATGCCGGGCCGGCCGGGGATGCGCCGGCCGACGCCGTCGATATTATCGACTGCGCGGGGCGGTGGATCACGCCGGGGCTGATCGATTGCCACACGCACCTCGTCTATGCCGGCAATCGCGCGAAGGAGTTCGAACTGCGCCTGGAAGGCGCGTCCTACGAGGACATCGCGCGCGCGGGCGGCGGGATCGTCTCGACGATGCGCGCGGTGCGTGCCGCCGACGAGGAGGCGCTGATCGCGGAAAGCCTGCCCCGGCTCGACGCGCTGATCGCCGAGGGCGCGACGACGATCGAGATCAAGTCAGGCTATGGCCTCTCGCTCGACGCCGAACTCAAGATGCTGCGTGCGGCAAAAGCGCTCGGCGAGCGGCGGCCGGTGCGGATCGCGACGACCTTCCTCGGCGCCCATGCGGTGCCGCCCGATACCGATGCCGATGCGTATATCGATGCGGTGTGCGACACGATGATCCCGGCGGTCGCCGAGGCCGGGCTCGCCGATGCGGTCGATGCGTTCTGCGAAAACGTCGGCTTCACGCGGGCGCAGACCGAGCGCGTGTTCAAGGCCGCCGCCGCGCACGGCCTGCCGGTCAAGCTCCACGCCGAACAGCTTTCCAATAGCCACGGCGCCGCGCTCGCCGCGCGCCACGGCGCGCTCTCGGCCGATCATCTCGAACATCTCGACGCCGACGGGATCGCCGCGATGGCGAAGGCGGGAACGACGGCGGTGCTGCTGCCCGGCGCCTTCTATTTCATGCGCGACACGCATGTGCCCCCAGTCGCGGCGCTGCGCGGTGCAGGCGTGCCCATTGCGCTGGCGACCGATTGCAATCCGGGCACCGCGCCGCTCACGTCCCTGCTGCTGGCGATGAACATGGGCGCGACCTTGTTCCGCCTCACCGTAGCCGAATGCCTGGCGGGCGTGACGCGCGAGGCGGCGGCGGCGCTGGGGTTGTCACACGAGATCGGCACGCTCGAAGCCGGAAAGTCGTGCGACCTCGCGATCTGGGACATCGAGACGCCCGCCGAGCTGGTCTACCGGATCGGCCTCAATCCGCTTCACGAACGTATCTGGAGAGGCCGATGACGATAACGATTCGTCCCGGGAAAATGGCACTTGCCGATTGGCGCGCTATCTATCGCGACGACGTGGTAGCGCTCGATCGCGCGGCCGACGAGGCGGTTGCGGCGAGCGCGGCGGCGGTTGCGCGCATCCTCGGCCGTCATGAGCCGGTCTATGGAATCAACACCGGCTTCGGGAAGCTCGCGAGCGTGCGTATCGGCGACGACGAGCTGGAGGCGCTTCAACGCAACATCGTGCTGAGCCACGCCGCCGGCGTCGGCGATCCGATGCCCGCGCCTGTCGTCCGACTGATGCTCGCCCTCAAGCTCGCCAGCCTCGCCCAGGGTGCTTCCGGCGTGCGCCCCGCCACGATCGCGATGCTGGAGGCGATGCTCGCGCAAGATCTGCTGCCGGTGGTCCCCGCGCAGGGCTCGGTGGGCGCGAGCGGAGACCTTGCGCCGCTGTCGCACATGGCGGCGGCGATGATCGGCGTCGGCGAGGTGACGTGGCGGGGCAAGACCTGCCCGGCGGCGGAGGCGTTGCGCGAGGCGGGGCTGGAACCGTTGACGCTCGGCCCCAAGGAAGGGCTGGCGCTGCTCAACGGCACGCAATTCTCGTGTGCCTATGCGCTGGCGGGACTGTTCGAGGCCGAAGCGCTGTTCCGCGCCGCGTTGGTGACGGGCGCGCTCTCGACCGAGGCGGCCAAGGGCTCGGACACGCCGTTCGATCCGCGCATCCACGTGCTTCGCGGGCACGTGGGCCAGATCGAAACGGCCGATGCGTTGCGCGGCCTGATGGCGGGCTCGGCGATCCGCGCGAGTCACGTCAGCGGCGATCCGCGCGTGCAGGATCCCTATTGCCTGCGCTGCCAGCCGCAAGTGATGGGCGCGTGCCTCACCCTGCTGCGCCAGGCCGGCGCGACGCTGGAGATCGAGGCGAACGGCGTCACCGACAATCCGCTGATCTTCGCCGACACCGATGAAGCGCTGTCGGGCGGCAATTTCCATGCCGAGCCGGTCGCCTTCGCCGCCGATACGATCGCGCTTGCACTGTGCGAAATCGGTTCGATCGCCGAACGGCGGATCGCGATGCTCGTCGATCCGGCGCTATCGGGTCTGCCAGCGTTCCTGACGCCCAGGCCGGGGCTCAATTCGGGATTCATGATCCCACAGGTGACCGCCGCCGCTTTGGTGTCGGAGAACAAGCAGCGCGCGCACCCCGCCTCGGTCGATTCGATCCCGACCTCGGCCAATCAGGAAGATCATGTCTCGATGGCAGCGCACGGCGCGCGGCGGCTGCTGCCGATGGCGGACAATCTCGCCCATGTGCTCGGGATCGAGCTGCTCGCCGCCGCGCAGGGCTGCGACTTCCATGCGCCGCTGACGTCGAGCGCGGCATTGGAAAAGGCGCGCGGCCTGATCCGCGCGGACGTGCCGATGATGCACGACGACCACCATTTCGCACCCGACATCGCGAAGGCGACCGCCTGGGTGCGCGACGGCAGCGTTGCCGGTGTCGCCGAGCTTCCGGGGGTGGCATGACCGACTGGCTCACCGTCGAGCGCGGCGCGGCGCCGCTGATCGTCAGCGTACCGCATGCGGGTACCGACATTCCCCCGCCGCATGACGCGGGGATGCGCTCGCTCGCATTGTCGCGGCGCGATGCGGACTGGAACGTCGATCGGCTCTACGCCTTCGCGCGCGATCTGGACGCGACTGTCATTCGCACCGCGATCTCGCGCAGCGTGATCGACGTCAACCGCGATCCGAGCGGCGCGTCGCTCTATCCGGGACAGGCGACCACCGGGCTGTGCCCCACCACGACCTTCATGGGCGAGCCGCTCTACGAGGACGGCGCGGAACCGGACGATGCAACCATCGCGTCGCGGCGTGCGGCGTATTTCGACCCCTATCATGCGGCGATCGCGGCGGAGATCGCGCGGTTGCGTGCCGAGCATTCCTGCGTGGTGTTCTACGACGCGCATTCGATCGTCGGCGAGGTGCCGCGGCTGTTCGAGGGCGTGCTGCCGCAGTTCAACATCGGGACCAACGACGGCAAGAGCTGCGATCCTGCGCTGACCGCGGCAGTGGACGGCGCCTGCCTCGAGCCCAAGGTAGTGAATGGCCGCTTCAAGGGCGGCTGGATCACCCGCCATTACGGCCGCCCCGAAACCGGCGTCCACGCCATCCAGATGGAACTGGCGATTCGCGGCTATGCCGACGAGGCGGCGCCCGATCGCTGGGATGCGACGCGCGCCGCGTCGATGCAGGCGACGCTGCGCGCCGTGCTCCGGGCCGCCCTCGATTTCGCGAAAGGACGCGCATGACCCGCCTCGACAACAGCCGCACCATCAAGGCCGCGCACGGCACCGCGCTGTCGGCGAAGAGCTGGCTTACCGAAGCACCCTTGCGGATGCTAATGAACAACCTCGACGCCGAGGTCGCCGAGAACCCGCATGAGCTGGTCGTCTATGGCGGGATTGGCCGCGCCGCGCGCGACTGGGAGAGCTTCGATCGGATTGTCACCGCATTGAAGCGTCTCGACAGTGACCAGACATTGCTCGTCCAATCGGGCAAGCCGGTCGGCATCTTCCGCACGCATGAGAACGCGCCGCGCGTGCTGATCGCCAATTCGAACCTCGTGCCGCATTGGGCGACGTGGGAGCATTTCCAAGAGCTCGATCGTGACGGGCTGATGATGTACGGCCAGATGACCGCGGGCTCGTGGATCTATATCGGCTCGCAGGGCATCGTTCAGGGCACCTACGAGACCTTCGCCGAAGTTGCGCGGCGTCACTTTTCGGGCGACCCATCGGGCAGGTGGATATTGACGGCCGGGCTGGGCGGGATGGGCGGCGCGCAGCCGCTGGCGGCGGTGATGGCGGGCTTTTCGTGCCTCGCGATCGAATGCCAGCCGAGCCGGATCGAGATGCGGCTCAAGACCGGCTATCTCGACCGCGCGGCGCGCGATCTCGACGAGGCGCTGGCGATCGTTCGCGCGGCGAAGGAGCCCGTCTCGGTCGGTCTGCTCGGCAACGCAGCCGACATCTATCCTGAGCTGGTGAAGCGCGGCATTCACCCCGACGTCGTCACCGACCAGACCTCGGCGCATGATCCCACTAACGGCTATCTGCCGCAGGGCTGGAGCCTCGATCGCTGGTTGAAGGAACGCGAGAGCGACCCCGCCGCCGTCGCGGCGGCCGCGAAGCAATCCATGGCCGTTCAGGTCCGCGCGATGCTCGACTTCTGGCACGCGGGCGTGCCGACGCTCGATTACGGCAACAACATCCGCCAGATGGCAAAGGACGAAGGCGTCGCCGACGCCTTCGATTTCCCCGGCTTCGTCCCCGCCTATATCCGGCCGCTCTTCTGCCGCGGCGTCGGGCCGTTCCGCTGGGCGGCGCTGTCGGGCGATCCCGAGGACATCTACCGGACCGACGCCAAGGTGAAGGAGCTGATCCCCGACGACCCGCACCTCCACCGCTGGCTCGACATGGCGCGCGAGCGGATTCACTTCCAGGGCCTGCCCGCGCGCATCTGCTGGGTCGGCCTCGGCGACCGCGACCGGCTGGGCGTCGCGTTCAACGAGATGGTGGCGAAGGGCGAAGTGAAGGCGCCGATCGTGATCGGGCGCGACCATCTCGATTCGGGGTCGGTCGCGAGCCCCAATCGCGAGACCGAGGCGATGAAGGACGGTAGCGACGCGGTGTCGGACTGGCCGCTGCTCAACGCCTTGCTCAACACCGCGTCGGGCGCGACCTGGGTGTCGCTCCACCACGGCGGTGGCGTCGGCATGGGCTATTCGCAGCACGCCGGGATGGTGATCGTCGCCGACGGCACCTCCGAGGCCGCCGAGCGCCTCAAGCGCGTGCTGTGGAACGACCCCGCGACCGGCGTGATGCGCCACGCCGACGCGGGTTACGACGAGGCGATTGCCTGCGCCGAGGAGATGGGGCTCGATCTGGTCGGCTAGCGCGGCCGGCATTCGGCGCGTCCGCCATATCGCCTCGCGATATTTCTCGGGACCGAAACGGAGCGATCCGCGCCATACGACGTTTCCCCTTCTCGACAGAACGGCACGAGGGGAAGTGCGTCATGTGGGAACGGATCAAGGCGGCACCGGTTATCACCGGCGCGATCTTCGCGATCATCGGGGCCATCCTGGCGGTGGGCGGCGCCCAGCTCGCGAGCCTCGGCTACACCTGGTATTATCTGCTCGCCGGACTCGGGCTGATCGCGAGCGGCGCGCTGTTCGCACTGGGCCGGCGCGAAGGCTATTGGCTTTACGCCTTCGTCTTCGTCGCGACGCTGATCTGGGCGCTCGTCGAGGTGGGGTTCGACGGGTGGAAGCTGCTGCCGCGCGTGGTCGCGCCCGCGGTGCTGCTGTTCTGGGTGTCGATGCCCTGGGTGACGCGGCGGCTGTCGCGCGGTCATGATTTTGGGCGCTGGACGGTTGGCCGCTGGGCGGGCGGCGCGCTGGCAGTGCTGTCGATCGTGCTCGTCTTCGCGAGCGGCTGGTGGATCAGCTGGACGCGCTGGGACCGCGACGGGCAGGTGGCGCAGGCGCTGCCGACGCCCGCGATCGGCATCCCCGTGGCGGCGGGCGACTGGCGCTATTACGGGCGCGACCAGGCGGGGACTCGCTTCAGCCCGCTCGCGCAGATCACGCCGGACAATGTGGGCGCGCTCGAGCGCGTCTGGGAATATCATTCGGGCGACCTGCCGCGCCCCGGCGAGAACAAGGGCGGCAAGGAATTCAACTTCGAGGCGACCCCGATCAAGGTCGGCGATTCGCTCTATTTCTGCACGCCGCACCGCGACGTGATCGCGCTCGACGCCGTGACGGGTAAGGAACGGTGGCGGTTCGATCCCAATAACGACACGTCGGCGAATACTTATCTGTCGTGCCGTGGCGTGGCCTATTTCACGCCGCCGGCAGGGGCGACGGGCGTGTGCGCGGAGGAGATCATCTCGACCACCGCCGACGCGCGACTGTTCGCGCTCGACGCCAAGACGGGCAAGCCCTGCCCCGGCTTCGGACAGAACGGCTACGTCTCGCTGCGCGAGAACATGGGGCCGACGCCGCCGGGATTTCACTTCATCTCGTCGCAGCCGATGGTCGCGGGCGGCAAGATCATGCTGTCGGGCTGGGTCGCCGACAACATTGCCGAGGGCGAAACCTCGGGCGTGATCCGCGCGTTCGACGCGCGCACCGGGCAGCTCGCCTGGGCGTGGGACATGGGTCGCGTGCCGCAGACTGCACCGCTCAAGCCCGGCGAGACCTATACGCGCGGCACGCCCAACGGCTGGGGCACCTTCACCGCCGACGAGGGGCTGGGGATGGTCTATGTGCCGCTCGGCAACCCGACGCCCGATTATTACGGCGCGACGCGGCGGCCGTTCGACGACACCTATTCGAGTTCGGTGGTCGCGCTCGACATCGCGACGGGGCAGGAGCGCTGGCATTACCAGACGGTCCACCACGACGTCTGGGATTTCGACCTGCCGATCGGCCCGAGTCTGGTCAATTTGCCCGACGGCAAGGGGCAGGTGATCCCCGCGCTGATCCAGTCGACCAAGCGCGGCGAATTCTTCGTGCTCGACCGCCGCACCGGGCGCCCGATCGTCGAGACGGTGGAGAAGACGGTGCCGCAGGGCGGCGTGCCGGACGAGCGGCTGTCGCCGACCCAGCCCTATCCGGTCGGCATGGCCAGCCTGACGCCGAAGGATCTGACTGCCAAGGACGCCTGGGGCGCGACCCCGATCGACCAGATGGTCTGCCGCATCCAGTTCGCCAAATATCGCTACGAGGGGCAATTCACGCCGCCGACGGCCGGTTACGGCAATATCGGCTATCCCGCCTTCGACGGCATCATCGACTGGCATGGGGCGACGATCGACCCGACGCGGCGGCTGCTGATCGCGAACGCCAGCTACATCCCCTTCACCTATCGGATGATGAAAACGCAGGAGGCGATCGACCAGGGACATATCAAGCCGTGGGCGGGCTGGGAGAGCGGCAAGGCGCCGCCGCCGGCCGAGCCTTGGTGGAACCCGCAATACGGCACCCCGTTCGCGGTGCGCATCCAGCCCTGGCTCAACTTCCTGGGCGTGCCGTGCAACGCGCCGCCCTGGGGCACGCTGACCGCGATCGATCTGGTGACCAAGAAGATCGTGTGGACGCGGCCGATGGGCACCACGCGCGACCTCGGGCCGTTCGGGCTCAACGCCAATCTGCCGCTGCCGACGGGCATGTTCAACATCGGCGGCAACATCGCGACCGCCGGTGGGCTGATCTTCGTCGGCGCGTTCGGCGACAATTATCTGCGCGCGGTGGACGAGCGCACGGGCAAGGTGGTGTGGAAGGCGCGGCTGCCCGCGGGTGGGCAGGCGACGCCGATCTCCTATCAGGGTGCGGACGGCCGGCAATATATCGTGATCGCCGCGGGCGGTCATGGCGGGCTGGGCACGACCCCGGGTGACGCGGTGGTCGCCTATGCGCTGCCGAAGCGGGAGTGAGGGCGAGCCGCAGGCGAGCGTGGATTCCCCCCCTGCAAGGGGAGGTGGCAGGGAAGGCCTGACGGTGGTGTCACGATCTCGATAGAGGGATACCCCTCCACCATCGCTGCGCGATGGTCCCCCTCCCCTTGCAGGGGAGGATTGTGCGTTACTGTCCGAACACCCCGCGGCGATAGAGCAGGGTGACCGCGACGCGGCGGTTGCGCGGGTCGGCGGGGTTGTCGGCGATCATCGGCTCACGCTCGGCGACGCCTTCGATCCGTTCGAACCGGCCCTCACCGATGCCGCCCGCGGCGAGCCGGCGGCGCACCGCTTCGGCGCGGCCCGAGGACAGCATCCAGTTGTTCATGTTCGCCGGGTTGCCATAGGCGAGGCTGTCGGTATGGCCGCGGATCATGATCGGGTTGCGGCTCGATTTGATCGCGTCGGCGACGAGGCCGATCAGGTTGTCGGCCTCGGGCTCGAGCGCGGTGGTGCCGAGCGCGAACATCGAATAATCGGCGTCGTCGACCAGATCGATCCGCATGCCGTCTCGCGTGCGCACGAAATGGACGTGCTTGCCGAGCTTGGCGAGCTTGGGCGAGGCCGCGATCTCGGCCATGACCTTGCGGCGCATTGCGTCGAAATTCTTGCGGTCTTCCGCGGCCAGCGCCTCGCGCGTCGGGTTCTTGAGCGAGCCGTCCTGCCCGCTGCCCGAATCGGGGCCGCCGACCGCGCTGAACGGTACCGTCAGCGCGCGCGTGCCCGTTTGCGTCGCCTTGTGCTGGTAATTGTCGCGATCGACGATCGATTCGCCGCCGAACAGCCCGTTCGAGCCTGCGCTGCGTTCCTTGAGCTCGACCAGGGTCGGCGCGAAATAGTCGGCGATCGACTTGCGCTGCTTCTCGGTGGTGGCGCCGAGAATCCACAGCAGCAGGAAGAACGCCATCATCGCGGTCACGAAATCGGCATAGGCGACCTTCCACGCGCCGCCGTGATGGCCGTCGCCATGGCCGTCGACATATACCTTCCTGACGATGATCTTGGGCGGCTGGTTCGAGCCGTGAGGTGCGCGGGCGGCCATTTATTTGGCTCCCTGCGGTCGCGAGCGGCACCGCCCTCCAGCGCCATTCCAACGATGCTGCGCATCGCCGGAACCTTGGGCGCTTCCGCCCACTCCCCCACCCGACCACCCATTCGGTGTACGGTTGTGGGTGGTCGGGTGGGGGAGTGGGCTGGTGCCGCTACCGAACAAGGACTCCATCAACGCCCCCGCAGGCCGTCGAACACCTCGGCGAAGCCGGGCTGGTTCGAATGCGCGATGCCCGAGCGCGCGGCTTCGATCACCAGCGGCTGCGGATGGCCGTGGAGCGAGGCGATGATGATCTGCTTGACGGTGTGGTAGATCGCCGCATCGGCGTCGATCACCTGCTGCAGCCGGGTCGCGAGCGGGCCGACGAGCCCGTAGGCGAGCAGCACGCCGAGAAAGGTCCCGACCAGCGCCGAGCCGATCATCGCGCCCAGGATCGCGGGCGGCTTGTCGATCGAGCCCATCGTCTTCACGACGCCGAGCACCGCGGCGACGATGCCGAGCGCGGGCAGCGCGTCCGACAGGCTCTGCAGCGTCGTCTGCGGGCCCTGCACTTCGTGGTGGTGGGTCTTGATCGTGTTGTCCATCACGTCCTCGACCGCGTGGACGTCGAGCGTGCCCGACGAGACGACGACGAGGCGCAGCGTGTCGGCGATCAGGTTGACCAGCGTGTGATCGGCGAGCAGGCGCGGATATTCGGCGAAGATCGCCGAGGACTTGGGATCCTCGACGTGCGGCTCGAGCGCGATCGGCCCCTCCATCCGCAGCATCTTCATCAGCTTCGAGACGAGGAAGATCGTGTCGAGATAATCCTGCTTCTTGTATTTGGGGCCCTTGACGACCTTGGCGAGCCCGCCGCCGAGCGCCTTCAGTTCCTTGCCCGAATTGCCGATGATGAGCGCGCCCGCGGCCGCACCGCCGATGATGATCAGCTCGTGCGGAATCGCTTCCATGACGGGGCCCAGCGCGCCGCCGGTGAAGACGAAGCCCCCGAATACCATGCCGAGAAGGACGACGAGGCCGATTGCAGGAAACATGTGCCGGTACTTCCCCCTTGGCTTACGCGCGGCTCATCTCGGTTAACGACCGCGAGGCCCAAGGCTTGACCTCATTTCGTCGCTATTTGGTTAGCGAGGCCGCAATTATTTGATGTAGTTGAACAGCGAGAGCTGGGTGAGCTGGGTGAAGCTCGCCTGCGTCGCCTGCAGGATCGTCATCGTCTTCTGCAGCTCGGTGATCGCCGCGGTGACGTCGGTATCCTCGATCGCCGAGCGGTCGACCTCGCGCGCCGCGGCGGCGTCCGCGGCGCGGGTCTGCTCGAGATCGAGCCGCGCCCCGCGCGCGCCGACCGACGCCCGCACGCCGCTCAGATGATCGACCGACGCCTTGAGATCGCCGAGCGCGGTCGCGGCTGCCGCATTGACGTCACCGCCGTTTTCGAGCGCGTCGGCGAGCGCGCCGATGATCGCGAACACATGCTTGGTGCCGCCCGCCGTCTCGATCCCGCCGAACACGCGCGCGGCGCTGTCGGTGGGCTGGATGCTCGTCGTGTCCGACACCGGAATCGTCATCGGATCGCCGCTGCCGGCGAAGCTGACGCTGCCGTCGGCGGCGCGGGTGACGGCGGTATCCGCCGAGCCCGCGCCGAACAGCGGCTGGCCGCGCGCGTCGGTGGTGTTGGCGAGGTTGACCAGATCGTCGAGGATCGCGCGCAACTGTACCGCGATCCCGGCGCGATCCGAATCGGAGAAGGTGTCGCTGCCTGCCTGCACCGCGAGCTCCTGCGCGCGCTGCACCTGATCCTGCACGCTCGCCAGCGTGTCGTCCGATTGCTGGAGCAGCGTCTGCGCGAGCTGGACGTTGTTGGCATAAGCGGCGGCGTTCGCGCCGGTGACCGCGAGTCCCTGCAGCCGGCCATAGGCGATGACGTTGTCCGACGGCGCCTGATATTTCTTCGTCGTCGAGATCTGCGTCTGGAGCTTGTCCGCCTGTGCGGACAGCGCCGCCATCTGCGACGTCGAGCGGGCGAAGAACAGGCTGGTGCTGATCTGCATGGGACTAGCTCACGTTGAGGATCGACTGGAAGATTTCGCGCGCGACCTGGATCACGCGGCTCGAGGCCTGATAGGCCTGCTGGTAGCGCATCAGATCGACCGCTTCGGAATCGAGGTTGACCCCCGACATCTGGTCGCGCGCGGCGATCGCGCCGTCGTGGATCGAGGTTTGCGCGGCCACCACCGTCTTGCGCGAACTGAGCGCCGCGCCGTTTTCGGCGACGAGGCCGGTGACGGCGCCTTCGGCGCCGCCCGAGGCGCGCAGCGCATCGAAGCCGGCGAGGTTGGTGTTGTCGCGCGTGCCGCCGCCGGGGGCGGCCGCCGCGATCCCGCGCGGATCGGTGAGCGTCACCGCGATGCTCGCGGCGCCGTCGCCGATGCCGAACATCGCGGCGCCGGCATGGCCGTCGAGATCCTCGCCCGCCGCCTGCACGGCGTTGACGCCGTCGACGAGATCGGCGGCGATGCGGTTCACTTCGTCGGTTGCAGCGGCGAGCCGCTGCGCCGAATCGGAAATGCCCGCGAGCGCGCCACCCGAGGGCGACACCGATTGGACCGCGCCGTTGCGGACCATGCCGTAGGAGACCGTGCCGTCGGCACCGCGGCTGTAGACGACCTTTCCCGAATCCACGCCCGGCGCGACGAAGACCGGCCCGCCGGCATTGCCGAGCTTGACCGTCGCGCGGCCGGCGACGTCCATCGTCACATTGATGTCGCTGAGGGCGCTCATTTGTTCGAGAACCTGGTCGCGTTGGTCGAGCAGTTGCGCGGCGCCGGTCGAGCCCGGAGTCGCGCGGCTGAGGCCGTCGTTGATGCGTGCGAGGCCGGCCGCGAGATCGTTGAGCGTGGTCACCGCATTGCCCGCGGTGGCGTCGAGATCGCTCGCGAGCTGGGTGAGCTGGCTCGCGGTGCCGCGGAACGCATCGGCCAGCCCTGCAGCCGAATCGAGCATCGCGAGCCGCGGCGCGCTCGCGCTGGGATCGGCGGCGATCGCCTTGGTGGCGTTGAAGAAGCCGGTGAGCGCGGTCGAGAGGCCGCTGCGCGTCAGCGCCTGCTCGATCTGGTCGAGCCAGGTGACGGCGGTCTCGCTGCGCGCGAGATCGGCGCCGGCGTTGCGCACCGCGGTTTGGCGCAGCTCGTCGCTCTCACGCGCGAGGCCTTTGACGACCACGCCCGAGCCGACCACGGGCGCGAGCCCGTTGTAGCTGCGCGACGCGGAGGCCACCTCGCGCATGTCGGTGGTGCGGCGGACATAGCCCGCGGTGCCGGCGTTCGCGATGTTCTCCGACGTCGTGCTGATCGCGGTCTGATAGGCGCGCACGCCCGAGGCGCCGATGCCGAGAAGGTCCGTCATGCGCTGTCTCCGGGCTTGGGCGCGGCGGGCGCGGAATCGGCCTGCAACGCCGCATCGGCGCGCGCGAGGAAATCGACCATCGCCTTGCCTATGCCAATCGGCGCGTGGACGGCCATGCTCTCGGCGACCTTCTGGTCCTGCATGTCGCGGAAGGTGTCGAGCGCCTTCGAATCGAACAGGTCGTCGGCGAGCTTGGCTTGCCGCATCGACTTGAGCATCATCTCTGTGAAGATCGCCTCGAACCGCTGGCCCGCGGCGTCGAGATTGTCGCGCGTCGCCAGCCGCTTGGTGTCGGCGGAGACTTTGGGCGTCAGCGACGCGATCTGCGAGGCGGCGGTCTCGGCCATCACAGCACGATCAAGTCGGCCTTGAGCGCGCCGGCTTCCTTGAGGGCTTCGAGGATCGCGACCAGATCCGCCGGCGACGCGCCGATGGCGTTGACCGCCTTGACGATGTCGGCGAGTTGCGGACCCGGATCGAGCAGGAACATCGGGCGCATCTCCTCGTCGACCGCGACACTGCTGTTCTGTTCGAGCGCGGTCTGGCCCTTGCTGAAGGGCGCGGGCTGGCTGACGCGCTGCTGCTCGTCGATTCGAACGGTGAGCTTGCCGTGGCTGACCGCCGCGGGACCGACGCGCACCGCCGAGTTGATGACGACGGTGCCGGTGCGGGCGTTGACGATGACGCGCGCGGGCGGCTCGGCCGAGATGACGTCGAGATTCTCGATCTCGCTCATCAGCATCGCGCGGATGTCGGCGCCCTGCGGTGCGGCGATCGCGACCGAGACGGCGTCGACCGCCTCGGCGCGGCCCTGGCCGAGCCGGGCGTTGATCGCGGTGGCGACGCGCTGCGCGGTGGTGAAATCGGCGCGCGCGAGGTTGAAGGTGAGGCGCGGCGCGGTGGCGAAGCCGGTGTTGACCGCGCGTTCGACGGTGGCGCCCTCCGGGATGCGGCCGCTCGAGGGCACGTTGATCACGATCTTCGAGCCGTCGGCGCCCTGCGCGCCGAGGCCGCCGACCGCGAGGTTGCCCTGCGCCATCGCGTAGATCTGCCCGTCCGCGCCGTAGAGCGGGGTCATGATCAGCGCGCCGCCGCGAAGCGACTTGGCCTTGCCCATCGACGACACGGTGATGTCGAGCTTCTGCCCCGGCTTGGCGAAGGCGGGAAGCTCGGCCGTCACCATGACCACCGCCGCGTTCTTGAGCGCCGGGTTGACGCCGGGCGGAAGCTGCAGCCCGAAGCGCGAGGCGACCGACTTCATCGACTGGATGGTATATTCCAGATTGTCGTCGCCCGAGCCCGGCAGCCCGACCACGATGCCGTAGCCGGTGAGCTGGTTGGTGCGGATGCCCTGGAAATTGCCGAGATCCTTGATCCGGTCCGCATGCGCGGGCTGGGCCAGGAGAAGCGCGGCGAGACAGGCGAGAAGGGTGCGGACCATGACCGGCTTGCGCTCCGTCAGAAGGGACTGATGATCTGGAAGAACCGGCTGAGCCAGCCCTGGCGGCTGGCGCGGGCGACGTCGCCCTTGCCGGTATACGCGATGCGGGCATCGGCGACGCGAGTCGACGCGACGCGATTCTGCGCGTCGATGTCGGCCACGCGGACGATGCCCTTGATCTCGATATATTCGTCGCCGCGGTTGAGCGTGACGCGCTTGCGGCCCTGCACCAGCATCGTGCCGTTGGGATAGACCTGCGCCACGGTGACGCTGATCTCGCCCGACAGCGCGTTGGCCTGGCCGGCGCTGCCCTTGCCGTCGAAGCCGCGCTTGCCGCCGAAGGTCGCGTCCGATTCGTCGAACAGCGACAAGGCGCCGGTGGTCGGCGGCACGAGCCCGAACTGACCCTTCGAATCGAGCTGCGAGCTCGACGACTTGGTGGCGACGGTGCGCTCGACGAGCACGATCGTCAGCGGATCGCCGACGCGGTGCGCCTTCCACCCTTCGTAGAGGGGGGCATAACCGTCGGCGGCCTGGAAGATCGCGCCGTTGGCGGACGGCGCCGCGGGCGGCGGCGGGAGCGTGAGGCTGTAATCCTCATGATCCTTGTCGCGCGCCTGCGCGGGCATGGTCGCGAGCGCGATGGCGGCGATGCCGAGCGGAAGGGTGCGGAGCGGGCGCATTAGATGTTCTGATTCACATATTTGAGCATGTCATCGGTCGCCGTGATCATCTTGGAATTGACCTCGTAGGCGCGCTGGGTCTCGATCATGTCGACCAGCTCCTCGACGACGTTGACGTTCGAGCCTTCGAGCATTCCCTGGCGGATGTTGCCGCGGCCCTCGAGGCCGGCGATGCCGACGCTGACCGGGCCCGAGGCCGCGGTCTCGACGAGGTAGTTGTCGCCGATCTCCTGCAGGCCGGCGGCGTTGGGGAAGCTCGCGACCTGGATCTGGCCGATCTCGCTCGGCTCGGTCTGGCCGGGGATCGTCGCCGAGACGGTGCCGTCGGTGCCGATCGTGATCGCGGTGGTGCCCTCGGGGATCGTGATCCCGGGCATTACCTGATAGCCTTCGGAGGTGATCATCAGCCCCTCGGGCGAGCGCGAGAAATTGCCCGAACGCGTGTAGCCGAGCTGGCCGCCCGGCAGCTGCACCTGGAAATAACCGTCGCCGTCCAATGCCAGATCGAGGCTGTTGCCCGTGGTCTGCATGTCGCCTTGGGTGTCGATCCGGGCAGTGCCCTGGATCTTGACGCCGGTGCCGAGGTTGAGCCCGGTCGCGTATTTGCTCTCGGACGTGCTCGCCGAGCCGGGCGCGGTGATCGTCTGATAGGCGAGCGTCGCGAACGACGCGCGGCCCTTCTTGAACCCCGTCGTGTTGACGTTGGCGAGGTTGTTCGAGATCACCCGCATGCGCGTGTCCTGGGCGTCGAGCCCGGTCCGCGCGATGTGCATGGCTGCGCTGCTCATGTCCTGTTTCCTCAGCTGGGCAGGCGCATCACCGATGCGCCGCTCTCGTCCATGTTCTTGGCCTCTTTCAGGAGGTTGGCCTGTACCTCATAGCTGCGCTGGTTCTCGATCATGTCGACCAGCGCCTGCGTCATGTCGACGTTGGAGCCTTCGAGCGCGCCGACCTGGACCTTGGCGTCCAGATTTTCGGGCAGCGTGCCGCCGCCATTGACGTGGAGCAGGTTGTCGAGCCCCTTGAGCGTGTCGGAGCCTTCGGGGCTCACGAGCTTGAGCTTGTCGATCACCTGCATCTCGGCGCCCTTCTCGGCACCCAAAGGCAGGATCGAGATCGTGCCGTCGGCGGCGATCTGCACCTTGTCGGCGGGCGGCACGGTGATGGGCCCCCCCGAGCCCATCACCGGGAAACCGTCGCCGGTTTCCAAGACGCCCGATGCCGCGATCGAAAGATCGCCGCGCCGCGTATAGGCTTCGCTGCCGTCGGTCGCCTGCACCGCCATCCAGGCATCGCCCGCCATCGCGACGTCGAGCGGACGACCGGTCTGCTGCACGGTGCCGGGGTTGCGATCGGCGTCGATCACCTCTTCCGAGGTGGGCCGACGCGTCTCGAGCCCCTGGCCGATCAGATAGAGCTGGTCGAACCGCACGCGATCGGCCTTGAACCCGACGGTCGAGGCGTTCGCCATGTTGTTCGCGATCGCCGCCTGCGCCGCCATGTGCGCGCGCAGGCCCGTCGCCGCGGTGTAGACCAGCTTGTCCATCTATCGTCCCCGGTTCCCCCTCGGCGCGATCAGCGGATGTTGAAGATCGTCTCGGAGATCTGGCTCGACGTATCGAGCGCCTTGGCGTTCGCCTGGAAATTGCGTTGCGCCGCGATCAGGCTGACGAGCTCCTCGGTGATATCGACGTTCGAGCTTTCGACCGCCCCCGACATCAGCGCACCGAGCCCGTCCGAATTCGCCTCGCCATAGGCCGGCTCGCCCGAGATGCCGCTCGACGCCCAGGTCGAGTTGCCGAGCTGGCGCAGGCCCGTGGGGTTCGAAAAGTTCGCGAGCGCGATCTTGCCCAGGATCTGGTTGTCGCCGTTCGAGAAGCTCGCCTTGACGAAGCCTTCCTCGTCGACGGTCACGCCCTGCAGCTCGCCGACCGAGAGGCCGTCCTGAGCCTGGGCCAGCACCTCGGTGGAACCGGTCTTCTGCGTGGTACCGGCGAGATCGATCGTGATCTGCTGGTTCGACGCGGTGTCCGACGGCGTGAACACGCCGAACTGGGTGGGCGTGCCGGGATTGGTGAGCGCGCCGCTGGTGTCGAACGACATGGTGATGTGGTCGCCACCCGACACCTGCATCTGCTGATCGCCGACGAAGGTGTAGACGTCCCAGCTCGACGACAGGTTGGGCGCGGCCGGCGGCACCGTCTCGATCGGGGCGGTGGTGCGCTGGTAATAGGTCGTCATCGTCGTCGGCGTGCCGTTCGAATCGTACACGGTCGTGGTGACGGCCTTGTTGTAGCTGGTCGCGTCGAAGCGATCGAAGGCCGCGGTTTCGGGCACTTCGGTGGTCGCGTTGAGGTTGACCGAAAGCTGCACGTTCTGCGTCGCCTTGGGCGTGCCGCTGGTCGCGGGCAGGCGCAGGCTGGCGAGCGCGCTCGCGCTGGTCGCGATGACGTTGCCCGAGCCGTCGACCGGATAGATCTGGACGTGGCTGCCCTGGCCGTCGACCACGTAACGGTCGGCATCGACGAGGAAGCTGCCGTTGCGGGTGTAGTTGATCTGCGCACCGCCCAGGCTCGGCTTGACCGCGAAGAAGCCGTCGCCGGTGATCGCGAGATCGAGCGAGCTTTCGGACTGGACGAGGTTGCCCTGGCTGAACTGCTGGCGGATCGACTTCACGACCGTGCCCGAGCCGACCATCTTGTTCGGGTCCGCCGACACGCTCGACGCAATGACGTCGGCGAACTCGGTGTCCGAGCGCTTGAAGCCGTTGGTCGAGACGTTCGCGAGGTTGTGCGAGATCGTCGACATTTCGGTCTGCGAGGCCTTGAGGCCGCTGAGCGAGGTGTAGAAGGACATGATTGTTGCTCCTTGACGAAGAGATCAGCCGACCTGGCGGATGTCTGAAATCGGAACCGAGCCGAGGCCCGGCAGCGTGAGTTGCGGTTCTCCGGTCGCGGGCAGCGACACCGCGGCCACCGGCGCCCAGACGAGCGGCTGGCTGTCGACCTCGGCGCTGCCGTCGATCGCCATCGTCGAGACGATGAACGGGCCGTCGCCGGCGTCCTCGCCGGTGTCGGTGGTGCCGTCCCAGTCGAAGGCGACGGTGCCGGCGTCCTGCTTGCCGAGCGAGAAGCTCTTGAGCACCTCGCCGTCGGCATTGGCGATCGTCACCATCACGTCGCTGGCGTCCTTGGCGAGCTCGACCGCGCCGGCGATGCCGCCGTCGGTGCGCCCGTAGGCGACGTTGCCCGCTGTCAGCACGGTGCGGCCGACATAGGAAAGCGCGTCGGCGGTCGAGCCGCCCGCGAGCTTCTCCGAGATCGCCTTCAGCGTCGTGTTCATCTCGGCGATGCCGGCGACGCTCGAGAATTGCGCCATCTGGGCGACCATCTGCGTGTTGTCGACGGGGCTGAAGGGATCCTGGTTCTTGAGCTGCGCGGTCATCAGCTCGAGGAAATCGGACTGATCGAGCGTCTGCTGCTTGGCGGCGGACTGCGCCGTCGGCGAATCCGCCGAATAGGTGCGGCCGATGCCGAGGCCGGCGAGCGTCGAATCGAAGGCGGTCGAGGTCGTCATCATCAGCGTCCGAGCTTGAGGGTATCGAGGATCAGCGACTTGGCGGTCTGCATGACCTCGACATTGTTCTGGTAGCTGCGTGCGGTCTCCATCATGTCGACCAGCTCGCGCGTCTCATCGACCGCGCTCTCCCAGATGTTGCCGTCGGCGTCGGCCATCGGGTTGGTGGGGTCGTAGCGCTTGGTGGGCGCCTCGCCCGCGGTGACGATGCGCTCGACGTTCACCGTCGCGAGGCCGGTGGCGTGATCGTATTCGGTGCGGAAGACGGGCTTGATCGTCTTGTAGGCTTCGGCCGCGCTGGAGGCGACGCCGCCGACATTGGCGAGGTTCGACGCGGTGGTGTTCATCCGCACCAGCTGCGCGGACATCGCGCGGCCGGCGACCTGGAAGATGGTGAGCGGCTGATCGGCCATGCCTTATTCCCCCCTCAGCGCGCGCGTGATCGTGGAGATGCGGCCGTTCAGGAACGACAAGGTCGTCTGATACTGGACGGCATTCTCCGCGAAGGCGGTCTGCTCGGTCGAGAGATCGACCGTGTTGCCGTCGAGCGAGGGCTCGAGCGGCACGCGATATTGCATCGCCTCGTCGAGCGCGGCGGCGGGGCCGCGATGCTCGACCGCGGCGAGCGCGGTCTGGAAATCGAGATCCTTTGCCTTGAAGCCCGGCGTCGAGACGTTGGCGATGTTCGAGGCGAGCAGCCCCATGCGCTTCGAACGCACCTCGAGTGCTGCTGCATGCACGCCGAAAAGAGTGTCGTTGGCCATGGGTGTCCCCTTCGCGCAAAACTGTTCGCGCCCATTCCAGCAAAGCGCGTGCCAATTTCGCGAAGGCGGCTGCGGAGCCGGGGATCGGGGCCGATCGGCACGCCGGCCGGCAAGATGTTGCCGCCCACCGGCAAGCCGGCGCCATGGCGCTTGCCGACCGGTCGGCGGGCGCGCGGCGCCCCGGGCGCGCGGTCGATTTGGCGCGAGCCTTGCAACGCCCGGGCGAAACGCAAGGGAGCACAGATGAGCACCACCTTCACCCTCGCGCCGATGCTGGGCGCCTATCTCGACGCGAATGCGATCGCGATCGTCGTCGGCGGCACCGCGATCGGCACCGTACTGAGAACGCCGCGGCGCGATCTGGCGCGGGCGGTCTCGGCGCTGCGCGTGCTGGTGCGTCGCCGCTTCGATGCGACGCCGCTGGTGCAGCAGGTCGGCGCGCTGGGGCGGATCGCGGCGCGGCACGGGGTGATGGCGCTCGACCGTTCGGTGATCGGCGATCCCGACGTCGCCGCGGCGGTCGCCGCGATCGTCGACGGCGTGGGCCCCGACGAGGTTGCGACGTTGCTCGCCGAGCAGCGCGCGGGGCGCGAGGAACGCCATGCCACCGCCGCCGAGGTCTGGGCCGCCGCCGCCGAGCTGGCGCCGGCGATGGGAATGATCGGCACGCTGATCGGGCTGGTCGGCATGTTCACGACGATGGACGATCCCGCCGCGATCGGCGGGGCGATGGCGATCGCGCTCCTGACCACGCTCTACGGCGCGGTGCTCGCGAGCCTGATCCTGATGCCGGTCGCCGCGCGGTTGCGCCGGGCCGCACGGATCGAGGCGGTCGAGCGCGCGCGGATCGAGGCGCCGCTGCTGTCGCTCGCCGAGCGTGAGCGGCCGCGGCTGCGCGCGGTGCCCAGCGAGGCGGCGGCATGAGCGCGGTCGTATCCGATCGCGCCCAGCGCCCGATCTGGCTGACCACGCTCGCCGATCTCAGCCTGCTGCTGGTCGGCTTCTTCGTGTTCATGCAGGCGACGCAGCATCTCGACAAGCGCGCGCTCGCCAACGGTTTTCGGGAAGGCTTCGGCGGGGAGCCGGCGCCGGCCGCGCCCGAGCCGATGCCGGTCGCGGCGGCGGCGATGCTCAACTTCGCGCCCGGATCGGCTGTGCTGCCGAGCGCGCCCGACGGCCTGGTCGCCTGGGCGCGCGCGGCGACCAGCGATCCACGCGTGACGCTCAAGATCGCCGGCAGCGTCGACGGCAGCGCCGCCGACGTCGATCCCGCCACCGGCAGCGGCGCGGTGCTCGCCGCGGATCGCGCGCGCGCGGTCGCCGCGGCACTCGCGGGCGCGCGCGTCGCGCCCGGGCGGATGACGATCGTCAACGCCGCCGACCGGCCCGGCAACGGGCGCCGGCAGGTGCTCGTCACGCTCGGCTTCGCCGGAGACCCCAAATGACCCGCTTCGCTTCGAAGGAGATCAAGATGTTCCGCCTGATCGCGCCCGCGCTGCTGATCGCCGCGCCTGCCGCCGCCGCCGATTTCCAGGACACCGTCGCGCTCGACCGCGCGGTCGCCGCGTTCGCCGGGCACGGCATCGGCGAGGACGGCGGCGCGCGCGCGCCCGTCGACAAGCGCCTCAAGCTCGCGCAATGCCCCACGGTCGCGCTGTCGTGGCGCACCGAGCGGCACGACGCGGTGGTCGTTGCCTGCTCGGGGCCCAATTGGCGCATCTTCGTGCCGGTGCAGCACGCCGTGCCGGTGACGGTCGCCGCCGCCAGCGCGCCCGTGGCGGTGGCGCCGCCGGTGAAGCAGCAGCCCGTGATCAAGCGCGGCGATCCGATCATCGTCGCGGCGGGATCGCCCGGCTTCTCGATCTCGCGCGAGGCGATCGCGATGGGCAACGCCGCGCCCGGCGAACGCTTCATGGCCAAGGGCGACGGCGACAAGACCCCGTTCCAGGCGATCGCGGTCGAACCCGGCCGCGCGACGCTGCCGGGCTGGGCGGATCAATTGTAAAAAATGCTAAAGCCCTTCGCGCCTCGGTCGTTGAACGCGATGTCGGCATAACGAAAAGGCTGCTGCCATGGTTGATCCCGTCGGTTCGAAACCGGTCTTGCCCGTCCGCGGCCTCGCGCCGCTGACGAAGGCGGCGCCGGTGCGCCCGGCGGGTTCGGCCGTCGGTGGCGCGGACGAGGCGGCGCTTTCCTCGGTCGCGGCGCTCGCGCACGACATGGCAAAAAGCGCGCCGGTCGATGCCGACAAGGTCGCGCACTTCCGCCGCGCCATCGCCGACGGCAGCTTTTCGGTGCAGCCCGATAGGATCGCGGACAAGCTCGTCGCGCTGCGCAATGCGTGGAGCGGCCAATGACCCGGCGCGACGCCCTGATCCGCGTGATCGATTGCCTCCATGCCGAGATCGCGGCGCTGAAGGCGAACGACATCGCCGCGCTCGAGCGCGCGACCCAGGCCAAGCTGACCGGGATCGAAGCGGTCGCCGCCAATGACGACGGCGCGCCGCCGAGCGCCGACATCCGCGAGCTGGCCGAGGAGGCGAACCGCCTCAACGAGACCTGCCGGATCTACGTCAACCTGATGACGGCAAATGTTCGCCGCCGCCTGCAACAATTGGCCGGCACCGGCGGCAACGCCTATGCGCCCGGCCCGGGCGGCTACGCCTGCGCGTGATCGGCATCCGCGGCTGAGCGATAATTTATCCTCCCCTGAAAGGGGAGGTGGCAGCCCGAATGGGCTGACGGAGGGGTGTCACCGCTGATGGGGATACCCCTTCACCGTGCTACGCACGGTCCCCCTCCCCTTGCAGGGGAGGATCAGGAGCTCATTTGGCACGATCCTTGCTGATTTGTCCCCGACACGGACAAGGCAGTCAGGATTCGATGAGCGTCCATTCGATACCGCCCACGGGCAGCGTGCAGTCGGCCATCGCGCTGGCGAGCCGCAAGACCGGGATCGACTTCAACTATCTGCTCGGCCAGGCGCAGGTTGAAAGCGGGCTGCGCGCCAATGCGCGCGCGGGCACGTCGAGTGCCAGCGGGCTCTATCAATTCATCGAGCAGAGCTGGCTCGCGGTGGTGAAGCAGCACGGCGCCGAACACGGGCTGGGCTGGGCCGCGGACAGCATCTCGAACAACAATGGGCGGATGACCGTCGCCGACGGCGCGACGCGCCAGGCGATCCTCGACCTGCGCAACGATCCGACGGTCGCGTCGCTGATGGCGGCCGAGCATGCCTCGGACAACAAGACCGCGCTCGAAGGTGCGCTCGGCCGCCCCGTGACCGGCACCGACCTTTACATGGCGCATTTCCTCGGGCTGGGCGGCGCGCGCAGCTTCCTCTCGACGATGGCGAGCGATCCCGATCGCGGCGCGGCGGGGCTGTTTCCGGCGGCCGCGCGCGCCAATCGGTCGATCTTTTACACCGCGGGCGGCCAGCAGCGCACGATGGCGGACATCTACCAGCGCTTCGCCGCCAGGCTCGATCGCGGCGCGGCCGCGGTCGGCGGCACCGGATCGGCGTCCGATTCGGTCGGCGGGTTCGGCGCCGTGCGCGCGCTGGGGCTCGGCGGCGACGCGACGGTGATCACCGGCAACGGCGTCGAGGCCGACGATGCGGTGCAATGGGCCTCCGCGACGCTCGATCGCCTCAACGGCCAGATGCAGCTCGCCGACGCCAATTTGCTGCGGCCGACGCCTGAGACTGCGCGGCTCGCGTACATGATGCTCGCGAGCATGGGGGGCTGACGCGGTGGTGACTGCCCTGTCGCGGCGCAACCTGGCGCCGCTCGCCCGCAACGCCGCGCTTCCGGTCGCCATCCTGCTGCTCGTGCTGCTGATGGTGGTGCCGATTCCGGCGGCGATGCTCGACGTCTTCTTCATCATGAACATCACCATCAGCCTCGCGGTGCTGATGGTCGCGTTGAACGCGCAGAAGCCGCTCGATTTCTCGGCGTTTCCCACCGTGCTGCTGTTCGCGACGTTGTTTCGGCTCGGCCTCAACGTCGCCTCGACGCGCGTGGTGCTCGTCCACGGGCACGAGGGCGAGGCGGCCGCCGGCCATGTCATCGAGGCGTTCGGCACCTTCATGATCGGCGGCGATTACGTCGTCGGCCTGTTCGTGTTCGCGATCCTCGTGATCATCAACATGATCGTCGTCACCAAGGGCGCGGGCCGCGTCTCCGAAGTGTCGGCGCGCTTCACGCTCGATGCCCTGCCCGGCAAGCAGATGGCGATCGACGCCGACTTGAACGCCGGGCTGCTGACGCCCGAGGAAGCCAAGGCGCGCCGCGTCGAGGTCTCGACCGAAGCCGATTTCTACGGATCGATGGACGGCTCGTCCAAGTTCGTGAAGGGCGACGCGATCGCGGGGCTGCTGATCCTCGGCATCAACATCATCGGCGGGCTGATCCTCGGCATGGTCAGCCACGGCATGGCCGCCGGCGAGGCGGCGCAGACCTATCTGCTGCTCGCGATCGGCGACGCGCTGGTGGCGCAGCTCCCGTCGCTGATGCTCTCGATCGCCGCCGCCGCGATCGTCACGCGCGTCACTTCGAGCCACGACCTCGCCGGCCAGATCGGCAGCCAGTTCGGCTCGGCGCGCACCTGGACGCCGGTCGCGGTGATCCTCGGCCTGCTCGGCGTGCTGCCGGGGATGCCGCATCTGATCATCCTGCCCGCCGCGGTCGCCGCCGGGGCGTTCGCGTGGAAGCTCAACAAGGACGCCAGGCGCCCGCCCGTCGCGGATGCGTCCGAAGAGGCCGCACCCGCCGATCTGTCGCGGATCGGCTGGGACGAAGTGACCGATACGATGCAGGTCAACCTCGACATCGGCTACGGACTGGTGCCGCTGGTCGACGAGCGCCGCGGTGCGCCGCTGATGGGCCGCATCACCGGCGTGCGGCGTCAGCTTTCCAAGGAGCTCGGCTTCGTGGTGTCGCAGGTGCGCGTGCGCGACGACATCAACATGCAGCCTTATGCCTATCGCGTCGTCGTCGGCGGTGTCGTCGTCGCCGAGGACAGCGTGTCGCCCGACGAGATGCTCGCGCTCGACACCGGCCAGGCGGTGGGCGCGCTCGGGGGCAAGAAGGCCAAGGATCCGACCTTCGGGCTCGACGCGGTCTGGATCGCGCCGGGCGACGCCGACGCCGCTACCGGTCAGGGCTATCTCGTCGTCGATCCCGGCACGGTGATCGCGACGCACCTCAACCACAAGCTCGCCCAGCACGCCTCCGAGCTGCTCGGCCCCGACGAGGTGCAGAGCCTGCTCGACGGGCTGAAGGAGCGCGCGGCGCAGCTCGTTGCCTCGCTGTCGCCGCAGCCGTTGCCGCTGACCACGCTGACGCAGGTGCTGCGTGGGTTGCTCGCGGAGAACATCCCGCTCAAGGAATTCCGCCGTATCGCCGCCGCGATCTCGGTCGCCGCGCAGAAGACCGTGGACGCCGATGAGATCATTGAGCTGATCCGCCCCGAACTCGGCGCGCTGATCATCCAGCGGCTATGCACCGTCAACGAGCCGCTGCGGGTGATGACGCTCGAAGGCCAGCTCGAAGGACTGCTCGGCCAGGCGGTGCGCGGCGATCCCGCGCGGCGCCACACGATCGAGCCCGATCTCGGCCGCCGCATCGTCGACGCGCTCCAGCGCGCGGCGCAGCCTTTGGTCGCCGAGGCCAAACCCTTCGCGCTGGTCGTCCAGCCCGCGATCCGCGTTGCGATCCGCAAGCTCGTCAAGACCTGCCTGCCCGACACGCCGGTGATGAGCTTCTTCGAAGTGCCCGAGGACAAGTCGGTCGAGGTCGTCGCCGTAATCGGCGCGCCCGAGGCGCTTGCCGCATGAACACGCAATCGATGAAACGCGATTTCTACGCGCCTTCGCCCGCACCCGCGCCGCTCACCTACGCGCGCGACGGGGCGAACCGCACAGGCATGGAAGCGCTCGCGCGCCAGCACCTGCCGCTGGTCCGCCGGATCGCGTGGCACATCCACGGCACGATGAGCAGCATCGTCGAGGTCGAGGATCTGATCCAGATCGGCCTCGTCGCACTGGTCGAGGCCGCAACCGCGTTCGAGGATCGCGGCGCCGTGACCTTCGAGCAATATCTCGCCACCCGCGTGCGCGGGGCGATGATCGACGAGCTCCGCCGGCAGGCGACGCTGACGCGCGGGGCGATGAAGCGGCGGCGGCAGTATAATGACGCCATCGCCGCGCTCACCGACGACAGCGGCAAGGCGCCCGACGAGGCGGCGGTCGCCGAGCGGCTGGGCGTGTCGGTCGAGAAATTGCGCGCGGACTATGCAACCGCGGAGCCGCTCAGGTTCGAGACGATCGACGAGGTCTATTCGGACGAGGCGCCCTGGTTCGCGAGCGACGAGCCCGACGCCTTCGCGCAGCTCGCCGACGCCGATCTGCGCGACGCGCTGGCACACGCGATCGCCGCGCTCCCCGAGCGCGAGGCGCAGGTGGTGCAGCTTTATTATGTCGAGGAACTCAACCTCGAGGAAATCGGCCAGGTGCTCGGCGTCGGCGCCGCGCGCGTCTGCCAGATCAAGGCCTCCGCGCATGCCAGGCTGAAGAAGGTGCTCGCGGGCGTGCGGTGATCATCGTCTTCCCCTCCCTGCAAGGGAGGGGAGATCGGGCAAAGCCAGGCTCGTTCGAGCCGGGCGCCGTTCTCTGCTTTCTTTGATGGCCGCGATTTCCGAGGCGCCGGGATGACGGAATGGCGGGCCTGGCCTCTCACCCCAAAGCAAAACCCCGGCGGCGCGGGCGCCACCGGGGTTTCTTTTGCGCTCCCGCGTCGCGGCGGGAGAGCCGGTCGGCCCCTGCACCCTTGAAGGGGGGCGGCGCCGGGGCCGTACGCTTACTTGGGATTGCTCCACTTCGTGGAGGCGGCACCGGCCCGCTCCCCCACCCGACCACCCAACGGCAGTATCCTATGGGTGGCCGGGTGGGGGAGCGGGCCGGAACCGCACCCGGTTCAGCTACGCTGAATCCGGCTTAGCGCAGCAGCGACAGAACGTTCTGCTGGCTCTGGTTCGCCTGGGCGAGCATCGCGGTCGATGCCTGCGACAGGATCTGCGCCTTGGCGAGGTTGGTCGTCTCGGCCGAGAAGTCCGTGTCCTCGATGCGGCTGCGCGCATCGGTCAGGTTCGTGGCGTTCGACGTCAGGTTGTTGACCACCGAGCTCAGACGGCTCTGGCCGGCGCCGAGCGTGGCGCGGGCGGTCGAGACCGTGTTGATCGCGGTCGTCAGCGTCTCGAGCGCGGCCGACGGATCGTCGAACAGGTCGGACGCGACGGCGTCGTCGAGATCGATCTCGGTGAACTTGAGGTCGACCGTGTCGGCCGCATTGGCGCCGACCTGGATCGTCACCGTGCCCGAGGTACCGGCGGTACCGTCGAACAGCTTGATGCCGTTGAACTCGGTGTTGGACTTGATGCTGGTGATCTGGCCCTGCAGCTCGGTGACCTCGGCCTTGATGTTGGTGAGGTCGTCGGTCGAGTAGGTGCCGTTCGAAGCCTGCACCGCGAGTTCGCGGATGCGCTGCAGCATGTTGGTCACCTCGTCCAGCGCGCCTTCGGCGGTCTGGGCCATCGAGATGCCGTCGTTGGCGTTGCGCACGCCCTGGTTCATGCCGCGGATCTGCGAGGTCATCGACGCCGCGATGGCGAGGCCGGCCGCGTCGTCCTTGGCCGAGTTGATGCGCTTGCCGGTCGACAGGCGCTGCATGCTCTGCTGGAGCGAGCTGGTCGCGGTGGTCGAGGCGTTCGCCGCCCGGAGCGCTCCGATGTTGGTTCCGATAACAGTCATTGTCCGATCTCCGTTTTGCTGGCGATCCCCGCCGCCCCCTTTTGGCGGAGGGCCGAGCCGCCACACCGGGTAACGACCGTCGGCGAAACGGCTTTAGGCCCAATCGACAATCGGCCCCCGGAAGCGCGCAAAATCGTGCCGTCTCGCGCGCGTGCGAGGGCGCGGCTGGCAATCAGGCAAAAATTTGCCGGCGAGGCGGTACGCTTAACTCTGCGTTTACCAACAATCGGGCAAGAGGCGGCCAAGGGGGAAACCATTGATGCGACCGCTTTTTCCGTCACCTGCCGTGCACGATCAGAAATACGCGCTGATCTCGTCGCTGAGGGCGCAAGGATCGCCGATCCGCTCGCTCGACACGGACAAGCCGGGGCCCGATTCGGTGTTCCTGGTCGCCGAGGGTGAAACCTCTCCGGTGCCGGCGCGGACATTGGTCGTCTCGTCCGAGGGGCGCTACCTCCATCCGTCGCGCGACGGCGAGCCGGCGCGGATCGGCTACGGCAGCGAGGATGCGGCGATCGGCAACGCCTTCGTCCGCTCGCTGGTGACCGATCCCGAGACGCCGACCGCGGCCGATCCCGAAAGCCTCGCGCTCTACGCGCTCGCCGATCGCGTCGCCGCCGCCGACATCACCGTGCTGATCAACGGCCCCACCGGAACCGGCAAGGAAGTGCTGGCGCGCACGATCCATCTGCGCTCCAGCCGCCGCGCGGGGCCCTTCATCGCGATCAACTGCGCGGCGCTGCCCGAAACCATGCTCGAAGCCTTGCTGTTCGGCCACCAGAAGGGCGCCTTCACCGGCGCCTCGTCGGGCGGCGAGGGCTTCTTCCGCGCGGCGAACGGCGGCACGCTGCTGCTCGACGAAGTGTCCGAAATGCCGCTGACGCTGCAGGCCAAGCTGCTGCGCGCGCTCCAGGAACGCGAGGTCATCCCGATCGGCGCGACCACGCCGGAGCCGATCGACGTGCGCGTGATCGCGTGCGCCAACCGCGACCTGCAGGAAGAGGTGGCCGCGGGCCGCTTCCGCGCCGACCTCTACTACCGGCTCAGCGTCTTTCCGTTGACCACGCGCCCGCTCGCCGAGCGCAAGCAGGACATCCCTGCGCTCGCCGCGGCGCTGATCCTGCGCCATGCCGGCACGCGCGAGAGCGTGCCCTGGCCCGACGCCTCGGCAATCGACGCGCTCGTCGCGCACGACTGGCCGGGCAATGTCCGCGAGCTCGAGAACGTCATCCAGCGCGCGCTGCTGTTCGCCGCCGGCGACACGATCGATGCGAGCCATATCGTGTTCGATCGCGTCGCGCCGGCGCCGGCATCGGCGCCCTCGACGACGGGCGAGGAGACGCTCAGCAACGTCGTCCAGATGAGCGAGTTCGCGCATATCCGCGAAACGCTGAAGGCATGCGGCGGCAGCCGGATCGAGACCGCGAAGAAGCTCGGCATTTCGGAGCGCACGCTGCGCTATCGCCTCGCCAAGGCGCGCGAACAGGGTGAGGACATCACCCGGGTGGCGTCGGCATGAGCGGGGTCGGCGGCATCGGCGGCGCGAACCCCATCGATCGCGTGATGGCGTTGCGCGCGCAGATTCTCGAACGCAACGAGGCGCTCCAGCGCGCCAATGCGGCGACCGGCGGCGCCTCTCCCGTCGCGGCCCCGCAGGCGAAGCCCGCGAGCTTCGCCGCGACGCTCGAGGACGCGCTCCACGGCGTCGCCGCGCAGCAGCAGCAGGCGAGCGCGCTGTCCGAAAGCTACGAACGCGGCGAGACGATCGACATCGCCAAGGTGATGCTGGCGCGCCAGCAGGCCTCGGTGGGGTTCGAAGCGACGCTGCAGGTCCGCAACAAATTGCTGTCCGCCTACAAGGACATCATGAGCATGCCGGTGTAATCGATGAGCACAGCCGTCACTCCCGCCGCCGCGCCCGCCTTGCCGGAGCGCTTCGCCAACCCGCTGAAGCAGATCGGCACGATCCTGTCGCAGCCTGCGGTCAAGCGCAGCCTGCCGCTGATCCTGATGGTCGGGCTGATCGCCGCCGCCGTGCTCGCCTGGATGACGTTCTCGACGCCGCCGCAGCGTACCTTGTTCTCGGGGCTTCCCGATGCGGACAAGGCCGCGGTCGTGCAGGCACTCGATCAGGCCAATATCGACAATCACATCGACAGCGGCACCGGCGCCGTCACCGTCGCCAACGACGATTACAGTCGCGCGCGGATGCTGCTCGCGAGCCAGGATCTGCCCAAGGCGGCGCCCGGCGGCTACGCCATCCTCGACAATCTGCCGATGGGCGTCAGCCGCGCCGTCGAAGGCGAGCGGCTGCGCCAGGCGCGCGAAAGCGAGATGGCGCAATCGATCGAGGAGATCGACGCCGTCGCCGAGGCGCGCGTCCACCTCGCCATGCCCGAACATTCGGTGTTCGTGCGCGATCAGGCCGCGCCGTCGGCCTCGGTGATCCTCAAGCTCCAGCCCGGCCGGGCGCTGTCCGATGCGCAGGTGCGCTCGATCGTCAACCTCGTCGCCTCGTCGGTGCCGGGGATGGCGCCCGACGCCGTCACCGTGGTCGACCAGATGGGGGCATTGCTCACCAAGCATGACGGCAGCGGCTCGTCGACCGCGGCGGGCAACGAGCGCATTGCGTTCCAGCAGCGCGTCGAGGACAAATACCGGCAGCAGCTCGCGCAGCTGCTGACGCCGCTCGTCGGCGCGGACAATTTCTCGACCGAGGTCCAGGCCGAGGTCAATCTCGACGAGACCCAGGCCGCGAGCGAAAGCTACAAGGACGGCGCATTGCGCGCCGAGCAGGGCAATTGGACGACCAAGGGCAGCGACACCGCGCCCGCGGGCGGCATCCCCGGCGCGTTGTCCAACACGCCGCCGCCCGCGAGCACGATCGCGACGGCGCCGCAGGCGCAGGCAACGGCTCCGGCCGGCGGCGCGGCCGCACCGGCAGCGCCCGCCACCGCGGCGACGCCCGGGCCGATGCCCGACAGCATGAAGGCGAGCGACAATTATTCGCGCGACTATGCGCTCGGCAAGCAGGTCTCGGTGACGCGTCAGGCGCCGGGCGAGATCAAGCGGCTGTCGGTCGCGGTGCTCCTGCGCCAGCCCGAGGGCAAGCCGCGCGGCAAGGCCGAGATCGCGCAGATCGAACAGCTCGTGAAGGCCGCGGTCGGCTATGATGCGGGCCGCAACGATCAGGTCACGGTGATCAGCCGCGACTTCGCCGGCGCCGCCGCGATCGACGAGGGCCAGCCCTGGTACGACGCCGGCTGGCTGCCGATGGTGGCGCGCAACGTGACCGCGATCCTGATCGCGCTGCTGGTGCTGATCCTCGGCGTCCGCCCGCTGTCGAAGGCGCTGCTCAAGAAGCGCGACGAAGCGGGGCCGCGCGCCGCGCTCGGCCGGCCGATGGGCAATGCGCAAGGCGGCAGCGGCTCGGGGCAGGCGCCCGAGGTCAGCATCGACATGCTCGAAGGCAGCCGCGGTTATGATGATCGCGTCGGGCTGGTGCGCGGCTTCACGCGAGACAATCCCACTCGCGCGGCGCTCGCCGTGCGCGACATGATCAAGGCGGACGCGCAATGATGGAAGCGGCCCTGCGCAACTACAGCGGCGTCGAGCGCGCCGCGGTGCTGATGATGCTCGTCGGCGAGGAGGAAGCCGCGGCGATCCTCCAGAAGCTCGAGCCCGAGGAAGTGCGCCAGCTCGGCAGCGCGATGTTCGCGGTCGCCGACGTGCGCGAGGACGAGGTCGATACCGTGCTCGACGATTTCGTCGCCAAGGCGCGCGAGCGCACCGCGATCGGATTCGACCCGCGCCCGCAGATCGAGACGATGATGACCAGGGCGCTTGGCCCCGAAAAGGCGGAGAACGTGCTCGCGCGCATCATCCCGACGCAGGACGCCTGCCAGATCGACCTGCTCGACTGGCTCGAGCCCGCCGATGTCGCGGCGATCGTCGAAAAGGAACATCCGCAGGTCGCGGCCGTGCTGATCGCCAATCTCGACCCGGTCGTGGGCGCCAAGGTGCTCGAATTGCTGCCTGACGGCGCGCAGCCCGACATCATGCACCGCATCGCGCGGCTGGGGCCGATCACCAACGAGGCGATCGAGCTGCTGAACGGGCTGCTCGCGGTGCGGCCGAGCACGCGCCAGGCGCCCGCGGGCTTCGTCCTCGGCGGCACGCGCGAGGCGGCGAAGATCATGTCGAGCGCGCGCAAGGCGACCGGCGAGCGCGTCATGCCCAAGCTCGCCAAGATCGACCGCGAGACCGCCAAGGCGATCGAGGAGGCGATGTTCGTCTTCGAGAATTTGCTCGAAATGGACGACAAGAATCTCGGCACCTTCATCCGCAACGTCGACGGCGACGTGCTCACCAAGGCGCTCAAGGGCGTCGACGAGGGCGTCCGCAACCGCTTCCTCGGCTGCATGTCGCAGCGCGCGGCGGACGGCATCCGCGACGAGATGGAAGCGCGCGGGCCGATGCGCCTCACCGAGGTGCTCGATGCACAGAAGACGATGATCCAGATCGCGCGCACGCTCGCCAAGGACGGCACGATCATGCTGGGCGGCGGCGAGGACGATTATGTCTGACGCGCGCAGCGACTTCACCGCCGGGTTCGTGTCGCGCCACGCGCTCGCCGCGAGCGTGCTGGCGCAGGCGTTCGCGCCGCGCGACCCCGATTTCGCGCCGGCCGACATCAAGCAGCGCGCGAGTGGCAAGGCGAAGCCCAAGAGCCCGGTCGGCTTCGCGCCGCAACAGCCCGAGGAGGCGGGGCCGAAGCATTTCGAGCCCGCCGATCGCGACGCCAATCCCACCGAGGGCTGGGATCCGTTCGATCCCGATCCCAACCAGCAGGAAGCGACGGGCTTCGTCGATCCGGTCGCGGCCGCGCACGCCGCGGGCCATGCCGAGGGCAAGGCCGCCGCGCTCGCCGAGGCTGCCGAGGAAGCGGCGCGGAACCGCGCGCTGATCGAGGGTATCGTCGCCGCGCTCGGCAATGGCGACCGCTACGATCGCGAGACGATGGCGGCGCAACTGCGCCAGACGGTGCTGCTGCTCGTCAAGCGCATCGTCGGCGAAACGGAGATCGACGCCGCCCTACTCGCGGCGCGCATCGAGACGGCGGCCGACATGCTCGCCGACGCCGCCGAATCGGCGCTGCTCCGGGTCCATCCCGACGACGTGGCGTTGCTCGAAGACAGGTTGCCCAAGAACGTGTTCGCCGCGGGCGACGCCCAGGTGAAGCGCGGCAGCTTTGTGCTCGAATCGGCATCGACCATCGTCGAGGACGGCCCCGATCTGTGGCTCGAGCAGCTCGGCCAGGCGATCGACCGGATCGCGGTGCCGCCGCTGTGCTGAACCGCTTCGCCGAAGATTATCTGGCGACCATCGGCGGCGCCGATTTCGTGCCGCGGGCCAAGGTGTCGGGGCGGCTCGCCTCGTTCGACGGGCTGCTGATGGAGGCGGTCGGCCTTCAGTTGCCGGTCGGCACCGTGTGCGCGGTGGGCGGCGAGAACGGATCGAGCCGGGTCGAGGCCGAGGTGATCGGCTTCCGCAACGGCCGCACGCTGCTGATGAACCTCGGCGGCCCCGCGCCGCTGCTGCCAAAATCGCCGGTGCGCCCGCTCGGTCCTCCGGGCGAGGCCGAGGTGGGCGACGCGCTGCTCGGCCGCGTGGTCGACGGCGCGGGCAAGCCGATCGACGGCTTGGGCCCGATCCGCGGCGCGGGGCGCTGGCCGCTCGCGGGCAAGCTCCAGAACCCGCTCGATCGCGGGCGCGTGCTCGAACCGCTCGACGTCGGCGTGCGCGCGATCAACGGCCTGCTCACGATCGGCCAGGGCCAGCGCGTCGGCATCATGGCAGGCTCGGGCGTCGGCAAATCGGTGCTGCTTGGCATGATCGTGCGCGCCGCGCAGGCGGACGTGGTCGTGATCGGACTGATCGGCGAGCGCTCGCGCGAGGTCGCCGACTTCCTCGAAACCAAGGTCGCGGGCGACGCGCGTACGCGCTCGGTCGTCGTGGCGGTGCCCGCCAACCACTCGCCGGTGCTGCGTATCCGCGGCGCCCTGCGCGCCACCGCGATCGCCGAGGCGTTTCGCGCCGAGGGCAAGAAGGTGCTGCTCATCATGGATTCGCTCACCCGCGTCGCGCATGCGGGGCGCGAGATCGGGCTGGCGCTGGGCGAACCGGCATCGGCGCGCGGCTATCCGCCGAGCGCGATCGCGATGCTGCCCAACCTGATCGAGCGCGCGGGCACCTGCGTCTCCAGCGGCGGCTCGATCACCGCGATCTACACCGTGCTCGCCGACGGCGACGACGGCAACGATCCGGTGGTCGATTCGGCGCGTTCGATCCTCGACGGGCATATCGTGCTGTCGCGCCAGCTCGCCGAGCGCGGCGTCTATCCCGCGATCGACCTCGGCCCCTCGGTGAGCCGCGTGATGACCGATATCGCCGCGCGTGACCACATCAAGGCCGCGCGGGTGCTGCGCCGCCATCTCGCGACTTATGAGGAGAATCGCGACCTGGTGCTGATGGGCGCGTATCGCGCGGGCGCCGATCCAGCGATCGACGCCGCGATCGCGTGCCACCCGGCGGTGATGGAATATATCCGCCAGGACGCCGACGACGTGGTGCCGCTCGACGCCGCGGTCGCCGAACTGACCGGCGTGTTCGGCGATGGCTAATCAGCCGCGAAAATTGGACCGCATCCTGCGCGTGCGCACGCTCCAGCTCGGGCTGACGCGCGCGGACGAGGCGCGAGCGCAGGCCAAGGTCGACAGCGAGGCGGCGCTGAGCAGCCGCATCGCGCAGCTCTCGCAGGGCGTCGCACCCGCCGAGGCGCAGGCCGATACCGCCCTGTCCTTCATCGCCGCCGCGCATTTCCGCGATCGGCTCCACCAGTCCGCCGCTGCCGCCGACGAGCGGTTGCGCGCGGCCAAAGCGGTGCTCGAACGCGCGGGCGAGGCGCGCAAGCAGGCGAAGCGTGATCAGAGCGCGGTCGAGAAGCTGATCGCGCGCGACGATGCCGCCGCCGCGCTCAAGGCGCTCCGCGCGCTCGAGGAAGCGCCGCCCTTGCGGAAGATTCGGCACGATCCTTGCTGAACAGCCGTCCGGTACCAATCCGGAACGGACATAATCGCCCATGATCTCGCTGTCGCCAGCTCTGCCGCCTGCCGCGCCCCGCGTGTCCGGGGGTATGGCTGCGGCCGTGCCGCCCGGCGATTTCGCGGCCGCGCTCGCGGGGCTCCTCGTGCCGGACATCGACAGCAGCGACCTCCCGGTCGCGCCTGCCGATCGGCAGATCGCTGCCGCAACCGGCAAGGGCTTGCCGGAGATTGCCGCACGCGATGTCCCCGGCGAGGACGCCGATGCCGCGACTGCGATTCCGCTTCCCGTGCCAACGCCGGACCGGCCCGCGCCGCCGGTTCTGCCGTTGCTATCGCGTGGCACGCCCGATCCGGCCGCGGCATCGCCGCCGCTGGTCGAGGACGACCCCGAGGCGTCGCCTGAGCAGGCCGATTTAGCCGGGGATCGCGTGTCCCGCGACAAGCGCGCGCCGACGCGCAAGAATGTGATCGCGGCGCTGCCGCTGCCGATTCCGGCCGTGGCGATCGTATCGACACCGACGCCCGCTACGGACGCGGCCATCGCGCCCGCGATCGAAGAGGACGGTGTCGCGTCGGAGACCGCGCCCGTGGCGCCACCGCCGGTGCGCGGCCGGAACGCCGAGATCGTCAGCCACGAGCAGTCTCCCGCGAACACCCATGACACGGCGACAGCCGAAGGCACGCTGCCCATTTCAAACCGAGCGCCGACGGCCGGCCGGGCGTTCGAGCCCTCAGCGCCGTCGAGCGAGCGTTCATCGTCGGACAGCGATCGAACGGTGTCCGCCGCGCCAGTGGACGGTCCCGTTCCCGATACGACGCTGCTGCAAGCGCCGATGGTTCTGGAGCACGCGGCGACGCCCGTGATCGTCGAGGTGATCGGTACACAGGCCGCGCCCGCTGCGGCGCGTCCACTGCGCTTCGTTCCGGCACTGCCGGCATCGCCGGTAGGCGAGGCGGCTTCGAGCCCGAAGACGGCACGCATGGCCGATACCGCGACGGCATCCGTCGCTCGTGCCGCGACGGTCCCGCAGCTTAAAGTTCCTGTTCCTGTCGCGACGGCGCCTCAGTCGACCGATGCCGAACCGATCGCGATGCCGCGCGGCGTTTCGCCTGTTGCGATCCTGACGCCACCCGCGGGTGCTATGCCGGTGGCGCTGTCGCAGGTCGTGCCAACCACGTCTCGCCCCCAGCAGACCCCTTCCCATTCCAGCGTGGTATCCGCTCCCGCAACGCTCGTGGCGCCGGCACGTGATTCGATCGGGTCGGTGTCGGCGACCGATGGCGCATCCTTGGTGCCCCCGGTCTCGGCTGCGCGATCCGCGACGAGCGGACCCGTCGCGCCAGAAGCGGGGCGCGTCACGCTGCCCGCCCATGCCGAACCGGTTGCCGTCACCCGAGCGCCCGCGCCGGCGCAGCCGGTCCAGGTCGAGGCGGCCGCGATGATTCAACCACTCGCGCCGCGCGATCGGCCGTCGCCGGCGCGCCCGGCATCCATATCTCGTCCGCTCGGGCTGGAAGCACACGCCGCCGACGCCGTGGATCCGATGATCGCGGCAATGCACCCGACCACGGCCACAGCACCCGCCGAGCACGCGCTCGCCGCGCAGCGCACCCCGCTCGACATGCGGCGCGACGATTGGACGCAGCAGCTGATCGACCGGATCGAGCGCGTCCGCGACATCGCCGATGCCGCCGACACGCGGATCAAGCTCGCACCCGACGCGCTGGGCAAGATCGACGTGTCGATGCGCAAGGACGGCGACAGTCTGCACGTCACCTTCACCGCCGACGTCGCGCAGACGCGCGCGATGCTAGCCGAGGCGCAGCCCCGGCTCGCCGAGCTCGCGGCACAGCGCGGGCTGAGGCTGGGCCAGGCGTCGGTCGATGCCGGCGCGGGCGGCCAGAACCAGCACCAGCAGCACGCCGCCGCATCGCCGGCGCCGCTTCCTTCCCGCCCCGCGAGCGCCGCAGCGCGTGACGAGGGCTCCACCGAAACCGGCCGCCTGGCCTGAACCGAGGACTGAACGATGAGCGACGAAACCGAAGCGCAAGCGCCCAGGAAGAAGGGGGGCTTCAAGAAGATGCTGGTGATGGGCGTGGGCCTGATCGCCTTGGTCGGCGGCGGCGTCGGCGCGGGGCTCTATGCGGCCTCGTCCGGGCTGGTCGGCGGCGGCGCGGCGGCGGCGGTCGAGAACGGCCCGCGGCTCGTGCCCAAGAGCGAGGAGAAGCGCGCCTCGGCCTCGGGCGAGGGCGAAGGCGGCCATGGCGGCGAATCGTCGTCGAGCGGCCACGGCGAATCGACCCCGCTCGGCACCGGCGGCGACAAATATGCCTCGACCTATTACGCGATGGACAAGGAGTTCACCTCGAACCTCCAGGACAGCGCGCATTATGTCCAGCTCGGGCTCGCGGTCGGCACGCATTACGACGATCGGGTGATCGCCAACCTGCGCACGCACGAGATCGCGGTGCGCTCCGCGGTGCTGATGACGCTCGGCGACGCGACCGAGGACGATGTCTTCACCTCCGAAGGCAAGAAGCGGCTCCAGGCCAAGCTCGCCGCCGCGATCAACAACGTCCTCAAACAAAAAGAGGGCTTCGGCGGAATTAGTAACGTCTACTTTACCAATTTCGTTGTTCAGTGACCGGGCATGGTTAACAGCCCTTCAACCACGGCAACGGCCGACCGGCGTGAGCGCCCGCGCGAGAGCGCGGAACCGGCGCGCGCGCTGGGCGTCGCCAACCTCAATCCGTTCGGGGATCTGCATACGATGCAGCACCTGTCGGCGCGGTTGGCGCGGTCGCTGCGCGGCGTGTTCGAGCCTCTGCTGCGCGCCGAGACGCGCGTCTGGGCCGAGCCGCTGGTGGTGCAGCGCTTCGCCGATTATCGCGCCGAGCGCCCCGAAGGGCTGACCGCCTGGGTGCCGCTCAAGATGACGCCGGGTAACGGCCGCGCGCTCGCGGTGCTCGATGCGGGTTTCGTGCTCGAGATGCTCGATCTGTTCTTCGGCGGCTCGGGCGCGGTGCCCGACATGCTGCCGGGCGAATTCTCGCCGGCGGCCGAGATGATGGCGGGCCGCGTCGCGCGCCAGCTCGCCGGGCCGCTCGGCGTCGCGTGGGAGCCGCTTGTGCGGCTCGGTTTCGAGGCGGGCAATGTCGAGGCCAATCCCTCGATGCTCGCCGATCTCGACGGCGACGACGCGATGGTCGTCACTCGCTTCGGCATCGCCGCGGGCGATCGCGAGCATCGCCTGCTCGATCTGGTCTATCCGGTCGCCGCGCTCAAGCCGCACACGCTGTCGCTCACCGGCAAGGTCCACACCAGGAGCGCCGAGCCCGAGCCCGAATGGCTGGGCGGCATGACGCGCGCGGTGATGGCGGTGAAGTTTCCGGTGCGCTCGGTGCTCGCCGAACCCGTGATCTCGCTCGCGCGGCTGATGGAGCTCAAGGAAGGCGACGTCATTCCGATCAGCTTCGGCCCCGAGGTTCCCGTGATGATCGGCACCGACCGGTTCGGTGCCGGCACCGTCGGCACGTCCAACGGGCGCGCCGCGATCCGGCTCAATTCGATCGCCCGTATCCAGGAGGATGGTTTCCGATGAACGACATGACCGGCGGTATCCCCGCCGACGGCGCCGTCGCCGCCAATTTCAAGCTGCTCCAGGATGTCGACGTCAAGCTGACGGTCGAGATCGGTTCGACGCAGCTTTCGTTGCGCGAGCTGCTCGCGCTCGGCGAATCGAGCGTGATCGAGCTCGACCGGCAGGCCAACGAGCTGCTCGACGTCTTCGTCAACGGCACGCTGATCGGTCGCGGCGAGGTCGTGACGGTGGGCGAGCGCTTCGGCGTGCGCATGACCGAGCTCGTCAGCCCCGAAAAGCGCGGCAAGGCGTAACCCGACGATGATGTGGTCCTACATCCTCAAGCTCGTCGTGCTGCTGCCGCTGGTCTGCGGCCTGATGATCGGCTGCCTCTATCTGTGGCGCCGGCTCGAGGCGCGGATGCCGGGCCAGCAGGGCGACCGCATGCTCGCGGTCAAGGAAACAATGATGATCTCGCCGGGGCTCAAGCTCGCGGTGCTCGAGTTCGAGGGGCGCAAGCTGCTCGTCTCGGTGGGCCGCGGCGGCGTCACCCTGATCGATCGGGGCGACGGCAAGTGAGCCAGCCTTCGGTCCGCCGGTTGCGCGCCGATACGCCGGCGCTGTTCAGCGCGCCCAGCCCGCGCCGCCGGCCGGCGGCGGGCGGCGGGCTGTCGCTCGGCCGCGTCGTGTTGATCGTGCTCGCGCTGGTGCTGGTCGCGGTGATCGCCCAGCCCGCCTTCGCGCAGGGTGCGCCTGCCGCTGCGGCACAGGCGCCCGCCGCGCCCGGCGTCGGCGACGCGATCGATCGCGCGCTCGGCGATCTCGGCAGCGCGCAGGGCGCGAGCCAGGGCGACGCGCCGCTGTCGCTGAGCTTGCAGATCCTCATCATCATGGGGCTGCTCACGATCCTGCCGGGCATCCTGCTGATGATGACCAGCTTCACGCGGATCATCATCGTGCTCGCGATCCTGCGCCAGGCGCTGGGCTTGCAGCAGACCCCGCCCAACCAGGTGCTGATCGGGCTGTCGCTGTTCCTGTCGTTCTTCGTGATGTCGCCGGTGATCAGCCAGATGAATACGTCGGCGATCCAGCCCTATTCGGCCGGCCAGATCGGCGCGACCGAGATGATCAAGACCGCCGGCGCGCCGCTGCACGATTTCATGATGAAGCAGACGCGCACCAGGGACGTGACGATGTTCGCGCAGATGGCGAAATCGGGCCCCTATGCGTCGCCCGCCGATGTGCCGTGGTCGGTCGCGCTGCCGGCGTTCGTCACTAGCGAATTGAAGACGGCGTTCCAGATCGGCTTTCTGATCTTCCTGCCTTTCATCGTGATCGATCTCGTCGTCGCGACGGTGCTGATGAGCCTCGGCATGATGATGCTGTCGCCGACGATCATCTCGCTGCCGTTCAAGCTGCTCCTCTTCGTCCTCGTCGACGGCTGGGCGCTGACGATGGGCAGCCTCGCCAATTCGTTCATGAGGTGAGGCGCGCGATGGAGCCGACCTTCCAGTGGATTCCGCCGTCGCGGCGTCATCCCCGCCGTCACCCCGGGCTTGTCCCGGGGTCCACCGTGCCGCGTACCCGGCTCCCGTTGCATTTGCTCGGCGGTGGATGCCGGAACGCGTCCGGCATGACGGGGTGCGCGCACTAAGATGGACGCCGATTATTTCCTCACGGTCGCGCACGAGGCGATGTGGGTGCTCGCGCTCGCCGCGGCGCCGATCCTGATCCCGATCCTGCTTGCCGGCCTGATCATCGGCATGATCCAGGCGGCGACCTCGATCAACGAGCAGACGCTGTCGTTCATTCCCAAGCTGATCATCGCGGCGGTGTCGATCCTGATCTTCGGCAGCCTGATCATGGGGCTGCTGAGCGACTTCACCGTGGGCATCTACGATCGCATCCCGGATCTGGTGCAATAATCGATGCTCGGCTTCGGGCTTTCGATCGAGCCGCAGCTCTGGGCGCTGATCTTCGTCATGGTGCGGATCGGCGCGGCGTTCGTCGCGGCGCCGGTGTTCGGCGCGGTCTCGATTCCGCTGCCGGTGCGCGTCACTCTCTCCGGCGCGATCGGCGTGCTGGTGCTCGGTATGCATCCGGTGACGCCGCCTGCGCACGTGTTCGCGCTCGCCACCTTCCTCTCGATCGCGGCCGAGGCGCTGGTGGGGCTCGCGATCGGCTTCATTCTCCAGATCGCCTTCGCCGCGCCGCTGATCGCGGGCGAGATCATCGGCAATTCGATGGGCATCGGCTTCGCCTCGATGATCGACCCGCAGACCGGCCGCTCGAGCGCCGCGCTCAGCAACTTCCTCTCGACGATGCTCACCCTCCTGTTCCTCTCGGTGAACGGCCACCTGATCCTCGTCGACATGCTGGTGAAGAGCTATGACGCGATGCCGCCCGGCGCCGCGTGGATGGCGCCCGAGCGGCTGCGCGACATCGCCTTTTTCGGCGGCTACGCCTTTGCCGCGGGCTTCCTGCTCGCGCTCCCGGTGGGCTTCCTGCTGCTCTGCCTCAACCTCGTCGTCGGCATGCTGTCGCGCTCGGCGCCTGCGCTCAACCTGTTCGCGATCGGGCTGCCGATGAGCCTCGGCGTCGGCGTCATCGCGCTCGCGATCGCCTTCCCGGCGATGGGCGACTATATGATCGTGATCGTCGATGAAGGGCTTCGCGCCGCGCAGAATTTGGTGTTCGGCTGATGGCGGAGGAGTTCGGCGAAAAGACGGAAGCCCCGACACCCAAGCGCAAACGCGACGCGGCGAAGGAAGGCAATGTCCTCAAGTCGCGCGAGTTCGCGACCGCGCTGGTGGTGCTCGCCGGGTGCGGCTGGATGGCGTTCTTCGGGCCCTCGCTGCTCGATGCGTGCAAGGCGCTGATGGCGGCGAGCTTCCAGTTCGGGCGCGGCGACGTGGAGGATTTCGCACCGTTCCGACCGTTCGCCGAGGCGGGGTGGAAGCTCGCACCCTCGCTCGCCAGCCTGTTCGCGATCACGATCTTGGCGGGGATCGCCAGCCAGGCGGGGCTCGGCGCGTTCCAGTTCAACGCCGGGCTGTGGGCGCCCAAGGCGGCGCGGATCAACCCGCTCGCAGGCTTGAAGCGCATCTTCGGGCCGCAGGGCTGGATCGAGCTCGGCAAGTCGCTGCTCAAGGTCGCGTTGCTCGCCGCGATCGGGGCCTACATGCTGCTCGCGGCGGGGCACAGCTCGATCGGCATGGCGGGCACCGACGTCAACAGGGCCGTCGCGACGCTCGGGTCGACGCTGATGGGAATCCTGTTCGCGATGGCCGCCGGGCTCGCGCTGATCGCCGCGATCGACGTGCCCATCCAGATCGTCCGCCTGCTCGGCAAGCTCCGCATGAGCAAGCAGGAAGTGAAGGACGAGCACAAGGAATCCGAAGGCTCGCCCGAGGTCAAAGGGGCATTGCGCGCGCGCCAGCGCCAGATGGCGAAGCGCTCGGTCAAGCAGGCGGTGGCGGGCGCGCATGTCGTGCTCACCAACCCGACGCATTTCTCGGTGGCGCTGCGCTACGAGCGCGCGAGCGATCAGGTGCCCGTCGTCGTCGCCAAGGGCCGCGGCGTCACGGCGCTCGCGATCCGCGAGGTCGCGGGCGAATGCGGCGTGCCGGTGCTCGAATATCCCGCGCTCGCCCGCGCGCTCTATTACACCAGCCAGGAAAATCAGGAGATCCGCGACGATCTCTATCAGGCGATCGCGATCGTGCTCGCCTTCGTCTTCAATCTCAACCTCCAGGCCGGCGGATCGCCGCCGCCCGTCACCGTGCCCGCGACCGCGCGGTTCGACGAGAACGGCGTGTTGTGTGAATAGATCGCGGCACCGGCCCACTCCCCCACCCGACCTCCCATAGAATACCCTGTTGGGTGATCGGGTGGGGGAGTGGGCCGGTGCCGCGCCTGGATTCAGCCTCGGCTGAATCCGGCTAAAGATTCCGCGCGCGCGGCCGTTCCATGGGACAGCGCGAAGGGGCTTTGACGGATGACCACGACCAGTTCGACCAACCCGACATCCTCTGCCGCGTCGCAGATTCTGACCTCGCTCAATTCGGGGTCGGGGATCGACACCGCCGGCCTCGTGACCTCGCTGGTCGAGGCGCAATATGCGGTCAAGCGCGATCAGCTTTCGAGCCGCAGCGATGCGCTCAACGCGCAGATTTCGGATGCCGCCGCGCTGCTGAGCGGCATCCAGGGCTTCTCTTCCTCGCTCAAGACGCTCGTCGGCAGCGGCTCGTTGACGACCCAGCCCACCAGCTCGAACACCAGCGTTCTCACCGTCAGCGCGCTGTCGGGCGCCAAACTCGCGGGGCTCTCGGCCTCGATCGAGGTGCAGCAGCTCGCAACCGCGCAGACCAGCGCGAGCGCCGTGGTCGCCGATCGCACCGCCGCGATCGGCACCGGCAGCTTCACGCTGACCTTCGGCACCGCGACCGTCTCCGGCGGCGCGATGACCGGCTTCACCGCGGGCAGCGGCACTCCGGTCGACATCGCGATCGACGCCGATCATGCCAGCCTCGACGGCATCGCCGAGGCGATCAACGCCGCCGATGCCGGGGTCACTGCGACGATCGTCACCGATGCGAGCGGCGCACGGCTGATGCTCAAGAGCGCGACCGGCGCCGAACAGGCCTTCACGCTGACCGCGAGCGCGGGATCGGACCCGGGCCTCGCCGCGCTCGACGTCGGCGTCGGTGCCGGCGGTTCGACGATCGGCACCGCGGCGCAGGACGCGATCGTCAAGCTCGACGGCATCGCGGTCACGCGCAGCAGCAACAGCGTCGACGATCTGATCGAGGGCGTGAAGATCGATCTGCTGTCGGCCGATCCGGGTAAGCCGGTGACGATCGGCAACCGCCGGCCGATCGCCGATCTCGAGCAGGTCGTGAACGACTTCGTCGATACCTACAACCAGATGCTCTCGCTGCTGAAGGAAGACACCAACCCGATTTCGGGCACGCTCGCGCGCGACGGCGCGGCGCGCACGCTCAAGACCTCGCTCGCGACGCTGACGCTGACCTCGCTGACCTCGGGCGGGCCGGCGGGGGCGCCGAGCACGCTCGCCGAGATCGGGGTCACCACCAATCGCGACGGCACGCTCAGCGTCGATGCCACCCGGCTCACGCGCGCGCTCACCGACAATCCCGATGCGGTCGAGGCGATGTTCGCGAGCGGCAGTGCTGCCGCCGGCGACGGCCTGCCCGCCGCGCTCGACGCCATCGCCAAGACCGCGGCGGACAAGAAATACGGCCTCGTCGCGAGCCAGGATACCTATAGCGACGCGCTCGACGCGATCGCCGACCAGCAGACCCGGATCGACGATCAGGCGGACGCGATGACGACGCGGCTGACGCAGCAATTCGCGAACATGGACGCGCGCGTCGCCGCCTACAAATCGACCCAGAGCTTCCTCGAGGCGCAGATCGACGCCTGGAACAAGAAGGGCTGACGCGCATGGGCGCGTATGCGAGCAGGATCGGGCGCGACCCCGAGGCGACCTATCGCCAGATCGACGCCGCCGGCCGCACCGGCGAGGCCGATCCGCATCAGCTCGTGCAATTGCTCTACGACGAACTCATCAGCGCCTTGCGCGTTACCGCCTGGGCGGCGGAGCATCGCCAGCTGCGCGTGCGCAGCGAAAAGGCGACGCGCGCGATCGCGATCCTGTTCGCGCTCGAGGCGGGGCTCGATTTCGAGCGCGGCGGCGAGGTCTCGAAGACGCTCGCGCGGCTCTATCAGGGCGCGCGGCAGACGGTGATCAACGCCAGCCTCGGCCACGATCCCGCGCCGTTCGCCGAAGTCGCCGCCAATATCGAGGACATCGCCGACGCCTGGCGCCAGGTGCGCGGCGGGTAAATCCTCCCCTGCAAGGGAGGGGGACCAAGACGCGAAGCGGCTTGGTGGAGGGGTGTCCCCGCTGATGGTCACACGCCCCTTCCAGGGGAGGATTGACGCGATTACCGTCCCCGCAAGATCGCGCGTGCGGCGTTGCGGCCCGGTCGCCCGCTCACTCCGCCCCCGGGGTGCGCGCCCGAACTGCACAGCCAGAGTCCCGCAAGCGGCATGCGATAGCCCGCGAGCCCCAGCATCGGGCGGGCGCTCCACAATTGGTCGAGCGACATGCGGCCGTGGAAGATGTCGCCGCCGACCAGCCCGAAGCGCGCTTCCAGATCGGCGGGCGACAAGGCCATCTGCCCGACGATCGACGCGCGGAACCCGGGTGCGGCGGCCTCGACCGTATCGAGGATCGTCTCGACCGCGGCGTCGCGATGCGCGTCCCAGCCGCCCGGGATCGCCGGATCGAATTGCTGGCAGAACAGGCTGGCGACATGCTGTCCGGGCGGCGCGAGGCTGTCGTCGACCAGGCTCGGGATCAGCATCTCGACGATCGGCCGCGTCGACCAGCCGTGCGCGCGCGCGTCGGTGAACGCGCGATCCATATAATCGAGGCTCGGCGCGAGGATGATCCCGCTCTTGAGGTGGTCGCCGGGCTCGGAAAGCGCCGAAAAGCGCGGCAACCGGGAGAGCGCGACGTTCATGCGGAAGGTGCCCGAGCCGTTGGCGTGCCGCGTCATCCGCGTGCGCAGCCCCGCGTCGAGATGTTCGGGCGCGACCATGTCGAGCAGCAGCGTCCTGGGATGGACGTTCGACGCAATGATCTTCGCCCCGATCCGGCTGCCGTCGGCAAGCTCGACCCCGTCGGCGCGCCGGCCGCTCGCGAGCACGCGCACCACCGGCGCGTCGGTGCGGATGGTGACGCCCGCGCCCACGCACGCGCGCGCCATCGCCTGCGTCACCGCGCCCATGCCGCCGATCGCATGGCCCCATTGCCCGGCCTTGCCGTTGACCTCGCCGAAGACGTGGTGGAGCAACACATAGGCGCTGCCCGGCGTGTCGGGGCTGGCATAATTGCCGACCACGGCGTCGAAGCCGAACACGGCCTTGACGCAATCGCTCTCGAAGAAGCCGTCGAGCACCTCGCGTGCGGATCGGGTGAACAGGTCGAGCGCGTCGCGCTTGGCCTCGATCGGCAGCCTGAGCAGCCGCCACGCCTGATCGATCGCGCGCGCGATATCGCCCGCGCCCCCGCCGACATCGGGCGGCGCGCGATCGGCGAGCATCCGCAGCACGCGCGCCACCGCGCCCAGCCGCCGCTCGTATTCGGGAAGCATCGCGGCGTCGGCCTCGGAGAAGCGCGCGACCGCCGCGCGGCTCTGGCCGCCGCCCATCAGCAGATAGCGGCCGTCCTCGGTCGGCAGGAAATTGGCATAGGGCCGTTCGACCACGCGCAGCCCGTGCGCGTGGAGGTTCATGTCGGCGATGATGCGCGGATCGAGCAGGCCGAGCGTGTAGCTCGCGGTCGAGTTGCGGAAGCCCGGCGCGAACTCCTCGGTCACCGCCGCGCCGCCGATCACGCCGCGCCGTTCGAGCACGAGCACGCGCTTGCCGCCGCGCGCGAGATACCAGGCGCAGACGAGGCCGTTGTGCCCGCCGCCGATCACGATCGCGTCATAGTCGCTCATGCCGCGAGCCTGCCACTGGTGCGCGGCCGACGGCAAGCGCCGACATGGTTGCCTGCCGGTTTACCGAATCGTGACGATCACGCGGCATTGTCCCGCGTCTGGGGAAGAGACCGAATGGATCGATTCGACGATATCGAGGCGGCACGCGCGCGCCATCGGCCGGTTCGCACCGTGCTGGCGGTCGACGACAGCCGCACGACGCTGGCCGTGATCGGCGAGCAATTGTCGCGCCGCGGCTTCCTCGTCGTGCAATGCGCCGACGGCGGCGAGGCGCTCGACCTGCTCGCCGCGCGCGGGGTCGATCTGGTGCTGCTCGATCGAGTGATGCCCGGGCTGACCGGCCTGCACGTCCTCGCCGAAATTCGCGCGAGCCGTGACACCGCCGACCTGCCCGTGATCATGCTGACCGGCGAAGGCGACAGCGCCGCGGCGGTCGAGGCGCTCGCGGCCGGCGCCGACGATCACCTCACCAAGCCCGTCGCCTTCGATCTGCTCGCCGCCCGGATCGAGCGCACGATCGACCGCGCGCAGCGGATCGCCGACCTCAAGCGCTCGAACGCGCTGCTCGACGCGCGCATCGCCACGCGCGCGATCGAGCTCGGCGAGGCGCGCACCGCGCTCGCCGAGCAACGCGACCAATGCCGCCGGCTGACGGAAACGATCGCCGCGCTCGACGCGCGGCTGGCGTGCGATTCAGCTACGCTGAATCGGTCCGGCACCGGCCCGCTCCCCCACCCCGCCTCCCATTCAGGATAATGTCTTGGGAGGCGGGGTGGGGGAGCAGCAGGTCGGTCATGCCCCCGGCATGACCTGAACGGTGCGGGGCACCGTTCACCCGATGCTGGCCGGTGCGGCCTCCACGCAAGTGGATCGACGTCAGCTCCGAAACCAGTGTCGCCGCAGGAAATAGATGATTACGCCGGCCGCGATCGCCGCGCAGACGCCGAAGATCGCGTCGAACGCCCATGGTTCCTCGGCATAGGGCAAGCCCTTGACGTTCATCCCGTAGAGCCCGGTGATGAAGGTGACGGGCAGGAAGACGAGCGCGACGATCGAGATCAGCAACGAGCGGTGGTCGATCTGCTCGGCGCGCAGGTCGGTCAGCGCCTCGTGCATCAGCGCGGCGCGCTCGCGGATGCTCTCCAGCTCCTCGGCCATGCGCGCGGCGCGATCGGCGGCGGCCGAAAGGTGCAGCCGGTCGTCGTCCTGGAGCCAGTCGACGGGCAGCGCGGCGAGCTTGTCGAGCGCGATACGCTGCGGCGCCAGGAAGCGGCGGTACCGGATCGCCTCGACGCGTACGTGCGTCACCGTGCGGCGCAGCTCGAACACGCGGTCGGCGTCGAGATCGGCTTCGCAATCGTCGAGCTGGTCGCCGAGCTCGGCGACTTCGGGGTCGAGCTCCTCGGTGATCGTGGCGGCGAATTCGGCGATCAGGTCGCCGGGATCGCCGACCTCGCCCGCATCGACCGCGGCGACGACGGCGTCGAGCGCGGTCAGCGGCTTGCGCATCACCGAAAAGACGCGCGGCCCCACCGCCCAGAGGCGCACCGAGGCGAGCGCATCGGGCAGCGCCGCCTTGTCCGCGACGTTGCCGCGCAGGTTGAGGAACGCGCCCTCGCCCACCGCGTCGCAGCGCGGGCGCGTCTCCGCCGCGGTCAGCGCATCGACGAGATAGTCCGCCAGTTCGGCCTTGGTGCGAAGCCAGTCTTGCGCCTCGCGATCGTTGGTCGACAGATGCACCCAGATCAGATCGCCCGTCGCGGCGAGCGCGTCTTCGGACTCGATCTTCTCGGCATGGCCCTGCGCGACGCGATAGGCGAATCCGGTCATGGCGCCTTCTCCAGCACGACGGTGAGCCCGGGTTGTGGCGCGGCGGGCGGCGCGCCGCAAATCCGCTGCGCATCGGCACGCGCGCGATCGAGGATCGCGGCGGGGACGCCAGCGTCGTGATACACCCGGTCCGCCTGGCCGAGCAGCCGCGCTTCACGCAAGGTGAGGTCGTCGGGGTCGAGGGAGCGCAAGTGGATGATGACGCGGCGCGGCGATGCTTCTTCCGCTTGGTCGAGCCAGCGTTCGAGATCGCCGCCACCTGCCGCGAGCGGATCGAGCGCGCCTCCCGTTGTGAGCGCTTCGCCCAGCGCGCGGCGCCGATCCCCGTCGTCGGGCCAGCGCGCGCGCAGCCGATCGCGAGTCGCGTGCAGGCCGCGGGCGAGCCCGCCCAGACTCGCGGGCAGCAGCGCCTCGATCCGCTGGCGCAGCGCGCCCGCGAGGCCGGCCGAGGCGCCGCCGGTGCCGATCGCGACCAGCACCGGGTCACGGTCGACGAGTGCGGGCATGGTGACGTCGCACCAGGCGGGGCGATCGACCGCGTTGACGAGCACGCCGCGCGCGCGCAACCGATCGACCGCGGTGCGCGCTTCCGCCTCGTCCGCGATCGCGACGATCGCGAGCCGGGCGTCGGGATGATCCTCGACGACGATCGCGCCCGCGCGCTCCAGCAGCCGCCGCTTCGCCGCCGCCGCCTCGCCGCTGCCGAGCAGGATCACCGGCCTGCCTGCCAGCCTGACGAACAGCGGCAGGCTGTGCAGGCTCACCGCGCCAGCCACTCCGGCACGCGCTCGGCGGCGATGATCGTCTCGGGCGTGATGCGATCGGCGACCACGGCGGTGCGGTCGCCGTCGACCAGCACCTCGGGCACCAGCGCGCGGCTGTTGTAGGTCGAGGCCATGGTCGCGCCATAGGCGCCCGTGGTGCGGAAGATCGCGAGATCGCCCGATACCACGCGATCGATCGTGCGGCCCATCGCGAAGGTGTCCCCGGTCTCGCAGATCGGCCCGGCGATGTTGGCGACCATGGTCTCGCCGGTCGGGCGCACCGCGGCGAAATCGTGATAGGCGTCGTAGAGCGCGGGGCGCGCGAGATCGTTCATCGCGGCATCGACGATGACATAGGGATGCGTCACGCCGGGCTTGACCCAGATCACGCGCGTCAGCAGCACGCCGGCGTTGCCCGCGATCAGGCGGCCGGGCTCGAACATCAATTCGACGTCCCAGCCCTTCGTCGCGCGCACGACCATCGCGCCGTAATCGGCTGGGCTCGGCAGCACGTCGCTCTGCTTGTAGGGCACGCCCAGCCCGCCGCCCAGATCGACGCGCGCGATCGTGTGCCCGGCGCCGCGCAGGTCGCGCACCAGCTCCCCGATCCGCACATAGGCGGATTCGAGCGGGGCGAGATCGCCGAGCTGGCTGCCGATGTGGATCGCCACGCCCTGAAGATCGAGCCCGTCGAGCCGCGCCAGTCGATCGTACATCGCGGGCGCCTGATCGATCGGCACGCCGAACTTGTTCTCCTTGCGGCCGGTTGAGATCTTGGCGTGGGTGCCGGCATCGACGTCGGGATTGACGCGCAGCACCGCGCGCGCGCGCATGCCCTTCGACGCGGCGATCTCCGCGAGGACGCGGCCTTCCTCCTCGAGCTCGAGGTTGAACTGGCCGATCCCCGCCTCGAGCCCGCGCGCGAGCTCGTCGCGGGTCTTGCCGACGCCCGAAAAGACGATCTCGTCCGCGGGCATGCCGGCCGCCAGCGCGCGCGCCATCTCGCCGCCCGAGACGACGTCGGCGCCATAGCCCTCGTCGGCGAGCACGCGCAGCACGCCCAGGTTCGGGTTGGCCTTGATCGCATAGGCGAGGTGGACGCGGCCCAGCCCCGCCAGCGCCTCACGGAAGACGCGCGCGTGCCGGCGGAACGTGGCGGCCGAATAGACGTAGACGGGCGTCCCCACCTCGTCGGCGATGCGCGCGAGCGGCACCTGTTCGGCGTGGAGTTCGCCGTCGATCAGCGTGAAATGGTCCATTATTCTTCCGGCGGCAGGTCGAAGGGATCGGGTTCGCGTTCGTGCGAATCCTTGAGCAGTTCGTCGTCGCGGCGCGGGCGGGTCTGCGCGGGCGGCGTCAGCAGGTCGGTCGCGGCGGGGCGCGCTTCCTCGCCATAGGGCGCGACCGGCAGCGGCGTGCCCTCGGGCGGCTTGAGCCCGGCGGCCGAGCCGCAGCCCGCCAGCGCGAGCGCCGTCACGATGATCGCCGCCTTCATCGACCCACCTCCTCCGCGCGCGCGGCGCGCGCCGCCGCGATCGCCTCGCGCACGCGCACCGGCGCGGTACCGCCATGGCTCGTCCGGCTCGCGACCGAGGCATCGACCGACAGAACGTCGTAGACGCGCGCATCGATCCGCGGATCGATCGCCGTCAGCGCGTCGAGCGGCAGCTCGTGGAGGCGGACCCCCGCGTCCTCCGCTGCCTTCACCGCGCGGCCGGTGATGTGGTGCGCCTCGCGGAAGGGCGCGCCCGCTTCGCGCACCAGCCAGTCGGCGAGGTCGGTCGCGGTCGCGAACCCGGCCTCGGCAAGCGCGCGCATCCGTGCCGTTTGGAACGTCGCGCTTTCGACCATGCCCGTCATCGCCGCGATGGCGAGGCCGAGCAGGTCGTGCGCCTCGAATACCGGCGGCTTGTCGTCCTGCATGTCCTTCGAATAGGCGAGCGGCAGGCCCTTCATCGTCATCACCAGCGCCGTCATGCACCCCGCGATCCGCCCGGCATGGCCGCGGACCAGCTCGGCGGCGTCGGGGTTGCGCTTCTGCGGCATGATCGACGAGCCGGTCGACCATTGGTCCGACAGCGCGACGAAGCCGAAAGGCTGCGAGGCCCAGATGATGAACTCCTCGGCGAGCCGCGACAGATGCAGCGCGCATTGGGTCGCCGCCATCAGGTAATCGAGCGCGAAATCGCGGTCGCTGACCGAATCGAGCGAGTTCGCGGTCGGCCGGTCGAATCCGAGCGCCGCCGCCGTCGCCGCGCGGTCGATCGGGAAGCTGGTGCCGGCCAGCGCCGCCGCGCCCAGCGGGCATTCGTTGAGCCGCGCGCGTGCGTCGGCGAAGCGGCTGCGGTCGCGCGCGATCATCGCGTGATACGCCATCAAATGATGCCCCAGCGTCACCGGCTGCGCGCTCTGGAGGTGGGTGAAGCCGGGCATGACGGCGTCGGCATGCTCGTCCGCGCGCGCGATCAGCGCGTCCTGCAAAGCGCCCAGCGCGGCCTGCACCTCGTCGACCGCGGCGCGCGTCCACAGCTTGAAGTCGGTCGCGACCTGATCGTTGCGCGAGCGCGCGGTGTGGAGCCGCCCGGCCGCCGGCCCGATCTTTTCGGCGAGCCGCGATTCGGTGACCATGTGGATGTCTTCGAGGGTCAGATTCTCGGGCACGCCTTGCGCCTCGTATTCGCCCGCGATGGCGTCGAGCCCGCGCCGAATCGCCTCGGCGTCCTCGGCCGAGACGATGCCTTGCGCCGCCAGCATCGCGACATGCGCGCGGGAACCGGCGATGTCTTCGCGCCACAAGCGCTTGTCGAACGGGATCGAGGCGTTAATCTCGCGCATCACCGCGGCCGGGCCTTCGGCGAAGCGCCCGCCCCACATCGTATTGGAGCTGTCTGTGCGCGCGTTGATCCCGCTTCTCCTTGCCGCGACCCTGATAACCGGCGGCTGCGATAGGACCAAGCAGGCGCCGGAGCAAGCAAGCGGCGCTTTGGCCGGCGCCAATCAGGCTTCGCCCGACGAGGTCGCCGCCAGCCCCGACGAAGTGGCGCCCGGCGGCGGTTCGGCGGTGACGCCGGGTACGGTCGATCGCAGCCACAAGGGCGCGGCGGCGCCCGCAGTCTCGTTCACCGCGCCCGACGGCAAGGCGGTGACGCTCGCCGACTTCAAGGGCAAGCCGGTGCTGCTCAACCTCTGGGCGACCTGGTGCGCGCCGTGCGTCGCCGAGCTGCCCACGCTCGACGCGCTGGCGGTGCAGCGCGGCGATGCGCTCACGGTGCTGACGGTGAGCCAGGATCTCGACGGCAAGGCCAAGGCCGTGCCGTTCCTCAAGGAAAAGGGCATCGCGCATTTGCCCGCCTACACCGACCCCAAGCTCGCACTCAGCCTCGCCTATCAGGCCAACCTGCCGACGACGGTGCTGATCGACGCGCAAGGCCGCGAAGTATGGCGCGTGCTGGGGAGCATGGACTGGATGGGCGACACGGCGTCGGCGCTGATCGGCGAGGCGGGGTAGTTTCCGTCCGAAGACGCATTTCCATTCACCTCCCCGGCGAAGGCCGGGGTCCAGCATCGGGCCGGTCGTAACTGGACCCCGGCCTTCGCCGGGGAGGTAGTTGGGGTGATCGGACGGTTACGTGTGTGCGTGGGGTATCACCTTTCTATACACCTCCTCGTGCGTCTCTAGCGTTCTGAAACCCCTGTCCTACATGTTCGTTTTATGTTCTACCCTATGGGATGGAACAGGACTGCTCTCATCTCGTGCTCGCCGCGTTGCTCGATACCGGCAGCGGCGCGATCGGGGGGGCGCTGCCGTCGCGCCGGCGGCGCCCGTCGGACGCACGGACGACGCGTCGGTGTCGCCTCGCTGTCGCGTTGGTGTCGCCTCAGTGTCGCCTCAGTGTCGCGTCGGTGTCGCGCTCCGGTCGCCATCCAGGGGCGTTGCGGTCGCATTCCGGGCAAAAACCCTGCGACGCGCTCCACTTTCTCCACTTCGACTCTAAATCACGATCTCGAATTGCGCCCCGCCGCCGGGCGCGTCGGTCACCTCGATGCCGCCGCCATGCGCCACCACGATCTGACGCGCGAGGTTGAGGCCGACGCCGGTGCCCTTGGCGCGCGTGGTGAAGAAGGGGAGGAACACTTCCTGCCGGATCGCGGGGGGCACGCCGGGGCCGTTGTCGGCGACGATCAGCCGCCGGCCGCCGCCCTCGATCGTCGCGATCGACAGCCGCAGCCGAGGCGCGTCGCTGTGCTGGCGCGCGGCCTCGGCGCCGTTGCGGAGCAGGTTGATCAGCACCTGTGCGAGCAGATCGGGATCGGCGTCGAGCGCGAGGCCGGCGGGCGCGATGTCGACCGAGACGGGCACGTCGGGCCAGTCGGCGGCGAGCAGGCGCTGGAGCTCGGCCGCCCAGGGCTCGGCGGAAAACACCTTGCGGTCGATCACCGGCGGGCGCGCCACCGCGCGATAGCTTTCGATGAAATGCCCCAGCCCGCGCGTGCGCCGCATCAGCGTCCCCACCGCCATGCGCGCGTCGGCGACGCGCTCGTCGGCTTCGAGCGTCGGGGCGTCGAGCAGGTCGTTGGCGGTCTCGGCGAGCGAGGTGATGGGGGTGAGCGAGTTGAGGATCTCGTGCGTGAGCACGCGCACCAGGTCGCTCTGCGCGGCCATCTCGATCGTGTCGAACGCGCCCTGCACCGGCTGGACGGTGACGACGCGGGTCTGGCCGTCGAGCCGCGCCAGCTCGGCGGAGCGGACGATTGCGCGCTCGGCGCGGCCGCCGAAGGTCAGGAGCAACGTCTCCTCGCCGCCGCTGCCCTCGCCCGCCAGCCGCTTGGCGAAGGTCGATCCGTAGATCGCGTAATCCTCGGCGTGGGCACCGACGAGATGCGCGCCGAACATCCGTCGCGCGAGCTTGTTGCCCGGCGTCACCGCGCCGCGCGCGTCGATCGTGAGGAGCGCGATCGGCATGTCGTCGACCAGCGCCTGCTGGAAGCGCACCTGCTCGGTCGCGGTGTCGCGCTCGGCGCGCGCGCGGGCGATCGCCGAATCGAACGCCGCACCCAGCGCATCGAACCCCGCACCGCCGCCCGAGGCGAAGCGCACGCTGGTGTCGCCCGCGTTCAGCGCCTCGACGAAGCGCGTCAGCATCATGTTGGTGCGCGTGACGTGCGCCCAGAGGAACGCGACCGCGCCGATGACGAGCAGCCCGGCGAGCAGCCGCGCCGCTGCCAGCCCCGGCGTCAGGCATGCCGCGATCAGCAGCGCGAGCGCCGCCGCGAGCAGCGCGATGCGCAGCGTCAGGCCGATCAGGAAGCGGCGGTCAGAGGCCATGCTTCTCCATGCGCCGATAGAGCGCGCCGCGCGAGAGCCCCAGTTCGGACGCGGCGAGCGAGATGTTGTAGCCGTGCTTCTTCAACGCTTCCTCGACCAGCCGCCGCTCGGCGCGGTCGAGGTTGAGATCGGCGGGCGAGGCGGGGGCCACCACCGCCTCGGGCCGCAGCCGCGAGGCGTTGGCGCCGATTGGGAAGTCCTCGGGCCCGAGCGGCCGATCGCCCGACAGGATCACCGCGCGCTCGACCGCGTGGCGCAGCGCGCGGACGTTGCCGGGCCAGTCGTGATGCCTCAGCGCGGTCATCGCCTCGGGGCTGATCGCGGGCACCGGGCGGCCGTAGCGCTTGGCGTAGAGGATCAGGAAATGCTCGAGCAGTTCGGGCACGTCCTCGCGGCGGTCGCGCAAGGGGGGCAGGTCGATCTCGACGGTGTTGAGCCGGAACAGCAGGTCTTGCCGGAAATGGCGATCGTCGGTCAGCATCCCGGGCGCCATGTTGGTCGCGGCGATCACGCGGATGTCGACCGGCACCGGCTTGTTGGCGCCCACCGGCGTCACCTGGCGCTGTTCGAGCACGGTGAGCAATTTGGGCTGGAGGTGGAGCGGCAGGTTGCCGATTTCGTCGAGGAACAAGGTACCGCCGTCGGCCGCCTGGATGCGGCCGACGCGGTCGCCCTTGGCGTCGGTGAAGGCGCCCTTGACGTGCCCGAACAGCTCCGAATCGATCAGATCCTCGGCGATGGCGCCGAGATCGACCGTCAGCATCGGCGCGTCGGCGCGGTGCGAGGCGCCGTGGAGCGCGCGCGCGACCAGTTCCTTGCCGGTGCCGTTCTCGCCGAGGATGAGGACGTTGGCGTCGGTCGGCCCCGCGCGCGCGATCAGCGATTGCACCCGCGCCATCGCGGGCGAGCGGCCGAGCAGCAAGGTGCTTCCCGGCGTCCCGCCGGCGGCGAGCGGGTGCCCGCGCTCGGCGGGCGCGTCGCGGCGCGAGCGGCGCAACGTCGCCGCGGTCCGCACGCTCGTCAGCAGCTTCTCGTTCGACCAGGGCTTGGAGACGAAATCGGTCGCCCCACGCTTCATCGCCGCGACCGCGACCTGGATGCCCGCGTGCGCGGTGATCATCACCACCGCCATATCGGGATCGTAGGCGAGCAGGCGGCCGAGCCAGGCCAGTCCCTCGGCGGCGTCGGTCGCGCCGCGCGCGAAATTGGCGTCGAGCAGCAGCACGTCGGGCTTGCGTCCCGAAAGCGCCGCGAGCGCGGCCTCGGGATTGGGCGCGGTCAGCACCTCGGCGAACAGCCGCCGGAGCAGCAGCTTGGCCGCCGTCAATATGTCCTCGTCGTCGTCCACCACCACGGCGAGATCGAATTCGGGTTTGTCGCTCATCTTGTCCGCTCTCGTACAGGTGCTGCCCGTTTCCGGACAATCAAGTTGCGTGCCAGCCGGGGATAAGACGCGGCCGATGGCGGAAAACCGTGAGTCACGCGGTTTGGCACGCCCGGTGCAATGCTTGGGGCGTAACGCCAACTTGTCGGAGGGTATCATGGAAATCATCGCTTTTCGCCGCATCCTGAGCCTGGCGGTCGCGGTCGTCGCGACCTCGTGCCTCGCGCTCGCCTCGGCGCCGCCGGTCCAGCCCGGCACGCCTTCCGCGATCGTCCAGCCGCTCGCCTGAGCGCGTCGGTGTCCGATCGCGGACAGGAGTGTCCGGAAGCGGACACTGCCGGGTCTCGCTCGTGGAACCGAAACGACGCCTGTGCGCCGATCGCGCGGCTGGCACGGCATTTGCGACGGGGCCGCATATGAGCGTGGTGCGCATGAAAAAGGACAAGGCCGTGACGCCAACGAGCGGGAGCGGCATGGATCGCGTGGTCGAGAAAAAGGGAGTCCCGGCCAGGCTGAAGATCGCGGCGGGCGCCCTTGTGGTGGTGGCGCTCGTCGCGATCTTCTATTGGTTCGCGCCGCGCGCGGGGACGCAGACGGTCGCGGCCGATCACGTCACCATCTCGCCCGTGACCAAGGGCACGTTCGACGATTTCATCCCGCTGCGCGCGCGCGTGACGCCGCTCGTCACCGTCTATCTCGACGCCGTCGAGGGCGGGCGCGTCGAGAAGGTGCTGGTCGAGGACGGCGCCAGCGTCACCGAAGGGCAGATGCTCGCGGTGCTTTCCAACCCCGATCTCGCGCTCAATCTGCTGGCGCGCCAGACCGAGGTGACCGAGCAGGTCAACAACATGCGCAGCCAGGAACTCGCGCTCGAACAGACCCGGCTGGCCAACGAACGCGCCGTGCTCGAGGCGCAGCTCGAGACCGCCAAGGCGCGGCGCCAGTACGAGCGCGAGAAGCCGCTCGCCGCCAAGGGTTTCGTCGCGGGCAAGCAGTTCGCCGACACGACCGATCAATATGCCTATGAGCGCAAGCGGCTCGCGGCGGTGAAGAACAGCCAATCGACCGACGAACGGCTCCAGGCGAGCCAGCTCGCGCAGCAGCGCGCGGCGGCCGAATCGCTCGAATCGAGCCTCGAGATCGCGCGCCGCAATCTGGATGCGCTCAACTTGCGCGCGCCCGTGACGGGCCAGCTTTCGGGCTTCTCGATCCAGGTTGGCCAGTCGCTCCAGCAAGGCGAGCGGATCGGTCAGGTCGACAGCCCCGGCCGCAACAAGCTGATCGCGGGCGTCGACGAATTCTATCTCGGCCGCGTGGCGGTGGGGCAGAAGGCGGTGGTCGAGTGGGGCGGCAAGACCTATCCCACGCGCGTCACCAAAATCTATCCGCAGGTGCAGAACGGCCAGTTCGAGGTCGATCTGCAATTCCTGGGCGACGAGCCCGCCGATCTCCAGCGCGGGCAGACGCTCCAGGCCAAGCTGACGCTCGGCGATCCGACGCCGGCGCTGCTCATCCCCAACGGCGCCTTCTACAACGAGACCGGCGGCAACTGGGTGTTCGTGGTGGCGCCCGACGGCAGCGGCGCGGTCAAGCGCCAGGTGCGCCTGGGCCGCCGCAATTCGGAATCGATCGAAGTGCTCGACGGGCTGGAGCCGGGCGAGCGCGTGATCACCTCCCCCTATACCGGCTTCGCCGACAAGGACCGCCTCGACCTCGACGAATAGGAAAGGAACGAACCGATGCTGAGCATGCGTGAACTTTCGCGGGTCTACCGCACCGATACCGTCGAGACGACCGCGCTCGACGCGATCGATCTCGACATCGCCGAAGGCGAATTCGTCGCGATCATGGGCCCGTCGGGCTGCGGCAAATCGACATTGCTCAACCTGATGGGCATGCTCGACAGTCCGTCGAGCGGTTCGTACGTCTTCGACGGCAAGGAAGTCGCGGGGTTGCACGAGGGCAAGCTCGCCGAGGTGCGCAAGGCCTCGATCGGCTTCATCTTCCAGAGCTTCAATCTGGTCGACGAACTGACGGTGCGCGAGAATGTCGAGCTCGCCTTGCTCTATCACGACGTCTCGGCGAGCGAGCGCCGCCAGCGCGCCGATGCGGTGATGGACCGCGTCGGCATCGCGCACCGCGCGCGGCATCGCCCCAGCCAGCTGTCGGGCGGCCAGCAGCAGCGCGTCGCGGTCGCGCGCGCGCTGGTCGCGAGCCCGCGCCTGATCCTCGCCGACGAGCCGACCGGCAACCTCGACACCGCGCATGGCGAGGAAGTGATGCGGATGATCCAGACCTTGAACGCCGAGGGCTCGACGATCGTGATGGTGACGCACTCGCCCGCGCATGCCGATTACGCCGGCCGCGTCGTCCAGATGCTCGACGGTCGTATCCTCCAGGAACGCCGTCGCGCGGCCTGAGACGGAGCGAAGGGGCCGGGTTCGATGTGGCGCAACTATCTCACCGTCGCCGTCCGCGCGTTGGCGAAGAACCGCGTCTATGCGTTGATCAACGTGCTGGGACTGACGATCGGCCTCGCCGCGTGCCTGCTGATCCTGCTCTACGTGCGCTATGAGCAGAGCTACGATCGCTGGCTGCCCGCGGCGGACCGGACGTTCCAGCTCCAGACCTGGTACAAGGCCGACAGCCGCATGGGCGAGGAAAAGCTCATGCAGATCTCCGCCATCACGGCGGGGCGGCGGCTGGCGCAGGATTTTCCCGGGGTCGAGAAGCTCGTCTGGGTGCGCACCTTCGCGCCGGTGGTGATCCAGAACGGCCGCGCGTCCGAGGTCGACGATCTGCGCATGGCCGACGGCAATTTGTTCGAGGTACTGGCGCTGCCGCTGGTGCGCGGCAGCGCCGCGACGGCGCTTCCCGATTCGCACTCGGTGGCGCTGAGCGAGAGCGAGGCGAAGCGCCGCTTTCGCGATGGCGATCCGATCGGGCGGACGCTGACGATCGTCGATAACACTGGCAACGTCGATTATCGCGTCACCGCGGTGTTCAAGGACATTCCGAAGGACAGCAGCTTTTCCGCCGACATGATCGCGCGGTTCGATCTCGATACGCAATTCGCCGACCGCACCGATTCGCTCACGCGCTGGGATCAGCAGGGCGGCTGGAACTTCGTCCGGCTGCGCCCGGGCACCGATGCCGATGCGCTCAACGCCGCACTGCCAGCATGGGAAAAGCGCGTCATCCCCGATCAGGTCACGAACGGCGAGCGCTTCAACGCCGCCGACGAGATGGACCTGCACCTCACCAACATTCGCGACGTGCATCTGGGCAGGGCGCAGGAATACGGGATGAAGCCGGGCAACGACCGCGGCACCGTCACCACCTTCGCGGTGATTGCCTTGCTCGTACTCGGTATGGCGTGCGTCAATTTCACCAACCTCGCTACGGCGCGCGCATCGCAGCGCGCACGCGAGGTGGCGCTGCGCAAGGTGCTGGGCGCGACGCGAGGACAGCTGATCACGCAATTTCTCGTCGAATCGACCCTGCTTGCGGTGGTCGCGCTGATCGCGGCGCTGGCGCTGGTCGAGCTGGTCCTGCCCGCATTCAACGCCTTTCTCGACGCCGGTATCGAGCTCCATTATTGGGGCGAGGGCGGCGTCTGGCTGGCGTGTCTGGTGCTCGTCCTCCTGGTCGGGCTGGCGAGCGGGCTCTATCCCGCTTTCTACCTCTCCAACTTCCAACCCGCGCGCATCCTGAAAGCCAATCGGTCGGCCGCTGATGCGCACGGGTCGGGGCGGCTGCGCAACACGCTGGTGATCGCGCAGTTCGCGATCTCGATCGGCCTCATCGCCTGCACGGCCGTGATCTACGCCCAGACCAGCTTCGCGCGGACGATGAACGCAGGCTATCAGCGCGACGGGCTGCTCCAGGTCGGTAGTCTCGATTTCATCGGCGCCGCGCCCGAAGCGACACAGGCGCTGGTCGATCGCGTCCGCCGGCTACCCGGCGTCGTCGCGGCGGCGCGCACACAGATCGCGGTGTCGCCCAACGGCAATTCGATGTCGAGCTACTTCCTGCCGGGCAATCCGGCATCGGTGTCGCTCGGCACCTATGGCGTCGAGACGGGCTTCTTCAAGGCGATGGGGATCAAGCTGCTCGCGGGGCGTGGCTTCTCGGACACGCAGGGCAAGGACGACGCGACCACCCCGTCCCCGATCGATCCCGCCGCCGAACGCGCGCTCGCCGCGCGCGGCATCAACGTCGTCGTCACCGAAGCGGCCGTGCATCGGCTTGGCTTCTCCAACCCGCAAGACGCGATCGGCAAGACCATCCAGGGCGCGATCACCTTGCCTCAATTCGGCCTCGTCCCGTGTACGATCGTCGGGGTCGTCTCAGACGCGCGCTACCGCTCGCTGCGCGAGCCGTTGCAGCCGACGCTCTACGCCATGCAGAAGCGCGGCTTCTCGCAGATGGCGGTGCGCTATTCCGGCATCGAGCCCTCGGTGCTGCGCGGCCGGATCGAGCAGATCTGGAACGAGCTGATGCCCCAGGTGCCGTTCGCGGCCGATTTCGCCGACGATCTGGTCGCGCGCCAATATGCGCAGGAAAGCGCGCGGGGCGTGCTGTTCGCCGCGTTCGCGATGCTCGCCGTGATCATCGGCTGCCTCGGGCTGTTCGGGCTCGCGGCGTTCACCGCCGAACGCCGCACCAAGGAAATCGGCATCCGCAAGGTGCTGGGTGCCCGCGCGCGTGACATCGTGCGGCTGCTCGCCTGGCAGTTCAGCCGCCCGGTGCTGGTCGCGAACCTGATCGCCTGGCCGGTCGCCTGGTGGGTGATGCGCGACTGGCTCAACGGCTTCGACACCCGCATCGCGCTGACGCCCGTGCCCTTCGTCGCGGCCGGGCTGCTCGCGCTCGCGATCGCGCTCGCGACCATTGCGGGCCACGCGCTCAAGGTCGCCCACACCAATCCCATCCACGCGCTGCGCTATGAGTAGGAGCTGATCCATGTGGCGGAACTATCTGACGGTCGGTCTTCGTGCGCTCGCCAAGAACCGCGCCTACACCTTCATCAACATCGCCGGCCTGTCGCTGGGGATCGCGGCTTGCCTGCTGATCCTCTCCTACGTCCGTTACGAGTTCAGCTACGACGACTGGCTGCCCGATTCGGACACCGTCTTCCAGCTTCAGGACTTCTACCACCCGACCGAGGAGGGCGGCGAGGAGATGAAGCTCCAGCAGACGAGCTACGTCACCGGCCAGCGCCTCAAGAAGGATTTCCCGCAGGTCGAAAACGCGGTCTATTTCACCAGCCAGGCGATCGTCGTGCTGCAGGACGGGCAGCCGAGCACGGTGCCCGGCGCGCTGTTCGTCGACGGCAATCTGTTCGACGTGCTTCATGTGCCGTTCGTCAAGGGCGATCCCGCGCACGCGCTCGACGATCCGCATTCGCTGGTGCTGAGCGAGAAGGCGGCCGCCAAATATTTCGGCAAGGACGATCCGATCGGCAAGACGCTGACGCTCGCCAGCCGCAGCCTCAAGGAGGATTACCGCGTCACCGGTGTGATCGAGGATCTGCCGAAGAACTCATCGCTCGGCTTCGGCATGGTCGCGCGCTACGATCCGGCGAGCTACTGGGCGGCGACGCCCGAGGCGATGACGAGTTGGACGTGGCAGGAGGGCGGCTATTGGGTTCGGCTCAGATCGTCCGGTGATGCCGCTGCGATCAACGCCCAGTTCCCCGCCTGGGAAAAGCGCAACATTCCCGACGAGAATGACGGCTCGCGGATCATCAATCCCGGCAATATTCAGGACTGGAAGCTCGTCAACATCCGCGACGTCCATCTCGGCGAGGCGCAGAACGGCGCGCAGACGCCGGGCAACGACAAGACGACGATCGTCACCTTCGCGGTGATCGCGATGCTGATCCTCGGCATGGCGTGCGTCAACTTCACCAACCTCGCGACGGCACGCGCGACCCAACGCGCGCGGGAGGTTGCGCTGCGCAAGGTGCTGGGCGCGACGCGACGGCAGCTGATCACGCAGTTCCTGGGCGAATCGATTCTGGTCGCGACGGCGGCGATGCTGGTCGCGCTCGCGCTGGTCGAGCTGACGCTGCCTGCGCTCAACGGCTTCCTCGATGCAGAGATCACGGTGCGGTATTTTGCGGTGGACGGGCTGATCCTGCCGGTGATCGCGCTGACGCTGATCGTCGGCATCGCGGGCGGGCTCTATCCGGCGCTGGTGCTGTCGCGTTTCGAGCCCGCGCGGGTGCTGAAGGCCAACAAGTCGGGTGCCGACGCGGAAGGATCGGGGCGGCTGCGCAACATGCTGGTAGTGGCACAGTTCGCGGTGTCGATCGGGCTGATCATCTGCACCGCCATCGTCTACGCGCAGACCAGCTACGCGCGGAACGTCGATGCCGGCTACAAGCGCGACGGCCTGCTTCAGCTCGACGGGATCGGCCGGCCGCAGGCCGAGCAGGTGATCGACGCGCTGATGCAGCAAGTGCGCCGCGTCCCCGGCGTGGTCGCGGTCGGGCGCACCAACATCGCGGTCAACAACGGCCACAATTCGGTCACCGACGTCCAGATTCCGGGGCGCCCCGAACATGTCGCGCTTGGCGTCTACGGCACCGATCAGGGCTTTTTCGACGCGATGGGGATCAAGGTGCTCGCGGGGCGCACACTCTCCGATGCGCGGCCGATGGACGATGCGACCACGCCCTCGCCCGCGCCGCCCGAGGTGCAGCAGGCGCTGGCGCAGCGCGGGGTGAACATCCTCCTCAGCCGCGAGGCGGCCCGCCGGCTCGGCTTTGCGAACCCCGCCGACGCGATCGGCAAGCAGATCAAGACCTCGATCGTCGACAGCGATTACGGGCTCGTGTCCTCGACGATCGTCGGCGTGGTCGACGACGTGCGCTACCGCTCGGTGCGCGATCCGTTGCAGCCGATGTTCTATCTCTACGATACCGGCATCGTCTCGCAGCTGATGATCCGCTTCCAGGGTCGCAATCCGAGCGTGGTCTACGATCAGGTCGAGGCGATCTGGCAGCGGTTGGTGCCCGACATTCCGTTCCAGGCGCGCTTCGTCGACGACATCGTCAGCGATCTCTACAATCGCGACGAGCGCCGCGCGCAACTGTTCGGTGCCTTCGCCGTCCTCGCGGTGGTCATCGGCTGCCTCGGGCTGTTCGGGCTCGCGGCGTTCACCGCCGAGCGGCGCACCAAGGAGATCGGCATCCGCAAGGTGCTGGGCGCGCGAACGCGCGATATCGTGCGGCTATTGGTGTGGCAGTTCAGCCGGCCGGTGCTGATCGCCAACCTGATCGCCTGGCCGATCGCCTGGTGGGTGATGCGCAACTGGCTCAATGGTTTCGATGTGCGGATGCCGCTGGGGCCGACACCTTTCATCGCGGCGGGCGTGCTCGCGCTGGTGATTGCGATCCTGACGATCGGCACGCACGCCTGGCGGGTGGCGCAGACCAATCCGGTGAAGGCGCTGCGTTACGAATGATTGCGCGCGCGACGAAATGGTTTCGACGAAAAACAGTATTTTTACCTTCCGTCGGCATGGTTGACACCGTTTGACCATCGGGGACGTGGTTGATGACGGAGATCATGGGCGCGCAGGGGCTGACAAATGCCAGCCCGGAATCGACCGACGCGCCACCCGCGCCGGTGGGGTTCAGCCCGCGTGGCATTGGTGGTGTCGCTGAAATCGGCGGCGGCAGCGGCCGGGTCGTGTTCGATGCGGCGGCGCTCGACACGATCGCGCAGAGCACCGATCCCGCGATCGCGGCCGCCGGGCAGGTGGGCAGCCAGATCAAGGTGCGCGTCGGCGGCACCTGGCTGATCGCTAACATCCGCTCGCTCAAGCTGGCGTCCGGGCAGGACGACCGCATCGTCGCGGAGGTCGATTTCCTCGGCGAAGGCGACGAGGAACGGCTGACCGGTAAGCTCTACAAATTCCGCCGCGGCGTGACGCGCTATCCGCGGCCGGGCGCGCCGGTCTTCCCGGTCTCGACCGCGGATTTGCAGCAGATCTACGCAGCGGACGACCGCGCGCATATCGAGATCGGCACCGTCTATCCGACGCGCGACATCCGCGCCGCGCTCTATGTCGATGCCATGCTAGGCAAGCATTTCGCGCTGCTGGGCTCGACCGGCACCGGCAAGTCGACCGCCGCCGCGCTGGTCCTCCACCGCATCTGTCAGCTGGCGCCGCAGGGTCATGTCGTGATGATCGACCCGCACGGCGAATATGGCGCCGCATTCAAGTCGACGGGCGCGATCTACGACGTCGGCAATCTGCAGATGCCCTATTGGCTGATGAACTTCGAGGAACATTGCGAGGTGTTCCTCACCAGCCACGGCGCGGACCGGCAGGTCGATGCGGACATTCTGGCGAAGTGCCTGCTTGCGGCGCGCGCCAAGGGGCGCGTGGGGCAGGAGATCGCAAAGCTGACGGTCGATGCGCCGGTCCCCTATCTGCTCAGCGATCTGACCAACATCGTCCAGCTCGAAATGGGCAAGATGGATCGCGCGGGCGACACCGCGCCTTATTTGCGGATCAAGACCAAGATCGACGAAATCAAGGCCGATCCGCGCTACGGCTTCATGTTCTCCGGCATGCTCGTCGCCGACACGATGGCCGATTTCGTCGCGCGCATCTTCCGTCTGCCCGGCGACGGCAAGCCGATCTCGATCATCGACGTGTCGGGCGTGCCCTCGGAGATCACCTCGGTGGTGGTCTCGGTGCTGAGCCGGATGGTGTTCGATTTCGCGATCTGGTCGAGGAACGAGCCGCAGCGGCCGATCCTGCTCGTCTGCGAGGAGGCGCACCGCTACATTCCCAACGGCCCCGACGCCGAGAAATCCTCGGTCGGCCGCATCTTGAGCCGGATCGCCAAGGAAGGCCGCAAATACGGCGTCTCGCTCGGCCTCATCACCCAGCGCCCGTCGGACCTTGCTGAGGGCGTGCTGTCGCAATGCGGCACGATCATCTCGATGCGCTTGAACAACGATCGCGACCAGGCATTCGTGCGCGCCGCGATGCCCGAAGGCGCGCGCGGATTCCTCGATTCGATTCCCGCGCTCAGGAACCGCGAATGCATCATCTGCGGCGAGGGCGTCGCGATTCCGATCCGCGTCGGCTTCGACGCGCTCGAGGAAGCGAAACGCCCCGCGTCGGGCGATCCGCTCTTCTCCGAACTCTGGGGCGAGGTGGGCCAGGAAGATCAGATCATCGCGCGCACGATCAAACGCTGGCGCGCGCAGGGGCGTTGATCAGGCCGGATCGGGCCCCAGCGTCGGATCGAGATCGCGCGGGCGGATGAAGCGCGTGAGCGTCCCGGTGGCCGGCACTACCGAATCCCACCTGCCGTCGAACCGAATCTCCGCCACGGTCGCAGTGGGATATTTGATTGCCGCCTCGGTGCGCAGCGCATCGTCCGCCGCTTCGGGGACGAGCTGCAGCACCAATTCCTCGAGCCCGGGATTGTGGCCGATCAGGAGCACGCGATCCGCGCCGGCGGGCAGGCCGTGGATGACGTCGAGCAACGTCGGCGGCGAGGCGAGATAGAGCCGCGTGTCCCAATGCGGATCGAGCGCGCGGCCATAGCCGATGGCGAGCGCGCTGATCGTATCGCCGACGCGCACCGCGGGCGACGCAACGACGTGATCGAACGCCAGCCCGAGCTTGCGCAGATGGCGTCCGACGACCTCGGCCGCGCGCGCGCCCTTGGCGTTGAGCGGCCGATCGAAATCGCGCGCGGGCCCGTCGTCCCAGCCCGACTTGGCGTGCCTGAGCAGCGTCAAGGTCTTCATGGGTGCAGCGATCTCCGTCAGGCGTGCTCGTCTGTCTCTTGCCCGATCGATGCGACGGATGAAAGACGCGATTGGATGCGCGCTGCCGCCTCGTCGAGCGTCACGCGGGCGATGCCGACCCCCGGCGGAAAAGCGGAGAGCAGCCGCGAGGGCATCGCCGCCGACAGCAGCACGAACGCCCCGCGATCGTCGGCGCGCCGGATCAGCCGGCCGAACGCCTGGGCGAGCCGCGCGCGCACCTGCCGATCCTCATAGGCGCTGCCCCCGCCCGCCATGCGCCGCGCGGCGTGGAGCACGCTGGGCTTGGACCAGGGCACGCCCTCCATCACCACCAGCCGCAGCGAATGACCGGGCACGTCGACGCCGTCGCGTAATGCATCGGTGCCGAGCAAAGAGGCGTGGGGATCGTCGCGGAAGATGTCGACGAGCGTGCCGGTGTCGATCGGATCGACATGCTGTGCATGGAGCGGCAGGCCTTCGCGTGCGAGGCGGTCGGCGATGCGGCCATGCACGCCGCGCAGGCGGCGGATCGCGGTGAACAGCCCCAACGTGCCGCCGCCCGCCGCGACGATCAGCCGCGCATAGGCATTGGCGAGGCCGGCGACATCGCCGCGCTTGACGTCGGTGACGATCAGTACCTCGGCTTGCGCGCCGTAATCGAACGGGCTCGCCGCCTCGAAATGCTGTGCGGGCGCGGCGAGATGCGGGGCGCCCGCGCGCGCCTCGGCCACGTCCCAGCCGCCGCCCGCGCGCAGCGTCGCCGAGGTGACGAGCGCGCCGTGCGCGGGCTCGAGCACCGTCTTGGCGAACGGCCGCGTCGGATCGAGCCAGTGGCGGTGCAGGCCGATGTCCCATTCGCGCCCCTCGATCCGATCGACCGCGAGCCAGTCGACGACATCGGGATCGGCGGGCCCGCCGACGCGCGCGAGCAGCGCCAGCCACGCGCCGACGGTCTCCGCGCGCCAGCCGAGCGAGGCGATCGCGCCCTCGATCCGGGCACGCGCGGGGCCGTCCATCCAGTCGGGTGCCTCGGCGAGCACCGCCTCCAGCCGTCGCCCCAGCGTCACCAGCGGGCGATAGAGCGCGTCGAGCGCCTGCGCGGCCCCGGCAGCGGCGTCGATCAGTTCGGGCGAAGGCTCGGCGAGCTCGGTTTCGAGGCCATAGCCCGCGTCGCTCTTGCCGTCGTCGCGCGCATAAACCAGCCCGCGCACGGCGGCGAGCAGTGCTTCGATCGGCCCGAACGGATCGCCGTCCGCCAGCCGCTGGAGCCAGCCGTCCGACGGCAGCGCGCGCGCCGCCTCGCCCGCCGCCTGGATCGCGAGCCCGCCCTGTTCGTCATAGCTCGCGACGTCCGAAAGCCGCGCCGCGAGCCCGCGCCGCCGCCCGCGCGCCTTGGATTCGGGGCCCACCACCCAGCGCCGGATTTCGATCGCCTCCTGCCCAGAGAGCGCGGTCGCGAACATCGAATCGGCGGCATCGAACAAATGATGGCCTTCGTCGAACACATAGCGCGTCGGCCGTGTCGCGGTTTCGCGCCCGCGCGCGGCGTTGACCATCACCAACGCGTGATTGGCGATGACGATGTCGGCGTCGGCGGAGGCGCGCGCCGCGCGCTCGATGAAGCACTTCCGGTAATGCGGGCAGCCGGCGTAGACGCACTCGCCGCGCCGGTCGGTGAGTGCGGTCGCGCCCGCGCGGCGGAACAAGGTGGTCAGCCAACCGGGCAGGTCGCCGCCCACCATGTCGCCGTCGGCGCTGTACGCCGCCCAGCGCGCGACGAGCTGCGCGAGGATCGCGGCCCGCCCCGCGAAACCGCCCTGCAGTGCGTCCTCGAGGTTGAGCAGGCACAGGTAATTCTCGCGGCCCTTGCGGGTGACGACCTTGGCGCGGCGCACCGCTGCGTCGGGATAGAGGCGCGCCGATTCGTGGCCGAGCTGGCGTTGCAGCGCTTTGGTGTAGGTCGAGACCCACACCGCACCGCCCGCCTTTTGCGCCCAGAGCGATGCGGGCGAGAGATAGCCGAGCGTCTTGCCGATCCCCGTTCCGGCTTCGGCGAGCACCAGATTGGGGGCGTCGCGCATCATCCTGGGGCCGAACGCCTGCGCGGCGGCGTCGGCATAGGCGCGCTGGCCGGGCCGCTGTTCTGCCGTGTCGCCGGTCAGCGCGGCGAGCCGTTCCTGCGTTTCCGCCTCGTCGATCGTCACACTGCGCGGTGCGGGTCGGGGCGGCGCCTCCTGCCATTCGGGGAGCTTCGAGAACAGCCAGCGTTCGTTCTGCGCCGGCCGCGCGATCCGATCGACCAGCGCCGGTGCCCACGGCCAGCGCAACCGCGACAAGGATTGCGCCGCCGTCCACGCGCCCTCGCGCTCGGGCCAGTCGCCCTCGGCGGTCGCCAGCAGCCGCGCCGCGGCCTCGCGCAGGAAGGGTGCCACCTCCGCATCGCGCGTCGGCGCCAGCAGCCCCACGGCGCGCGCAAGGCCCTTGGGCGTCGGCACCATGAAGCGCGCGGGGTGGAGGAAAGCGAACAGCTCGAGCAGGTCGAGGCCCGACAGCTCGGCATAGCCCAGCCGCTGCCCCACGAGCGGCGCATTGAGCAGCAGCACCGGCGTATCCGCCGCGATCCTGATCGCCTCGCCACGCCCCAGCTGCCGCGTCGCCCCGTCGGGCGCGGCGAGCCAGGTGCCGCCATGGCTGGCATGGAGCGCGGGATAGGGAAGCGACATGCCGCCCTTGTCGCGCCTACGGAACAGATTGGCAACAGCCAGCGGCCGCCGCGCGGTTCAGGAAAACGATGTGTCGTCGAGCGCGCCAGTCGGCAGCCGAGGTGACGATGCGAACGGATCGCACCCGAATCTGAAATTCCTGTCCTACACGTTCGTTTTATGTTCTACCCTGTGCGATGGAACAGGATCGCTCCCATACCGCACCCGCCGCCTCGCTCGATCCCGGCAGCGGCGCGGTTGCGGCGCGCGCGTGTCGCGCCGGCGACGCCCGTCGGGCGCATGGGTGTCGCGTCCGTGTCGCCTCGGTGCCGCGCCGGTGTCGCCTCGCTGTCGCGTCAGTGTCGCGTTCCGGTCGCCATCCCGAGGCGTTTGCGTCGCCTCGCCGGCGCATTCCGGGCAAAACCCTCGCGACGCGCTCCACTTTCTCCACTTCGCACCGCCGGCCCGGCCGGCGGTGCCCGCTCGCCTTCTCGTCATGCCGGACGTGATCCGGCATCCCGCTACTTCCTCGCGCGGACTCCAAGGAAGCAAGACCCCGGATCAAGGGCACCCGTCAACGCGCTATGTCGATGGAAACCCAGGTCCGGGGCGACGTCGAACGGGTCGACGATGAGTCTAGTTCGCGCTCGTGGCTCCTGTGGCCCACTTTTTCCACACGGCGGGATCGTCGAGCATCTTGATGAAGACGCCGCCCACCACCGCGCGCGCCTGGAAGCCGACCTTCTTGCCGTCGGTGGTCTCGAACCAGTCGCTCAGCGGCACGCGGGTCGGCGATTGCGTCATGTAGCGGTGGAGCGGCGCGACCAGCGCCTCGAAATCTTGGCGGTTGTCGGCGAGCGTCGCGCTCCAGGTGATCCAGTCGAGCTTGGTGTAGGTCTTGCGGCTGTCGAGCGGCAGGCCGAAGGCGTTCTGGTGATCGAGGTAGAAGGCGACCTCGCTGTCGAGCAGCGCCTTGGGGAACAGGTCGAAGCCGAGCAATTTGTCCCACACCAGATTGTATTTCTGGCTCCACGTGCCGGGCTTGTCGAAGGCGAGCCGGGTGTGGTCGCCGTCCTTCGCCATCTCCTGCCACTTGGTCGCCATCTGCTGCGTCAGCGCGGTGTAGGTGTCGGCCTCGCTGGTCTTGCCGAGCATCCGCGCCAGCTCGGCATAGCTGCGCAGCGCCAGGATCGCCTTGATCGACAGATTGGCGTTGTGCGCCAGGTGTCCGGCGAAATCGTCGGTGCTGAGCTGGTTTTCGGGGTCGAGCCCCTTGTCGCGCAGATAGGCGGCCCATTTGCTCAGCGTCGCCCAATGGCGCGCGGCGAAGTCGGCGTTGCCCTGCACCTTGGCGAGGGCATAGCTCATGATGAGCATGTTGCCGCTCTCTTCGACCGGCATCTGGTTTTCCTCGGAGGTCTCGCCCCCGCCATAAACCTGGCCGTTGGCGTGCGGATAGGTGCCGATGTCGTGCGGCGCGAACGGGAAGCGCCAGCGCGGCATCGCCGCATAATCCAGGATCGGGCGCAGCTGCGCCTCGAGCAGCGTCGGGTTGAACAGCAGGAAGAAGGGCGAGGTCGGATAGGTGATGTCGACCGTGGCGATGCAGCCGTTCGAGAAATTCTCCTTGGAGAAATAGAGCGGCGTGCCGTCGATGTCGGCGACCAGCTTGTGCGCCGCCAGCGTCTGGCGATAGGCGAGCACCGCGAGTTCCGCATAATCGCGCCCGCCGACGCGTTCGAGATCGCTCACCAGCGCCTTGTCGAACGCCTCGGCGCGGGCACGCAGCGACGCCTCCTCGGCCTCGGCCCTGGCGAGCAGCTCGGCCATCGTCATGCCGTTGCGCCGCCAATAAGCGGGCAAGCGGCGCTCGAAATATTCGATCGCGTCGATATCGTCATAGGCCAGCATCGCGCGGCGCGTGTCGGCCGTTGCGCCCACCTTCCCGAAATCGAAGCGCGCGGCCATCAACGGGCGGTCGTCGCGCGCGAGGCGCGGCATGGCGAGATCGTCGGCCTCGGCGAAGGTGCCGTCCTCGACGAAGGCGTCGCGTTCACGCTGGCCGATCGTCGCGGTGGCTGCGCCTTCCTGCTGCGGCACCGCAAGCTCGGCCCAGCCCCAGTCGATGCGCACGTCGTCGCCCACTTTCTGCAGCACCTGCTGCGTGGTGGTGCCGACGCGCATCACGCTCATGTCGCCGACGCGGCTCGATCCCCACACGACACGCTGCTGATCGGTATCGACGGCGAGGTTGGCGCTGGCGTCGACATAGAGCTGAACGTCATGGGCGCGCCCGTCGGTCGAACGCACGCTCCAGCTCAGATAAGTGACGGGGCGCGACAGCACGTCGAGATCGCCCGGCAGCGCGGGGGTGAAGAAGGTCGCGGTCAGATGCACGCCTGCCGCTTCGTATTCGTAGATCGTGCGCGTCGGCCAGATCGCGCGCGAGACCTGCTTCATCGTGTCGCCACGGCCGCCACCCATGAAGCGCAACACCTTGCCGTCGACGCGCAGGAACCCCGTCAGTTGCTGCTCCGCGCCCGTCCAGTGCCGCGTCGGCCCGTCGGCGAGATTGTCGTCGAACGACCAGATGCTGAAATAGGGGTCGTGCGCCACCAGCGGGGTCGCGGGCGTGCGCGACGTCACCGCCTGCTGTGCGGCGAGCGGGGCGGCTGCAAGTGCGCTGCCGATCAGGGCGCTTCGAAGGAAGAGGGACCATCGGTCGGAACGGGGGCGGCAGGCGGTCATCGAATTCCTCTCTGTATGGTGGTTATCTTTTGGGGAAATGGCTCAACTGACATCGACCGAGCGTGTCCCCTGATAGCGCAGGATGTGGTAATAGGCCTTCCAGTCGGACTGGGAGATCGGCAGCGGCGTGGTGTTGATCGGGTCGTCGATCCAGCGCTTGAAGGTCGCGATCATCTCCGCGGTCGAGGGGATGTCGGTCAGCCACTCGCCGCGCCACCAATGCTCCCATTTCTTTCCGACCGCGCCATAGGCCTGATAGCGCCGGAGCTCGGCGATCTGGGCGAGCGCCGCGTCCGCCTGGCGCTGCGCTTCGTCCTTCTTGCCTGCCCGCGCGGCACGGATCGACCTGCATATCGCCAGCAGCATCGCATTGCTGTTGCGGTTGGCCGCGAGCATCGTGAGGACGGCGTAGCGGAAATAGTCGCGCCGCTCGGGCACGACCCTGGGCTCGATGGCCCTGGCGCGCGCGAGCAGCGCATCCCAGCGCGGCGCAGCCTCGGCGCAGGTGACGAGATCGCGCGCCAGCTGCGCCTCGATCCAGCGCTCGGGATGCTCGTTGCCGTATTCCTGCACGCGCGGCGCCCACCAGGTCGGCGATTGCCCTACGGTGCGATAATAAGGCGGGTCGATCATCGTGCGCAGCAGCAGCGTGCGGCCGAGCTCGTGATAGCGCTGCTCGCCATATTCCATGCCGTCGCCCCAGCGCTTGCCCGCCGGCATCCTTGGGAAAGCGGCGAAATAGCCGGCGTAGAACTCGGCCGCAGGGTCTGCGGCATCGGCGCCGAACTCGGCGGCGGCCCAGGTGCGGTACGTAGCGCGCGCGTCGGGTTTGTCGGGCAGCCCGCCCCAGGCGATGTCCATCGTCGTCTTCGCGGTCATCGCCACCGCGCGCAGATCGCTGACGTTGACGAGCGCGAAACGGGTCGCGCCGGCCTTGATGAAACGCCCGAACTCGGCATGGATGCGGTCCACCGGCACCATCTCGGAAAGCTGGTTGGCGCGGCCGTTGAGCATCGCGACGTGATAATAGAAGCCCTGGCCCGCGCGGACCTGGCCGTTGTCCTTGATCCAGCCCCAGCCCTCGTCGGGCCAGGCGCAGATGACGTCGTCGGGGATGGTGAGGTTGCCCTCGCGCATCAGCCCGGCACCTTCGGACCACAGGTTGGTGACGAACTTGGCGTCGGGGAAGCGCGCACGCACGATCTTCATCTGCTCGGCGATCGCGCGCTCGATCACCGCGCCTTTCTTGCGGTCGTCGCCGGCGACATTGGGGTCGAGTTCGGCATAGGGCATGTCGGAAAGCCCGCGCAGCCCGACCGTCCACAGGATCTCTTGGTCAGGATCGTAGAGGTCGACCGCGTTCTTCCACGCGCGCCGCAGCACGTCGGGATGATCGGTGAAGTTGTACGGCACCTTGTTCGGCCAACGCACGGCATTCATGCCGACCGGGGTCGCGTGGTGCTGGTTGACGATCAGCCCGCGCGCGCTCGCCGCCTTGATCTGGAGGTCGTCGGGGAAGGGCCAGGTGCTCGGCACCACCATGTTCGCCTTGAGGCGCAGCAGCGTCTCGTAGATCTTGTCCATCACCGCAGGCGCGATGTTGGTCTGCGCGCCGGGCGCGGCGGGGGCCCAGCCGGCCAGCTGGTCCTCGTCGTTGATGAAGAAGCCGCGATAGTCGAACACCGGCTTGGGAAAGCGCCGTTCGGCGCCGTCGGGCATGTCGATCGTGTTGCGACGCGCCGGCAGATTGTCGGTCCAGAACGCCATCGGATCGACGCCCAGATAGTCCTGGCTGAACTGGTAGATGGCGTAGATCGTGCCGCGCATGTCGGCGCCCGCGAGCGTAATCGTCCGGCCGCGGCGGCTGAGCGAGAAGGTCTCGCGGTCACCCTCGCCGGTGGTGCGGATCGCGATCGTCAGCCTGTCGCTTTCGGGTTGGTTTGCGAAGACCGGCGCGGCGCCCAGCACGGCCTCGATATCGCGGGCGAGATCGTTTGCGGCCAGCCGGACGGGCGCCGAGGAAGTGTCGAGACGAATCGCGAGTCGCACGCCGCGCGCCTGCGCCGACCCCGGTACCGCGGCCGCAGCACCCGCAGCCGCCATCCCCTTGATCAATTGCCGTTTGCCGATCCTCACCCGCCGCCCCTTATTTATCGTATGATAAATACCTAAATTTGATTTTCTTAAAGATCAACCGTGCTGTCGGATCGTCGCGCGGCGACCGCCGTCCCGCGAATTCCCGTTTGCGATTCCGCCGCGTCCGCGCCAGAGCCTCCCACATCATGACCGACACACACGATCTCCGCGCCGAAGCGCTCGTCTCCAAGGCCTGGCCCTATGAGGAGGCCCGCAAGCTCCTCAAGCGCTATCCCGAGGGCAAGCCCGGCGGCGCGGCGATCCTGTTCGAGACCGGCTATGGTCCTTCCGGGCTGCCGCATATCGGCACGTTCAACGAAGTGCTGCGCACGACGATGGTGCGCAACGCCTTCCACGCGCTTTCCGATCAGCCGACGCGGCTGCTCGCCTTTTCGGACGATATGGACGGCCTCCGGAAGGTGCCCGACAACGTCCCCAACAAGGCGATGCTGGCCGAGCATCTCGGCAAGCCGCTGACGCGCATCCCCGATCCGTTCGAAAAGTACGAGAGCTTCGCGCACCACAACAATGCGATGCTGCGCGCCTTCCTCGATCGCTTCGGCTTCGAGTACGAATTCGCCTCCTCGACCGATTATTACACCTCGGGCCGGTTCGACGATGCGCTCCGGGACGTGCTGCGCCATTACGACGCGATTCAAGAGGTGATGCTGCCGACGCTGCGCGCCGAGCGCCGCGCGACCTATTCGGCGGTGCTGCCGGTGAGCCCGAAGAGCGGGGTCGTGCTCCAGGTGCCGGTCGAGGTGGTCGACGCGGATGCCGGCACGATCGCCTTCGAGGACGAGGGCGAGCGCATTGTGCAATCGGCGCTCGGCGGCATGGCCAAGCTGCAATGGAAGGTCGATTGGGCGATGCGTTGGGTCGCGCTCGGGGTCGATTATGAGATGGCGGGCAAGGATCTGATCGATTCGGTGACGCAATCGAGCCGGATCGCGCGCGTGCTCGGCGCCCGTCCGCCCGAGGGTTTCAACTATGAGATGTTCCTCGACGAAAAGGGCGAGAAGATCTCCAAGTCCAAGGGCAACGGCCTCAGCCTCGATCAATGGCTGACCTACGGCCCCGAGGAGAGCCTCGCCTTCTTCGCCTATCGTGAGCCCAAGAAGGCCAAGCAGCTCCACATGGGCGTGATCCCGCGCGCGGTGGACGATTACTGGCAGTATCGAGCCAATTATCCGGGCCAGGAATTAAAGCAGAAGCTCGGTAACCCGGTCCACCACATCCACGACGGCAAGGTGCCGGATGAGGAGCTGCCGGTGACGTTCGGGCTGCTCCTCAACCTCGTCGGCGTGATGGGGGGTGAGGCGACCCGCGAGCAGGTGTGGGGCTATCTCGGCAATTACGTCGCCGATGCGTCGCCCGAGGCCTATCCGGCGCTCGACCGCCTGATCGATCACGCGCTGGCGTACAATCGCGATGTCGTCGCGCCGACATTGCACCGCCGCGCGCCCGAGGGGGCGGAGATCGCGGGACTGAAGCGGCTCGACGCCGAACTAGCGGCGCTGCCCGCGGGTGCGACGCCTGAGGACATCCAGAACATCGTCTACGAGATCGGCAAGGCGGGCGGGTTCGAGTCGCTGCGCGACTGGTTCAAGGCGCTCTACGAAACGCTGCTCGGCTCGTCGCAGGGCCCGCGCATGGGCAGCTTCATCGCGCTCTACGGCGTCGAGAACACCCGCAAGCTGATCGCCGAGGCGCTAGGGCGGTAATCCCCTTCGCCACCCCGGACTTGTTCCGGGGTCCGCCGCTCCACCAGTCACGTCTTTGCTCGTTGCACGGCGGATGCCGGAACAAGCCCGGCATGACCAAACTTGTCGGAACATATCAAGAACAATGTCATCACCTTTCCGACTCGGAGGAGGCAGATGTTCCACCAACCCATCGTGCGGCACCGTTATTTTTTCGCGTTGCTGCCGCCACCCGTCGAGGCCCGCCGGATTGCGCATGCCGCCGCGCCCTGGTTCGCTTCGGGAACGCCGGTTCGAAGCGACCGACTCCACATCACCATGGGCATCTATCCCGACGCCGATGCCGTACCGCCCGGGCTCGAGCGGACGCTGCGAACGGTCGGTGGCCGGGTAACCGCGGCGGCGATCGCCGTGACGCTCGATCGCGTCTCCGGCGGCACCCGATCGATCGCGTTACGCCCGTCGCGACGCATCGCCGGGCTGGACGCATTGCATCATGATATCGACGCGAATTGCCGTGGCATGGGTGTAGCGCCGCGCCCCGGCTACACGTTCGACCCGCACATGACGCTCGGCTATCGCACCGGTGCGCCGTTGGGACAGCGAATCGCGCCGGTCGCGTGGAGCGCCGATACGCTCGTCCTCATCCACAGCCATGTCGGACTGACGCGGCACGACGTGCTTGGGCGCTGGCCGCTCGCTGCCGATCGGCAACTCAGCCTGTGGTGAGGATTGCGCGCGCTGCGCGAGGCGGTAGGACAGGCGGATGACCGACACCCGCCCTCCCCGCTCGGCGCTGCGCGCGTTCCTCGCGAGCGAGGCGGCGGGCGGGATCGTGCTGATCGTCGCGGCGGTGCTGGCGATGATCGCGGCCAACCTGCCGGCCACCGCGCATGATTACCATGCGCTGATCCATGCCGCGACGGGGCCCGTGCTCGCGCCCGCGCTGGGGCCGATGACGGTGCATCTGTGGATCAACGATGCGCTGATGGCGGTGTTCTTCCTGCTCGTCGGGCTCGAGATCAAGCGCGAGTTTCTCGACGGCCGGCTCTCAACCTGGGAACGCCGCCGCCTGCCGGTGATCGCCGCCGGCGCGGGGATGGCGCTGCCCGCGCTCGTCTATCTCGCGGTGACGCAGGGCACGCCGGACCTGCAATCGGGCTGGGCAATACCGGCGGCGACCGACATCGCTTTCGCGATCGGCGTGCTCGCCTTGCTCGGCAGTCGCGCGCCGGCCTCGCTCAAGCTGTTCCTGACGACCGTCGCGATCGTCGACGACATGGGCGCGGTGGCGATCATCGCACTCGCTTATACCGACCAGATCAGCTCGATCGCGCTCGGCGGCGCGGCACTGGTGCTGGGCCTGCTCTACGTGCTCGGCAAGAGCGGCGTACGCGCGTTGCCGGTCTATCTGATCGGGTTCGCGCTGCTATGGTATTGCGTGCTGCTCTCGGGCGTGCATGCAACGATCGCGGGCGTGCTGGCGGCACTGGTGGTGCCGATCACGCCGTCGCCCGGCGCCCCCGACCACGCCGAGTCGCCGCTTCACCGGCTCGAACATGGGCTCCAGCCCTGGGTCGCGTTCGCCATCGTGCCGCTGTTCGGCTTCGCCAATGCCGGCGTCGATCTTGGCGGCATGGGGCTCGAAACGCTGCTCGCGCCGCTGCCGCTCGGCATCGCGGCCGGGCTGGTCGTCGGCAAGCAGCTCGGCATTTTCGGCGCGGTCTGGGGCGTCGTGCGGCTCGGGCTGGCGCAGAAGCCGGCCGGCGCCTCATGGCTCCAGGTCTATGGCGTGGCGCTGCTATGCGGGATCGGCTTCACGATGAGCCTGTTCATCGGCGGGCTCGCGTTCCGCGGCGCCATGGAGAACGAGGTCAAGCTTGGCGTGCTCGCCGGCTCGATCGTGTCGGCGTGTCTGGGCTTCGCGGTATTGCGGTTCGCCCCGGCGCCGCGTCCGTCGCAACGGGCGGCGCCGAACGCCGGTGGCGATCAGCCCTCGTAATCGCCGCCGACATTGGTGTTGCGCGGCGGCGCGGCAGCCGTCAGGCGCAGCGCCTCGGCCGAGGCGGCGAGGCTGCCGATCTCGTCGGGCGTATCGTCCTCGTCGACCTGCACCTTCTGCAGCCCGCTGACGACCGCTTCCTCGAGCTGGCGCGGCTTGATCGTCTGCTCGGCGATCTCGCGCAGCGCGACCACCGGGTTCTTGTCGCGATCGCGATCGAGCGTCAGGTCCGCGCCGCCCGAAATCTGCCGCGCGCGTTGCGCCGCGAACAACACGAGATCGAACCGGTTGGAAACCTTGTCGACGCAATCTTCGACCGTGACGCGCGCCATGAACGCTTTCCTTGCTTGCGACTATGCGGGAATTTCGAGCGCGCGATCTAAGGTCCGGACCCGCCAATGTCAAGAAAAGCGCAGGGGTTGCCGGGCTCGATCGCGACGGGCATCACCTGCGTCCATGGATCGCCCGCCGCCGCAACCGAGCTTCACGATCGACGGCAACCGGTTGCGGTTGCTCGAAACCGGGCCCGACCGGCTCGATACGCTGGTGTCGCTGATCGAGGGCGCGCGGCAATCGCTCCGAATCATCTATTACATCTATTCGGACGATGCCTCGGGCCGGCGCGTGCGCGACGCATTGTTGGCGGCGGCACAGCGTGGAGTCGCGGTATCGCTGATCGTCGATGCGTTTGGGAGCGACGCCGCCGAGCACGAGCATTTCTTCTCGCCGCTCGAAGCCGCGGGCGCCAGCGTCTGCGAGTTCGAGCCGCGCTTCGGCAGGCGCTATCTGTTGCGCAACCACCAGAAGCTCGCGCTCGCCGACGCTGAGGGCGACGCGCGCGTCATCATCGGCGGGTTCAACATCGACGACGCCTATTTCGGCACGCCCGCGGAACGCGCCTGGCGCGACCTCGGCCTGATCGTCGAAGGGCCGGCCGCCGCGCGGATCGCCGGCTATTTCGACGCCCTGTCCGCCTGGGTGCGCGCGCCACACGGCCGCATTCGCGATCTTCGCCGCGCGCTCCACCGCTTCAGCGAGACAGGCGGTGCGCTATGCTGGCTGATCGGTGGGCCGACGCGGCGGCTCTCGGCCTGGGCGCGCACGGTGCAGCAGGACATGCGCGCGGCGACTTGCGTCGACATCATCGCCGCCTATTTCTGCCCCACGCCGGGCATGCTGCGCCGGTTCGACCGCACCGGGATCAGGAAGGGCAGCCGCGTGCGCATCGTCACCGCGGCGAAATCGGACAACAATGCCACGATCGCGGCGGCGCGCTTCACTTATGCCGGGCTGCTGCGCAAGGGCGTCGAGGTTTACGAATACCAACCGACCAGGCTGCATACCAAGCTCTACGTGGTCGATGATGCCGTCCATATCGGCTCGGCCAATTTCGACGTGCGCAGCCTGTTCCTCAACCTCGAACTGATGCTGCGGATCGAGGACGCCGCCTTCGCAGGTCACGTGCGCGCCTATGTCGACGGCGAGGTCGCCGACAGCGAGCGGATCACTGAAGCCTGGTGGAAGCGCCATGTGGGGTGGTGGCAGCGCGTCAAGCAGTTCGCCGCCTATTTCGTCGTCGCGGTGCTCGACTACAATCTGACGCGGCGGCTCAATTTCGGGTTGGATGGCCGGTAGGGATCAGTCCTTCCACGCCCAATAGAGCTGCGCCGGGGGCACGTTCCACCATTCCATCGCATGATCGATGCGGTCGGCATGGGGGGCGAGGAAGTCCTTCACCTTGGGCGAGAATTGATAGACCAGGAAGGCGCCCCCGGGGCGCAGCGTCGCGAAGGTCGCCTTGGCGATCGCCGGGCCGACGCCGGGCGGCAGCGTCGAGAAAGGGAGGCCCGAAAGGACATAATCGGCATGCTCGTGCCCGTGATCGGCGACGATCTGCGCAACGTCGGCGGCCGAACCGTTGACTGCGGCGAAGCGGTTGTCGGTGATCGTGTGGCGCAGATAGCGGATGAAATCGGGGTTGGTGTCGATCGCGATCAACTGCGCGTCGGGCGCCATCAGGTCGAGGATCGGGCGGCAGAAGGTGCCGACGCCGGGGCCGTATTCGACGAACAGCTTGGTGTTCGCCCAATCGACGGGTGCGAGCATCTTGCGGATCAGTCGATCGGACGAGGGCACGATCGAGCCGACCATCACGGGGTGTTTGAGGAAACCCTGGAAGAACATTCCCCAGGGAGAAGGGACCCCGGCTGCACGGCGTTCACGCCGGCGTGCGGCAGCAGTGGTCGAACTGGTCATCGGCATCCTAACGCTGGTGTCATAGCAGAGGAACACACTTGGGTCGCAACTTTCCAACGAACTTGCAAGTCCGTCGGTTGCGCGCGTGCGCCTTAAGCCTTTCCGATCTTGCGTGCCAGTGCAAAGCGCCTAAGCGAGAAGGATGCACGATCGCATCGGCCAGATCGCGGTGATTTTCCTTTCAGAACGCACCGATGCGGATGCCGATGGCTATGCCGCAGCGGCCGAGGCGATGGCGGCGCTGGCCGCGCGCCAGCCCGGCTATCGCGGGATCGAGTCGGTGCGCGGCGCCGACGGCGTCGGCATCACCGTCAGCTATTGGGCCGACGACGCGAGCGCCAAAGCGTGGCGCGACCATCCCGAGCACGCGGCGATCCGTGCGCGCGGTCGCGAGCGCTGGTATGCGCGCTACGAGGTGATCGTCAGCGCCGTCACGCGCGGCTATTCCTGGACGCGGCAATGAGTACGGCGGGCGCGATCCGCGGGATCGACCGGCGGTTCGCGCTGCTTTTCGCCGTGATGCTGACGATCGCGGCGGGCAACACCGCGCTGCAATCGGTGCTCCCCGCGCTCGGGCGCTCGCTCCACGTGCCCGACAACAATGTCGCGCTCGCTTTCTCCGCTTCGGCCTTGTTGTGGGTGATCGCCGCGCCCTTCTGGGCGAAGCGCTCCGACCGCCACGGGCGGCGTGCGATGATCCTGATGGGCGTCGGCGGCTTCGCGGCGTCGCTGCTTCTCTGCGGGCTGTTCCTCGCCGCCGGCATCAACGGCTGGATCAGCGGCAGCGCGGCCTTTCTCGCGTTCATCGGCGGGCGGCTGATCTACGGCAGCTTCGGCGCCGCCGCGCCACCCGCGGTGCAGGCGCTGGTCGCAGGATCGACCACGCGCGAGGAGCGCACCAAGGCGCTCACCCTGCTTGCCTCGGCGTTCGGGCTGGGCACGATCCTGGGGCCGGCGATCGCGCCTTATCTGATCCTGGGCGCGCTCGGATCGGTCGAGATCGGGCTGGCGGGCCCCGCCTTCGTCTTCGCCGCCTTCGGGCTCGCGATGTGGGTGACGGTGCGGCGGATGCTGCCCGACGACAAGGGGCTGGGCGGCGCGCACGGCGCGGCGACCGCCTATCCCTCGATCGGCGGGCAATCGACCGGCGCCAGCGTCACCGCCGCGGTCGCCGAGCGCGATGCCGAGCAGGTCGGCTATGCCGATCCGCGCATCCGCGCCTGGATGATCGCCGGCCTGGTGATGGGGCACGCCCAGGCCATGGCGGGGCAGACGATCGGCTTCCTCGTCATCGACCGGCTCCACGTCGCGCCCGAAGACGCGCTCCAGCCGACCGGCATCGTGCTGATGATGGGCGCAGGCGCGTCGTTGCTCGCGCAATGGGGGATCATCCCGCTGCTCAACCTCTCGCCGCGCCAGCTCGTGCTGAGCGGGCTGGTGGTCGCGGCGGCGGGCTGCGTCGGTACGGGGCTGGCGACCTCGCTCTACGGGATCGCAACCAGCTACGCGCTCGCCTCGCTGGGCTTCGGCTTCACCCGCCCCGGCTTCACCGCGGGCTCGTCGCTCGCGGTTGGGCCCGACGCGCAAGGCTCGGTCGCGGGCAAGGTGACGAGCGTCAACGGCGCCAGCTTCGTGCTCGGCCCGTCGATCGGGGTAGGCTTGTACGAATTGAGCAAGCCGCTGCCCTATCTGGCGGCGGCAGCGGCGCTGATGGCGATGCTCGGCTATGCCTGGATGGCGCTCCGGGAACGGACCAACTAGGGCCGATCGACATTCAGTTCTGACGGCCCGCAAATGGCGCCCTTCCGAGCTTCCGGCGCTCACGGACCTGGTGTCCGCTACGCGCCGGGTCTCGGAAAACCACCATTTTCGACTCGCCATCTTCTGAATGTCGATCGGCCCTGGACTCGTCTGCGATCTGTTCGGATCGTCGTCCCGGACCCGGGTTTTCATCGACGCACTGCGTTGGCGGATGCCCTTGTTGCGGGTGGTGTGAAGTGGAGAAAGTGGAGCGCGTCGCAGGGATTTTGCCCGGAATGTGACCGCAACGCCCCTGGATGGCGACCGTGACGCGACACCGGCGCGACAGCAAGGCCGCATCGACGCGACAGCGAGGCGACACCAACGCGACAGTGAGGCGACACCGACGCACCGTTCGTGCGCCCGACGGGCGCCGCCGGCGCGACGGCAGCGCGCCTCGATTGCGCCGCTGTCGGTATCGAGCAACGCGGCGGGCACGATAGGAGAGCAGTCCTGTTCCATCCCACAGGGTAGAACATAAAACGAACATGTAGGACAGCGATTTCAGAACCCCCGGGACGGCTCTGTCGAGATCCGAATGCTTTCGCGGGAACACCGCCCTCGGTATGACGCGCAGGGGATAGGCAAAGCTGATCGCATTTGAGAGTCCGTTTCGAAACTCGCCGTTCCGGCGATTTTCGGGTTCCGGCACCGCCCTCCAGCGCCATTCCAACGATGCTGCGCATCGCCGGAACCTTGGGCGCTTCCGCCCGCTCCCCCACCCGACCACCCATAGCGTACGATCCCGTGGGTGGTCGGGTGGGGGAGCAACGGGTCGGTCATGCCCCCGGCATGACCTGAACGGTGCGGGGCACCGTTCACCCGATGCTGGCCGGTGCCGCACTATCGAAACAGACTCTGAGTCTAACCGTCACTCCAGCGGACGCCGGGGTCTCTCAGGTACAGAGAGATGCCAGCGTCCGCTGGGGTGGCGGATGTGGCGGTCAGCCCTTCGGCCCGTGTGGTGTCAGCATCCCGGGTGCGATGAAGCCGATCGGCTGGATGGCGGAGGCCTCCTGCTTCAGCTTGGCGGCCATCTGCTCGTATTCCTGCTCCATCTCGGGCGTCACCGACGCGCGCGATTCGGCGAGCGCGGCCTCGAAATCGGCCATCGTCACCTCGCGCGTGTCGAGCGACTTGCGCAACGCGACCAGACCGGCACGACGCACCAGGTCTTCGAGATCGGCGCCGGTGAAGCGATCGGTGCGTTCGGCGAGGTCATCGAGATCGACATCGTCGGCGAGCGGCATCCGCTGCGTCTGGATCGCGAGGATGCGCCGCCGTCCGCCCTGATCGGGCACCGAGACGTAGATCAGCTCGTCGAACCGGCCGGGCCGGAGCAACGCGGGATCGACGAGATTGGGCCGGTTGGTGGCGCCGATCACCACCACCGATTGCAGCTCCTCGAGCCCGTCCATCTCGGACAGGATCGTGTTGACCACACGCTCGGTCACCTGCGGCTCGCCCAGCCCGCCGCCGCGCGCGGGCACGAGGCTGTCGAGCTCGTCGATGAAGATCACGCACGGCGCCACCTGCCGCGCGCGCGCGAACAGGCGGGCGATCTGCTGTTCCGATTCGCCATACCATTTGCTGAGCAGGTCCGACGATTTGGTGGCGATGAAATTCGCCTCCGCCTCGCGCGCGACTGCCTTGGCGAGCAAGGTCTTGCCCGTGCCAGGGGGGCCGTAGAGCAGGAAACCCTTGGCCGGGCGGATGCCGAGCCGCCGGAACGCGTCGGGGTCTTTCAAGGGGAGCTCGACGCCTTCCTTGAGGCGTTCCTGCGCCTGGTCGAGGCCGCCGATATCCTCCCAGCGGACCTCGGGCGCCTGCACCATGACCTCGCGCATGGCCGAGGGCTGGATGCGCTTGAGCGCCTCCATGAAATCCTCGCGCGTCACCGACAATTCGTCGAGCACCTCGGGCGGGATCGTGCCTTCCTCGAGATCGAGCTTGGGCATGATCCGGCGCACCGCCTCGATCGCTGCCTCGCGCGTCAACGCCGCGAGATCGGCGCCGACGAAGCCGTAGGTGGTGCGCGCCAGCTCGTTCAGGTCCACCCGATCGCCCAGCGGCATGCCGCGCGTGTGGATGCCCAGAATCTCCTTGCGCCCGCGCTCGTCGGGCACGCCGATGATGATCTCGCGGTCGAACCGGCCGGGGCGGCGCAGCGCCTCGTCGATCGCGTCGGGGCGATTGGTCGCGGCGATCACGACCAGATTGGCGCGCGCTTCGAGCCCGTCCATCAGCGTCAACAGCTGCGCGACGAGGCGCTTCTCGGCCTCGCCCTGCACGCGGTCACGCTTTGGGGCGATCGAATCGATCTCGTCGATGAAGACGATCGAGGGCGCATTCTTCGCCGCTTCCTCGAACACGCTGCGCAGCCGCTGTTCCGATTCGCCATAGGCCGAGCCCATGATCTCGGGGCCGTTGATCAGGAAGAACTCGGCCGCGCTTTCGTTGGCGACGGCGCGCGCGAGCCGTGTCTTGCCGGTGCCGGGCGGGCCGTGCAGCAGCACGCCCTTGGGCGGATCGACGCCGAGCCGCTGGAACAATTCGGGATAGCGCAGCGGCAGCTCGACCATCTCGCGCAACTGGTCGATCGTGCCCGTCATGCCGCCCAGATCGTCATAGGTGACGTCGGCGCGGCGGGTCTGCTGCGGTTCCTCATATTCGGGCCGCAGCTCGATCTCGGTATTCTCGTCGATATGGACGACGCCCTTGGGAGCGGTCTGGACGACGGTGAGGCGGATTTCCTGCAGCGCATAGGCCGGCGCGCGCAGATATTGCGCGACGTTGGGCGGGATATTGTCGACGCGCTGCTGCCCCGCGGTCGCCACGACATCGCCCTGGCACAGCGGGCGGCCGACGAAGACGCGCTTCAACGCCTGGCTCGATCCCTGGAGGCGCAGATTCTGTTGCGCGGGCGCGAAGACGACGCGGGTCGCGGGTTTCGATTCGATCTTGCGCACCTCGACATATTCGCCTGATCCGGCGCCGGCATTGGCGCGCTGCAGCCCGTCGATGCGGATGATCTCGAGGCCTTCGTCCTCGGGATAGGGGAAGACGGCGCGCGCCGGCGTACTGCGCTTGCCGACGATCTCGATCACGTCGCCTTCGGCGAGTGCGAGCTGCGCCATCAGCGCGCGCGGCAGATGCGCGATCCCGCGTCCCGAATCCTCGGGCCGGGCATTCGCGACTTGAAGCTTGCGGACCGGCGGTTCGCTATCGGCCATGGACGTCCCCTTTGGTGGCATCGTGCAAGCGCGCGACATAGGGGCGCGGTTCCGGCAATGCGAGGGGCAGGCGACGCGCGCCGATGACAGCATCCGTCGATTGTGCAAGCGGAGCTATGCGGCGGTGCAGCAAGGTAACCGCTTACCGAACAAAAAAAGGGCCAGCCCCGAAGGGCCGGCCCGTGAAAGTTTTTAGGAGAGGATGCCTGAAAGGCACGCCCTATGTGCAGTGCAGCGTGTTTTTGTGCAAGTGCGAAAAGAACGATCGCGATTGCAAGAATTGCAACTGAGGGCGTTGCGCCTGCGCGAATCATCGTCGAAAGGTGGGTGTTCGCCCAACCTTTGTTTCAGCTTTGCTGAACCGGTTGCGATGCCGGCCCGCTCCCCCACCCGGCCACCCAACGCCAGTATTCTATGGGTGGCCGGGTGGGGGAGCGGGCCGGTACCGATCCGGCGAAGCCGAAAACGACTCTAACCTTCGGAGACTCCTTCGCTCATGCGCCGTCTGCCGCCCCTCACCGCCATCGAGGCATTCGTCCAGGTCGCGCGCCTGGGGTCGATCAAGGCCGCGGCGCAGGAGCTGGCGCTCTCCGCACCGGCGCTCAGCCGCCGCATCCAGGCGCTCGAACGCTTCATCGGTCGTCCGTTGTTCGATCGCCGCCACCAGGCGATGCAGCTCAACAGCGACGGCGAGCGGCTGCTCTCGCAGATCGCGCCCGCGCTCGACAGCCTGTCCGACGCGGTCGAGGCGATGACGAGCGGGATCGAGGTGCTGCGCCTCCGCCTCGGCATCCTGCCGCTCTACGCGGCGCAGCGCCTGTTCCCCAAGCTCGCCGATCTGCGCGCCAAACATCCCGAACTGCATCTCGACATCGATACCGCCGGGCACACGGTGGCGCGGCTGGGCGAAGGGCTCGACGTCGCGATCTCGCTCGCGCGCGAGATCGATCCGGCGCTCTACGCCAAGCGGCTCGACCGCAACCGCGTCTACGCGATCGGTGCGCGGGCGCTGGTCGAGGGGCCGAACCCGATCACGCGGCCCGAGCAGCTTGCCGGGCTGACCGCGGTGCTTCACCGCGACATGCCCGACAATTTCACCGCCTGGCGCCGCGCCGCGGGGGTCGAGGACATCGAACCCGCCGCAATCGACCATTTCGATTCGGGCGCGCTGATGCTCGAGGCGGCGGCGCAGGGGCTGGGCGTCGCCTTCATGCTCGCGAGCCATTTCGACGACGCGCACGACGATCGCCTCGCGCGCCTGTTCGATATCGAGGTCGAAAGCCCCTACAGCTATTGGTTCGTGTGCCGCCCGCGCGCGCTGATGCAACGCCCGGTGCGGCTGTTCCACGACTGGCTGATCGACGCGCTGGAGGTGTAAAACCCTCGTCACGCCGCCGAAAGCTGGTATCTCGCGATTAGAAAGCGACCCCAGCTTTCGCTGGGGTGACGCCCCCTACACGATTATTCCGCCCGCATCTTCTCGATCTTGCCTGGCTCGCGCGGCGGCTCGCCCTTGGGGAGCGCGTCGATATGCTCCATGCCCGAGGTCACCTCGCCCCAGACGGTATATTGGCCGTCGAGGAAGCCGGCATCGTCGAAGCAGATGAAGAATTGCGAATTGGCGCTGTTGGGGTTCATCGTCCGTGCCATCGAGCAGGTGCCGCGCACATGCGGCTCGCGGCTGAACTCGGCGGGAAGGTCGGGCTTGTCCGAGCCGCCGGTGCCGGTGCCCGTGGGGTCGCCGCCCTGCGCCATGAAGCCGTCGATCACGCGGTGGAAGACGACGCCGTCGTAGAAGCCTTCATTGGCGAGTTCGGCAATGCGCGCGACGTGCTGGGGCGCCAGATCGGGGCGCAGCTTGATCACGACGTCGCCGTCGGCGAGCGTCATCGTCAGCGTTTCGAAGGGGTCGGCCATGGAATGCTCCTGAGGGATTGAAGCTCCGCGACGTAGTGGTCGGCGGGCGCCATGGCAAATCGGCCCGTTGGCAGACGCGCCGCGCTTGGCTAGGAGCGTGCCGACGGGCCGCAACCAGGGAGGTCGGACATGAGCGAGACCGAGCTTCCCCAGCCCGAGGCCGAATCGACCCAGCTCGACGAGGACGATCGTCTCAAACCCGCCTTCGTCGACGCCGTGCTCGACGCGGTGGAGGATGGCGACGACGACGCCGTCCGCCAGTTGGTCGAGCCGCTTCATCCCGCCGACATCGCCGATCTGTTCGAGCTGACGCCGAGCGAGCGCCGCCCCGCGCTTGCCAAGGCGATCCCCGATCTGCTCGACGGCGACGTCTTCGCCGAGATGAACGATTACGTCCGCGAAGATTTGATCGACGCGCTCGAGCCGCACGAGGTCGCCGACATCGCGTCGGAGCTCGACACCGACGACGCGGTCGCGATCATCGAGGATCTCGACGCCGACGACCAGCGCGAGGTGCTCCGCGCGATGGAGCCCGACGATCGCGCGGCGATCGAGGAAGCGCTGTCCTACCCCGAGGAATCGGCCGGCCGCCTGATGCAGCGCGAGCTGATCGCGGTGCCCGAGCATTGGACGGTGGGCGACGTCATCGATTATCTGCGCGCCGACGACGCGCTCACCACCGATTTCTGGGAAGTGTTCGTCGTCGATCCCAGCCACAAGCCGGTCGGCACGTGCCAGCTCTCGTGGATCCTGCGCACCCCGCGCACGGTGCCGCTCAGCGACGTGATGAAGCGCGAGCAGACGCTGATCCCGGTCGACATGGACCAGGAGGAGGTGGCGCTTCGCTTCCAGAAATATGCGCTGATCTCGGCCGCAGTGGTCGACGGCAGCGGCCGGCTGGTGGGCATGATCACGGTCGACGACGTGGTCCACATCATCTCCGAGGAAGCGGGCGAGGACGCGCTGCTGCTCTCGGGCGCGGGCGAGGGCGACATCAACGAGCCGATCCGCATGACGGTGCGCACGCGGCTGCTGTGGCTGCTCATCAACCTGCCGACCGCAATGATCGCGGCCTCGATCGTCAAATTGTTCGACGCCGAGATCGCCGGCTACGCGCTGCTCGCCGCGCTGATGGGCGTGGTGAGCGGCATGGGCGGCAACGCCGGCACGCAGACGCTCGCGGTCGTGGTGCGCGCGCTCGCCACCAATCAGCTCACCAGCTCGAACACATGGCGCATGGTCGGCCGAGAGCTGCGGATCGCCGCCACCAACGGCGCCGCGCTGGGCGTGCTGATCGGGCTCGGCTCCTATGTCATCTTCGGCGACCCCGATCTGTCGATCGTGTTCGGCGTCGCGCTCTTCACCAACAACATCGTCGCGGGACTCGCGGGGGTCGGCGTGCCGATCACGCTCGATCGACTCGGCGTCGATCCCGCGGTCGCCTCGTCGGTGTTCGTCACCACCTGCACCGACAGCCTCGGCTTTCTCTCGTTCCTCGGGCTCGCGGCGCTCTGGGGACTCGGCGGCTGACTTGCCGCGCGACGTTTTCGCGCCCACATCGCGGGCGATGACGCTCCACATCACCAAGGTCGCGTTCGGCAACCATTCGGTCGAGAATCTCGCCGAGCGGCTCGCGGTGCGCGGGCGCGAGGGGCCGGTGTTCCTCACCACGCGCTATCTGCCCAAGCGGCACGAGGAGATTGCGGGCAAAGGCTCGCTCTACTGGATCATCAAGCACCAATTGGTCGCGCGCTCGCCGATCCTGCGCTTCGGCGAGGCGGAAGGCGGGCGCGTCGCGATCCACATCGATCCAGCGCTCGTGCTCGTCCACGCCCGGCCCAAGCGTGCGCATCAGGGCTGGCGCTATCTCGAGGCGACGGACGCGCCCGCGGATCTCGGCAGCGACGCCAGCGGGCTTGCCGAGCTGCCGCCGGCGCTGGTGGGCAAGCTCGCCGATCTCGCGCTGATCTGAGAATCTGTTTCGAAAGTGCGGCACCGGCCCGCTCCCCACCCGACCACCCATCCAGCATGATCCTGTGGGTGGTCGGGTGGGGGAGCGGGCCGGTGCCGGAACCCGAAAATCCCCGGAACGGCGAGTTTCGAAACAGACTCTGAGTCCGTCGCGTCGATCGCCTCGACGGTGCCGATCGTGTAGGATGATGCGGCATCGATCAGGAGTAAGGCAATGACGGAAGACGCGTCGCCCCCTGCCGGGCCCGATTTCACCATGGGCGTGCCATTGGCGGATATCGCCGAGGGCGCGACGCTCGCCGGGCATGTCGCGGGCGAGGCGGCCTTGCTGGTGCGGCGCGAGGGCGCACTGTTCGCCGTCGCCGCGCATTGCACGCATTATGGCGGTCCGCTCGCCGAAGGGCTGATCGTCGGCGATACAGTGCGCTGCCCCTGGCACCACGCCTGTTTCAGCCTCCGCACCGGCGAAAGGCTTCATCCGCCCGCGCTCGACGACCTGAAGCGTTGGCGGGTCGAGCAGCGCGACGGCCGCGCCTTCGTCGGCGAACCGCTGCCCGAGCGGAAGCCGTCCGAACCGAGGGGGACGGACCTGCCTCGATCGGTGGTGGTGATCGGCGGCGGCGCGGCCGGGAACGCCGCGGTCGAGACCTTGCGGCGCGAAGGCTATGCGGGGCCGATCACGATGCTGAGCGCCGACGCGGCGCTGCCCTGTGACCGGCCGAATCTGTCGAAAGACTATCTCGCCGGAAACGCGCCGGCCGAATGGATTCCACTGCGCTCACCCGAATTCTACGTGGACCGCGGGATCGACTTGCGGCTCGCGACGCGCGTCGCGGGGATCGACGCGGCGGCAAGAACGGTGACGCTCGCGGACGGCGGCACCATCGCCTACGGCGCGCTGCTGCTCGCTACCGGCGCCGAGCCCGTCCGGCTGCCGATCCCGGGCGCCGATCTGTCGCACGTGCACGTCCTGCGCACGCTCGCGGATTGCGACGCATTGATCGCGGCGACCGGCTCGGCGCGCCGCTGCATCATCGTCGGCGCGAGCTTCATCGGCCTCGAAGCCGCTGCGTCGCTGCGCGCGCGCGGGCTGGAGGTGCACGTGGTCGCGCCCGACAAGGTGCCGATGGCGCGCGTGCTCGGCGCGGCGATCGGCGAGGCGGTGCGATCGCTGCATGAGTCGCACGGGGTGGTGTTCCACCTGGGCGCGACGCTGACGACGATCGCGCCGGATCGCGTCACCTTGTCGACCGGCGAGACGCTCGATGCCGATCTGGTGGTAGTGGGGATCGGGGTTCGGCCCAATGTCGCGCTGGCGCAGGAGGCCGGTCTTGCCCTCGATCGGGGTGTGGCGGTCGACGAATTCCTGCAGACCAGCGCGCCGGGCATCTGGGCCGCCGGCGACATCGCCCGTTTTCCGGATCAGCGGACCGGCGACCATATCCGAGTCGAGCATTGGGTCGTCGCCGAGCGCCAGGGCGTGACGGCGGCGCGCAACATGCTGGGGCGGCAGGAGCGCTTCACGGCGGCCCCGTTCTTCTGGACGCAGCATTACGGCGTCAGCATCGACTATGTCGGCCATGCCGAGCAATGGGATCGCGAGGAAGTGGAGGGCGATCCCGCCGCGCACGATTGCGCCGTCAGCTATTGGCGCGGCGACACGCGGCTTGCGGTCGCCACGATCGGGCGCGACATGGCGAGCCTGCGGGCCGAGGTCGCGTTCGAGGCGGGGACGCCTGCCTAGTCTGCGAGTGCCGCGCAGTCCTGCCCATTGGTCGCGGCCCAGGCGACCCGTTGCAGCCGCTCGGCCTCGATCGGCGACAGGCCGAGCTCGCCTGCGGCCTTCTCCTTGGGCCCGAGCGATCGCGGATCCTTCCCCGTGAGCCCCGCGAAGATGACGAGCGCCTCCAGATAATAGCCGGCGGTGCTCGCGTGATAATGGTCGTAGGTCCACAGATCGAGCTGCCCGAAGGCGATACCGTCATAGGGATTGGGGTCGGCGACCCCCGCCGCGATCGCGCAGCTGAACGCCTGCCCCACCGGATTGACGCGATCGATTGCGTCGCTCGCAGCGTCGGCCGCGTCGTAGCCGCGCCTGAGATCGAGCGCCATCTGCGTTACCGGCTTGCCGTACCAATGGCCCTTGGGGCGATAGGTCTGGTCGGGCCGCGTCCACGTCGCGGTGAGGCTGACGTCGACCCTGGGATTGTGCTTCTCGAACAACTGCCCGAACCGCCCGGCATAGTCGATCAGCCACGTCGGATCGCCCGGCCGCTTGCGCTGGAAGGTGCTCAGATCCTGCATCACGACATGGTCCCAGGGGCGGTCGAGCAGCGCCTTCTTGTTCTCCCAATGCCATTTGAGCGTCTTGCCGCCCGAGGTTTCGAGGCTGACCTCGTAGGCGAGCCCCGCCTGCTCGGCGAACAGCTTGAACAGCGCCGGCACCCCGCCCACGCCGTCGCCGTTGAGGTCGTGGACGCTGTCGGCGCGGTAATGCCACACCGCCGAATGCCCGCCATAGGTGAAGCTGTTGCCGACGAAGAGCACGGTCTCGGGCGCCGCCGATTGCGCCGCGACCGGCGCCGAGGCGATCATCGCGGCCAGCGCCGCCGCCATGGGCCCCGCCACGTTCATGAGCCTCCTCCCCATCAGAACCGCACCGTCGTGCCGATATAGAAGCGCCGCCCCGCGATGTCGTAGGCGCTCGTCTGGTTGGTCAGCCGGCCGCTCTCGGTGCCCGTCGGCAGGAAGGGCGTGATCGAATCGAACAGGTTCTTCACTCCACCGTAGAGCCGGAAATCGGTGCCGCCCGCATCCACGTCGACCGCGACATAGAGGTCATGCTCCCAGCGGTCGTTGACGTTGAGGAAGATCGGCTCCTCGGCTTGCGGGTTGGCGGCGAGCGCCTCGCGATACTGGTCGCGCAGCGCGTTGCTGTCGTTGATCTTGCCGTAATAGGTGGTCGTCCAGCGCAGCCGGAAGCCGCCCAGCGTCCAGCCCAGCGAGCCGCGTGCGCGATATTTGAAGCTGCCTTCGGAAAGGTCGCCGGTGTAATCGTTGGTCACCCAGCCGTCGATGCCCTGGAATTCCACCTTCTGCTTCAGGATGTGCGTCGCATCGTAGCGCAGGTCGAAGCGGCCGGGCACGCCGATCGCATTCTCCAGACGGAAATTGTAGTTGAGCGCGACGTCGATCCCCTTGGTATCGAACGCCGCGAGATTGACCTGACGCTGCACCAGTTCGACGATCTGGCCGTTGAACGGATTGCGCGTGATGTCCGCGCAGAAGGGATTTTCATCCTGCGGCACGTCGGTGTCGTAGCATTGGGTCTGGATGTCGCGGTTCGAATAGGCGTCGATCGCGTCGTCGATGCGGATGTCGTAATAATCGACCGACAGCGACAGGCCCGGCGCGAAGCGCGGTGCGAAGACCGCGCCCAGGGTCAGCGTGTCCGCGGTCTCCTCCTTGAGGTCGAGATTGCCGCCGTTGGGGCTGTAGAGATTGTTGCCCACCTGCACGTAATGCGGATCCTCGCCGTCGGCGATCTGCTGCGCGAACAGCGCCTGGATGCCGGGGTCGAGTCGACAATTTGCGGCGACCCGGCCGGGCGTGTCGGGCGTGATGTCGTCGCACAGATCGTCCGCCGCTTCGAAATTGCCGCGCGGCGGCGAGAACAATTCGGCGATGTCGGGTGCGCGCTGCGCGCGCGCATATTGCACACGCAGGCGGATGTCGGGCACGGGGGCATATTGCAGCCCCGCGCGATAGCTGAACACCGTGCCGACGCGGTCGATGTCGTAATGCGCGACCCGCGCGGAGGCATCGACGCTCAGCAGCTCGGCGCCCGGCACGTCTTTCAGGATCGGAACGCTGATCTCGCCGAAGCCCTCGATCGCGGAAATGCTGCCGCCGAAATCGGGGACGGCGTTGCCGGTCGTGCCGCCCGCCTGCGACAGTTCGTCGCCACGCAGACGCTGGCTGTCGCGGCGATAATCCACGCCGAACGCGCCGCCGACCGGGCCGGCGGGAAGCTGGAACAGGTCGCCCGTCGCGAATGCCTGTGCGGTATATTGGCGGATGCGCACCTTCTGGTGCAGGTCCGCGCGGATCCAGTCGGCCGCCTCGGGCGTGATCGATCCTTCGCCGAACAGGTCGATCGGCACGCAACCGGCCGCGCGTGCGTCGGCATCGGCGCACTGGATGCTGCCGCCGGGCCCGGTTTCGGCGTCGAGCGCCTGGGTAAGATGCGTGCCCCAGATCTCGTTCAGCCGCCACTGGTCCTGGTTGTATTGACCGAAGCCCGCGCTCGCTTCCCAGCGCCAGCTGTCGGAGACCTGGCCGCGCAACCCGGCCCAGCTGCGGATCGTCTGGCGGTCGTTGATCGTGATCTGCCCGCCCACCTCGTCGAAGCGCCGGTCCCAGGCGACGCCCGCGCCCGTGGTCGGCGAATCGGCACGGAGGACATCGGGGACGAACGGGTTGCACGGGCCCGCGCCCTTGCCCGATTCGCGGCGGCACGGGATTTTCCCGTATTCGTGCTCGGTGGTGAATCCGGTCACGGGATCGGTCAGCGGATAGGTCGAATCCCAGCCGATCCCCACCGATTCGCGCGTCTCGCGCGAGTGGATCTTTGCATATTGGACCTGGGCGAAGGCTTCGAGCGAATCGGAGAATTCGTAATCGAGCTTGGCCGCCGCCAGATAGCGCGTGCGCGGCGTGATCAGGTCGCGCCCGGTGCGCTGGTTGTAGCCGTCGCGATTGGGCAGGAAATAGCCGCTGTTGCCGTCGTCGCTGTCGCCGACTTCGATCGGCTCGCCGGTTTCCGTGTTGGGGCCGAGCGGCACCAGCACGCCGTTCTTGTAGAAGCGGTCGCGCCGCGAGTTGGAGCCCGAAAAGACGCCGCCGGGAATATACGAGCTCAGGTCGCTTGCGACGTGCGGCGGAAAGGTCGAGGCGGGCTGGTCGCCGCTCGCCAGATGGCCCTTGGAATTGGTGTAGACGGTCTCGAAGACGTTGATGCCTTCGTCGAAATCATAATCGTAGCTCACCGGCCGGGTCGCCCATTCGCGGTCGGTCGCGCGCACGCCCCAGTCGCGGTCGTAGGTGCCGCTCACCAGGAAATAGCCCTTCTTGTCCGCGAATTTGGTGCCCCAGCTGCCGTTGATCGTGAATTCCTGGCCGTCGCCGTCGTCGGTGATCCCGGTGCGAGCGTTGAGGCGGAAACCGCGCTGGTTCTTTTCGGTGATGATGTTGACGACGCCAGCGACCGCGTCCGATCCGTAGATCGACGAAGCGCCGCCGGTGATGATTTCGACCCGGTCGATGAAGTCGCTCGGGATGGTGTTGAGACTGACGCGATTGCCGATCGCGCTGTTCGAGACGGTGCGGCGCCCATCGATCAGCACGAGCGTGCGGTTGTCGCCGAGGTTACGAAGTTGGATCGAGCTCAGCCCCGAATTCTGCGTGTTGCCGGTGACGCTCGCCTGGTTGAGCGTCGAGGAAAGCTGCGGCAACTCGGCGAGCGTCTCGCTCAGCTCCGAATTGCCCGATTCGGCGAGATCGTCGCCGCTGACCGTCACCGTCGGCGCGAGCGTGTCGTAGCTGTCGTGCGCGATGCGGCTGCCCGTGACGACGATCGCGCCGGAATCCGCCTCCTGATCGGGGCCGTCATCGGGCGTCGTCTGCGCCACGGCCGGTGCGGCGAGCCCGCACAAGGCGGTCGTCGCCAGCATCGCGAAACCGAATGTTCTCATCGTTCTTCCTCCCCGTTGGCGCCCCGTTTTGCCGGCGCGCGTCGTTCGTCAGATCAGATCGCCTTGGCCGCGCTGCGCGCCTCGACTTCCTCGATCGTTGCGGGCTCGCCCCGCATCGCGCGCGCGAACAGTTCGGCGTCGAAGGCGCGTTCCCATTTGGCGACGATCACCGTCGCCACCGCATTGCCGGTGAAATTGGTTAGGCTGCGGCATTCGCTCATGAAGCGGTCCACCCCGAGGATCAGCGCCATCCCCGCGACCGGCACCGAGGGCACCACCGACAGCGTCGCCGCCAGCGTGATGAAGCCCGCGCCGGTCACGCCCGCCGCACCCTTCGAGCTCAGCATCGCGACGCTCAGCAGCAGCAGCTGGTCACCCAGCGACAGATCGATCCCCGTCGCCTGCGCGATGAACAAGGCGGCGAGCGTCATGTAGATGTTGGTGCCGTCGAGGTTGAACGAATAGCCGGTGGGCACCACCAGCCCGACCACCTGCTTGGCGCAGCCCGCGCGCTCCATCTTCTCGAGCAGGCTCGGCAGCGCGGCTTCCGACGACGAGGTGCCGAGCACGAGCAGCAACTCGTCCTTCAGGTAGCGGATCAGCCCGATGATCGAGAAGCCGCACAGGCGCGCTGCCGTACCGAGCACGACGAGGACGAACAGCAGGCTGGTGAGATAGAAGGTGCCGACCAGCGCGGCGAGGCTCGCCAGGCTGCCGATCCCGTATTTGCCGATCGTGAAGGCGATCGCGCCGAACGCGCCGATCGGCGCCAGCTTCATCAGGATGTGGACGAGGCGAAACACCGCGAGGCTCGCCGATTCGAGCACGCGATAGACGGGCAGCCCGTCGTCGCCGATCAGCGCCAGCGCGATGCCGAACAGGATCGCGACGAGCAACACCTGCAGGATCTCGCCGCCCGCGAGCGGCCCCATCAGGGTCGTCGGAATGATCGCGAGCAGGAAGCCGGTGATGGTCTGGTCGTGCGCGTGCGCGGTATATTGCGCGACCGCGCCGGCATTGAGGCTTGCAGGGTCGATCGCCATCCCCGCGCCAGGACGGATCACATTGGCGACGACCAGCCCGACGAGGAGAGCAAGCGTCGAGAAGAACAGGAAATAGGCGAACGCCTTGGCCGCAACACGCCCCACCGAAGCGAGATCGCGCATCCCCGCGATCCCCGTCACCACCGTCAGGAAGATGACGGGGGCGATCACCATCTTGACGATCTTGATGAAGCCGTCGCCCAGCGGTTTGAGGCTCTCGCCGAACGCGGGATCGAGCTGGCCGATGACCGCGCCGAGCACGATCGCGGCGAGCACCTGCACATAGAGATGCCGCCACAGCGGCGTCGCGGTCGCGGGTGCGGCGTCCGATCGTGCAAGCATTGCTGTCCCCTCCACGGTTACCTGCTGTCGCGCCGCCCGCTTCCGGGACGGTCCGGACACATCCTAGTCGGTCGAGGCCGGACGCAAACGAATTATCGGTTATTATCTATCTTATTGTAATTATGTGCTATAATTACTGACACCTCCCCAAATAGTGCGGCAGATCACACATCTTCATTGGACGTTGTGCGAAAATTCGCACAGAATGTTCCTGTCATGCGCTTTGCGTCCCTTTTGCCGTCTTTCCGCCGATGGACGTTCGTGGTCGCCCTCGCCGCGGTGGCGATCTCGGCGCTCATCGTCTGGGGCGCGGGGCGGCTCGCGATCGATCGCGCGATCGACAAGAGCCGACGCGGTGCCGAGGCGTCGGCGGCGCTCCACGGCGCGCTGCTGCGCAGCGAGCTGCAGAAATACCGCCTCGTTCCCTTCGCGCTCGCCGACGATCCCGATGTGCTCGACGTGCTCGCCGCCCGCGATCCGGCGAGGCGCGACGCCTTCAACCGTCGCCTCGAGCGGCTGAGCGACGCGATCCACGCGGCGGCCATCTATCTCGTCGCCGCCGACGGCACGACGATCGCCGCGAGTAACTGGAACCGACCCGACAGCTTCGTCGGATCGAACTACAGCTTCCGCGCCTATTTCCGGCGCGCGCTCGAAACCGGGGCACACGAACAGTTCGCGCTCGGCACCGTGAGCCGGCATCCAGGCCTCTACATCGCGCGGCGAGTGCGGGCCGGGGCGCGCGCGGGCGTGATCGTGCTCAAGGTCGAGTTCGACGCGCTCGAACGCGAATGGCGCCGCTCGGGTGAACCGGCCTTCGTTACCGACCCGCGCGGTATCGTGCTGGTGACGAGCGTGTCCGGCTGGCGGTTCCTGACGCTCGAGCCGGTCCCCGACGCCGAACGCCATACAATCCGGCGCAATCTCGATTTCGGCGCGGCGCCGCTCGCGCCGTTGCCGCTGCGCGAGGAGACGGCCGCCGGCGAGCCGATCGTGCGTCGGGGCGCCGATCGCTTCGTCGCGGCGGTGACGGCAACGGCCACGCCCGGCTGGACGCTCCACCTGCTGGCGCCGATCGACGACGCGGTCGCGAGCGCCGCGGCCAGCGCGCGGCTTGCCGCTGCGATGCTGTGCCTCCTCGTGATCGCTGGCGCGGCGCTGGTTGCGCGGCGACGGCGCGACATCCGGCAGCGTGCCGCCGATGCGCAGGCGCAGCGGGTCGCGCTCGAGCGCGAGGTCGAGGCGCGCACGCGCGACGTCCGCCGTGTCAACGATCGGCTCCGGCAGGAAATGGCCGACCGCCTGGCAAGCGAAGCGCAGCTCCAGGAAACTCGCGACCAGCTCGTCCAGGCGAACAAGCTCGCCTCGCTGGGTCAGATCGCCGCCGGTGTCGCGCATGAGATCGCCCAGCCGGTCACCGCGATCCGCAGCTATGCCGATAATGGCCGCAAGCTGCTCGATCGCGGTCACCCGGACGCCGCCGTCGAGACCCTCGGCGCGATCGTCTCGATGACCGAGCGGATCGGCGCGATCACCGGCGAACTGCGCAATTTCTCGCGCAAGGCGCGCGGCGTGGTGGGGCCGGTCGTATTGGAGGAAGCGATCGACGGCGCGCTGCTCCTTCTGCGCGATCGGATCGCGCGCCAGAATGTGCGCGTCGATCGTGCATCCGATCCGACGATTGCCGTGCGCGCCGAACGAGTCCGTCTCGAACAGGTATTGATGAACCTGCTCGGCAATGCGCTCGACGCGCTGCGCGATACGCCGTCGCCTGTCATCGCGATCGCGATTGCCGACGACGGCGCACGCGTCACCGTGCGGATCGCCAACAACGGCCCACCCCTCGCACCGGAGATCGCCGCGAGCCTCTTCCAGCCGTTCAGCACGAGCAAGGACGATGGCATGGGGCTCGGCCTTGTCATCGCGCGCGACATCGCCCGCGATTTCGACGGCGACCTGTCGTTCGAGCCGCGCGACGACGGCGTCGCCTTCCGCATCGAGCTGGTCCGCGCGTGACGGTGCGCCTGCCGTGCCGCCGCGTCGCCTTCGTCGATGACGACGCGGACCTGCGTCGCGCCAACGTGCAGAGCCTCGAGCTTGCCGGGTTCGAGCCGGTCGCCTGCGCCTCGGCAGCGGAGGCGTCGTCGCGAATCGGCGAGGATTTCGATGGCGTGGTCGTCAGCGATCTGCGGATGCCGGATATGGACGGACTCCAGCTTTTCGCCGCGCTGCGCGCGCGCGACCCCGAATTGCCCGTCATCCTCGTCACCGGGCATGGCGATGTCGCCACCGCGGTCAAGGCGATCCAGGGCGGCGCTTATGATTTCCTGACCAAACCCTACGCGCCAGACGAGCTGCTTCGCATCGTCGGCCGCGCGCTCGAGCAGCGTGCGCTGGCGCTCGACAATCGACGGCTCCGGCGCGAAGCGGACCGCGCGGCCGCCGCGTCCGCGCTGATCGGCGTCTCGCCCGAGATCGAGCGGCTGCGGCGCACGATCGATCAGATCGGGCCGGCCGAGATCGACATTCTGATCGAGGGCGAGACGGGCACCGGCAAGTCGCTCGTCGCCGCGCTTCTCCATCGGGCCGGCGGTGCACGGCGCCCGATGGTGACGCTCGATGCCGGCGCGTTGCCGCAGGCGATGGCCGAAAGCGAGCTGTTTGGCCATGTCGCGGGCGCCTTTCCGGGCGCACATCACTCGCGCGTCGGCCGGATCGAGGCGGCCGAGCATGGCACGCTCTTCCTCGACAATGTCGATGCGCTGCCGCCCGCGATCCAGCCCAAATTGCTGCGCGCGATCGAGGATCGTGTGATCATGCCGCTCGGCGCCGACGCGCCGCGGCCGATCGCGGTCCGTATCCTCGCCGCGAGCGGCGTCGGTCTGGCGGCGCAGGTTCGCGAGAAGCGCTTTCTCGACGCGCTCCTCTACCGCCTCAACGCGGTCACGCTCCGCCTGCCGCCGTTGCGCGAACGGCGTGGGGACGTGCCGATGCTGTTCGACGCGTTCGTCGGGGAGGCTGCCCGCCGCCATCGCCGTGAACGGCCGGCGATCACCGCCGCGCACTGGGCGCGGCTCGACGGTCATGCCTGGCCCGGCAACGCGCGCGAGTTGCGGCATTATGCCGAGCGCGTCGTTCTCGGCATCGACGAATCTAGCCACCCGGCCCACGATGCCGCGACGTCGACGCTGAAGGAGCGGATCGAGCGCTTCGAGGCAGCGCAGCTGCGCGCCGCGCTCGCGGATGCGCGCGGCAACGTGGTGGAGGCGACCAAAGCGCTGCGCCTTCCCCGCAAGACCTTCTACGACAAGCTGAAACGGCATCGTATCGATCCGCGCGCCTGGCGCCGGTGAGGTCAGGGTGCCACAGACGCACCTTGTCCGGCCGTAGATCCTTTGCCGGAATCCACGCCTTGCCGATTCCGGGAGTTTACGTTCTCGACGCAGATAGTATAATGTATTCTTTAGCGCGAAAGGCGAAGGAGCGTTGATGAATGGCATGAACCGTGCGGAGGTATTGCCGGGAGCGCCGGCTGCCATTGCGATGCTCGAAAAGGCCGCCACCCGCTCCGCCCTTCGCACAGCCTGCGCCGTCTGACGAAAGGCATCGACGCGGTGCGCCACACCTTCTTCTGCATCGACGGCCACACCGCGGGCAATCCGGTGCGGCTGATCGCCGGGGGCGCGCCGCTGCTCGAGGGCGCCACGATGTCCGAGCGGCGGCAGGATTTCCTCGCGCGGTTCGACTGGATCCGCACCGGGCTGTGCTTCGAGCCGCGCGGGCACGACATGATGTCGGGCGGGTTCCTCTATCCGCCGACGCGGGCGGACGCGGACATCGGCATTCTCTTCATCGAGACCTCGGGCTGCCTGCCGATGTGCGGGCACGGCACGATCGGGATCGTCACCTTCGGGCTGGAGCACGGGCTGATCGTTCCCGCCGAACCCGGGCGGCTGCGCGTCGAGGTGCCGGCGGGCGTGATCGACATCACTTACACGGTCGAAGGCGACCGGGTGCGCTCGGTCAGGATCACCAACGTGCCTGCTTATGTCGCCGCGCGGGGGATCACGATCGATATCGAGGGGATCGGGCCGCTCACGGTCGATGTCGCCTATGGCGGCAATTATTACGCGATCATCGAACCGCAGGGCGGCTATCGCGGGCTTGACGATCTGGGCGCCGCGGGAATCCTCGCGCTGAGCCCGAAGGTGCGTGACGCGGTGCGTGCCGCGGTCGAGCCGATCCACCCGCTCGATCCCACGATCCGCGGGGTGAGCCATGTGCTCTGGGCCGACACGCCGAAGGGCGAGGGCGCCGACGGGCGCAACGCGGTGTTCTACGGCGATCGCGCGATCGATCGCAGCCCGTGCGGCACCGGCACCTCGGCGCGGCTGGCGCATCTGGTGGCGACCGGCCGGCTCGGCGTCGGCGATGCTTTCGTCCACGAAAGCTATATCGGCAGCCGCTTCATCGGGCGTGTCGAGGCCGAGACGACCGTCGGCGACCTGCCGGCGATCGTGCCCTCGATCGAAGGGTCGGCGATCGCGACCGGGTTGAACACCATCTGGATTGATCGCGAGGATACGTTCTGGAAGGGGTTCCAGGTCACGTGATCGAAGGGAATCATCCATGAGCATCGTCGTCCGCACGCTCTCCGAGCAGGTGTTCGAGATCATCCGCGAGCGCATCGTCACGGGGCGCCTGCCGCACGACGTGCCGATCCGGCAGGATGCGCTCGCCGCCGAACTCGGCGTCTCCAAGATTCCGCTGCGCGAGGCGCTGGCGCGGCTCGAACAGGAGGGGCTGCTCACCAGCCAGGCCAATCGCGGCTATTTCGTCCGCGCTATGAGCGCCGAGGAGGCCGACGAGATTTTCGCGCTGCGCCTCGCCATCGAGCCGCGCGCGGCGGGGTTCGCCGCGACCGTCGCCGACGACGCGGCGCGGGCGAACGCGCAGCAGGCGTTCGACGAGCTCGACGCGGCGACCGGCAACGGCAGCCCCGACATCGCGGTGCGCAACCGCGCCTTCCACATGGCGCTGGTGCGGCCGGGCGGGCGGCTGCTCACCACCCAGCTCATCGAGCGGTTGCAGGTGATGTCCGAGCGCTACGTGATCGCGCATCTCCAGCCCGCCGGCCGCGAGGACCGCGCCGATCTGGAGCACCGCCAGCTGATCGAGGCGTGGCTCGGCCGCGACTCGGCGCGGACCGAGCGGCTGCTCGCGACGCACATCCAGGGCACGCTCGACGACCTCAGAAGCCAATTGGGCGCCGAAGCGCCGCGCTGACACAATTACAAGGGGAGGCCTATGTTCGGACCACGCAAGTCGATCGACCTGATGGGAAGCCACGGCGCCGGACATAGCCTCGCCAAGACGTTGAGCTGGCCGCACCTGATCGCGCTGGGCGTCGGTGCGATCGTCGGCACCGGCATCTACACGCTGACCGGAGTCGGGGCGGATCGCGCCGGACCCGCCGTCATCCTCTCCTTCGCGGTGGCCGGCGCGGTGTGCGCCTGCGCCGCGCTCGCTTATGCCGAGATGGCGACGATGATCCCCGCGGCGGGCAGCGCCTACACCTTCAGCTATGCCGCGATGGGGGAAGGAATCGCCTGGGTGGTGGGCTGGAGCCTGATCCTCGAATATTCGCTCGCCTGCTCAACGGTCGCGGTCGGCTGGTCGGGCTATCTGGTCGGCTGGATCCAGTCGGCGGGGGTGGCCTTGCCGCATGCGGTGCTGGTCGGGCCGCACGCCGGCGGGATCATCAACCTGCCCGCGGTGCTGGTCGCGCTCGCGGTGATGGGGCTGCTGGTCGCCGGCACGCGGGAGAGCGCGACGCTCAACATCATCCTCGTCATCGTCAAGCTGGTTGCGCTCAGCGTGTTCGCGGCGGTCGCGCTGCCGGCGTTCCACGGCGGCAACCTGGAGCCGTTCATGCCCTACGGCTTCGGCAGCGCCGAGATTTTGGGCGAGAAGCGCGGCGTGATGGCGGCGGCGGCGATCGTGTTCTTCGCCTTCTACGGCTTCGACGCGGTGGCGACATCGGCCGAGGAAGCCAAGAACCCCGGCCGCGACCTGACGATCGGCATCATCGGATCGATGCTGGTGTGCGTCTTCATCTACATGCTGGTCGCGGTCGCGGCGGTGGGTGCGGTGCCGTTCACCGAATTGGGCCGCTCGCCCGAGCCGCTCGCGCTGGTGCTGCGCACGCTGGGCCAGCCGGTCGCGGCGCATCTGGTGGCGCTGGCGGCGATCGTCGCTCTGCCCTCGGTGATCCTGGTGATGATGTACGGGCAGAGCCGCATCTTCTTCGTGATGGCGCGCGACGGGCTGTTGCCGCGCGGGCTTGCCACGGTGAGCCCGCGCACCGGCGCGCCGACGCTGATCACGGTGCTGACCGGCATCTCGGTCGCGTTCGTCGCGGGCTTCTTCCGGCTCGACGAGATCGCCGAGCTCGCCAATGCGGGCACGCTGATCGCATTCGTCTCGGTGGGGGCGTGCATGATGATCCTGCGCAAGAGCGCGCCCGAGGCCAAGCGCCTGTTCCGCTGCCCGCAGCCGTACATCGTCGGGACGCTTGCCATTCTGGGGTGCCTCTACCTCTTCGTCAGCCTGCCGAGCACGACGATCACGCGGTTCTTCATCTGGAACGCGATCGGGCTGGTGGCCTATTTCGCCTATGGCCGCCGCCGCAGCCTGATCCGCCGCCCCGATCCCGCCGATGCGGGGACGGCGCATGGGGCATTGCGTTCGGAGGAATAGGATCGCGCGGCGCGCCATGGGGCGGCCGAAGTGGACGAAATTGACGGTGTGGCGGGAATTGCGGGCAATTGCGCCCGCGACGCGGCGGTTCGACACTACGGCGCGCCGGAGAAGCGGCAGGCGTGCGACACAGACGCGCCACCGGCGCGACGGCGACGCGACACCGACGCGCCTTGCAGGCAACCGCCGTGCGGCACGCATGCGCCGGGACCGCGCCTAGACCGCGCCGGTGATGCGCCGGGCTGTGCATCAGCTGCGTGCCGGCGTCGGGGCCCGCGCGAAGGGATCGGCGAGCCGACGGGCGTGGAGCGCGAGCGGGGACTCCCAGGCGCGGTCGAACGGGGTGTCGGCGAGCCGCGCGCGCAGGCGATGCGCGCTCGACCGCGACATGCCCGCTGCGCGCGCGGCGGCCGCGACGCTGCCGCTATCGAGCAGGGCGGCGAGGAAGATGCGCTGCTTCGCGGGCGTCCAATGCGCGCGGGGCGACAGGGTTACGGGAGAAGCCGCCGGGGGCGAGGGCGGCGCGGTGTGGGGGCGATCCTGATCCATCGGGCAGGATAGACCACGAAACGACCGTGTAGGACAGCGCGGCGGGCGTTTTGCCGCGCGGGTGCGGCATTCGAGCATCCATCAGGCACGTCCTGCGATCCGCATCGCGCGGACGCGGCCAGGGCCGACATTCGGCCCTGACGGCCTGCAAGTAGCCCTCCTGTCCGACGCGCCCGCCCGGCGCCGGTCAGTCGACGATGAAGGTCAGCGCCAGGATGACGCGCCATTCGGTCACCGCATTGTCGCGCACCACGCCCTTGATGTCCTTCACCCAGAAGCCCTCGATCTGCTTGACCGTCTCCCCGGCCTTGGCGATGCCCTGCTTCACCGCATCCTCGACGCTGGTGGTCGACGCGGCAATGATCTCGATCGTCTTTGCAATGGCCATGATGGACTCCTTTGCTTGGGGCGTGCGATTGCATCGCATCGGGCAGGCGGAGTCAATGTTCGGCGGCCGGCGCTGCGCTCGGCGTTCGTGCGCAAGCGGTGAGGTGTGGCAGCGAGCCTATCGCCTGCTTTCGAGTTGCGACGACACGCCGTCCGGGAAATCCTCGCGCACCATGACGCGGGGAAGCGCCTTGCTGGCGAAGACGACATATTGCTCGGACCCGGTCTTCTTCTCGATGCGATAGGTGATCTTGAAGACGTCGATGGCGCCGGCGGGGACGTGGATCGTGCCGCCGTCTTCCACCGCCGCGCTGGCGGCGCTGATGCCGATCGCGGGATCGTAGACCTGGAAGGCGAAGCGCGCGCCGTCCTCGAGCTTGCGCGCCATCACCGAGGCCCAGTCGATCCGCTGGTCGATGACGCACGGCCCGACGGCATCGCTCACCGCGACGGGCGCGGCGCCCGCGGGGTGGCGGGGATAGCGCAGGCCGGTGACGCGATCCCGGTCGTAGCGGATGTCGAACATGGGCCGCCGGTGAGCGGCGGGCCCGAATTCGAGGACGGCCGACAGCGGCGAGAAATCCGCGCGGGTGACAGCGGTCCACGCCTGATCGGCATAGCCGATCGCGGTGTTGGAGAAACGATAGCCCCCGTCGGGCTGCGCGGCGATGACGATGCGATCGTGCCCGATCTTCTTGCCGCGATCGAAATCGGCGTAGACGAACGTGCCGGTTTGCAAGAGCGCCGCCGCCGGCTGGGCGGGACAGGCGGCGGATGCGGCCAGAGCGAGCGCCGTCATTACGATCATGTCATCTCTCCGTGCGTTGTCGGATGCGCTCGATCGCGGCGCCTCGCGACGGCGCAGGCATTAGGATGCGCGGTCCGCGATGCCAAGCGCTCGACATGGCGCAGCGCCGGTATCATTATTGATCCCGATATGCCCGATTGCTATATATGTATAGCAAGGAGATCGTCATGTTGGCTGTTCGATTGGACAAGGGCACCGAGGGACGGCTGGAGGCGCTGGCCGCGCGGACGGGGCGGACCAAGACCTTCTATGCGCGCGCGGCGATCGAGGCGCATCTCGACGATCTGGAGGATTTCTATCTCGCCGAGGAGCGGCTGCGCGATTTCCGCGATGGCGATGCGATCCCGCTGGCTGCGTTGAAGGCCGAGCTTGGCCCAAAAGACGAGTGAAGCCGATTGAGTTCCTGCCGCAGGCGGCGAAGGAATTGCGCAAGCTCGACCGGCAGGTCGCGGCGCGGATCGTCACGACGCTGGAAAAGCGGATCGCCCCGCTCGACGATCCCTGCTCGCTCGGCAGTGCGCTGGTCGGCGAACATGCCGGCTTCTGGCGCTGGCGCATCGGCGATTATCGCGTGGTCGCGCGGATCGAGGACGAGCGCGTGCTGATCCTGGTGGTGCGCGTGGCGCATCGGCGGGAGGTGTATCGGTGAAGGGCGGGTGCATTTATTAAACTGTCACCGTAATCTATTGAGAACGTCGCCAACGACGCCTTGCCATAACCACCCGGGGATCTGCGGATTCCACTATGCTGTCAGACCTTCCAAACCTTTTCCCTTGCGATCTCCGCAATCCGTAAAGTGTTAGCCCTGATAAGCTCCGGGGTTAGAGCGTCCGCCCCAATGAACGCCTCGGGGAGCTTGTACCCTCGCTGAGTGAGAACGGTCCTTTTCGCTGCGAAATCATTATGTGCAAGGAGCCCGTTCGTTTCCTCGTCTACCAAAATGAGATTTCCGATTTGCCCTATCGTGGAGTCTTCAAATCCATCGCCGATCTTGGCTTGGGGAACGAGATGCTCAATCGTCAGATCATCAGACTCGCCAATAAAAGGTTGGCATTCGAACATCGCAATTTTCTTTAGAATGTACTGGATTAGAGTCCGCTGGGATGAATGCTTTTTTGTATAGATGATCTGCTCAAATCCGGCATCAAATTCAGAAGGTATCGCTTCCCGTTCACGGAGCTTCAAGACGAGCTCATTTATATGGCGAGCGACCGCATTCGCGTCCGAAGCTTCAAATACGCCACGTCCGAATGAGGCGTACATGCCCGAGATACCACCAGAAGATCGCGACGACGTAACCGCATTGAAGGAAAAGTGAAATTTTTCAATCTTCTCCAGTGCGTTCTTTAACACACGATATTTTATTTTCTCGTCGTGATATGCCCTAATAAGAGAAAGCAAGCCCGGAGCTGGCTGAACCACTTTGAAGATGCGCAGGGCCTGGAGAGATTTTGCTGCTTCCTTCTGCGGCTTCTTCCAGCCGTAGTCTGTATCGAAAATTGACCGCCATTGATCCGCATCGGACACAAATCGATCAAGGTGCGCCTTTGCATTTCTTTTGTCGACGCGCTGCTTTACCTTCTGGAACGCCTTGGCCTTCGTTACGAAATCATAACGAGATTGCCATGAATGGACGATAAAGACATCGGGGTCCAATGGCATTGGTGCGCTGTCGATCGTGTCCAAAACCTTGGACCATTTGATCGTAGATTGGTCCACACCAGCCTGCACTTTAATGTATTTGGCAAAATGATTCCTAAGCAAATCTGAGAGCGCCAAGTCTTTCCCGCGAGTGTTGAGGGTTTCGAAAATGAGGTAAGCATCATCCTCATTGTCGAGCGTGACAACTATAACATTTAGGTCAAAAACTGTATCTCGCACTTTAGCGAGCCAACTACTTGCATCCTTGGCGTTATCTTCTGCGGTCTGTTCTCGATTGCTCGTGAATTCCGCAATCTTATCTACAATCTCCCCCTTGAACAGAGCGTAGGCGCGTTCGATAGCCTCCTCCTCTCTTCCGACCTCGACCTCGACTTCGGACGAGCCGTCTTTCAAAACCTCTTCTTGGAGGAAGGGAAAAGATGTCTCCGTTTTAAGGACATATTCAGTTTGATTTTCGCGGTTTTTCTGTTCGATATAGGCCTGAAGGCCATCGGCGAGATCGCGCTCGCCAATCAATTTAAATCCCTCGCGAAGAGCGCAGAGCAAAATGGTGATAGTTGTGAGACGTTGTTGACCGTCGACAACAGCAACCGCCGACCGATCCAATTTATATACAACCATCGATCCGATAAAATAAGCCTCTCCTAAATTATCGTTTATGTCATTCCAGAACTGGTTTATTTGATCAGATTCCCACGAGTAGGCTCTTTGAAACCGAGGGATTACGAAGGTATTCCCCTTCAACAGCGCGTCAACTGTTCGATCTTGCGATTCGATTTTCATATTGTCCCCCCTTTGGACGCAACTCAGAAACGCTGATTGTATCAGTTGCTAGAAAGATACAAGTCACCGCCCTCCCGATACCGTTCCGCCATCTCCTCCATTCCCTCCTCGGCTCCTTCGACCGGCGCGGTCGCCGCAAGGTAGCTGTCGCTGTTCTGCTTCGCCGCAAAATCTCTCACCTCCTGCGTGATCTTCATCGAGCAGAATTTGGGGCCGCACATCGAGCAGAAATGGGCGGTCTTGGCGCCTTCCGCCGGCAACGTCTGGTCGTGGTATTTCTCCGCCGTGTCGGGGTCGAGGCTCAGGTTGAACTGGTCGCGCCAGCGGAATTCGAACCTCGCGCGGCTCAGGGCGTCGTCGCGCACCTTCGCGGCGGGGTGGCCCTTGGCCAAGTCCGCCGCGTGGGCGGCGAGCTTGTAGGTCACCACGCCGACCTTGACGTCGTCGCGGTCGGGGAGGCCTAGGTGCTCCTTGGGGGTGACGTAGCAGAGCATCGCGGTGCCGTACCAGCCGATCATCGCGGCGCCGATTCCGCTGGTGATGTGGTCGTAGCCGGGGGCGATGTCGGTGGTCAGCGGGCCTAACGTGTAGAAGGGGGCCTCGCCGCACGCCTCGAGTTGCTTGTCCATGTTCTCCTTGATCTTGTGCATCGGCACGTGGCCGGGGCCTTCGATCATCACCTGGACGTCCTGCGCCCAGGCGCGCTTGGTCAGCTCGCCCAGGGTGTAGAGCTCGGCGAACTGGGCTTCGTCGTTGGCGTCGGCGATGCTGCCGGGGCGCAGGCCGTCGCCCAGCGAATAGGCGATGTCGTACGCCTTCATGATCTCGCTGATCTCGTCGAAGCGCTCGTAGAGGAAGCTCTCCTTGTGGTGGGCGAGGCACCATTTGGCCATGATCGAGCCGCCGCGGCTGACGATGCCGGTGACGCGCTTCGCCGTCAGCGGCACATAGGGCAGGCGGACGCCGGCGTGGATGGTGAAATAGTCGACGCCCTGTTCGGCCTGCTCGATCAGGGTGTCGCGGAAAATTTCCCAGGTGAGGTCCTCGGCCACGCCGCCGACCTTCTCCAGCGCCTGATAGATCGGGACGGTGCCGATCGGGACGGGCGAGTTGCGGAGGATCCACTCGCGGGTGTCGTGGATGTTGCGTCCCGTCGAGAGGTCCATCACCGTGTCGGCGCCCCAGCGGATCGACCAGACCATCTTGTCGACCTCGGCCGCGACGTCGCTGGCGACGGCGGAATTGCCGATATTGGCGTTGATCTTGACCAGGAAGTTGCGGCCGATCGCCATCGGTTCGGATTCGGGGTGGTTGATGTTCGAGGGGATGATCGCGCGGCCGCGGGCGACCTCGTCGCGGACGAATTCGGGGGTGACGAAATCGGGGATGGCGGCGCCCCAGTCGTTGCCGTCGCGGCTATGCTCGCGGGCGATCTCGCGGCCGAGATTCTCGCGCTCGGCGACGTACTCCATCTCGGGGGTGATGATGCCGCGGCGGGCATAGTGCATCTGGCTGACGTTCATGCCCGGTTTGGCGCGCAGCGGGCGCTTCACGACATTGGGGAATTGTGGGACGCCGGCGGAGCGGTCGGGGCCGGAGAGGCCGTTGTCCTCGGGGCGGACGGCGCGGGCGTCGTAGCTCTCGACATCGCCGCGCGCCTCGATCCACGGGCGGCGGAGTGCGGGGAGGCCGGCCATGATGTCGATGCGCGCGTCCGGATCGGTGTAGGGGCCGGAGGTATCGTAGACGCGAAGCGGCTCCTCGCCCGAGGAGGGCTCGAGGTCGATCTCGCGCATCGCGACACGGATGCCGCTGCCCGTGCGCGCGGGGACGTGGACCTTGCGAGACCCACGGATCGGGCCGGTGGTGACGCCGATTTCGGTCTTTGCGGGAATGTCGGCCATGAACGCACGCTCCTCATGTGTCGGAGCGAGGACGGATTTCGCCTGAAAGCCGCTTCCCTCCCTCCGCCGGTGTCAGCCGGATCAGGTTCTGCGGGTCGCAGGCTCGCGCCTGCCTCTCAGCCGCCGATCAGCGGCCCCCCGGGGATAGGCGGGACTCTAGGAGCTCGACGGCGAGAACGAAAGGCCAAAGTGGAGGGGGCGCGGCACGGCGGACCTCGGAACAAGTCCGGGGTGACGACAAGGGGTTGAAGGCCGCAGCGGCCATCACTCTCCTATGCGAGTACCTAGAAGGTGTAGGCCAGCCCGACCGCGCCCATCCATTGGCTGCGGTCGCCGGCAATCGAGACCACGGGGGAATCGCCGAAATCGTCGAGCAGGCGCTTGTAGGTGCCCGCGCCGACGAGCTTGACGCCGTGGAGCAGGTCGCCCGTCAGCGACACCATGCCGATCGTGCCAATCGTGTAGTTCTTCCACCCGCTCGACGCGGCGTAGACGGGCAGCCCGCTCGCCGCCGCCTGATCGGGCGTGATGCTGAAATAGGTGCGCGCATAGCCCTTGCCGGCGTGCTCGGCCGAGGCGAACAGGCCGATCGCGGCCTTGCGGCTCAAGGGCGTGAAATAGTTGATCGTCGGCTGCCAAATCGCGCTGTCGTGGTCGCCCGAGACGTCGTGGCGGTAGCTCAAGGAGACCGAGAGCTTGTCGTAGGGCGAGGTGAGCACGCCGGTCTTGCCGATGCCGACATAGCCGCCCAATTCGATCGCGGTATCGACCTTGCCGAGCGCCTTGACGCGCGGATCGTCGATGCTCTTGGTGCTGGTGCGGTCGAAATTGACGACCGCGATCGGGCCGGCCTGGACATCCCAGCCGGGCCCCGGCGCGTTGCGGACGAGATCGACGCTGGCGCGGTTGCCCGCGAAGGTGAAGGCGTAGCCGCCGATCGACCCGATCGCGCCGGGGCCGATCGCGACGCGATGATCGTCCGAGCCTTCGTAATCGGGGACATAAGCGAGCCCGAGACCGACGGTGACGCTGTCGCCGCCGATCGCATCAGGGGCGGGCTCGTCCTGCGCGGCGGCGGGCGCGGCGGCGAATGCGGCCGTACCGGCGGCAGACAGGAAAAGAAGGCGTCGGATCAAGCGGGTAGCTCCCTGGTAAAGGTTTCGTCTCTCAACGCTGCGCGGCGCCATTGGCTCCCTGCGCGACGGCGACCACGCCCGCGGGGCACGCCGTAGAGCGCGGCGGTCATCGCGACAGCTTAGGTCCGTGCGCATCCGCACGCCAGTTCCGCTCCGCCTGATCCTCCCGCCGGGGGAGGATGGGAGCGTGGCGCGCGTTGCGGCGGTAATATGACGGCGCGGGGTTGCGGCGCGCGGCAAATTCGCTAGCCGTCGCGCATGACCACCCTTTCCTGCGACCTGGCGATCGTCGGCGGCGGGCTGGCGGGCGGGCTGATCGCGCTCGCGCTGGCCGAGATGCGCCCCGCGCTCGACGTGCGGCTGGTGGAAGGCGGCGCGTCGATCGGCGGCAACCATCTGTGGTCATTCTTCACGAGCGATGTCGGCGTCGGCGACCAGTGGATCGTCGAGCCGCTGATCGGCCATCGCTGGCCCGCGCACCGGGTGCGCTTTCCCGCGCACGAGCGGCGGATCGACGTAGGATATCGCACGATCGTCTCGACCCGGCTCAACGCGGTGGTGCGCGAGCGGCTGCGCGAGCGGGCGATGACAGGGTGCAAGGCGCTCGCGGCGAATGCCCACGCCGTGGTGCTCGCCGACGGGCGGCGGATCGAGGCCCGGGGCGTGATCGACACGCGCGGCGCAGGCGACCTCTCGCTGCTGGAATGCGGCTGGCAGAAATTCGTCGGGCACGAACTGGAGCTCGCCGCGCCGCACGGCGGGGACACGCCGACGATCATGGACGCGACCGTCGCGCAGATCGACGGCTATCGCTTCGCCTACACCCTGCCCTTGTCGCCGACGCGGATGTTCGTCGAGGATACCTGTTACAGCGACACGCCGGGCGTGGATGCGGCCGCGCTGGGCGCGCGGATCGGCGCGTACGCCGCCGGGCAGGGCTGGACGGTCAAGCAGGTCGCGCGCGAGGAGGCAGGCGCGCTGCCGGTGGTGCTGGACGGCGATTTCGAGGCCTATTGGCAATCGGGCGGGCACAATGTCGCCAAGGCGGGCATGCGCGCGGGGCTGTTCCACCCCACCACCGGCTATTCGCTGCCCGACGCGGTGCGCACCGCCGCCTTGATCGCCCGCCAGCGCGATTATTCGGGCACGGCGCTGTGCGACCTGCTCCACGGTGTCGCGAAAAGGACATGGGAGCAGCGCCGCTTCTACCGGATGCTCGCGCGGATGCTGTTCCGCGCCGCCGAGCCGCAGATGCGCTACAAGGTGCTCGATCGTTTCTACAGGCTTGATCCGGCGCTCGTCGGACGGTTTTATGCCGGCCGCTCGACCATAGGGGACAAGATGCGCATCCTGACCGGCAAGCCGCCCGTGCCGATCGGGCGCGCTTTCTCCGCGATGCTGGGCCGACCGGCATGAGCCGCGCGATCATCATCGGCGCCGGGTTCGGCGGGCTGGCGCTGGGCATCCGGCTGCAATCGGCGGGCGTCGAGACCGTGATCGTCGAGGCGCGCGACAAGCCCGGCGGACGGGCCTATCATTGGGAGCGCGACGGCTTCACCTTCGATGCCGGGCCGACGGTGATCACCGATCCCGATTGCCTGCGCGACCTGTGGGCGCTTTCCGGCCGCGACATGGCGGACGACGTGACGCTGCTGCCGGTCGATCCCTTCTATCGGCTGAGCTGGATCGACGGCACCAGCTTCGACTATTCGAACGACGATGCCGCGCTGACGAGCGAGATCGCCAGGCTCGATCCGGGCGACGTCGCGGGGTATCGCCGGTTCCTCGACTATTCGAAGGGCGTGTACGAGGAAGGCTATCGGAAGCTGGGCCACGAGGCGATCGATGCGCGCGCGATGCTGCGCGCGGCGCCGTCGCTGGCGACGCACCAGGCGTGGCGATCGGTCCATTCGATCGTCGCGCGATACGTGAAGAACGAGAAGTTGCGGCAGGCGCTGTCGTTCCACACGCTGCTGATCGGGGGCAATCCGTTCACCACCAGCGCGATCTACGCGCTGATCCACAAGCTGGAACGCGACGGCGGCGTATGGTTCGCGCAAGGCGGCACCAACCGGCTGGTGACGGCGATGGCCGCGCAGTTCGAGCGGCTGGGGGGGACGTTGCGGCTCGGCGATGCGGTGACCGGGATCACGACGCTGGGCGACCGCGCGACCGGGGTGACGACCGCGAGCGGCTGGCAGGCGCAAGCCGATGCGGTGGCGAGCAATGCCGACGTAATGCACAGCTATCGCGACCTGCTCAGCGGTTCGCGCAGCGCGCAGCGGACGCGCGCGCGGCTCGAGCGCAAGCGCTTCTCGCCGTCGGTGTTCGTCGTCCATTTCGGGATCAGGGGGACGTGGCCGGGGATTCCGCACCACAGCGTGCTGTTCGGCCCGCGCTACGAAGGGCTGCTGACCGACATCTACGAGCACGGCGTGCTGGCGGAGGATCTGTCGATCTATCTCCACCATCCGACGGTGACCGACCCCAGCCTGGCGCCGCCGGGGCATTCGACCTTCTACGCGCTGGCGCCGGTGCCGCATCTGGGCAAGTTCCCGGTCGACTGGAGCGCGATCGGGCCGATTCTGGAGAAGCGCATCCTCGACGAGGTGGGCCGCCGGCTGATCCCCGACATCCACGAGCGGATCGTGACGAAATTCTCCTACGCACCCAGCGATTTCGCGCACGACCTGAACGCGCATCTGGGGAGCGCGTTCAGCCTCGAGCCGACGCTGATGCAGAGCGCGTGGTTCCGCGTCCACAATCGCGACGACAATATCCCCAACCTCTATTTCGTCGGCGCGGGCACGCATCCGGGCGCGGGGATACCGGGCGTGGTGGGGAGCGCCAAGGCGACGGCGGCGCTGATGCTGGAGGGACGAGGATGATGGGTAACGCGCAAATCCTCCCCGGAACGGGGAGGGGAACCAGCCGTAGGCTGGTGGAGGGGCGGCGGCGCAGCCGCCGTTTGCAACGGCGGCCCCTCCACCACCGGCCTGCGGCCGGCGGTCCCCAGTTTCTGGTTGGCCATGCCCCGCATGGCCAAGGATCGTCCGGGGGACGATCCGACCCGAAACTCCGTTCCGGGGAGGAATTATGAACCGCCTCGCCATTTATTGCGGGTCGGCGACGCCGGGCGATCCGCGCTATATCGAGCTGGCGCGCGAGGTGGGGCGGACGCTGGCCCGGCGCGGGATCGGCGTGGTCTATGGCGGCGGGCGGCTGGGGCTGATGGGGGCGATCGCCGACAGCGCGCTTCAGGCCGGCGGCGAGGTGATCGGGGTGATCCCGCAGGCGCTCGTCGATGCCGAGGTCGCGCATCGCGGGCTTACCGAGCTCCACGTCGTCGAGACGATGCACGAGAGGAAGCAGCGCTTCACCGATCTCGCCGACGGCTTCGTCACCATTCCCGGCGGTACGGGGACGATGGACGAATTGTGGGAGGCGCTGAGCTGGGCGCAGCTCGGCTATCATGCCGATCCGGTGGGGCTGCTCAATGCCTTCGGCTATTACGACGCGCTGATCGCCTTCTGGGAGAAGATGGGCGAGACAGGCTTCCTGCGGCCGCAGCATCGCGCGCTGCTGATCGTCGATACGACGCTGGGCGGGCTGATCGACCGGATGGCGGCGCACGAGCCGCTCGCCGCGCCGATCACGCGGATGAAGGCGGCGGATTTGTGAGGGCTGCCCCTCTCTGTTCCCCCGCGAAAGCGGAGGTCCAGAGCCGCAAGGGGCGACGCCCGCTACCCTGGGCTCCTGCTTTCGCAGGAGCACGAAGGTGACTCCCACCCGCGATGCGATCGTCGCCACCGCACACGAATCGATCGCGCGGGGGTCGAAGAGCTTCGCGCTCGCCTCGCGGCTGCTCGATCGGCGGACGCGCGAGCGGGCGTGGCTGCTCTATGCCTGGTGCCGACGGTGCGACGACCTGGCCGACGGGCAGGATCATGGCGGGGCGCTGGAGGATGTCGCCGATGCGCAGGCGCGGCTGGCGCTGATCGCGGCGCGCACCGAGGCGGCGCTGGCGGGCGAGACGGTGGGCGATCCGGCGTTCGATGCGCTGCGCCTCGTGGTTGCCGAGACGGGCATTCCGACTGATGATCCGCACGATCTTGTCGCCGGGCTCGCGCTCGACGCGCAAGGCTGGCGGCCGCGCACCGAGGACGATCTGATGCGCTACTGCCATCATGTCGCGGGGGTGGTCGGGCGGATGATGGCGATCGTCATGGGAGTCGATCCGGCCGACGAGGCCACGCTGGCGCGCGCCGACGCCATGGGTCGCGCCTTTCAGCTATCCAACATCATGCGCGACGTGGAGGAGGATGACCGCGCCGGGCGCTGCTATCTGCCGATCGAGTGGCTTGCGGAGATGGACATCCCACCGGGTGAACACATGAAGCCGTGGTTCCGTGAGCGGCTGGTGGTGCTGGTGCGGCGGCTGGGCGATCGTGCGGCAGAGCTGGAGGCGCACGCGCGGCCGGGGGTGCGGGCGCTGGCGCTGCGGCCGGCCTGGGGCGTGCTGACGGCAGCGGGCATCTATGGCGAGATCGGGCGCAAGGTGATGGCGCGCGGGGAGCATGCCTGGGACCATCGGGTGACGACGCGCATGAGCGAGAAACTCGGCTGGGTCGCGCGCGGGCTGGGCGCGGCGCTGCGGCGGCAGCGCGCATGACGCGGTTCCGCCGGACCTTCACCGCGACCGCGGCCGACATCGACGAATTGGGCCACGTCAACAATGCGGTGTGGGTCGAGTGGATCCAGGCGCTCGCGGTCGCGCATTGGGAGGCGGTGGCGCCGGCGGACCAGCAGGCGGCGTATATCTGGGTCGTGACGCGGCACGAGATCGACTATCGCGGCAATTTGCGCGAGGGCGAGACGGCGGTCGGCGAGACTTGGGTGCCCGATCGCCCACGCGGTGCGCGCTTTGACCGGCATGTGCGCTTCACCGACGCCGATGGGGCGGTGAAGGTGGAAGCGGTGACGACCTGGGCGCTGCTCGACCGTGCGACCGGGCGGTTATTGCGGGTGAGGGATGAGGTGGCGGCGCCGTTTTTGGAGGGGTGACGCTTCGCTTCCCGACGTGACGCGAGGCAATCGCCACGGTATGATGACCTTGCTGGACGAAGGCCCGGTAAGGCGCGGGGAACCCTGGGGGCGAGCCGGTCCCGCGCTCCAGCGCTACCCCTTCTCCGCCAGCGTGATCAGCGAGAGGCCGGGGGACAGGGGCACGCGGCCGAGGAGGTGGCGTTCGGTGCGGAAGATCGCCTCGAACAGCGCGTTGATCGGCCTGGGCGGGGGCGAATCGTCGCTGTCGTCCTTGCCGGTTAGCTTGCCCAGCGCGCGGACGGCCACCGCAGCGGGGAAAAGCAGCGAATTGAACCAGCGCAAGCCGTTGTGGGTGAGGCCGGCATCGGCGATCGCCTTGCCCAGCGTCGCTTTCGAATAGCGGCGGTGATGGTGGTTGACGACGTCGTGCGCGCTCCACATCCATTGGTGCGCAGGCACCGCGATCAGGATCTTGCCGCCGGGCGCGAGGCATTCCGCCATGCCGCGCAGCGCCGCCACGTCGTCCTCGATATGCTCGACCACATCGAGCACCGCGATCAGATCGTAGCCGCCGCGAGGTACGCCGGGCAGCGTCGGGAGCGGCGCGTCGCCCACGGGCTTGCCGAGGCGTTCGGCGGCAATCGCGCGGGCGGCGGCGTCGATCTCGATCGCATCGACCTCGCCGAAGCGCGCGAGCATCGGCAGGTTGTGGCCGGTGCCGCAGCCGATCTCGAGGATGCGGGCGTGCTCGGGCAGGCCGGCATAGCGGGCGACGTAATCGGCGAGCACATCGCGGCGGGCGCGATACCACCAATGCGTCGAATCGTGCGCGGCCATGCGATCGTAGACGATGCGTTCCATCAGATTCTGGCCATCAGCCGAACACCCACACGCGGTTGAGGACGAAGGTGACGAGCGGAGTCACCAACACCACCGGGATCAGCGGCCACCACCACGGCCCCGCCAGCATCGCATCGTCGGTGAAGAGCCACACCCACAAGGTGTTGAGGGCGTAGCTGATCAGCGAGACGAGGAAGAAGCGCCAGCTCGTCCGCGTCGCGGCGGCGCCGTGGCCGCGGAAGCTCCATGTGCTGTGGAGAACATAGCCCGAGGCGACGGCAACCAGATAGCCGGCGACGTTGGCGACCTGTTCCGACGTGATCCCGAACCCGGCGAGCGGCGAATAGACCACCGCGTAGAGCAAGGTCGCGATCCCGCCCGAAATGCCGAAGCGGACGAGCTGGCCCAGCACGCCGTTCGTGCGCCACATCTCGATCCGCCGTAGAAGCGCCGTCACGTTCGCCTTGCCCTTTGCACGGGCCCCGCCCTAATGGCCGCACGAGCGTGAGGGAAGCATTTTGACCGGACAGCGCAACGGCGGCCTCAAGCCGCTCGAGGAACTCGACCGCCACTGGCTGCGGCTGACGCTGATCGCCTGGGCGGGAATCGCGATCTGGTACATCGCGCAGCGCTGGGGCGCGATCCATTGGCTGTCGCTGGGCGATACCGACGACAATATGCGGCTGATGCAGGTGCGCGGGCTGCTTGCCGGCCAGGGCTGGTACGACTTGCGCCAATACCGGCTGAACCCGCCGGCGGGATTCGACATCCACTGGTCGCGACTGGTCGATTTGCCGATCGCGGGGCTGATCCTGCTCTTCAAACCCTTCGTCGGCATGGCGGAGGCCGAGCGGCTGGCGTGCGGGATCGCGCCGCTGCTGCCGCTGAGCATCGCAATGGGTGGGCTGGCGTTCACCGTGCGGCGGCTGGTGCATCCTTTGCTGTGGCCGCTCGCGCTCGTCTTCCTGCTGTTCTGCGGGGTGACGCTGCCGATGTTCCTGCCGATGCGCATCGACCATCACGGTTGGCAGCTCGCGATGCTGAGCCTGACGGTGGCGGGGCTGGCGGACGATGCGCGGCGGCGCGGCGGGCTGCTGGTGGGGTTCGCGAGCGCGGTATCGCTGACGATCGGGCTCGAGATGCTGCCTTATTGCGCGATGGCTGGCGCGATCCTGGCACTGCGCTGGATCTGGGACCGCGAGGAGGCGCCGCGGCTCGCGGCCTATGCGGTGTCGCTGGGCGGGGGCAGCGCGGCGGGGTTCGCCGCCTTCGCGTCGAACGCCAACCAGGTGCTGCGCTGCGACGCGCTGACCCCGGTGTGGCTGAGCGTGATGGTGAGCGCGGGCGCGCTGCTCTTGCTGCTGGCGCTCGCCAATCCGGCGGCGCGGTGGCTGCGGTTGATGCTGGCGGTGATCGCGGGCGCGGGGATCGCCATCGGCTTCGCGTTCGTCTTTCCGCAATGCCTGGGGCGGCCCGAACAGGTGTCGCCCGAACTGGCGCGCACCTGGCTAGACCATGTGCGCGAGGCCAAGCCGATCTACGAGCATCCGCTACGCGTCGCCTTCCCGATCGCGACGCTGCCGGTGATCGGGCTGATCGGCGGGATCGTCGCCACCTGGCGCGCGCGCAGGAGCGAGGCGCTGATCGGCTGGACGGTGGTGACGCTGTTCAGCGCGTTCGCGACCGCGATGCTGCTGTGGCAGGTGCGCGCGGGGCCGGCGGCGCAACTGCTTGCGATCCCCGGCGTCACCGCGCTCGCCTGGATCGCCTTTCCGTGGTTCCGCCGCCAGCGATCGGTGTGGGTCCGCGTGCTGGGGCCGGTGGCGGCGTTCCTCATCCTGTCGGGCTTCTTCGCGAGCCTGATGGTGGGCTATCTGCCGATCGACCGGCCGAACGCGCGGATGAAGGTGATCAACCGCGCGAGCCGGCTGTGTCCGACGATCCCGGCATTGAGACCGCTCGACAAATTGAAGCCGCAGGTGGTGTTCACCTTCGTCGACCTGGGGCCGCGGCTGATCACGATCACGCATCACGACGCGGTGGCGGGGCCGTATCACCGCAACGGCGACGCGATCCTCGACGTCCAGCACGCTTTCGGCGGCAGCCCGGATCAGTTTCGCAGCCTCGCGAAGAAGCACCATGCGACGCTGCTGATGGTGTGCCCCAACATGCCCGAATCGACCGTCTATCGCGCGCGCTCGCCGGGCGGGTTCTATGATCAGCTGGCACACAACAAAAAGTTCGACTGGCTCGAGCCGGTGCCGCTGCCCAAGAAATCGCCGATCCGGGCGTGGAAGATCAAATAGAAGACGACAAAAGACAGAATCGTCATGCTGACGGAAGTCAGCATCCATTCTCGTGGGCCTGATCATTGACCGAGCGCTGAATGGATCCTGACGTCCATCAGGATGACGATGTCCCCTCAGGATGACGGAAGGGCGGCTATACCTTCTTCAGCGCGGTGTCGAAGTCGGCGATCAGGTCGTCGGCGTCCTCGACGCCGATCGAGATGCGCACGAGGTTGTCGGTGATGCCGAGCGCCTTCTTGCGCGCTTTGGGGACCGAGAGGTGCGTCATCGCCGCGGGATGGCTCGCGAGCGTCTCGGTGCCGCCGAGGCTGACCGCGAGCTTGGCGATCTTGAGCGCGTCGAGGAACGCGAAGCTCTCCTTCTCCCCACCCTTGATGTAGAGCGAGAAGGTCGAGCCCGCGCCGGTGCAATGGCGGCGGTAGATGTCGGCCTGCGCGTCGTCCTTGAGGAACCCGAGATAGCCGACTTTCTCGATCTTCTTGTGATCGCGCAGGAAGTCGCAGACCTTGGCCGCATTCTCCCCGGCGCGCGTCATGCGCAGCTCGAGCGTCTCGAGGCTGCGCAGCAGCATCCAGGCGGTGTTGGGATCGGTGATCGTGCCGATCGTGTTCCGCATCGCACGGATCACGTCCATGTGGCGCTTGGTGCCGAGCACCCCGCCGGCCACCAGATCGCTGTGTCCGCCGGCATATTTGGTGAGGCTGTAGACGACGATGTCGGCGCCGTGCTGGAGCGGCTTCTGCCATAGCGGCCCGAGAAAGGTGTTGTCGATCGCGATCGGCGGGGCGTCCGCGTCGTCGCCCCAGATCGCGTCGCGGCTGGCGCGCACCGCCTCGACATCGACCAGCGCGTTGGTGGGATTGGCGGGGCTTTCGAGATAGATGAGCGCGACGCGGCCCGAACTGGCCTTGCCGAGCAACTGGTCGATCTCCTCGCGGCTGGCGCCGGCGGGAAAATCGAGGAAATGCACGCCGAACTTGCCGAGCACCCGCGCGATCAACGTCTCGGTCGCGGCATACAAGGGCCCCGAATGGACGATCGTGTCGCCGGGCTTGACCATCGCGAGGAAAAGCGTGGCGATCGCCGACATGCCCGAGGAGAAGGTCAGCGCGTCCTCGGCGTCTTCCCACACGCCGAGACGATCCTCGAGGATTTCCTGGTTGGGGCCGTTGAAGCGCGAATAGACGAGCCCCTCGGCGCCGCCCGGGCGCTTGCCGGTGATGCCTTCGAAATGGCGCTTGCCTGCGGCGGCGCTAGGAAAGACGAAGGTGGAGGTGGCGAAGATCGGCGGCTTGAGCGCGCCTTCGGACAGCGCCGGATCGTAGCCGTGCCCCATCATCAGCGTCGAGGGTTTGAGCTTGCGGCCGGCGATCTCGTCGATCTCGGGCTTGGGGTTGCGGCGCGGCGTGGTGGCCGGAACGATTGCCTCGTTCTCGTCGGGGGTGTCGGGCATCGAATCCTCTCGGCTCTAATTATGCGGTTGGTTAGTATCTAACGATACTATTCGATCCGCGATAGCCGTCAGGCGAGGCCGATCAGCGCAATCTGCCGCCCGTAGCTCGGCTCGCCGCGATGCGTGGCGCGGCGATAGCTGAAGAAACGCGCGGGCTGGACGTAGGTGTCCTCGCCCAGCGCCTCGACGCGGGCGATGCCCGCAGCGGCGAGGCGGTGCGCGACATAGGCTTCGAGATCGAACTGGTGATGGCCGGTGCGGCCGGGCGCAAAGAAGCGCTCGTTGGCGGGGTCGGCATCCTCGAAGCGGCGCGCGAAGGCGGCGTCGACCTCGTAGCTGGCGCGCGCGATGCACGGACCGATCGCGGCGGTGATGCGCGCGCGCTTCGCACCGAGCGCCTCCATCGCGGCGATTGTGGCGTCGGTGACGCCGGCGAGCGCGCCCTTCCAGCCGGCATGCGCGGCGCCGACGACGCCCGCATCAGCGTCGGCGAACAGTACGGGCGCGCAATCGGCGGTGAGGATGCCGAGCAGCACGCCGGGCCGATCGGTGACGAGCGCGTCGGCGTGCGGGCGCGCGTCGTCGGCAAAGGGCGCGGTGACGGCGACCGCCTCGGCCGAATGGACCTGATAGAGCGTGACGAGCGCGGCGCCGGGGAGCACCGTCTCGACCGCGAGGCGGCGGTTGTGCGCGATCGCACCGGCATCGTCGGCCGAGCCGAGGCCGACGTTGAGGCCGCCGTGGATACCGTCCGACACGCCGCCGCGCCGGCCGAGGAAGCCGTGTGGCACGTCGCCGAGTGCACGGGCGCGGAGGGTCTCGACGCTGCTCACAGCGTCAGCCGCATCAGGCGGTCGTCATCCTCGTGACTGCCGACCATGAAGGTGTAACGGCCCACTTCGACGAAGCCATAGCGTTCGTAGAAGCGGCGCGCGCGGTGGTTGTCGATGTAGACCGAGAGGGTGATGTCGCTGTGCCCGGCCGCGCGCGCGTGGGCGATTGCCCAGTCCATCAGCGCGGGGCCGACGCCCTCGCCGTGCCAGCCGCCGAGGACGTAGAGCTGGTGAAGCTCGATCGCGGTTTCCGGCCAGTCGCCGGGAAAGGCGACGGGGCCGAGCTTGACGAAGCCGACGATCCTGTCGTCCTCGGTCGCGAGGCGGATCGTGAAGGCGGGATCGTCGAGCTGCGACGGCAGGCCGTCGGCACCGAACGCCTCGTCGAGAAAGGCCGCGAGATCGGACGCACGGTAGAGCGTACCGAAGGTTTCGGTGAAGCAGCGCGCGGCCATGCGGGCGAGCTCGGGGCCGTCGGCGGGCAATGCGGGGCGATAGGCGATCATGCGAATCCCGCCGGGGCGGGCCAGTCGGCGCCGGTCAGCCCCAGCACCTTGAACAATGCGCCCATCTGGTCGGGCGCGACGAGGCGATCGTGATCGGCATGAATCGAGGCGGCGCGATCGGGGGCGGAGGCGGCTAGTGCCGAAGCGCGCGCGCCGATGCCGAGCGCGGTCAGGAACTGGCCCTGCTCGACCGGGCCGTGGACCGCGGCGCCCGTCGCCCGCGCCGCCGCGCCGAGGGTGCCGAAATCGACATGCGCGGTGAGGTCGTGCTCGCCGGGGGCCTCGAACGGGTTGACATAGGCGTGTCCGCGCACCGCCTGGAGCGTGTCGCCGAGCGCGGGGCCGTCATAGCCGTAATCGATCACCAGCGCCGCGCCGCCCTGCTTGGCCAGACGCGCGGCGAGGTCGCGCATCACGGCGACGGCGGCGGGCGAGGTCTCGAGCACCGCGCCATGGGGGGCGTCGCGCAGGTGTTCGGGGATCACCGCATCGGGGAGCGGCGGGCCGGCGATCGGGAGGAACAGCGTGTCCTGGCAGGCGACCAGCCGCTCGTGCCAATACGCGCCCGCGCGGACCAGTTGGCGGATCGGCAGCGCGTCGAAAAATTCGTTGGCGACGACGAGGAGCGGGCGATCGTCGGGGAGCGTCGAGAGGTCGTCATGCCAGGTCGCGTCGGGGAGACGTTCCTTCTGCGCGGCGCGCAGTACCGGGCTGGTCTCGACCAGATGCACCGCAGGCGCGAGGCCAGCGCTCCCCATCGCACGCAGCGCATCGGCCGCGAGCGTGCCGCGGCCGGGGCCGATCTCGACATAGGCGGCGTCGGGCCGGCCGGCGCGCTGCCACACGTCCGCGAGCGCGAGGCCGAGCAGCTCGCCGAACATCTGGCTCACCTCGGGCGCGGTGACGAAATCGCCGCTCGTGCCCAGCGGATCGCGCGTCGCGTAATATTGCGCGTTGGCCGCGCCCATGAACCGGCTGAGCGGCATCGGCCCCGCGAGCGTGATCGCGCGCGCGAGGCGATCGGGCAGGCTGCCCTCCTCGGTCACCATCAATCCCGTTCGTTTCGAGCGCAGTCGAGAAACGTCTGCGGTCCGCGCGCCAATGCTTCTCGACGTCGCTCGAAGCGAACGGAGGTGGGAAGCCCGATCACGCGACGCTTTCGTCCCCGGCGATGGGGACGACGCGGTGGCGGCGGCGGGCGCTGGTGGCGATCAGGTAGATGCCGCCCAGGATCATCGGCAGGCACAGCAGCTGACCCATGTGGATCGTGGTCGCGAGGAAGGTGCCCGAGAATTGCGAATCGGGCTCGCGGAAGAATTCGATCACGAAGCGCGCGCAGCCGTAACCGACCAGGAAGATACCGGTGAGCTTGCCCGGATCGTAGCGCGCCTTGGTCTTCCAGAAGAACCACCAGAGCAGGGCGAACAGCACGAGGCCTTCGAGCCCCGCTTCGTAGAGCTGGCTGGGGTGGCGCGCGACATCGTCGCCGGTGCGCGGGAAGATGATCGCCCAGGCGACGTTCGAGGGCTTGCCCCACAATTCGCCGTTGATGAAGTTGGCGATGCGCCCGAAGAACAGGCCGAACGGCACGCAGCAAGCGACGTAATCGTGGATGCGCAGCCAATCGAGACCCTTGCGCTTGGCCAGCAGGATCATCGCGAGGCTGGTGCCGATGACGCCGCCGTGGAACGACATGCCGCCGTCCCACAATTTGAACATCTGCAGCGGATCGAGCAGCATCCACGGCGCGTAGAACAGCACGTAGCCGATCCGGCCGCCGGCGATGACGCCGATCGTGGCGTAGAAGACGAGATCGTCGGCGTGGCGCTTCGCCATCGGCGCGCCGGGCTGGGCGATCAGCTTGAGCAGATACCACCAGCCGACGAGGATGCCAGCGATATAGGCGAGCGAATACCAGCGCAGGATCGGATGGCCGCCGATCGAGAGCAGCACCGGATCGAGGCCGAGATCGGTCCAGCGGATGTGCTGGGTATCGACGGCGGCCTGGGCGAGAACGGACAGGATCAAAGGCTTTTCCTCGGGCGAGACACGCCCTCATAAAGAGCGCGGACGACAAGACCAAGAGGCGAGGTGCCGTGTCCGGGGTGAGCGCGGCGACGCCCCGGCTGGCGCCGCGCCGGTCGGGCCGCTACATCACCCGCGCATGGCCGAGGACGACGACAAGGGGGGTATCAGCCGCCGTAACCTGCTGATCGGCGGGGGCGCGGGCGTGGGGCTGCTCGTCGCCTGGGCTTTATGGCCGCGCACCTATGCGCCCAACCTGACCGCGGCGCGCGGCGAGCACATCATGGGCGCGTGGCTCAAGATCGGCGAGGACGGACACGTCGTCGTCGCGGTGCCGCAGGCTGAGCACGGCCAGGGCGTCTATACGACGCTGCCGCAGATCGTCGCCGACGAGCTGGGCGCGGACTGGCGTACCGTGGGCGTCGAGGCGGCGCCGCTCAACCCGCTCTACGCGAACCCGCTCGCGGCGGGCGAATTGTTCGCCGGGGTGTTCGACGCGCTGCCCCAACGCCTGCGCGCGCAGCATGCCGAGCACGCGCTGCTGATGCTGACCGCGGGATCGACCTCGGTCAGGATGTTCGAGGAGGCGCTCCACATCGCCGGCGCGGCGGCGCGCGTGGCCTTGTGCAAGGCGGCGGCGCGGCGCTGGGGGGTGGACTGGCAGGCATGCGGGACCGCGGGCGGGTTCGTCGTCCACGGCAAGGACCGGCTGCGCTTCGGCGAACTGGCCGCCGATGCCGCGAGCGAGGACGTGACCGAACCGCTGCCGCTGCGATCGGGCGAGGGCGACCGGCTCTACGGCCAGTCGCTGCCGCGGATCGACGTGCCCTCGAAGGTCGACGGATCGGCCAATTTCGCGGGCGACATCCGGCTGCCCGACATGGCCTATGCCGCGATCCGGCAGGGGCCGGTGGGCGACTCGCGGCTGGTGCGGACGAATCGCGCGGCAGCGGACACGATTCCCGGCGTCTCCCAGGTGATCGAGAACCCGCGCTGGGTGGCGACGGTCGCGAGCAACTGGTGGGCGGCGAACCGGGCGCTCGACGCGCTCGCACCGCGCTTTGAGACCAGGGGCGCCATCGTCGGATCGGACTCGATCGACGCCGCGCTCGATGCCGCGCTCGACGGCAAGGGCGAGCGGATGGCCAAAGCGGGCGACCTTTCCGCCGCGTTCCGCGACGCGCAGGTCGTGACCGCCGACTATCGCGTCGCCTTGGGCGTTCATGCCGCGATCGAGACGATGACGGCCACCGCGCACCTGACCGACAAGGGGCTGGAGTTGTGGCTGCCGACACAGGCGCCCGGCCTCGCGCGCGCCGCCGCGGCGGCGACATTGGGGATCGCCGAGGATCGCGTCACGGTGCATCCGATGCTGATCGGCGGCGGCTTCGGCGCCAATCTGGAGCATCAGGCGACCGAACAGGCGGCGCTCCTCGCCCAGCGGCTGAAGCGCCCCGTCCAGCTCGTGTGGTCGCGCGCGGAGGATCTGCTGCATGATCGCTACCGCCCGGCGGCCGCAGCGCGGATGACGGGCCGGCTCGCGGCCAACGGCACGGTGCTGGGCTGGCTCGCCAAGATCGCCGCGCCGCGGACGGGGCGCGAGCTCGCAGATCGCCTGATCGCGGGCGATGCCACGCTGGCGGCGGCGCGCGTGCTGCCGGGCGCGGGGGACGATTATGCGGTCGCGGGCGCCGAGCCGTTCTACGCCATCCCCAATTACGCGATCGACCATCATCCGGCCGAGATCGGGGTGCCGACGGGGCATCTGCGCGGCGGCGCGCATGGCTACACCGCCTTCTTCACCGAATGCTTCATCGACGAGCTGGCGCATGTCGCGGGCACCGAGGCGATGTCGTTCCGGATCGCGATGCTGGGCGGCAAGGCGCGGCTGGCGCGCTGCCTCTCGACCGCGGCATCACTCGGCGGGTGGCAGGGCGGCGTCGCGGGAAGCGGCCAGGGGATCGCCTGCCACAGCTTTCGCGGCAGCCATATCGCTGTGCTCGCCGAGGCGACGCTCGACGGCGGGCGGCCGCGGGTCGATCGGCTGGTGGCGGCGGTCGATTGTGGGCGGCAGATCAACCCCGACGTGGTGCGCCAGCAGATCGAGGGCGGGCTGATCTTCGGCATGGCGAGCGCGCTGGGCGCCGCGACCGGCTTCACCGAAAATCTGGCGGACGCACGCGGTTTCGGCGACCTGGGGCTGCCGCTGCTCGCCGACACGCCCGACATCACGGTCGAGCTGATCCGCAGCGAAGCCGATCCCGGCGGGGTGGGCGAATTGGGCGTGCCCGCGGTCGCGCCGGCGATCGCCAACGCGATCCAGGCCGCGAGCGGCGTGCGGCTGCGCTCGCTGCCGCTGCGGCCGGGCGACGCATGATGCTGCCGCCCGATCATCCGCCGATCGCGCCGCCGCGGATCGGCGTGCTGCTGGTCAACCTCGGCACCCCCGACGCGCCCGAGCCGGGGGCAGTGCGGCGCTATCTTGCCGAGTTCCTGTCGGACCCGCGCGTGATCGAGATCCCGAAGCTCGCCTGGCAGCCGATCCTGCGCGGGATCATCCTCAACACGCGGCCGAAGAAGTCTGCGCACGCCTACGCGCAGGTGTGGCGCGACGACGGCTCGCCGCTCGCCGCGATCACCAAGGCGCAAGCGGATGCGTTGAACGGCGCGTTCGGGGCGGGCGTGCTGGTCGATTGGGCGATGCGCTACGGCGATCCCGCGATCCCCGATCGGCTCGCCGCGATGAAGGAGGCGGGCTGCGAGCGCATCCTGCTCGCCCCGCTCTACCCGCAATATTGCGCGGCGACGACCGCCACCGCCAACGACCGCGCCTTCGCCGCCTTGGCGGACATGCGCTGGCAGCCGGCGATCCGCACACTACCGCCCTATCACGACGATCCCGCCTATATCGACGCGCTGCGATCGTCGGTCGAAGTCGCGCTGGCGCGTCTCGATTTCGCGCCCGAGGCGATCATCGCGAGCTTCCACGGGATGCCGCAGCGGACGCTCGAATTGGGTGATCCCTATCACTGTCATTGCCAGAAGACCGCGCGGCTGCTGGGCGAGGCGCTGGGGCGCGACTTGATCGTTGCCTTCCAGTCGCGCTTCGGGCGCGCCAAGTGGCTCGAACCCGCGACCGAGGCGATGCTCGCGGCATTGCCGGGCGAGGGTATCACCAAGGTCGCGGTGGTCGCGCCGGGCTTCTCGGCGGATTGCCTCGAGACGCTGGAGGAACTCGCGATCCGGGGCCGCGAGACCTTCCTTGCCGCGCGCGGCACGCATTTCGCTTATCTGCCGTGCCTCAACGATTCCGACACCGGGATCGCGATGCTGCGCACCCTGCTGTCGCGCGAGCTTGCGGGCTGGACCGGTCCGGCCTAGCCTTCGATTTCGAGGCGACAACGGTTTTTCAGGAGAGAGGCATGGCACGCGTTGCGATCGTTACCGGCGGCACCCGCGGCATCGGCGAGGCGATCAGCCTCGCGCTCAAGGAAGCGGGGATGACCGTCGCCGCCAATTATGCGGGCAACGAGGAACGCGCGAAGGCCTTCACGACACGCACCGGCATCAAGGCGTACAAATGGGACGTCGGCGATTTCGAGGCGTGCCAGACTGGCTGCAAGCAGGTCGCCGACGAGTTGGGGCCGGTCGACGTGCTCGTCAACAATGCCGGCATCACCCGCGACGGCACGATGCTGAAGATGAGCCACGACGATTGGGACGAGGTGATGCGCGTCAACCTCGGCGGTTGCTTCAACATGGCCAAGGCGTGCTTCCCCGGCATGCGCGAGCGCAAATGGGGACGGATCGTCAATATCGGCTCGATCAACGGCCAGGCGGGGCAATATGGTCAGGTCAATTATGCCGCCGCCAAATCGGGCATCCACGGCTTCACCAAGGCGCTGGCGCAGGAAGGCGCGCGTGCGGGCGTGACGGTGAACGCGATCGCACCGGGCTATATCGACACCGACATGGTCGCCGCGGTGCCCGCCGACGTGCTCGAGAAGATCGTCGCCAAGATTCCGGTCGGGCGGCTGGGCAAGGCGCAAGAGATCGCGCGCGGCGTCGCGTTCCTGTGCGCCGAAGATGCCGGCTTCGTCACCGGATCGACGCTGTCGATCAACGGCGGCCAGCATATGTATTGAGCCGGCACCGCCCGGCGGGAGGCGCGATGGACATGATCCGCGAGTCGATCCGCCGGCAGGTACGCGGCCTGACGGGCGCGAAGCGGGCCGCGCCGATCGTCCGCCCGCCGGGCGACGACGGGCTGTTTGGCCCGCACTCGGTCGCCTGGGCGGTGCATCGCGACTTCGCGTCGATGATGATCGGCGGGGTCGCCGCGCTCCAGCTCCAGATGCTCCACCCGGCGGCGCTGGCGGGGGTGTGGGACCATTCCAATTTCCGCGACGATCCCGAAGGGCGACTGGGGCGCACCGCGCGGTTCATCGCGGTGACCACCTATGCCGGGACAGGCGAGGCGCTGGCAGCGATCGATCGCGTGCGGAGGATCCACGAGCGCGTCACCGGGACGCTGCCCGACGGCACGCCGTACCGCGCGAGCGACCCGCGTCTGCTGACGTGGGTTCACGCCTGCGAAACCTGGTGCTTCCTTCGGGCGCATCTCCACTATCGCAATCGCGCGCTCTCGGGGGTCGATCAGGACCGCTATTTCGCCGAGATGGCGCCGCTCGCCGAACGGCTCGGCGCCGAAGGCGTGCCCACGAACCGGCGCGAAATGGCGGCCTATTTCGAGAGGATGCGGCCCGAACTGGTGAGCGACAACCGCACGCATAGCCTGCTTGCCGCACTCGAGGCGATGCAGGTGAAGGGCAATTGGACGACGCGGCGCTTCGGGCGCGTCGTGTTCGAGGCCGCCGCCGATCTGCTGCCGCCCTGCGCGCGCGCGATGCTGGGGCTGCATGCCCCCGATCTGCGGACGCACGCGGCACGGATCGGCGCGCAGGGCATGGGCGTCATGCTGCGCTGGGCGCTCAGGAGCCCGAAGGCGGCGTAGGCACGCGGCCTTCACCGATATTTGCCCCTATCACCCTCACCCTTCCCACTCGGCTGCGCCGAGCGGGCCCTTTCCCTCTCCCGCTGGGAGAGGGAGGGAGCGCCGAAGGCGCGGAAGGGTGAGGGTGACGATCCTAGAGCAACGTGCGTTTCATCTGACCCGACACCGTTCGCCCCCGGCCTTCGCCGGGGCAGGCTCTGAGCTTGTCGAAGGGCCGTTCTTCTTTTCCACGGCGGGAAAAGGACGGTGCTTCGACAACCCCGGATCAAGTCCGGGGACGAACGGTTCTGATTTAAGGCTCGTTGCTCTAAGCCGGCGTTCGCAATCTGATCAAAACAGCCGCCCACCGTCAGGGATCTTCTGGTCCGGCGCGATCAGGACGATGGCGCCGTCCGCGTCGGGGAAGCCGAGCGTCAGCACCTCCGACATCATCGGCCCGATCTGGCGCGGCGGGAAATTGACCACCGCCGCGACCTGACGCCCGACCAGCGTGTCGAGCGCGTAGTGATCGGTGATCTGCGCCGAGGAGCGCTTGCGGCCGATCTCCGGCCCGAAATCGATGACGAGCTTGAACGCGGGCTTGCGCGCCTCGGGAAAGGGCTCGGCCGCGACGATCGTGCCGACGCGGATGTCGATCTTGAGGAAATCGTCGAAACTGGTCTGGGCTGTCGTCATCAGAAATCGTGCACCGCATAATGGGCCGGGGGGCCGATCATCTCCATCCGCTCGGCGAGGAGCGGCTGGAAGCTCGGGCGGCTCTTGAAGCCGCGATACCAGCCCGCGGTCGCCTCATGCCCCTTCCAGTCGATACCGCCGAGATAATCGGCGACCGAAATCTGCGCCGCCGCGGCGAGATCGGCGAGCGTCATCGTCGCGCCGCCCAGCCAGTTGCGGTGATCGAGCAGGTAATCGGTATAGTCGAGATGCTGGAGCGCGGCCTTCATCGCCTCGCGCAGCACCCTGGCGTCGGGCGCGGCGCGCTGGACCAGCCGCTTGATCACGCGCTCGTGGAGCAGGGGCGCGACGATCTCATTGTAGAATTGCGTGTCAAACCAGGCGACGAGGCGGCGGATTTCGGCGCGGTTGGCCGCGGTGCCGCTGATCATCGACGCCTTTTCGACCGTCTCCTCGAAATATTCGCAGATCGCCATCGAATCGACGAGCAGCAGGTTCCTCTCCGGGTCCGCCATCACCGGCGTCTGCCCGGCGGGGTTCATGTCGAGGAACTCGTCGCGCCGCTGCCACGGCGATTCGCGCAGGAGCTCGTAGCCCACGCCCTTCTCGCCCAAGAGCAGCCGCACCTTGCGCGAGAACGGGCACAGCGGGAATTGATAGAGTTGCCACATGCCAACCGGCGTTACTGCACCGGCCGACGAAGCGGAAGGCCCGTCATTCCGCCGCGACCAGTTCCTCCGTCTCGTCGAGCGGTTGCGGCAAGCGGTCGAGCATCTCCTTGGGCACGACCTGCCAGAAGCGGCCGCGCACGCGATCCCAATCGTCGAGCAGGCCCGCCGCCCATTTGCTGTCGGTCGCCGCGACGTGCGCCTCGATCAGGTTGTGCAGCACGGCTTCCCAATGTGCCGAGGCGAGGCGCTGCCAGACGATGCTCTCGGGATTGGCGTGCGCCGCGAAGCCGTCGTCCTCGTCGTAGACGAACGCCATGCCGCCGGTCATGCCCGCACCGAAGTTCGCGCCGACCGCGCCCAGCACCACCGCGACGCCGCCGGTCATGTATTCGCAGCCATTGGCGCCGCAACCCTCGACCACCACCTGCGCGCCCGAATTGCGCACCGCGAAGCGCTCGCCCGCCTGCCCTGCGGCATAGAGCGCGCCCGAGGTGGCGCCGTAGAGCACGGTGTTGCCGATGATCGTGTTCTTGTGGCTCTCGAGCGGCGACGACACCACGGGGCGCACCGCGATGATGCCGCCCGACAGGCCCTTGCCGACATAATCGTTGGCGTCGCCGAACACCTCGAGCGTGATGCCCTTGCACAGGAAGGCGCCGAGGCTCTGCCCGGCCGAGCCGCGCAGGCGCACGGTGACGTGGCCGTCGGCGAGCTTCGACATGCCGATCGTGCGCGTGATCTCGCTCGACAGCCGCGTTCCCACCGCGCGGTGCGTGTTGCGCACCGAATAGGTGAGCTGCATCTTCTCACCGCGCGAGAAGACGGCGGCCGCATCCTTGATGATCTGCGCGTCGAGGCTGTCGGGCACCTCGTTGCGGAAAGTCGAAAGCGAGAAGCGGCGCTGATCCTCGTCGGCATCGACCTTGGCGAGGATCGGGTTGAGATCGAGATCGTCAAGATGCTCGGCGCCGCGGCTGACCTGGCGGAGCAATTCGGTGCGGCCGATCACCTCGTCGAGGCTGGTGACGCCGAGCCGGGCGAGGATGTCGCGCACTTCCTCGGCGATGAAGGTCATCAGGTTGATAACCTTCTCCGGCGTGCCGACGAATTTGGCGCGCAGCTTCTCGTCCTGCGTGCAGACGCCGACGGGGCAGGTGTTCGAATGACACTGGCGCACCATGATGCAGCCCATTGCGACGAGGCTCAGCGTGCCGATGCCGAACTCCTCGGCGCCGAGGATCGCGGCGATGACGATGTCGCGCCCGGTCTTGAGCCCGCCGTCGGTGCGCAGCCGCACCCGGCCGCGCAGGCCGTTGAGGGTGAGCACCTGATTGACCTCGCTGAGGCCCATTTCCCAGGGCGTGCCGGCATATTTGATCGAGGTCTGCGGGCTCGCGCCGGTGCCGCCGTTGTGCCCGGCGACGAGGATGACGTCGGCATGCGCCTTGGCGACGCCCGCCGCGACGGTGCCGATCCCCGCCGAACTCACGAGCTTGACGCAGACGCGCGCGCGCGGGTTGATCTGCTTCAGGTCGTAGATGAGCTGCGCCAGATCCTCGATCGAATAGATGTCGTGGTGCGGCGGCGGGCTGATCAGCGTGACGCCGGGCGTGGCGTGGCGCAGCTTGGCGATGAACTCGGTGACCTTGAAGCCGGGGAGCTGGCCGCCCTCGCCGGGCTTGGCGCCTTGCGCGACCTTGATCTCGATCTCGTCGCAGGCGTTGAGATAGTCGGCCGTCACGCCGAACCGGCCCGAGGCGATCTGCTTGACGCCCGAATTGGCATTGTCGCCGTTGTCATAGGGCTTGTAGCGGGTCTTGTCCTCGCCGCCCTCGCCCGACACCGCCTTGGCGCCGATCCGGTTCATCGCGATCGCCAGCGTCTCGTGCGCCTCGGGGCTGAGCGCGCCCAGCGACATGCCGGGCGTCACGAAGCGCTTGCGGATTTCGGTGATCGGCTCGACCTGCTCGACCGCGATGCCTTCGTCGGGGAAGTTGAACTGGAGCAGGTCGCGCAGATAGACCGGCGGCAGATCGGCGACCCCGCGCGAGAATTGCAGATAGGTCGAATAGCTGTCGGTCGAGACGGCGGTCTGCAGCAGGTGCATGAGCTGCGCCGAATAAGCATGCGTCTCCCCGGTCGCGCGCTGGCGATAGAAGCCCCCGATCGGCAGCGTCACCACCGAGCGGTCGAACGCCGCCTCGTGGCGCAGCGTGGCGTTGAGATGGAGCGAGGCATAGCCCTCGCCCGAAATCTTCGCGGGCATGCCGGGGAAGAGATCGTTGACGAGCGCACGGCTCAAGCCCACCGCCTCGAAATTGTAGCCGCCGCGATAGGAGGAGATCACCGCGATGCCCATCTTCGAGATGATCTTGAGCAGGCCCTCGTCGACCGCCTTGCGGTGGTTGGCGAGGCACGTCTCAGCCGTCATCTCGCCGAACAGGCCGCGCGCATGGCGATCGAGGATCGCGGCCTCGGCGAGATAGGCGTTCACCGTGGTCGCGCCGACGCCGATCAGCACCGCGTAATAATGCGTGTCGAGGCATTCGGCGGTGCGGATGTTGACGCTGGCGTAGGAGCGCAGCCCCTTGCGCACGAGATGCGTATGCACCGCCGCGGCGGCGAGCACGCCCGCGATCCCGACGCGATCCGGCCCGATCGCCTCGTCGGTGAGGAAAATCTCGCTCTTGCCCTGGCGCACCGCCTGCTCGGCTTCCTCGCGGATGCGCTGGATCGCGGCGCGCAGCAGCTCCGGGCCGCCGCCGGTTTCGAAGGTGCAATCGATCTCGGCTGCCGCGTTGCCGAAATGCGCCTTGAGTCGATCCCAATCGGCGCAGGTGAGCACCGGCGAGTTCAGCACCAGTACCTGGCTCTGCTGGCCCGCTGGATCGAGGATGTTGGCGAGGTTGCCGAAGCGCGTCTTCAAGGACATCACATGGCGTTCGCGCAAGGAATCGATCGGCGGGTTGGTGACCTGGCTGAAATTCTGCCGGAAGAACTGGCTGATCAACCGCGGCTTGTCCGAGATGACCGCGAGCGGGGTATCGTCGCCCATCGAGCCGACGGCTTCCTTGCCCGTCTCGACCATGGGGGCGAGGATCAGCTCCATGTCCTCGAGCGTCTGGCCGGCGGCGACCTGGCGGCGGGCGAGCTCGGCGCGATCGTAGCGGCAGGCCGGCGCCTCGGCGCCCTTGGGCTGGGGCAGATCGTCGATCGACAGGAAATCGGCGAGCATCGCGGCATAATCCTTCTCGCCGGCGATGCGATCCTTGATCTCGCGATCGTGGTAGACGCGGCCTTCGTCGAGATCGACCGCGATCATCTGCCCGGGGCCCAGCCGGCCCTTCTCGACCACGCTGGTTTCGGGCAGCACGACCATGCCGGTTTCGGAGCCGACCACGAGCAGCCCGTCGTCGGTCAGCGTATAGCGCAGCGGGCGCAATGCGTTGCGGTCCATCCCCGCGACCGCCCAGCGGCCGTCGGTCATCGCCAGCGCGGCGGGGCCGTCCCACGGCTCCATCACGCTCGCGAGATAGCGATACATGGCGAGCTGGCCCGACGGGATGTCCGATTGCTCGCTCCACGCCTCGGGCACCAGCATCAGCTTGGCGGTGGGCGCGTCGCGGCCGGCGCGGCAGATCGTCTCGAACACGGCATCGAGCGCGGCGGTGTCGCTGGCGCCCGCGGGGATCACCGGCTTGATGTCCTCCGATTGCTCGCCGAACGCGAGGCTCGCCATCTTGATCTCGTGGCTCGCCATCCAGTTCTTGTTGCCGCGGATGGTGTTGATCTCGCCATTGTGCGCGAGGCAGCGGAACGGCTGCGCCAGCCACCATTGCGGGAAGGTGTTGGTCGAATAGCGCTGGTGGAAGATCGCGACGCGGCTGGTGAAGCGCTCGTCGGTGAGGTCCGGATAGAAGACCGACAGGCTCTCCGCGAGAAACAGCCCCTTGTAGACGATCGAGCGGCACGACAGCGAGCAGATGTAGAAACCCTGCACTTGCGCTGCGATCGCGCGCTTCTCGATACGGCGGCGGACGAGATAGAGATCCTTCTCGAACTCGGCGGCCGATTGTTCGTGCGGCAGCGGGCCGGCGATCATGATCTGCTCGATCTCGGGGCGCGTCGCCTGCGCCTTCTGCCCGATCACCGACACGTCGACCGGCACCTGGCGCCAGCCGTAGATGGTGTAGCCGGCCTCGATGATCGCGGTTTCGATGATCGTGCGGCAGGTTTCCTGCGCGCCGAGATCGGTGCGCGGCAGGAAGATCATGCCGACCGCGAGCCGGTTGGGCATCGCGCGGTGCCCCGACGCGGCGATCGCATCGTCGAAAAAGGCATGCGGCAGATCGACGTGCAGCCCGGCGCCGTCGCCGGTCTTGCCGTCGGCATCGACCGCGCCGCGATGCCACACCGCCTTCAGCGCGTCGATCGCCGACTGGACGACGCGACGCGACGCGCGCCCGTCGGTCGCGGCGACGAGCCCGACGCCGCACGCGTCGGATTCGAAATCGGGGCGGTACATGCCCTCATGGGCGAGGCGGGTGCGCTGGTCGGTCATAGGGTGGTCTTCGGATCCTGAAGGTCGGTTTCATCGACGCCGAGCGCAGCCGCGATCCTGGCCTTTTCGTCTTGGCTGAGGTCTTCGAGTTTGCGTGGCGGCGGCAGGTCGGCCGTGGCCTTCTGCGCGGCGTCGACGAATTGCGGCATGTGCTGCATCATCTTGGGCATCATCGATTTCATTTCGGCGACCATCGCCGGATCGCTCGTGATCGTCATATACTGGCTGGCGAACTTGGCGCCGGAAGGCGTCGAGAAGAAGCGGTTGAGATCGGTGAGTTCGCCGAGCGTGAAATGGTTGGCATAAGCGTGGGCCATCGCTTCACGCAGCTCGGGCTCCAGAGAAGTGAGGAATTCACCCATCGAGTCGAACATTGCGCGCATCGTCAATTGCTGGCGCTCTTGCCAATGGGGATCGTAGATCGCCATGACCTGCTCGATATCGACCTTGTCGAGCGCGGCCGCCTTGTCGGCGCTCAGCCCGCCGAGCTGTGCGAGTTCCTTGAGCGGCAGCGCTTTCATGCTGGCGCCCATGCTGTCGACGATCGGAGTCATCACCGATCCCATCACCTTCTTGTAGACGCCGGGCGGCATGAGATGCCCGACCACCTGACGCGCCTCGTCCAGCACCGCGGGATCGATGGGTGTCGTGGCCGTTTCGGTCGCGGTCGGCGCGGTCTGCGCGACGGCGGGCGTGGCGAGCAGCAGCGCCGCGCTCGACATGGCGAATGCCTTGATCATGGTGGTTCTCCCCCGCGAGGCGATATGCCTCGTCACGCCGCCACCTTCCCGGATTGCGCCTTCGCCTTCAACCATGCATGCATCGTCTCGCTGACGTCGCGGCCGTCGCGGATCGCCCAGACGACGAGGCTCGCGCCGCGCACGATGTCGCCCGCGGCGAACACGCCGTCGAGGTTGGTCATCATGTCGCGATCGACCAGCAGCGTGCCCCAGCGCGTCACGCCGAGTTCGGGCGCGTCGAACAGCTGCGGCAGGTCTTCGGCGTCGAAGCCGAGCGCCTTGACGACCAGATCGGCCGCCTCGACGAACTCGTTGCCCGGATCGGGCTCGGGCGCGCGCCTGCCGCTGGCGTCGGGCGCGCCGAGCCGCATCCGCTGCGCGCGCACCGCCGTCACGCGCTCCGCCGCCTCGAACGCCTGCGGGCCGGAGAGCCAGACGAACTCGACGCCTTCCTCCTCGGCATTGGCCACCTCGCGCTGCGAGCCGGGCATGTTGGCGCGATCGCGCCGATAGAGGCATTTGACCGACGCCGCGCCCTGGCGGATCGCGGTGCGCACGCAATCCATCGCGGTGTCGCCCCCGCCGATCACCACCACCTTCTTGCCCGCGGCGTTCAGGCTGCCGTCGTCGAACGCGGGCACGGCATCACCGAAGCTCTTGCGGTTGGAGGCGGTGAGATAATCGAGCGCCTCGACCACGCCCGCGCTGCCCACGCCCGGGGCCTTGATCGCGCGCGGCTTGTAGACGCCGGTGGCGATCAGGATGGCGTCGTGGTGCGCGCGCAACTCGTCGAGCGTGGCGTCGCGGCCGACCTCGAAATTCTCATGAAAGACGATGCCGCCCTCGCGCAACCGCTCGACGCGCCGGTCGATGACGTGCTTTTCTAGCTTGAAGCTGGGAATGCCGTAGGTCAGCAGCCCGCCGAGCCGGTCGTAGCGGTCGTAGACATGGACCTCGTATCCCGCCGCGCGCAGATATTCGGCGCCGCTCAGCCCCGCCGGGCCGGCGCCGATCACGCCCACCGACTGGCCGCGCGTCGGGCCGGCTGTCAGCGGCTCGACCCAGCCTTCGTCCCAGGCGGTATCGGTGATGAACTTTTCGACCGCGCCGATCGTGATCGCGCCGTGGCCGGAGAATTCGACGACGCAATTGCCCTCGCACAGCCGGTCCTGCGGGCAGATGCGGCCGCAGATTTCGGGCATGGTCGAGGTGGCGTTGCTGAGCTCATAGGCCTCGCGCACGCGGCCCTCGGCGGTGAGGCGCAGCCAATCGGGGATGTGGTTGTGCAGCGGGCAATGGACCGAGCAATAAGGCACGCCGCATTGCGAGCAGCGCCCCGCCTGTTCCTCGGCCGCCTTGGGCGCGTAGCGATCGGCGATCTCGCGAAAGTCGCGCGCGCGCTCCTCGGCCGTGCGCTTGGCCGGATAGGCCTGTGCCCGGTTCACGAACTTGAGCATCGCGTCGTGCGCCATCATCGCCCCGCATTGTTGAGATGCGGGCGCTTTAGTGCGCGAAACCGCGAGAGTCACGCACAAAACGAATTATAGGGCAGTAATGCTACCCTTGTTTTACCGACAGTGCGATTCCGTGTTAGATTCTTGCTCCCGCCCGTTCGATAATATGGCCGGAACGGATCATTTTGCCAGCAGCCACACCAAGGCGACCGCGCCGGCGACGATCCGATACCAGGCGAAGGGCGCGAATCCGTGTCGGGTGACGACGCCTACGAACCAGCGAATCACCAACAACGCGACGATGAACGACACGACGAAGCCGATCGCGATCGCCAGCCAGTCGTTGCCGGTCAGCGCGTCGTGACTCTTGAGCAGGTCGTAGCCCGAGGCCGCGAGCATCGTCGGCACCGCGAGGAAGAAGCTGAACTCGGCCGCGGTCTTGCGATCGACGCCGAGGCTGAGCGCGCCCATGATCGTCGCGCCCGAGCGGCTGACGCCCGGGATCATCGACAGGCACTGGACGATGCCGATGCCGAGCGCGGTCCTGGCCGGCATCGCCTCGACGCTGTCGACCGCGGTGCGCGTCACCAGCCGTTCGATGACGAGGATCGCGACGCCGCCCAGGATCAGCATCACGGCGACGATGATCGGCTGTTCGAGCATCGCCTTGACCATCTTGTAGACGAGGAGCCCGATCACCGCCGAAGGCACGAAGCCGAGCAGGATGTTGCGCGTGAACGCGACCGCGCCCCGCTTCCACCCCAGCAGCCCTTCGGCGACGTGCCAGAAGCGCCGCCAGTAGAGCACGATCACCGCGAGGATCGCGCCCAATTGGATCACGATGTCGAACGTCGTCGAGACGTTGCCCTTGAAGCCGAGCAGCTCGCCCGCGAGGATCAGGTGCCCGGTCGAGGAGACCGGCAGGAATTCGGTGAGCCCCTCGACAATGCCGAGGAGGATGACGACGAGAAGATCGCTCAAGGGCCGGCTCCCGGCTGATGGTGCGGCCGCGCGGGGGCGAGCGCTGGAAGTGGATCAGGCGGCGGCGCGCGTGCCGAACCGGCCGCTGCGGCGATATTGCACGAGCCATTGCGGCGCGACCGAGGCGAGCGGGGTGGGCGTGACGCCCGCCGCGGCGACGCCGTTCTCGCCCGTCACCACATTGTCGCGCTGGAGCATCAGCCACTGGTCGCGAGTGATCGGCGTGCCCGGCAGCCGGGCGAGCGCGCCGGCGACCGGATCGGGTAGCTCGACGAAGGTGGGATCGCGTCCGATCGCGTCCGCGATCCAGCGCAGCAGCGCCCGCATCGACAGTACGTCGGGCCCGCCGAGTTCGATCGTCCGCCCGCCGAACGTGGCCGGATCCGCGAGCGCGGCGACCAGCGTGCGCGCCACGTCGCCGACGAACACCGGCTGGAATTTGGTGTCGGGCGCGAGCACCGGCACGACGCGGACCAGCGGCACCGCGCAGGCGGCGGCGATCATCTCGGCGAAGCGGTTGACGAAGCGGTCCTCGCGCCCGAACACGAGCGAGGGGCGCACGATCGTCGCGCCCGGGAAAGCGGCGCGCACCGCGGCCTCGCCTTCGGCCTTCGAGCGGCCGTACGCGGAGGGCGATTCGAAATCGGCGCCGATCGCCGACACCTGCACCATCGCTCCGACGCCCGCCGCCGCGCACGCCTTCGCGACATTGCGCGCGCCATCGACGTGGAGTGTCTGAAAATCGCCGCGGAGCACGCCGACCAGATTGACCACCGCGTCGGCCCCGGTGACGGCGCGCGCGATGCTGTCCGGCTTGCGCACGTCGGCGGCGACGAACTGCGTCTGGCCGAGCCCGCCCAGGGGCTTCAGGAACCAGGCCCGGCGCGGGTCGCGTTGCGCGATGCGCACGCGCGCGCCGGCCTTGAGCAGCGCCTGCGCGGCATAGCGCCCGACGAACCCGCCGCCGCCGATGAGGGTAACCAGCTTGTCCTTCATGTTCGCCTCATATCGTTCGCCGTCCCCTTGCCCCAGTCGAGAGGCGGTTGACAAGGCGCGCCGCGCTCTCCTAGAGGCCGCCGCCTACCCCGTGCCCAGATGGCGGAATTGGTAGACGCACCAGCTTCAGGTGCTGGCGATCGCAAGGTCGTGGAGGTTCGAGTCCTCTTCTGGGCACCATTTGTTCTTCTCAGAACATCCCAAAAAGTCTATAAATCCGCAGAAATCCAAGGAATTTGGCCCTTGGATCGTCCCGGAACGTGTCAGGAACATCCAGACATTCCGAGAACATTTGCGGGCCTTTCGTGGGTTTCGGCGAAAACCACATTGGGGAAAGGCCCACACGTGTCTTTGACCGACAACCAGCTCAGGGCGCTCAAACCGAAGGCCAAGCCGTACAAGGTCGCGGACGAGCGCGGTCTGTACATCGAGGTCACGCCGAAAGGCGGCAAGCTCTGGCGCTACCGCTATCGAATCGGGAAGATCGAGAAGAAGCTCTCGATCGGCACCTATCCCGACATCAGCCTCAAGCAGGCGCGGCATGCCGCCCTCGAGGCGCGCATGGCGGTTGCCAAGGGCGGCGACCCGGCGCTCGAGAAGCGAAAGCAGAAGATCAGGGCTGAGTTCATCGCGGGCAACACCTTCGAGGAGGTGGCGAAGGAGTACATCGAGCAGATGATGGTGCAGAACGGCAGGGCCGATGCGACCGTCGTCAAGGCCAACTACTTCCTTGCGCAGCTGACGAAGGCGATCGGAAAGCGCCCGATCGAGCAGATCGAACCGTTCGAGGTGCTCGCCCCGCTCAAGCGCCTCGAGGCGAAGGGCAAGCACGAGACGGCGAAGAAATGCCGCTCGTTCGCCAGCCGCGTGTTCCGCTTCGGCGTCGCAACCACGCGATGCACGTCGGATCCGACCAGCCTGCTCAAGGGCGCGCTCGTCGCCCCCAGGCCCAAGCACTATGCCGCGATCCTCGATCCGGAGGAATTGGGCGGGCTGCTCCGGGCGATCGACGGCTACACTGGCTATCCGATCACGAAGTATGCGCTCCTCATCGCGCCGCATGTCTTCGTGCGGCCTGGCGAGCTGCGCCACGCCGAGTGGAGCGAATTCGACCTCGACGAGGGCGTCTGGAAAATCCCCGAGGGCAAGATGAAGGCCCGGCGTGCGCACGCCGTGCCGCTATCGCGCCAGGTCGTCGCCTACCTGAAGGAGCTGGGGGAGATGCTCGGGTCCGAGGGCTACGTGTTCCCTTCGGCTCGCTCGTCGTCGCGCCCGATGAGCGAGAACACCCTCAACGCCGCGTTCCGCCGCATGGGCTATTCGAAGGAAGAGGTCACCGCGCACGGCCTGCGTGCGACGGCCTCGACCATGCTCAACGAAAGCGGGCTCTGGAGCGCCGACGCCATCGAGCGCGGACTTGCGCATAACGACGGTAACGCGATCCGCGGCATCTATCATCGCGGCAAGCACTGGGAGGAGCGCGTCCGAATGGCCCAGTGGTGGAGCGATCACCTCGACGAGTTGCGCGCTGGTCAGAGGGTCAAGCGACGGCTGCGTGTCGTTTGATCCGTCAGGCTTAGGAGTACTATGCTAGCGGTGTGAGCGAATGGTAACATTCTACAAATGTGATCGAACACTCTCATTTTATGATTGCGATCGAACGGTAACATGCATATAAAGTGAGCGTTCGGTAACAGGAGGCCACTCGTGCACGTCCGCACGGCAAAAGAGATCGGCACGTTCATTCGTGACCAGCGCAAGCGGCAAAAGCTGGATCAGGCAACATTGGCATCGCTCATCGGAGTCAATCGCCGATGGGTCATGGAGGTCGAGCGCGGCAAGCCGCGAGCCGAAATCGGTCTCGTCCTGAAAGCCTTGGCTGCGCTAGGCCTAAGCCTGTCCGTCCATCGCGACGACATGTCCGGTTCGAGTGCAAATGCGCTCGACACCGTCGATATCGATGCGATCGTGCGCAAGGCCAAGGAGCCGGCGACGTGAGCAAGGAACTCTTCGTCCTGCTTTCCAATCGAGTGGTCGGGCGGGTGATCCAGGACGACCGAGGCAAACTGTCGTTCACCTACGACGAAGCCTGGCGCGATATCCGCGGCTCGTACCCGCTGTCGCTTTCAATGCCGCTCGCGGCGCTGGAGCACCGCCACGACGAGATCAGCGCCTATATCTGGGGACTGCTCCCCGACAACGAGCGTGTCCTCGATCGATGGGCCAAGAAATTCCAGGTGTCCGCGCGCAACCCGTTCGCGCTGATCGCCAACGTGGGCGAAGATTGTGCAGGCGCCGTACAATTCGTTCGTCCCGAGCGTCTCGACGCCGTTATCGACAGCGAAGGCGGCGATATCGCCTGGCTCGAAGAAGCGGAAATCGCAGCCCGCATCCGGCAGCTCCGCGAGGACCAATCGGCCTGGCGCCTGCCAGCCGACACCGGACAGTTCAGCTTGGCCGGCGCCCAGCCGAAAACGGCGCTTCTCCTTCAGAATGGTCAATGGGGCGTACCGTCCGGGCGCACTCCGACGACCCATATCCTGAAGCCGCCGAGCGCCGATTTCGACGGGCATGCGGAGAACGAGCATTTCTGCTTGGCGGTTGCACGCGCACTCGGCCTCCCCGTGGCAACCTCGACCGTCATGCGTTTCGAAGACGAAGTGGTGTTCGTCGTTGATCGCTATGATCGGCAGGCGACCGAGGGCGGTGTCATCCGCATTCATCAGGAGGACATGTGCCAGGCGTTGGGCGTACCGCCGACGCACAAATACGAAAATGAAGGCGGTCCCGGCGTTGCGCAAATCGTTGACCTGCTGAGGGAGAATTCGGGTGCGCCGGGCGAGGATGTCCAAGTCTTCATCGATGTCGTGGCGCTCAACTGGCTGATCGGTGGCACCGATGCCCATGCGAAGAACTATTCCATCCTGATCGGCGCCGCCGGCCGCGTCCGCCTGGCGCCATTCTACGACGTTGCGAGTATTTTGCCTTACAAAGATTTCGACCCGATGCGCGCCAAACTCGCCATGAAGCTGGGAGGAAAATACCGGCTTCGCGACATCTCCGCCCGCGACTGGGAGAAACTCGCCGACGAACTGGGGTTGAAGCAGAATGCGGTATCCGAGCGTGTTCTCGCCATGGCCGAGGCGTTGCCCGCAGCCGCGGACGGCGTCCGGCGACAGATGCGCGAAACCGGCATGACGCATGGCATTGTCGATCGGCTGGTCGACCGCCTGAGCGAACATGCGGCCAGGTGTGCCAGGCTGTTTGCCTTGGCGCAGTGAGATCGACGAGCTGCGCGTCGGGAGGCCGGTCACTTGGCGGCTGGAACGCCGCTGCTTCAACTATTCGCCGACCTTCTCTGCGATCCACCGGTCAACTTCGCTCTCCGCCCAAGCGACAATCCTGCCGCCGAGCGGATAGGGCTTGGGGAACTGCCCGAGCTCGATCCGGCGATAGATGGTGGAACGGGACAGCCCCGTTCGATGTAGCACCTCGCGTAGCCGTATCAGGCGGCGCGGTGAAAGACCGCTTTGCGGTGCGGGTTTTGCGGAAAGCGACTGAACCATCACCATTTCCTAAACCGGCGGTCTGGTTCGCGCTGCGAAAGGCAGCTACGTTCTTATTTTGTTTCGAGGGAGCGTCAAGTGGCTGCCTTCCGAGGCATCCCCAGGGAAGCTCCTCTCCGGACTGATCATTCCTAGGGAAACCCCGAAGGCGAACTGGGCCTTCGCCAGATCGCGCGACAAACCTGTGCGGCCAATCTAACATCATCACTGTTAGATGTCGGCGCCATGTTAGACAGGATACGCCTGAGCTGGTCTCCCGCTCTCTGCGGTCTGTAGCTCTTCGGCTTACAGACCACGCCCACCATAAGTGGCGCATGCCCGCTAAGGAATCTTCAGGCTTCCGTTTTGCCGATCACTGGGCCGCTTCAAGCTGTTCGACGAAACTGATCGATCCATTGGCAGCACCCAGTATCTCGCGGCGCACATATTCTTTGAACTGCTCCACGGAAACGAAGCAACGGTAGTCTGCGGCGTTCGCGACGGCGAGAAGTTCAGCGCTCTCGCCCAGCAGGAGCGCAACGCGCTCGGTCAGCTCCGCCTGGACCCCCTCGGGCCACGCCAGGTCCAGCAGCGCGCGCTGTTCGCCAGTGTCGGGATCGACCAACTCGAATGATACCTGACCGCGCGACAAGCCCTGCGCGTCCAGCCAATCATTGAGCTCATACAGCGCCTCTTCTTCCTCGTCGCTCGAGACGCCGCCAAGCACATGCCCCGCCGATGAACCGGGTACGCTTGGAGTCGCCGGCCCCATCGCCGCCAACCAGCGTTCATCGCCGTTCAGCAATTCCTTGAACACCCGATTTGCCTCGTCGGCGAGCAGCTTCCGGCGGGCCTCGAGGAACCGATCGAAGTTCTCGATCCGCCACAGATCCTCGTCCATCGGCACCCATTGCGAGGCCAGCGCGCCTGGATGACGCTTCTCGATCTCCGGGAAATAGACCTCTGGTCGGGTGTCGGAGATCTCCAAGTTGGTGCCCTTGGTGAGGAAGCAGAAATTGGCGAGCGCGTTGACCTTCGCGCGTCCGACGTTCGCCTTGTAGAGTTGCGCCTTCGGGAAGATGTGATGCACCTCCAGGCTGCTCATCTTGCCCAGCAGCTCCGCCTTGAGCTCCAGCCCCGACCCCCAGTCGCGCGCGCCCCTCACCCGCGTCAACATGTAGAGAATGGGATAGAAGCGCGCGCCCACACTCCACGAGTCAAAGTGCGCCGGCTCCACGCGCAAGCCGCCGCGCCACAACCGCAGCACCTCGATCAAATTGTCGAGCCCGCCGTCCGGTCCCTCCAGCGCCTCCAGATCGACGTCGATGAAGCTCTCGACTGATCCCGAGAACCGGCCCCACATCGCCGCCTGGGCATACCAGAACAGCAGCTTATCGCGCTCCGCCGCGTCAAGCTGCCCGCCACGCATATCAAGGTAACGGCTCATCACCGAGATGGCGCCGCGGCCGAACAAGACACGGTCATGGTCCAGCCCCAGCCGCCCGGCGATGTAGTTGAGGCTGGTATCGATGTGCTTGCCCGCGCGCTTCAGCGCATCGCTGACCTCGGCCGCCGGCTTATCGTGAAGATGGAGGAATTTCGCCTCGCCCGTCAGAACAGTATTCACCGAGCGTAGCAGCCAGTCGAGCGAGAAGTCGTATCGATGGGCTTTCCAGCCATCGAGCAGCTGCTTCATCTGCGCGCGCGCATCGGGCCAGCTTGCGCAGATCTTGGCCAATGCGAGGTCGCCCTTGGATAGCTTGGTCCCGCCGCTGTTCACTTTGTTGAAGATGTCAACGACGACGTCGAGCGTCATGTCGGGGCCGGTGATCTCCTCGATATGAAGCCCGATATCGCGGATGCCGAGCAGCCTGTTGAGCCGGCCCGCATACTCGCCCACCAGCGCCGCGTGCTCCGGCCGGGTGGCGATTTCCGCGACCAGCTTGCCGAGCCCCTCGTTGCCGTTGGCGAAGAGCTTGCTGACGTCGATCCACAGCGGATCGTCGCGCATCGCGATGGGCTGATAGAACTGGAACTCCTCGTTGCCGATGTGAAAATGCAGGCCGGTGAACGCCTGCTCGTTCCCGTCGAAGAACTTCGGCGCTGCGCCGCGGATCACGCCGTAGAGCGAAGTCATGCGTTGCTGTCCGTCCAGCAGCAGCTTGACGACGCCAGGCGCCAGCTGCTGGTCGCCCCGGTGAATCGCTTCTTCCGATTGGGTAGCCCACACCAACAGTCCGCCGACCGGGTGCCGGCGGTAAAGCGATCCGAATAGCCCACGCACCTGGTCGCGGCTCCAGACATAACCGCGCTGGAACTCCGGCAGGGCCATATGGCCGTTGTCGATGTAATCAAGAATTGTGCTGATCTGCATGTGCCCCGTCCCTCACGAACGCGAACGGCTATTGCCGAACGGCTTCGCGCCCTTCCCGATATCCGCCGACCACCCAGAGCAGGCTTTGAATGTCAATCATGTCGCGCGGTCCAAGGTCGGCCATGGAAGCGCGAATTTGGCCGGCCAGATCGAGCAGGTCCTCGTACACGCCATAGTCGAGTTCCGCAGAGTAGCTTCGCTCGAGTTTGTGCTGCACCCGAGCCGCGAAATCCTTGGTGACCTCCGGCTTCAGGAAAATGTGCGTCGCGGGCCGCCAAAGGAACGGCAGGTATGTGACCACAGCCCATTTCGCATTGTCGTGCGGACGGAGCAGCGTTTCCATCGCGCGCAATGCGGACTTGCCCTCACCGAGCGCGAAACGCGCTGCGGCGCGCACGAAGGCATCCGCGTCGGAACCCCGCAGCAAGCCTTGCAGCCGCGTCATCTCTACGGGGTAGAGCAGATTGGTTGCGCGAAAGGCAGAAAGTACCGCCTCACCGTGGCCCGAGCCCGTCGCCGCCTCTTCCACGGGCGTCATGGCTTCGAGCCGCTGCTTGGCGGCAAGCTTGTATCCGCGTTCGCCCTGAGGGCCGAGGTAGTTTGGCGAGTTAAAGCCGCCATCGAACCAGTGGAGGAAACGCGCCCGTGCGCCTGCATAGCCGAACCAGTTTGGTTCATCGCGAACAAGCTGGTCCTGCAGCTCCGTCCAGACCGTGTCGGCTTCGGGTCCGCTCACCTGGAAGGTCGTCTTGCCACCTTCGATGACCACGCCCGTGAAGCCGGCCGCAGACTGTACAAGACGCAACCTTGCTTTGCCTGCCGTACCTTCGCGGACTGTCTTCATCGTTGTGCCCCCTCCAGACCTCATAGTCCTACCAGCGCTGGCGTCACCCCGCTGCACCGTATCGATCCCGACAGCGAGGCTATTGATTATTGGCAATCGGAGCAATCCGGATACCGTGTAGAGTCGTACTCCGACTTGCGCCTAGCATCGGCTCCACGATCTGCGGTGCCGCGAGTTCTTCCCGAGTCCGAAGTGTAGCGAGCGGTGACGTCTGCCGACCATCGGCCAAGAAGGGCTCAGGGGTTCGACTCTGCCGGCCGAGACCTGATCCGCCCAAGAAATCATCCCTTTCCATGACCTGATCCGCCCCTGTCCGAACGCCGCCAGGCGCTGCAACCCGCGCGTCTTCAGGGCCGTGTTGTCATGCTGCGCATGCCTGCCCGCGCCACCCCTTCGAGCGGGGTTTCCCTCGCCTTCGCTCGGTGCAGTCCTGTCCACGTCCGGCCTCTTCGGGGCTCAGTCAAAGGGATGGTCCCTTGGACGACTGAACAGCTTCGAAAGGACAGCATCATGAAGAACACCGTCACCCTCGTCGGCTTCGTCGGCAACACTCCCGAGGTGCGCGAGACCCAGTCCGGAACCTCGATCACCAGTGTCTCGCTGGCCACGACGCGCAGCTACAAGGACGTCGACGGCAACCGCCAGAGCGAGACCGAATGGCACCGGATCACCTGCTTCAACGGCGTCGGCAAGAGCGTCGCCGAGCACGTCGCCAAGGGCGCGATGATCATGGTCACCGGGCGCATCCACTACAGCCGCTGGACCGACAGCGAAGGCCAGGCCCGCTACGGCTGCGAGATCATCGCCGAGCAGGTCGACTTCCTCGCCAAGGCGAAGGAAGCCGCCGCAGGCGAACCGAAGAAGCGGCGCTCGAAGTAGCGCCGCAACCCTCGCAGCTTTGAATCCTCCCGGCCCTGAAGGCACATGCCTTCAGGGCCTTTTCCTTGTTCGCTGCTCAGCCCAACAGCGAATCCTCCCATCGATCGCTCCCAGCCGCTCAGGCGGAAAGGTCCGGCCGGACCTTGTTTCCATGTTCGTTTTTCACGGCCCGGCGGAAAGGCCGGAACGAGGGATGGCGAATGGGGATGGAGAGCACACCTTACCCCTCAACGGGAGGGATTTTCGAAGTTATATTGCTGAATTATCGAGTAAAACTGCCGAGCACCCGAATTCGCCAATTGTGACCCGCGGTCACCGTGGTCACCAGTGGTGACCGCGCTTCCAACCTGTTGGCGCGGCGGGGGTTTTCCGGCTTGCCCGGCCTCGATGTTCCATATATGTTCTCATATCGAAGAGGGGTGACCTGGAGGGGACGGAGAATGCCCACATGTCGCGCCGCTACCATCTGGCCTGCTATGTAACCCCGGAAATCTTCGCCGCCTTCGGCGCGCTCGCCCGCAGCCGACACATGACCGTGACCGGCCTGCTGCGGCGCCTGGTCGTGACCGAGATCGAGGCCTCCTCGCTGCTCGATCCCGGCGATCTGGAACGCAATATCGTGTTCCTGGTGCGGGCGGTGAACGCGCTGCTCGCCGCGCAGGACCCGCGCCTGCGCGACCGCGTCGTCGCCGAATGGCACCGCGAGGTCTTCGAGGAAGGCGGGCGCGATGATTGATCACGCGGACCCTTTCCGGACTACCCGCAAACCGGACCTCTATCTCACTCGCCTGCTAGGTCCGAAGCTCGCGGTGCTGGTGGTCCTGCTGGTGCTTTATCTATCGATCCGGCATCAGCTGATCACACATCTCTATCCGGGCATGATGGACCTCGGCCTTGCCCATGCCGCGGCATGGTTGAGGCTCACACTGGGCGGTGATCCGAACGCGATCGTGCCGATTTCCATCGGCGGCGAGACGCACGATCTCTTCCGCCATACGATCGCCCATGCCGACCTTTTTATCGAATGCTGGCGGGCGGTGCTGTGGCAGATCGAGCGGGGCGTCATTGCCGCTGTTCTGTTCGTCGCGGCGCCGCCCATCATCTGGTTCACCGGCTGCACGGCATGGGAGCTTTGGCGCGACTCCCGACCGCAGCCGGCGCCGATTCCACAGTCCGGATTTGCGCTTCCGGCGGACGACATTTCGCTGCGCGAGGTTCCCCCGCCGCCGCTCAATCGGTTCGAACCCGAGCCCGTGGACGAGGTGCCGGCCGAGGCGGAATGCGGCGTGCCATCGAACATGGAAGCACCACCCGCAGATGCTCCGGCTCTGCCAACCGCGGTCCCCCGCAAGCGCAAGCCCAAGGCGAAGTTGCCGCCGGATGTCGACCCGCCAGACGCGCCGCCGACACCCCCGCGCGTGCAGCCGGGACAAGTCCGCCGCCGCCCCAAGAAGGAGGAATGACCGATGCTGTCCGTCGCATCTGTCCGTTCGGCCGGCGGAGCCGCCAGCTACTTCGCCGCCGACAACTATTACACCCGCGAACAGGGCCAGGGCGAGTGGTTCGGCAAGGGCGCCGAGGCGCTTGGCCTTTCCGGCAGGATCGACCCCAAGACGTTCGAGGCGCTGCTGCAGGGCAGGCTTCCCGACGGCTCGCGCGTGGGGCGCGAAGGCATCCACCGCGCCGGCATCGACCTCACCTTCTCGATGCCGAAGCGCTGGTCACGGGGCTTGAACTGGAGTTCGGGCGCGGTGTCGGGGAGGCGCTGGCAGGGCGGTTTCTCGAGGCTGAGGAAGTGGATTTTCGATGGGAGGCACGGGTCGAGGAGCGCTGGCTCGGCGCTTATGAAAGCATCGATGACGAGGATGTCGAACTCGATCGGATAGCCTGTCTCGGACGGCTCGACGGGAAGTGGTTCTGTGCCACTATGCTCGTGGATGGCGATGGCCGGGCACACGGGATGATGGGGTGCCGGCAGTTTCGGTCGCCGGTTCTGGCGCGGGATGCGATGCTCCATGCGCACTGATCGCAGCCCATTTCATAGGAAGAGGCGGCGTCGGTTCGGCGGCGTCTCTCCCCCTTTTTCGAGCCGTGAAGGTGGGGAGGAAGGAAGAGAGGGGAAACAAGATAAAGGCAGCGTCTCCGAACGCTGCGTAAGTCTCTGTCTGCACATCCTTTTTTTGAGAGACAGTCGGGCGGTAGCGCGAGACAATCGGAGCAGGATTGTCGGAAATCTCCCGTTTTTCACCCCAAATCGCGAGACTCGGACGACTTGCGATGCCTGACGACGACTTTACGCCCGAACTCGGCAGGAAGCGCGGCAAGGAGGGCAAGCGCACCGTCAAATATGGCGGGCGCATTCTCAAGGCGGCGCGTCTCGCGGGCACCAGGACCGGGGTGCGATCGCGCCGCTTCGACGGCAGCAGGATCGGACGCGGTGCGAGCATGGGACGGTTGCTTTCCAGCCGTGATCGGCTTGCCGGATTTCGCGGGCGACGGGCGGTGGTGAAAGTCAGCCTGATCCGACTGCAGGGCAAGGCCGGTCAGGCTGCCCGCGCGCACATGCGCTACATCCAACGCGACGGAGTCACGCGCGAGGGGCTGCCGGGGGAACTCTATGGTCCCAACACCGACCGCGCCGACAGCGATGATTTCCTCCAGCGCACCGCCCATGACCGCCACCAGTTCCGCTTCATCGTATCGGCCGAGGACGGTGCCGCATATCCTGATCTCAAGCCGTATATCCGCCGCCTGATGACGCAGGTCGAGCAGGACCTGGGGACGAAGCTCGACTGGGTCGCAGTCGACCACTTCAACACCGAGCGGCCGCACACCCATATCGTCCTGCGTGGGGTCGACGATCGCGGCGACAATCTCATCATCGCCCGCGAGTATATTTCGTATGGCCTGCGCGAGCGCGCGTCCGAGATGGTGACGCTCGACTTGGGACCGCGAACCGATCGCGAGATCGAGGCGCGCCTACGCCATGATGTCGACCAGGAACGTCTGACCGCGATCGATCGGCGGCTGCTCAGGCGGATGGATGCCGATCGCACCGTAGCGGCGACCGACAACGATCCCTTCCAGCAATCGGTCTCGGCGGGCCGGCTGCGCAAGCTGAAGGCGATGGACCTCGCCGAGGACATCGGTGGCGGTCGTTATCGCCTCGCCGAAGGGCTCCAGGAAACGCTCCGCCGGATGGGAGAGCGCGGCGACATCATCCGCCTTATGCAGCGCGAGCTGACCGCGCGCCGGCTCGACCGCGCCGGGGTCGAGCAGGTGGTCGCAACCGAGCTGCCCGAACCGATCGTCGGGCGGCTGATCAACCGAGGCTTTTCCGACGAGCATCGCGACCGCCATTACATGATGGTCGATGGCGTCGATGGCCGGGTGCACTATGTTGACGTCGGGAGCGGCGGCGCGACGGAGGCGACACCCCAGGGTTCGATCGTGCGCGTCGTGGCACGGAATGCCGAACCCCGCCCCGTGGATCGTACCATTGCCGAGGTCGCTGCGGCGAACGGCGGCCGCTACTCGATCGACCTGCATCTCCGCCATGACCCGTCGGCGACTGAAGGCTTCGCGGAGACGCACGTACGGCGCCTTGAGGCGATGCGTCGTTCTGGAGCCGGCGTCGACCACCAGCCGGATGGCAGTTGGATCATCACCGCGGATCATATCGAGCGGGCTGGGACTTATGAGGCGCGCCAGGTGCGCGACCGCCCAGTAGAGATCGAGACGTTGTCGCTCGTACCAATTGAACAACTCGGCCAAGCCGATGCCGCAACCTGGCTGGATCGCGAGCTGGCGTCGGACCATCCCGTGCCGCTACGAGATATCGGGTTCGGACGCGAGGTGCGGTCGGCACTTATGGTCCGGCGTCAGTGGCTGGTCGAGCAGCAACTCGCCGAAGGGCACGGCAATATCGCGAAGATTCAGCCGAGCGCACTCGCGGCCCTGCAGCGGCGAGAGTTGCTGCGCGTTGCCGAGGAGATTTCCGGAGAACTGGCGAAGCCGTTTGCGGAAGCTCGGCCAGGAGACACGGTTGAGGGCCGACTTGCTCGGCGCGTCGATCTTGCCAGCGGCCGATTCGCATTGGTCGAGAAGAGCCGCGAATTCACGATGGTACCGTGGCGCCCGGCTCTCGAAAAGCAACTTGGCAAGCACGTCGGCGGGGTCATGCGCGCCGACGGGATCAACTGGCACTTCGGTCGATCGCGTGGCGGGCCAGAGATCTCGTGACTGTAAATGCTGTCGGGTCGCCGCATTTAATAAGCAAGATTGTCGACTGATTTTTTACATTAAATGTAGCAAGCGCGTTGCCGCTGGCGTAGGGTAAATGCCTCATTCTAGATTGGCAGGGGGATAGCATTTTGTGACGCTGGTGATCACAACCTGTACAAATCGTAAGCTCAAGCCGGTTTCTGACGCGCTGCGCGCCTGCTCGCTACCGCAGGCCAGCCTAGCCGATCTGGCCAGTATCTGGGGCGCAAGAATCAGGGCAGGAGGCCCTCGCTACCCGGCATCCGATATCTATGCGGGACGCAGCTTCCAGGAGGCACGTCTCGCTGCCAGCACCCTCGAGGCGCCAATGTTCATCGTCTCCGCGGGATTGGGTTTGGTTGAAGCCGGCGAAAAAATACCTTCCTATGCCTGCACCATAGTCGCCGGAGTGGACGACAGCATCCTCGCGCGCGCCAGCGAACCGTTCGAACTGCCGGCGTGGTGGAAACTATTGTCCCAGTTCTCGCCGTTCTCGACCAGGCTCAGCGCGGCGCTGGCGCGAGCGCCCGGACTCGTCCTGGTCGCCTTGTCCGAGAGCTATATCTCCATGGTCAGCGCCGAATTGGCCGAGCTTGCGCCCCAACAGCGCGTGCGGCTGCGTATCTTCACGCGCGCACCCGCTTCCCGCATCCGTCCCGAACTGGCCGATGCGGTCATGCCTTATGACGACCGGCTCGAGGGTGATGATAGCCCGCTCCAAGGAACCCGCGGCGATTTCGCGGCTCGGGCGATGCGCCATTTTGCCCAGCATATCATCGTGCCCGATGACGGCCGCAGTCCGGCCGGGCATGCCCATGCGGTCGCCGCGGCGCTGGATGGCTGGCGCTTTCCCGAACGCGTAGCGCGGGTTCGCCATGACGATGCGACCATGCGCCGTCTGATTGCCGAGCATTGGCATGGCAGCGATCCTCGCGGTCCGACGCTGCGTTTCTTCCGCGACGATTTGCTGATCGCGTGCGAGCAAACACGCTTCAAGAATCTGAAGCATGAAGTCAGGCGCGCGGAGTCGTGAGCACCCGCGAATATCTCAAGGTGCGCGCGGTCAAGGCGATCCAGGGCGGTATCGGTGTCTACGCCTTTTTCCTGCACGGATCAGACATCACTCGGATCGCCGACATTAGCCGCATCCGTCGCGACGAGAATGAACTGAAGGGCTTTCAGCGCCGCGAGATCCGGGACCATGTCAAACAAATCACCGCCTTTCTTGACAGCGGTCCGGTTCTGTTTCCGAACGCGATCATCCTCGCCATGGGGGAAGAGATTGAATTCGCTTCGGCGCGCGGGCGGTCGCCGGGGAATATGAGCGAGGTCGGCGACGCCGGAACGCTCAAGATTCCGATCTATCCCGAGGGGCGTCGCGCAGCCTGGATCGTTGACGGGCAGCAACGCTCGCTCGCACTGGCTGACGCCAAGGATAAGACGATCGCGGTGCCGGTCATCGGTTTCGTCTCCGACAAGCTCGAGACCCAGCGAGAGCAGTTCATCCTTGTCAACAAGGCGAAGCCCTTGCCGACGCGGCTGATAAACGAACTTCTACCCGAGGTCACCGTGCTGCTGCCGCGCGACCTGGCCGCGCGACAACTGCCGAGCGCGCTGTGCGAAGCGCTCAACGTCGATCCCAATTCGCCGTTCTGCGGGTTGATCAAACGCGAGTCCGACACCAAGGACAAGGCAGGCATCGTCACCGACAGCGCGCTGATCGACGCGATGAAAAACAGCCTCAAAACCCCGATCGGTGCCCTTGGCCAATTCCGGCGCAATGGCGACGGCAACGATACCGAAGCAATGTACGACGCGCTGCTGATCTATTGGACGGCGGTTCGCGACACCTTCCGTAAGGCGTGGGGGCGATCGACGAGCGATAGCCGGTTGATGCACAGTGCCGGCATCCGCGCCATGGGCGCGCTGATGGATCCAATCATGTTGCGGACCGATGGCGCGCCCGACCGCGTTGCGGCGGTTCGCGCGACCCTCAAGCGCCTCGCGCCGCATTGCGCTTGGACCGAGGGAAGGTGGGAAGCGCTAGGGCTGGACTGGAATGCGGTCCAATCGACGCCCCAGCATATCGCCAAGCTGAGCGATCATCTGATGCACCTCGAGCGCGATCTCGCAAAAGGCGCGTCATGAAGTTCATCTTTGCCGACAGCCTCGACTATGTCGATCCGAACTTCGACTTCATCGCAGACCGGAGCCCGGCCGAGCGCCAGCCCTATTGGGACGACGCGTACCCGCACGAGATTTTGGGTTACGCGCCCTACGACGGCGTACTCGTCTCGCGTGGCATCGTCGGTGACCATCGCGTGAAGGGCAAATATACAGCTAGCCAAGCGCGCCGCTTTCACCTCGTCGGAGTCCGCAAGTTCCTGCGACTCGATAAGCCGCAGTTTGAGCACCTCGCAATCTTCGGCGACTGCGGCGCCTTCACCTATGTCCAGGACGAGAAGCCGCCCTACACGCCGGCCGAGATGGCCGGATTCTATGACGAATGCGGCTTCACCCACGGCGCGTCGGTCGACCACATCATCTTCGATTTCGACCCCGGCCTCACATGCTTGGCCGGCGGATCGGCCGATGCCCGGCAGCGCTTCGACATCACACTGGAGAATGCCGAAGATTTCCTGCGCGAGGCGAAAGCGTTGGACGCGAGGTTCACCCCGCTGGGTGTAATCCAGGGCTGGTCGCCCGGCAGTATGGCGGACGCGGCGCGCCGGCTCGTCGCCATGGGTTATGACTATCTAGCGCTCGGCGGCATGGTTCCGCTCAAGTCGCCCGAGATCAAGCTGTGCCTGGAAGCGATTCGCGCCGCGGTGCCGGCATCGACCCGGCTGCACATTCTCGGCTTCGCCAAGGCCGACGATATCGACAGTTTCCATGGCTACGACATTTCCAGCTTCGATACGACCTCGCCCCTGATCCGCGCGTTCAAGGACGCAAAGCAGAACTACTATCTTCCAGGCGATGGGCTAGCGCTGCGCTACTTCACCTCGATCCGGGTGCCGCAGGCGATCGAGAATCCCAAGTTGCAGCGGGCGGTCAAGAAGGGCGTGTTCCGGGCCGAGGAATTGGTGCGGCTCGAGGCGCTGGCGCTGAGTTCGCTGCGCGCATTTGATCGGGGCGCCGCGGACCTCGAGGAAACCCTGCACAATGTCCTTGTCTACAGCGCACCGCTGGTTGAGGAAAAGCCGTATGAGGACTGCGCTGCGAGCTCCGCGTTGGCGCGTCTAGCCGAGCGCTATCGTGCAACTTTGGCGGAGCGGCCGTGGAAGCAATGCCCCTGCAAAATCTGCCAGGATGCCGCGATCGATGTGATCATCTTCCGCGGGAGCAATCGCAATAAGCGCCGCGGGATCCACAATCTCGCGGTTTATCAAGATCATATCGAACGACTGGATTTGAAGCGTGCCGTTGAACCAAGTGATAACCTACCTCGCCGTCTGTGCACAGCAGAGCAGTGAGCACACCGTGCTCAGCTTCGCTGCGAAAGCTGCGGACGTGCTGCGCTTTGCGGCGATCGACCGGATTGGGCGCGACGCGCAGGGCGAACTCAGCGGGTTCCAACGGCCTCAGGTGGCCGCTCATATCCGCGAGATCCGTGACTATCTGGAAAAGCCTGACGCGGTGCTCCCCAATCCGATCGTCGTCGCCTTCACTGACCGCGTCACAGTCAAGGACCTCGGCAACGGCGCAGTGCAATTGGCGATCGATATGAGCAGCGGGGTTCCGGGGCTCGTGGTGGACGGGCAGCAGCGCCTGTCGGCGCTCACCGACCTCGGCCGCGACTTTCAGGTCTTTGTCTCGGCGCTGATCTGCCGCGATGAGGCGGAACTGCGCCGGCAGTTCGTGCTGATCAACAACACCAAGCCGCTGCCCAAGTCGCTGATCTACGAGCTGTTGCCTACTGTCGACAATCTGCCGCCGCGGCTCAGTCGGCGCTCGGTCGCATCGGATCTGACCGCTCGGCTTAACTTCGAGAACACCGCGCTTAAGGGCTACATTAAGCAGCACACCTGTCCGGAGGGTATCATCGCTGACACGGTGATGCAGAAGATCATCATGGAATCGCTCAGCAACGGTGTCATGCGCGAGCTGATCCGAGGCGCGAAAGGTGAAGAACGCTGCGTTCGGCTGATGTCGAACTTCTTCGAGGCGGTGAAGAAGGTCTGGCCAGAGGCGTGGCATGGCCAGAAGCCCCACACGTCGCGCCTGCTGCACGGCGCCGGCATCCAAGCGATGGGTGATGTCATGGAGGTGCTCGCCGAACGCGGCGAGGCGCGGACGGTCGAGGACTTCAGAAGCGGTATGGAGTGCCTCAAGGACAAGACCGCCTGGACCGCGGGCGAGTGGCATATGGACGGCGAGATCCGGCGGTGGAACGGCTTGCAGAACGTCAACCGCGATGTCGCGCTGCTCAAACATTATCTGGTCGGCATCCTGAAGGCGGATCTACGCAAAAAGGCCAAGCGTGCACCAGCACCGCTGCTTGAGCCGACAGTCGGTCCATCATGAGCTACGCGGTCAAGGAGATCTTCAAGACGCTGCAGGGCGAAGGAGCCCAGATGGGGCGTGCCGCGGTGTTCTGCCGGTTCGCCGGCTGCAATCTGTGGTCGGGCCGAGAGGGCGACCGCGCCACATCGCGCTGCACGTTCTGCGATACCGACTTTGTAGGAATGGACGGCAGCGGCGGCGGCCGCTTCGCCGACGCCCAGGCTCTGGCCAACGCAATCGAGGCCGAATGGGCTGGCGCTCAGCCCAATCGCTATGTCGTGCTGACTGGCGGCGAGCCGCTGCTCCAGGTCGACCAGGATCTGGTTGACGAGTTACGCGCGCGCGATTTCTCGATCGCCATCGAGACCAATGGCACGCTGCTCGCACCCCGCGGGCTCGACTGGATCTGCGTCAGCCCCAAGGCCGACGCCGAGTTGGTGCTCCTCGCGGGCAATGAACTCAAGCTCGTCTATCCGCAGGAGAAGGCCCCGCCCGAGCGTTTCGAGCATCTCGCGTTCGAGCATTTCTTCCTGCAGCCAATGGATTCGCCGACCGCCGGCGCCAATCTCGGGGCGGCGATCACCTATTGTACCGATAACCCGCGCTGGCGCCTGTCGCTCCAGTCGCACAAGATGATCGGAATCCGCTGATGTTCGAGCTCAGCAAGCAATTTCGTTTCGATGCCGCCCACACCCTGGAGCGGTCGATCGACACCGAATCGAGCCGCCGCATCCATGGCCATAGCTACCGCGCTGAGGTCACCGTGCGCGGGCGGCCCGATCCCGCGACCGGGATGATCGTCGATCTCGGGCTGCTCGAGTGGTCGATGGAAGATGCTCGCAATGCGCTGGATCACCGCTTCCTCGACGAGATCAATGACCTCGGGCCCGCCACGATGGAAAATCTTTGCCGCTGGATCTGGGATCGCCTCAGGCCAAACATCTCGAACCTGTCACGTGTGAGCGTCCACCGGGACAGTAGCGGTGAGACCTGTTCTTACTGGGGAGAGGAGATCGCCACATGATGACCAACGATCGTGCCCTCGTTCTCTTCTCCGGCGGTCAGGACTCCGCCACCTGTCTTGCCTGGGCGCTTGATACGTTCGGCTGGGTCGAAACCGTTGGCTTTGATTATGGTCAACGCCACAGGATCGAGCTTGAATGCCGCGAGGCCTTCCGACAAGGCGTGATCACCACCAATCAAGCATGGGGCGCCCGCCTCGGCCCCGACCATATGCTTGACCTCTCGATCCTCGGCCAAGTCAGTGAGACGGCACTGACGCGCGATGCGGAAATCGCGTTGCGAGCCGATGGACTCCCCAACACCTTCGTACCAGGCCGCAACCTGATTTTCTTCACGATGGCCGCAGCCTTAGCGTCCCGGCGGGAGTTGCGTCACCTCGTCGGGGGTATGTGCGAGACTGATTTCTCTGGGTACCCGGATTGCCGCGACGACACGCTCAAGTCGCTGCAGGTGACACTTAACCTTGGAATGGGCAGCCGCGCCGTCGTGCACACGCCGCTGATGTGGCTCGACAAGGCTCAGACATGGGCGCTGGCCGACCGGTTGGGCGGACAGCCGCTCGTCGAACTGATTCGGACGGGTACGCACACCTGCTATCGCGGCGAGCACGAAATTCTGCACGACTGGGGCTATGGCTGCGGTGGCTGCCCCGCCTGCGAGCTGCGATCAAAGGGTTGGGAAGCCTTCGCTTCAGCTGCAGACAGGTGACGATTGGGCAAATGAATCATCAACGATGATGGTATAAGAGGATCGAATAGCGGGGGGATCAGTGTTCGTTCGGTCGACCGGGGGGCAGTATGCATCGCTGGGAATTGGCAAGCAGATCGATCGAAGCGGGTCTTTCTGCGCGGTCGAGTATTTCGATTCGCCGACTTCCGAGCCGGTCGTCCATCAGATCGAACACGATCTGATCGAGCGGGTAACGCTCGCCGAGCAGACCCGCGTCTATCATTTCGACGAGGCAGCCGGCGCGTGGGAGATCGGTCGGCTGCTCGACGATCATGGCGACAGCCAGCTCATCCAGTTTCCGAATGGCAATGCGAAGTACCTGAAGCTCGAGGCCGTGTTCGTGCGCTGGGCTCGCCCCATCGAGGATCCGACACCGTTTCTCGCCAACCGGATCAATGAGAGCCCGCGCTTCTCCGATGGACGAAGCGCCTTCATCCGCTCGCAGACGCGCCAGCGGGCAGCATCGATGGGCATGTCGGCGCTCCTGGCGTCGGCAGTCGAACTCGAGGCGCACCAGATCGAGGTGGTGCGACGCATCCTTCAGGATCCGGTTCAGCGGTATCTGCTCGCGGACGAGGTCGGCCTCGGCAAGACGATCGAGGCCGGCGTGCTGATCCGTCAGTGTATCCTTGACACGCAGCAGAGATGCAGCGTCCTCGTGATCGTGCCTGCGGCGTTGGTCGGTCAGTGGCGGAGCGAGCTTGCGGGCAAGTTCTTCCTCGAGCGCTGCCTCGATCGCAACCTCCATGTGGTCGCCCTCGACGACGACGACCGCATCCGCGCGCTCCTGCCAAAGGCGACGATGCTGGTCATCGACGAAGCGCACCATCTGACCGAGCGAAAGGCGGGCGGCGTCGGCGGGATTTACGCAGACGTCGCGGCTGCGGCCCCGGCGATCGACCGGGTCTTGCTCTTGTCGGCGACGCCAGCCCTGCACAATGAACGCGGCTTCCTCGAAATGCTGCATTTGCTCGACCCTGCCACTTATCCGCTCGGCGGCGAGGATGCGTTTCGTCGCAAGGTCGAGAGCCGCCAGGCGCTGTCGGAGATCGTCGCGGGCCTGACGCCCGAAAATGCGATGTACCTGGACTATACGATCGACCAGTTGGCGGCTCTCTTCCCCGATGATGAACTGCTGCAGGAGCATGCGAGCGACCTGCGCGGCGTCATCGACACGATGCCGGAGCCCGACGATCCTGCCCTCATCGAGGCGATCGGACGGCTCCACGCCCATTTGAGCGAAGTCTACCGGCTGCATCGCCGCATTCTGCGTCATCGACGGCGGAGTATCGGAGGGCTGACGCCCGACCGAGCCGGCGCCGAGATCGTCCGATATCGCAGCAGAGATCGTGCCGCGCTGACCGTGGCCATCGATGACTGGCGGTTCGACGAGGCCATCAAGCTCGACGCGGCAGGCTCGGAGAAACTTTGGGGCGATCGTGTGCGCGCCTTCTGGCAGGTGCTCGACCGGGCTTCGCAATATCCGAGTTCCGGCCCGGGGATGATCGGATTCCTGGCTCGCCAGGCGGCGATGATCGGCGATCCCGAACGCTTTGCGGAGATCAATCGGTGCCTAGGACGTGCCGGGCTGTTCGAAGACCGCGCGGAGGCGCTGCTCGGCGCGCTGGCGTCCCTCGTGCGCAGCCACGCACAGTGCGTGATCTTTTGCTCCGACGCCAAGACCGCGGATGCGCTCGCGAAGCGTATCCGGGATGAGTTCGGGATTACGGTCGATCGGCACGATCCACAGGACGATGCGTGGACAGCGTTCGCCGGAGCCGCCGATCACCCGGTGCTCGTCTGCGATCGCCGCGCCGAGGAAGGCCTCAACCTCCAGGGCGGGAAGAAGGTGGTCGTCCACTATGACGTGCCGCTCAATCCGAACCGGATTGAGCAGCGGCTCGGACGGGCGGACCGCTACGGATCGGGCGAGGCGGTGCGCTCGCTGGTGCTGGCCTGCGAGGACGACCCCCTGGAGATGGCCTGGGTCGGCTATCTCGATACCGCCCTCAGAGTATTCGACCGGTCGGTTGCGAGTCTTCAATATCTGATCGAGCAGACGGTGCGCGACATAGCGCGCGCGCTCTTCACCGACGGGGCCGAGGCCCTCGCCGATCTCACCGAGAGCAGCGCCGGCGAGCAGGGTCTCATCGAGCGCGAGATCAAATCGATCGACCAACAGGACGCGCTCGACGCGCTCGGCACGCCTCCGACCGACCTGGTCGATGAGCTTTCCGAACTCGATGAGGATTGGCAGTCGATCGCCAGCGATACGGCGATCTGGCTCGAGCAGACACTGCAGTTCGGCCGCGCGGACGAGGCGGGCCCGGTTGCGGCGGCGGGCATGGCGGCACCGTTCCGCTACGTCTATTCGACCTCGAACCGGCATACGCTCATTCCGTTACCTGCCTTTATGACGCAGTGTGCGGAGGCGCTCGATCTGCGGCCCGGGCCGAGGCTCGGGCGGGCGATCCGGACCATCCCCTACACATTCCGCAGGCGCACCGCGCTCAATCGTGCGGCCCGCGTCAACGGCGTTGGTTTGCTCCGCTACGGCGACGCTTTGATCAGCGGCATGACTGCGCTCACGCAAGCCGATGATCGGGGGCGGTCTTTCGCGATGTGGCGCTTCGCGCCGGACCATGTCGGCGACCCGCTCGCAGAATTCTTCTTTCGCTTCGACTTCGTCCTGGAGGTCGATACCGCGGCGGCGGACGAGGTGCTGGCGGCCAATGAGCGCGATACGAGCGCGGCCCGGGCGGCAGTCGGTCGGCGCGGCGACATGGCCCTTGCGCCCTTCTATCGCTCGATCTGGCTCGATCGCGAGCTGGCGCCGGTGAAGGATGAGGCGCTGCTCGCGCGCTTGGGTCGCCCCTATGGTGTCGAGCCGGAGCGTAGCGGCGCCGTCGATCTCAATTTGAACGTCCGGCGTTGGCAGCGCCTGCTGCAAATGCAGCTGCCGGAGCTCGCCTATTGGGGAGAGCTTTGCGGAAAGGCGCGTGTGACGGCAGAGGAGGTGCTTCGTGGCGACCCCGAGCTGGTCGCGAGCCTTGGCCAGGCAGAGCAGCGCGCGGCCCGCGTCGATCAGGGGCGGCTCGGGCAATTGCGAGCCCGGGCCCGAGCCGGTGCGACCGAAGCGGAAAGTGCCGAGCTTGCATTAGAGGAGCAGCTCGCCGCCGCGGTGCGAGCCGGGATCAACGCCCCGCGTGTGCGGCTCGATACGATCGGCGCGATCTTCATATCGGCGAGCCGATCGGCGACCGACCGAATTTCGGGCGGCATCTAATGGCGGTGCATGATTTGGGCAGTCTGCAGGACATTCTGCTCGACCTCACCAAGCTTGAGGCCGAGCCGCCAGCCGCCGATGGCCTTTTCGACAGGCTGACCCAGATTCTTCTCGCGTCTCGGGCGTCGGGACGGCTGCACAGTCTACCCGACGCAATGGCGCTTTTCCGGCACGTGCTGCGCCGGCAGTCGCTGCGCGCGGGTCAGCAGGCGCAGTTGCGCGTTCCGTCTGGCGCCGGTTGGCCCAGCCGAGATGATTGGGCGGTGTTCGGCATTCGGGCGCACAGCGAAGCGAACGGACATTTCCTGGTCGAAGCGCGGCCGTGGCGCGCGGCCTGGCTCGAGGACAGCGACAATCCGGTCTTCGAGGATGTCTTCGCCGAGCGGAATGTGCGGCTCGACTGGCAGCGGCCGATCGATCCGTTTCTTGGCGAGGCGAGCGGTTTCGACACCTATGTGTCTCCAGGTCAGCGCGAAGCCGTGCGCAGCGCGTTTCTGCTGCCGCCCGGAGAGACTTTGGTGGTCGCTCTGCCGACCGGGTCGGGCAAGAGTTTCGTCGCCCAGGCTCCGGTGCTCGCGCGAGGCCTTGAAGGCGGTCTGTCGCTCTGTGTCGTGCCGACGACCGCGCTGGTGCTCGACCAGGCGCGGCAAATGAAGCAGATGCTCAAGCGCCGCTTTCCCCGCCGCGAAGTGCCCGCGCTTGCCTGGCATGCCGGTCTCGGCGCGGAGGAGCGCGCCGCGATCAAGACCGCCATCCGTGAGGGCCGCCAAGGCATTCTCTATTGTTCGCCAGAGGCGGTGACGGGCGCGCTGCTGCCCTCGCTTTACGATGCGGCGCGCGCCGGGCTGATCTCCTACCTTATCGTCGACGAAGCCCATCTGGTGAGCCAATGGGGCGATGGGTTCCGCCCCGCCTTTCAGATGCTGGCGGGCGTGCGCCGCGGATTGCTCGCGGCGTGCCCCGGCGGCCGGCGGTTCAGGACGCTCCTTATGTCGGCGACCCTGACGCCCGACACGGTGGAAACGATCGACGCACTGTTCGGGCCTGCGCGCACGGTCCAGATGGTCGCCTCAGTCCATCTTCGGCCGGAACCGCAATATTGGGTGCACCGCGAAGACAATCCCGACGAGAAGGATCGGAAAGTCCTCGAACTCCTCAGCCACGCGCCGCGGCCATTCATCCTCTACGTGACTAAGCGCAGCGACGCAAAGCGATGGGTGAGATTGCTGCGCGGCAAGGGCTACGCGCGGATCGACTGCTTTCACGGCGAGACAGCCGATGCCGATCGACGTCGCATCATCGACCAATGGTCCGAAAACCGCCTCGATGGGATCGTCGCGACCTCGGCTTTCGGAGTGGGCATCGACAAGCGCGACGTTCGCACGGTCATCCATGCCGCCGTGCCCGAGACGCTCGATCGCTTCTACCAGGAAGTGGGACGCGGCGGGCGCGATGGCTGTCCGTCGACCTCGTTCCTGATCTACTCGAGCCAAGATCTGGAGACCGCGAATCAGATCGCGTCGCCGACCCTGATCAGCGACGATCTCGCGTTTGAGCGGTGGTCGACCATGTATGGTCGCAGCACGCAGCTCGACACGATCGGGCAGCTGCTCGACGTGGATCTGGCCGTCGTGCCTCCGCGGCTGCGGCGGCAGTCTGACTACAACCAGTCCTGGAACATGCGCACGCTGATCATGATGGCGCGAGCCGGCATGCTTGGCCTTGAATCGCAGCCTCCGGCCCGCATCGCCCAGCAAGAGGAGGAGAGCGAAGCAGCGTTCGAGCTCCGCAGCGATGAGCATTGGTCGGAATATTTCCAACGCACCGTCGTCGGCCTAGCGGAGTTGGGGCATCTTAGCCGCGAACGGTTCGTCGCGCGGATCGGTCAGGAACGGCAGCGTTCGTTCGATGCGGCGACCGAAAACCGTGAACTGCTGGACAAGCTGCTGAGCGGGTCGACCGAGGTTTCGTTGCTGCTCGACCGGCTCTATCGCAGCAACGCGCCGGGGCGCTCGGTGATCGTGTCGCGAGCGTGCGGGGGATGTCCGGTGCATCGCCGCGCGGGGACGGCTGACACCGACTATTCGGCGCCGCCCGCCTACGGGATCGAGGAGGTCGGCCGGTTCGACCTCGGCCTCTTTGCCGGCCGTTTCCCGCAGCTCGACTTGAACGAGCCGATCATCCTGGCTGTCGACGATCCGGTCGACGATGCTGCGGTCGTCGGCCTGCTGCGCGATTTCGTCGCGATGTTCGGCGTGCGCGAGATCGCGACCTCCGCGGCATTTCGCCAGCGCAATCCGGCGCTGTCGACCTTGCACAAGCAGAGCGAGGATCATGTGCTGTTGCTGCAGACGCTCGAAGAAGAAGTGCTTCGCCCCTCGTCCTACGAGCTTCCCCGGGTGACGCTCTGGACGGACGCGACGGGTGCGACACTGCCGAAACATCTATTCATCATGAAGCGACCGCTGCATGTCATCATGGCATCGGCCTCGACGCCGGATCCATGGAACTTCGCGCGCCGCATAGCCGACACCGGTTCCAATGTGCTGGCGGTCGATCAATTCAAGCTCGGAGCGCGTCTGTGAGTATCCTCAACCAAGCCAGCGACGGGCTTTTCAACGTCCTGATCGTGCTGGTTCGCGCGCTCGTCCGCTTCGGGCCAAAGAGTCGCGAGGATCTGATCCTTGCATGTGGCGGCGCCGCCGACTCTTTCGATACCAGCCAGTTGACGAGAACGCTGAATCGCTGGACCGAACTGGGTCTGTTCGGTGAGGAAGACGGGTCCGTTATCATTGCCGAGCCGTACCGCTCTGCGCTCGGCAAGAATGCCGACGTGGCAGAAGCCCGACTCCCGAAAGTGGCGCGGACGGTGGCGTTGCAGCCTGCAAACAACGCGCGTTTCTGGGAGAGCGAGGGCGCCAAGAGCGCGGACCTGTCGCGCGGCGTGGCCTGGATGCTCGCCCAGGACGTCTATACGCTCGATGTCAATTCAGACCGTCTAGCTGAACTGGAGGGGCGGCAGTTGGTCGATAGCGGCGCGCAGAAGATCGCCCAGAACAATACGCGCTGGAACGGCCTCAAGACCTGGATGCTGTATCTGGGGTTCGCCCGCGACGGTATGCAGTGGGTCGTCGACCCGACGCAGGCGCTGCGCGAGGCGCTCCCCGAGATATTCGGATCGAATCGGGAATTGTCCGCTCCCGCTTTCGTGGAGCGGGCGGCGGGGGTGCTGCCGGTCCTCGACGGGGGCGCCTATCGGGTCCAGGTCGAGGCCGCATTGAAGGAGAGCGCCTGGCCCCGGCTGCGTACCGGCCTCGTCTCCTCGTCGCTGTCGCGCGCGATCCAGCGCCTTGATCGTGAGGGGTTGATCACGCTTTCGAGCAGAAGCGACACCGAAGGCGTCGTGTCGCTCACGGGCAGCAATGCGCGCATCTGGCAAGACGTGTCGCATGTCGCCCTCGTGCAGACGGGAAAGGTGCGCTGATGCTCGAGAGATATTGGCCGGAGGCCGACGAGGTCAACGCGTGCATCAAGAACGAGGCCGAAACCGCGGATGTGTCGGTCCTGCTGGCGGTTCATCAGCCGGCCCCGCTCACGACGCGCAATGCCGGTACGAACATTGAGGCCCAGGCAAGCGAGCAGGAACTGCTCGATGCTTTTCTGTCCGACGACGTGCCGGGCGGATATCTGCTGTTCCCGATCACCGGCCCTTCGGGCGTCGGCAAGTCGCACATCATTCGCTGGCTCGACGCGCAGCTTCAGCGCTCGCCCAAGCGCGAGCGTCTCCACATCATCCGTATTCCCAAGAGCGCGAGCCTCCGACGCGTTGTCGAGCTCATCCTCGAACCGCTGGAAGGCGATCCGCGCTTCGAAAAGTCGCGATCAGAGCTGACGCGCGCGGTCGCTGAGGTCGACAAGCGCAAGGCCGTGGTGCTGTTCCGCGCGCAGATCGAAAATGCGCTGGCGAGCCGAGCAGAGTCGCTCCTGCTGGAGGCCCGCGAACATAAGGACCGGGCAGCGGAGTTGCGACCGCTGATCGGGCATGCCCAGATGCTGCCCAAGCTGTTCGGGGACGCGGCGCTCAAGGACCATTTCGACGAGACCGTCCTCGCCCGGGTCGTAGCGCGCGCTCTGCGGGGCCGGGAGGATGGCGCGGAGGGAGACGAGACCCAATCGCAATTCTTCGCCGAGGATCTGCTTCTACCAGACACGATCGATCTCAACGAAGCGGCGCTGCCGGTAAAGACCTACTATCAGACCCAACTCGCGGTCCAGGATGTGCGCCGCCGCCAGGCCGCGGCCGACCTGCTCAACACGATCATGGACACCGCGATCGGCAATGTCTTCCAGCTCGAGCAGAGCACCGGTGGGATCACCTTGCAGGACATCATCCTGGGAATCCGTGAGATCCTGCTCAAAGACGATATGGACCTGGTGCTGCTCGTCGAGGATTTTGCCGCGCTGTCGGGTATTCAGGATGTGCTGCTCAAGGTCTGCGTGCAGGAAGGCACCCATGACGGCAAGAAGGTGCGCGCCACCATGCGCACGGCGCTCGCGCTCACCGATGGCTATCTCGCCTCGCGCGACACGATCCTGACGCGGGCCCAACGCGTCTGGGTGATCGGCCACCGCGAGCAGAGCGACGACGAGATCAAGGGTGCCGTGATCGAAATGGTCGGCGCCTATCTGAATGCGGCCCGCTGGGGTGAAGACGGCCTGCGCAAACGCTTCGATCGCCGCGGTGCCGACGACGGGCTCACCGGCTGGTTGCCGGCCTGGCAGGACGAAGAGCAGAGCGACGAAGAAGCCGAGGCGCTAACCGCCTTTGGCTTCTCCGCGCGCGGACATGCGCTGTTTCCGTTCAACCGTCTGGCGATCGAGCAACTCGTCCAGCGGCATCTGACAGAAGCAAACCGGCTCATCTTCAACCCACGCCGAGTCATCAACGAGATCCTTCGCCGTCCGCTGCTCATGCGGGGTACGTTCGTCAGCGGAACTTTCCCGCCGCCTGAATTCCACGGGCTGCGCCCGACCGTGTATCTCGCGGGGCTGGTCCGGCAGGCAAGCCAGCCCGAGCCCGTCAAGCGGCGTCTGGCTTCCGCCCTGGCCGTGTGGGCCGGCAATGCGGCGGATAAGGCTGCGCTTGCCCATGTGCCGCCGGCGATCTTCTCGACCTTTTCGCTGCCGACCCCGGCCGAACTCGCCAATGTGCCGTTCGTCCCGACACCCAGTCCGCCCACCTCGCCGGCAGCGCCGGCCCTCGGAGAGACTCCGCCATCTGCGGCTCCTGCTCCTGCGTCGGCACGAGCAGAGCAGGATCCGCGTGCCGCGGACTGGTCGAAGAAGCTGGATGCTTGGGCGTCGGGCACAGAATTGGTTCAGGCTGACGCGCGCGAGCTGCGAAGCGCCTTGGCGGCGATGCTGAAGGGCGCGATCAATTGGCCGGCGCTTCGCATTCCGGATCAGGAGATCAAGGCCACCTGGCTCTCGATCGCCGGGGCGCGCAACAATCCGGTCGGCGGGCGCATCCTGGTGGTTTGCGATAGCCACGACGACGAAGACGGAACGCTGCGCGAAGGCTTTCTCGGTGCGCTGCGGTTCGGCTTCAACGGTCATCGCTGGGATTATCCTGAGGCAGATCTCGACTATGTTGCGAGCGCTGCGATCGTCGATCGTCTGGTCGCGCAGTTGGTCCCGATGCTCGTTGCGGAAGCAAATGCGCAGACAGCGGTGATCGGCCGTGCGCTGCTCAATCAATCGCGGATCGTGGGGCTGTCCCCTCCGGTGCGGCCGGCTGGCGCCGAACCGCTTCTGCGCGGGCTGTTCGCGGCGCCGCCGCAGGTTGAGACGCAAGCCTTCGAAGAAGGTTGGGATCAGCTTCGCGCCCAGGCGACAGGGTCGGTCAATGGCCGGAGCACGCGCACGATCCTGCAGGAGCTGCTGCTCGATCGCAGCGCCAGCTTCCAGGGCGCCGGGAGCAAGCCCTTCGCGGTTGACAGCCCCCGGCTGCTCGACGTGCTTGCCGGAGATCCGCCGGCGGGGCTCCCGGAAGGATTGCCGGACGAGGCGCGGACCTTCATTCCGACCATGACCGACGCGCGCATCTGGGGAAGGCTCCAGGCGGTCATCGCCAAGCTTCGTGCCTTCCGCAGCGAGATCGCGGATTATGTCGACGAGAGCTTCGACAAGAGCGCTTTCGTTGCTGACCTACGCGAAATCATCCCGCTGCTGCAGAAGACCAACTGCTGGCCTGCCAATGTCGCGATCAAGCTCAGCGAGTTCGAGATTCGCCTGACAGAGTTCCAGACCAGCCGCTTCGTCGAGTTGGTGGATAAGACGGCAACGATCGTCGACGAAGCGGATCGGGAGAAGATCCCCAAGTTGCTCAATGCGCTTGGATCGCTCGACCTCGGATTGATCCAGCGCACCATGTCGTTTCTGACTATCGCAAACGACATCGTATCGCAGGCGGAGCCACGCGTCACGCTGCAGGAGTCGGTTCGGGGCCAATCGGACCCTAACGCTGTTGCCGCGGAGATCACCAGCCTGCTCGAAGGCGTGAGCAGAACGCCGCACGTAGCAGCGGAGGCCGCCGTATGAGCACCTCGCTTCCTGCTCGCGCCAAGGCGCTTCGCGAACGGCTGGTTGTGCTCGACCGGCTTGGCGCGAATGTCGAGGAGACCGGGCTGCTCGAGGACCTGCGCTCGGACCTTGCGCTGCCCGCAGCCGAACTCAGCCGCGCCCTCGACCAGCGTGCGCTGCTGCTCGGTTCGGGCATCGAAACGCCCGAGCCGTCCTCCCTCGAGACGGCGCGCAAACGGGCCGCGGCGCTTCTCGGCCGCTTTACCGCTGAACGAAAGGCGGCCGCGCTCAAGAAGGGCACCGGTTGGGCCAATCTGCTCAAGGAGATCAAGGCGGCCTCCACGGATGTCTCCGCGTCCGTCGTGCGGGCCTGGAAGGGATATCGGCAAACCGTGTTCACCGGCGAAGCTCCGGCCTTGGTGAAAGGCCGCATCGCCTTCACGCCGGCGAACAATGCCGCGTTCAAGACCTATGAACAGCTCCACCAGGCGTTCCGAGCCGAATTCGACAAATTCCCTGCGGACCATGCAGCGATCGAGCGTGTGAAGGCACTGGCCGCACGCCTGACCGAGACGGCGAAGTCGTTCGACTTCGACGTTCCGGCCGACGTGAAGCGCTTCCTCGAGGCCATCCAGAGCGGGGGAGCGAAGCTCGACCTGCTGACCGAAGCGGTCCTCGAATGGCTCAACGAGAATGATGCGTTCGACAACTACCGTATCGTGCCGCGGAGTGCAGATGGAAGCCGATGAAGCCCTGCTGCTCGCCGCGCTGGATAAGATCGAGCAACGTGAAGCCCGGCTCCTGACATGGGGTCTGGTCGACGGTCACGTCTCGGCGGGCGAGCTGTATGGCATAGTCGATGCACTGCTCGACGATCCGAGACTGGGCGCCGGGGTTTCGTTCGCGGACGCCGGTCAGGTCATCGCCGCGCTGATCGATCGTGCCCTGCTGTTCGACATCGGCGAGGAATCGGGCTCGCAATATCGGTCGCGGATGGCGGAAGGCGTGCGGCTCCTGTTCCGGCTGCGCCAGCTCTTTCCTCAGCATCGCGGCCCGATCGGCTGGCGGACCGCGCCAACCCTCGTCGCCGACTTCCGCTTCATCTGGCGGCGCCGCCGCTACCCGCGGCGCGAGATCGACGCCGCAACGGCGCTCGCCGGCATCGCGGCGGCGACGCCCGATCAGGCCGCACGGGCTGCCCTGTCGGCGCTCATCGACAGCTATGGGCCCCGATTTGCACTGGCAGGCTTTCAGGTCGCGGCAGCAGCGCGGATTTTGGGGAGCTTCGAGGGCTCGCAATCGACGGCCACGCTGGTCAGCGCCGGCACGGGCAGCGGCAAGACCTTGGCCTTCTACCTGCCCGCGCTGTCGCGCGTCGCCTCGCACATCCAGCGCGATGCCGTCGACGACCGGTGGGTCAAGGTCCTCGCGCTCTACCCGCGAAACGAACTGCTGAAGGATCAGTTCGCCGAGGTCTATGGCCAGGCGCGCCGTCTCGACGCGTCGCTCGCGGCGCGCGGACGCAGGAAGATCCTGATCGGCACGTTCTTCGGTCCGACGCCCCGATCGGCCGAGAAAGCGCATGAGGCGCGCAGCGGCTGGCGGCAAACGTCTGCCGGTCTCGTCTGCGAGTATCTTCGCTGTCCGTCGCCGGACTGCGACGGCGACATGGCGTGGCGCGAGACGGACCGCCGCGCCCGGCATGAGCGGCTCGAATGCCTCGAATGCTCCGCCGTCATCGAAAGCGACGAAATCATCCTCACCCGCGAGCGGCTTCAGACGGAGGCGCCCGACATCCTCTTCACCACCACCGAAATGCTCAACCAGCGTATGGGGGACGACCGTTTCCGGCATCTGTTCGGGATCGGCGAGCGGGCGCAGCGGCCGGTGGAGATGATGCTGCTGGACGAGGTTCACACCTATGCCGGCAGTTCGGGTGCGCAGGTCGCCTTCCTCTTGCGCCGCTGGCGGCGGCTGCTCCGGCGGCATGTCAGCTTTGTCGGTCTGTCCGCCACACTCAAGGACGGCGCGCGCTTCTTCGCGCAGTTGACCGGCCTTTACGAACAAGCGTCGGTCGAAATCGCCCCGTCCAATAGCGACATGATCGCGGAAGGCGCCGAGTACCTGCTCGCGCTGCGAGGCGACCCGGTGTCGCGCACCGCACTTCTGTCGACGACGATCCAGACGGGGATGCTCCTTTCCCGGCTTCTCGACGCGCCGGATGAACGCAAGAGCCGGGGCATCATCGGGGAACGTGTGTTCCTGTTCACCGACGACATCGATGTTACCAACCGCATGTATTTCGCCATGCTCGATGCCGAGGGCCGACGGAGCAGCGGCGTACCCGACCTAGCGAGCAAGCCGGATGGCGGCTTGGCCTCGCTGCGCCGTCCGCTGCCGGTCCAGCATCGCAAGCTGCATGGGCAGGATTGGGAGGCCGTGGTCGAGATCGGCCACAGTCTCCAACCGCAGGACCGCAAGTCGGTTGGGCGGGTGATGTCGATGGACCCTGGGGTTGGGAATAATCTCGACATTATCGTCGCGACCGCCTCGCTCGAGGTAGGGTTCAACGATCCCCGGGTGGGTGCGGTCATCCAGCACAAGGCACCGCGCGATGTCGCGCAGTTCCTGCAGCGTAAGGGCCGCGCCGGCCGATCGCTCCGGATGCGACCATGGACGGTTGCGGTGCTGTCCGACTATGGCCGGGACCGTCTCGCCTATCAGGGCTATGACCTGCTGTTCGACCCCGAGTTGCCGCTGCGTACGCTGCCAATCGCCAATCGTTATGTGATGCGCATCCAGGCGGTCTATGCGACGCTCGACTATCTCAGCCAGATGCTGGGCTCTTCGCGCCAGGGGAGCGTGTGGCTGGACCTGTCGAGCAGTACCGACAACAATTATCAGCGGGCGCGGCAGACAGCGCTCGCCGGCCTGATCCGCCGCATCCTCACCATTCCGGCCGAACTCGACCGCTATACGTCCTATCTCGCCTCGGCGCTCAAGGTCGATGAAGGCGCGGTCACACCGTTGCTCTGGGACCACCCACGGCCGCTGATGACGCAGGTTCTGCCGACTGCGCTTCGCCGGCTCGAGAGCAACTGGCGCGCCTGGGGCCAGCCCGGCGAGGACCATCAGGTCTTCAACTCGCCTTTGCCCGAGTTCGCGCCAGCCAACCTGTTCAGCGATCTCAACCTCCCGGAGGTCGACATCGTCTTGCCGCAGCCCGGCAGCGCAACGCCCGAGCGGGTCGCCATGCCGATCGCGCAGGCGCTGCGCGAGTTCGCCCCGGGCCGGGTCTCGCGGCGATACGGCATCAGCCATGCGTTCGAGCGGCACTGGTTGTGCCCGGCGCTCGACCAGAATCGCGAGCAGGCCGTGCCGCTCGAGCTGTTCGCCCGTCTCGACCGCCTCGGCGATTGGCGCATCGATGTTGCCGGTTCGGTGCGGCTGGTCCCCGTCTATCGCCCGCGCGTCCTCGAAGTTCAGCCCCCTCCGGGCACTGTCGTCGATACGTCCAACGCCCGGCTTCGCTGGCGTAGTCAGCTTGTCGCGCGCGATCAGGGCATGGCGCTCGATCCGCCGCGCGGCAGCCCCTGGACATCGCTGATCGGGGACGTGCGGTTCTACACCCACGAGGGACTGAGCCCGATCGAGGTCCGCCGGATGGCGCTTGGGAGCGACGCGGGCATTCGCTTCCGCGACGGCGGATCGCTCACCAAGGAGTTCCGCTTCGAGGTCGGAGGAGAGGCAGCCGCGCTCGGGTTCGGTCTCGCGGTCGACGCGATGTGCCTCCGTCTGCGGTTTCCCGATGGCTTGTGGTCCAACCTCGGACCGGACTCGGACCCGCGCTATCGGGCGATGCGCACGGCGCGATTCCACCATCAGGCATTGCACGGGCCCCTTGGCGAACGGGTGGACAATCCATTCGCACGCGAGTGGTTGGCACATTTGATGCTCGCAGCCCTGAGCAACGAAGCGATGGCGCGTGGGATCTCGTTGCGGGAAGCGGCCACACGCTTGGCGGACGGGAACGCCGAACTCACCCTCGATCAGACGCTCAACATCCTGTTTCAGTCGGCGATCGTCGATGATGCCAATGCCCAAGGCAACCAGCAGGACAAGCTGCGTCAGGATCTCGCCGGCTTCCTCGCCGACGGGCAAGTGGTGGCCAGCCTGTTTGACCTGGCTGCGATCCTATGGACGCCGATCGACGCGAGCTGGGAGCCATGGCTGCGCGAGCGATATGCTTCGACCGTCGGCGCGGCTGCGCTCAGCGCCATTACCAGCCTATGTCCGCAGATCGACGGCGACAGTCTGATCCTCGATGTGACGGCGGGCCCGCGGGAAGAGGATGACGTGCTCGCCGGCGCGCCCGATAGCGAGATCTGGATCAGCGAGATGACGCCAGGCGGCAATGGGCAGATCGAAGAGGCGCAGCGTCAATATGTCGAGGACCCGCGGCGTTTCTTCAGCCTGATGACGGCGGCGCTGCGCGACAATGACTTCTCCCTCAGCGATTATCAGCTCGGTCGCTTCCTCGCCTCGGTCGTGGAGGGCGACACCGACGATCCATTGCCAACCGCGACGCGTGCGTTCCGGTATGCCTCGGGCGCGGAGGAAAGCCATGCGAGTTTCACCGCGTTGCGTCACGCGCTCGCAGAGGAAGGTTTCGTCACCTTTCACGCGTTCATCGTCGCGCTCGCCAACCGTATTCTCCGGCCCGGATCGAGCAGCGACAGCGACGCGTTTTTCCTCGACGCGGTGCGGCTGTGGGACGCCGAGGAAGCACGGCTCGGCATCGAACTGGATGCCCGCGTGCTCGCCTATCGCCTGGCGCGCTCCGACGATATCGATGCGGCGCTCGCCCTCGCTGGCATCGATCCGCCGACGGTCAATCCGGATCAGTGGCGATTCGGCGTGATCTACGGCCTGCTCTGGCCGCGCGGCGCGCACATTCGGCAATCGGGCCTCCGGCCCTATTCGCCATTTGCCGATCTGCCGTCGCCTGATCCGCTGCTGTTGCGGACCTATCTGGCGGAGGATGCCGCCCTGATCGATCTCGAAGCTGACGGTTGGCAGGATCTTTGCCTCGATCGTCTGGCCGATGTCGGCGCGGCGACTCTGGTCTGCCCGATGGCGGCTTCGTCGCTTTTGGCAGACGCGCTGAGCTTCCTGGCGACCAACCCGGTGCAGTCGGCCTATCTATCGGTCTTTGCCCGCGTTCAGGCAGTACGGCGGGTGGAGAACGCCTTCCACGTCGATCTCGATGTCGCGGAGGCGCTGCAATGAGCTTCGAGACACGACGGATCTTCAAGAGCGCGGTGACCAGCCAGAACCTCATCCGCGAGCTGCTGCAGATGATGTTCCTCGGCGAACTCCTCGCGCCGGGCGGAGAGCGCGCCTGGCTGGTCAGCCCCTGGATCAGCAACGTGGTGCTGTTCGACAATCGGGCGGGCGGCTTCGGTTCGATCAACCCGGAGTGGGGCAGCCGCGAGATCAGATTGGTGGAGGTTCTGACCGACGTCATGGCGCGCGGTACGGCGCTCGGCATCGCGACGAGCCTGGACGGTCACAACGATCCGCTCATGTATGCGCTCGCCACGGCGGCCGACGAGGCCGGCCTCGGCGACAAGTTGTGCGTCGTCCGGCGTCAGCATCTTCACATCAAGGGCGTGTTGCTCAAGCGAGGCCTGCTCACCGGGTCGATGAACCTCACCTACAACGGCCTCGAATTGAACGACGAGATGGTGGTCTACGACACGACGCCGAAGACGCTTGCCGAAGCGCGGATCAATTTCGAATCCTATGTGGGCACGGCCGCATGATCGAGGATCTGCCCGCGCGTGAGCAAGAATGGCTGGAACGCTTCTTCGCATCTCCCAATGAGCTGAGCTGGACATCGCTCGTCGACGGATCGGCGCCTACGGAACAGGCGGATCAGGTTCGGCGGTGGCTCGCGCATCTCGGCACTGGGCGGACCAACGCGCCGCTCATTCTTCCGTTCGTGCGCGGCGGGGAAGTCACCGGGTGGTATGCCACCACGCAGGGCTCCGCCGGCGGCTATGAGCTCGGGGACGAGCTCAATGCATGGCTCGGGCCGACCTGGCTGAGCCGCTTCGAGCGAGTGCCGAGCGATGCCGCCGACCCGATGGCGGCGGCGCTTCGCAGCCGCTTCGGTGGAACCGTCTATCGCTTCACAGGTCCCGATGCCGCGGCGATGCGAACGATCGCTGCGCGCTTGAACGATTTTGCCGCGCTGCTCGAACGAAGGCCGCGAGTGACACGCGCGCGGATCCGCCCGGTCGGCGCGATCCGTGGCGACTTCGAACGGGCGCTGCTGGCCGGCGACGAGACGCAAGCCGAGGCAATGATCGCCGAGTTGAAGCAGACAGGACGCCTCAACGAGGAGAACCTCAAATATCTCGACGTGCGGCTGAGCGCTGGTCTTGGCCTCTGGCCGCAGATTGCGCGCGATCACTGGCTCATCAAGACACTCGCGGATCTCGCGCTTCCGCCGCAGATTCTCGCGGATCTGATCGAGGCACTCTACCGCACCTATGTCGACGAGGCGGAAGCGAGTGGCGATCCGGCCGCTCTGCGCGAAGCCTTCGCGGTTCACGTCGCGACACCTTATCCCAAATTGTTTGCGTCGCGTCGGGGCATTCGTGCGCCACGCGTGGTCAAGGCGTTTGCGCTGTTCGAGCAGCTGCAACCCAGTCCCGACCCGACGATCGTCGCTTCGCTCCTCGCGCTGTTACCCGCGGGAACGGACACGGCGGCGTTCGAGTCGGTGCCTGTCGCAGAGCCCACACCCGCATCTGCCACGACGTTGGACGAAGCGGACGAAGCCTTCGACGATGGGCAGATCGATCGAGCCTTCGAATTCTACATGCGGCTGCCGCCGAGCAGGAAGGCCATCAGCAGATTGGTGTCCTGCGTGAGCACGATCGGGACCGACGAAGCTCGGGATCGTCTCCTTGCGCTACTGGAAGACTCCGATCCGGCGATGCTCGATTCCCTGGCGCCCGCCGTCGCGACGAAAATCGAGACCCTGAAGCAGTCGCAGGCTGACGATGCCGCGCCCGGACAAGCCGAACCGATGAGCGCAGCCGCGGTAAATCCCTGGTTGCGGTGGGCGGAACAGTTGCGGGCAGGCCAAAATCTCCCCGCCGCCGAGCGCGATGCGCAATCTGCTCCGACGAGTTGGGACGCGTCAGAGGTCAGAGACAGCGGCCCGCTCGCCCAGCAGTTCGCCGCCATCATCGGTGGTCTCGATGGCGAGGCCAGTTTGGTCGCTCGCGCTGCCGTTCCGCAGATCTTAGCGAGCTTCTTCCCCGATGACGTGAAGGTATCACCGGCAGCCAAGCCGATCGCATCGCTGCTGTTTCTGCTGATCGCGATGGACGACGCGCTGTCGCGAGCGGACCTAGATCTGCTCGCCCAATTGACGACCTTACTCATCGAGCAGGGGCTGTCGTCGCGGGAATATGTGTCGCTGATGGGCGACCTCGAAGATGTGCAGAAGCGCATCGGATCCTACGTCTATTTGCCATGGAGCCTCGATGTCAGTGAGGCGCTCGCGATCCTGCCCAGTCCCTCCGACCAGGCACGCGACGCCCGGCTGAGATTGTTCCTCCAGGTGCTCGGCCAAGCGGCCGGCTTTGCCCACCGGCTCCTACCCTCGGATCTCGTGCCGATCGAGACGCTGGCGAAGGATTATGGCGTCGGGCCGGAGGCAGTCAGTGCGCTGAAGCGGGAGGCGGATGCCACTGACACATCATCGGCCGCTCTGCCGAGCCTCGAGGGCAAGACGATCGGCATCTACACGCTGGCGGAGGCGGCCGGCAGGCGGGCCAAGGCGGCGCTGGAAGAGCTGTTCCCCGGCTGCAAGGTCGTCGTGAACTCGGATCTGGTCGCGACGGCGCAACTTACCAGCCTCGCCAAGGCTGCCGACCTGTTCGTGTTCGCGTGGAAGAGCAGCAGCCACCAAGCCTTCTATTGCGTGAAGGACGCGCTGGCCGGCAGGGAGCCGATCTGGGCACCGGGGAAGGGGACGGCCAGCATCCTGCGCGCGGTCCTGGATCATCTCGGCTGACGCAACATCGACAGCGGTATGTGCGAGCGTGACAGCGCCCGTCCCTCATGCTAGATCATTCGCGTCAGGGCCGTCGCCTTATTCTGCGACAAGAGCCGCCGGCGCCATGCCGTAGCTGAACCGCTCGAACGAGCGGCCGCTGACCGAACCCACCAGTCGTGGGCGAGGTCTCGGCGTGCGGCTCACGAACTTCGTCCAAATCTGTCGAGCCGCCTCTTGAAGGACGAAGGCAATGGCAGTCATTCTCAAATTCCCCCGTCGCACGCGTTTTGGTCGCGTGCTCATCAAGCCGCGGCACAAGCACGTGGTGTGGCTGCGGGTGACCGACCGGGTGCTCGCCGAATTGACGCGGTGGCAGGCGCAATATGCGATCCAGCGCGGCTGCGGATTTCGCGGCCTGAAGGGCTGGACCAATGAATGCGCCCGCCGCCGGCGCTGGTTCAAGTGCGTGGTCCGGACCGAACTCCTCGCCCGCTTCCTGCTCGACCTGGAGTTGGCGGTGAAGGCGGGCACGCTCAGCATCGAGGTGGACGACCGGCCGATCCGCATCGCGGCCTAAGCGGCCCGCGCTGCTACGTCCGTGAATAAGCTGGGAGGCCCCCGAGCTATTCGGGGGCCTCATCCTCTTCCGGAGGGATCGCGGCGCCGCCTGCTGCCGCGAGCGACTCTTGAAGCCAGGCGCGGCTGATTACTTTGAGGCCGTCATACCAAGGCTCGCCGTTGGCAACGTTGAAGGACAAGGTCTCGAGATCCTGCATCACGAGATCGCGACCGGCACGCGTGTCGTAGCTCGTGCTCGCCCAGTCGGCTTCGAAGAATTTCGGATCGAGCGTCGCCAGCACGTCGCTGGTGACCGCCCGAACCTTGTCGGGATCGCCGGGATCCACTTGGTCGCGCAGTCGCGGATTGCGGGCCCACGTTTTGATGGTCGAGCAGACGAACTGGGTCATGCAGGTGAGACCGACCTTGGACAGGAGCTTGCTGTTGGCCACGAACAGATGAGCCCATTCCTCTTTGATCACAGTCCACATCGCGATGAGAAAGGCGTTGAGGCTGTCGAGATCTTCCAGTTCGCCGAAGCCGAGCGATTTCGCCTCCGAGGCCATCGCCTCAATCGCGGCCGGCACGATTACGCGCTGCTCCGGAGGGTTGTTGGGCCAAGCGATCATGCCGCGGAACGGGCTGTCGGGGTCCTCGTCGAGAACGCCCACCGAACCGAGGTTCGCGTTGAGCGCCAGGCGGGCCGTCTTAAGACGGGCTTCCAGCTGTTCGGCGGGGTAATTCAGAGCAAGGGCGCGGAGGTGGTCGGGCGGAACCTTGGCCGACTTGTTGTTGATCACCAAGAACTGGAATGCCATCTCGAGGTCGCTCGCCTCGATAATGGCGACGACGGGCACCACCGTGGCGGGGTCGGCCGCCTCGAGCCCCCGCATACGGTGCTGGCCGTCGATGATGAGACCAGGATGAGGCTGTCCCTCGGTGGTTTCGAAGTGCAGCGTCCGCACGGGCGCGTCGCCCTCTATCGTCACGCCGCGCAGGCCGACGACGATCGCGGTCGGGATGGTGTTCTGCGGGTCATCGGCGAAGAAGCGGCGAATGCTGTTGATGCGGCTCTTCTTCGGCTCGCGCTGCGGCGCCAGGCGATTGTCATGGGCGAGACGGTCGACATCGGCCCAGGCCGAGACTTCGCCGGCGGGCGCGTGGAAAAGGGCGAGCGTGGGACCGTTGCCGTCGGCACGCTGGTGGAAGACAAAGGCTTGGTAGGAGTACTCCATCAGTTTGGTGTCCATTCCACGTTCGTGCGAATGTCGTCGTGCACTCGCAAATTGAAGAAATCATAGCCCTGGTCGGGATCGATCCGAACTGGGGCCTCGCGAGGGCCGATGGCGAGTAGCGCATCGCGCAAAGTGCTGCCGTTCTTCTGCGCGTAGGCCATCGCCGCACGCACGTGCAGCGCCATCTTGACCTCACGCTGCAAGCTTCTGAGGCCGTTGATCTCGTCGACGTCGGCGAACACCACCGGCTGGATCCAGGCCATCTGCCAAGCGGCGATGTGCCCTTTCGCACTGTTACAAGATGGACAGGCAGGAAGCAGGTTCGCCTCGTTCGTGTCTCCTCCGAGCGCGCGTGGCCAGATGTGATCGGCCGTCGCCTTGAGCCCGTCGGGAGCAGGGGCATCCTCGTAAATGGCACCGAAGAGGCGACCGCAGCTGTAGCATGAGTCGGGCCCGTTTTGCAGAACGAGCCTCTTCAGGCCCGGGCCTGGTTCCTTCGGCATCTGTTCGGCACTGGTGAGCACCTCCTCGATGAGCGCACCAAAATCGCCATCATAGTCGAGCGGCGTCAGCTGGATGATGTCACAGGCACGCGCCCTAAGCTCGGCCGCTTGTTGCCATCGATCGGGTACTTGGTCGCGAACATCGTGAGCGAGCCGCAGCAAACGTTGCTGAAGGTGGAGCACCGAGGCGCCCACGAAAAAGCTCGACAGATTGTCGTAGCGCCGTCCGATCTGCAGCTTGGCGCCGGTGAGGGAATCCGCGAGCACGCGCCACTCCTGATGGTTCCGGAGAAGCAGGAACAGGAGACGCTCCCCCGCCGTCGTCGCCACCCACGGGTCCTTATCACCCAGGAGTTCGATCATTCGGCGAGACCGCACCGCTTAGGAGCAAGCACGCGCCAATCTGTTCCACTCATTGTCGCACGCCTCGTCGTCACCGATTCCCGTAATCGGGAGCGACAAGCTATCCGCGGCCCATAAACGACAAAAGTCCAAACGTGCGCGCGATGCGGAGGGATCAAATAAAGGGTCCATCGAAAGCGCCGCACAGCGGCGCAGTCTGAGGCGGCTCGCGCGGTGCGCCTCTCCTTCATTATTCGCATTTTAGCTCAGGTCCAGACGTTAGCGCACAGGCTCGGTCTGAAGGACTTCGTGCCGATATAGCTGCGCGTCAAGACTTCGAAGTCGATCCATCGTCGGTCGATGCGCTCCGGAGACTAGATGGTTGAGGGAAAGACGCTCACGCGCCCGATAAGCAACAAGCTCATCGGCATACACTCGTTGGATCGGCGCGGGGCGCCGCCCCGACTGCATGTGGACGAGGACCTGTGTGTCGAGCATGCGCATCGTTTATAGCCTATTTCGGCGGCCGAAGATTGTCTCGCCTTCGAGCACCTTTTGAACGTCAGCACACGCCTAGCCTGTCGCTCACGCGACCGCGCACGGACGCAATGCCGTCTCCCGCCGTCAACCAGTAGCATTATGCCAGTCACGCAGCGAGCGCGAGGCGAAGCGAGGAACGTCACCGCGTTGGCGACGTCCTCCGGCTAGGGTCGGCATGGAAGTGTCGATTCTGGCTAAAGCGATCTCGTCGAGGCGATCCGGCAGTCCGCGCAATCGATTAGCCTCGACCTCCTACGTACGAGGAAACTGACGAATCGCCTTTGCTGCCGATGCCGCTCCCTTGCAAAGTCGCGAAACCAGGATTTCGGCGACCCAATACCGGTTCCCACGCCGCCCGCCGAGCACAAGGTAATGTGCCCCGCGCCCATCAACGCGGTAGGTCGACAGATCACCGTTATAGTGGCCGAGCTTGTTCAGCGCTTCTCGTAGGTTGAGCGGACCGCAATTGGCGTGCGAGCGGTCGATTTTGCTCTTGGCCGCTATTAACGCCTGCTCCTGCTGTGTGGCCGGCTCGATGAGTAAACCGACCGCACAGCTCAGCTCGACATCGTCCAGGTAGCCATGGTCGCGCTCGTTGCGGAGGGTTTCGAACAATTTGGTAAGGTCGTCCCACGCCCTGCTGGACACCGTTTCGATCGTGCGAGCATCGCCGTCCGCGATCGCTTTCTTAAAAAGCTTTGACCGGCGGCGAATAGCGCGGATCGCTTCGCGAGCCCGCCGTGCCCGTGGAATGATCTCGAAATGGCCGACGAAGCGGCTCATTGCGGTGAAGCGGACTTCGGGACCTGGTACGACGCGGGTCCACTGTATTTTGTTTGCACTGGTTCTCGCTGGGTGAACCAGAGATCCGCTTCCCACTTCGCACGGCTCCAGTCGTGCTTTAGGATATGGGCGGCCAGGGCAACGATCCTTGCTCGTGCTGCTTCTGTGCGATTTTCGCGGTCCTCGAGGCTGTACACCAGCGCAACGAGTTCGCGATCGTCCTTGTTGCTGTCTTCGGCCGGATTCATTCGGAGAGCGAGGCCGGTGGCAATACCCCTCAACTTCGAAGAGTCGGTTTCGACGACCGCCTGCTCAATCAGCGAGCGAACAGCATCACGCCACCTTGCTCGCTCTTTTATAATGTTTTCTTCTGCAATCTTCCAGCGGGTCGTCAAGATCAGCCCAATAACCGTGACAAACGCAGCTAAAAGCCCACCAATCGCCCCAGCTAAAACGGTTCCAGCCACGCTCATTCGAACCCCCGTCTTTTCTAATGATCATTGAGCGCCTCTCGGCAAATGACTTCGTTCCAATGCTCTGCCGGAAATGCACTGAGTTGTCGGCTGTCGGCATAAGCCGCCGTCTAGATCGCCCTCGGCCAGTGACCGACTTCGGTCGCTAGCTGCCGTGCTCGGCAACCAACCGCCGGCGGCTCCCCTAAGTTGATTGTCTCAAAGCCACCTATCCGCCACCGACCCTTCCTTCGCCGTGATTGGTCCGGCAGAAGATCGACGCCTTCACGTTGCCGTACGCGGTCGGGACTCGAACTTAACGTCCAAGTACATCCAGCCTTTTCCACGAATAAAGAATGTGCTATAGGGGGCTCCGGCGATCAAAACAATCGATGATTCTGCCTGTCAGATCAGTTGCTTGACTCAACGCAAGTCAAGCTCTTCTGGCACCATTTGCTTTTCCAATACCTCTGCTGATGTCCGAGCAACGGCTGATTTCGGTCGCTCTCGTGCGGTGGGCGAGTCCGGACGTCGCGATGAAGGTCGTCGGACTCTGTCGGGCGATACAGGCCGACAGATGCAGGGCGTCGGCACTCCAATTGCCGTTATCGGAAGAACACACGCTCGTTTTCGGCGCCTGAACGCGAGGTCAGGCGAGTTGATGCGGAGTCGCCGACTGTTCGACATGGCTTATCCAACGGTCGCACGTAGCCAATCACCAAGCCCGCCCCCAAAAAGCCGTATCGCGGTTCCCGGCGATCGCCTCCATACCGTTTGGCATGGACATGTTGTTGAGGCTTGTGTAGCGTGGCTCGCAGAATTGGACTAGCACATAGAATATACCAGAGGAAGGAACGAGGTGAAGGGGCTGGCGATCGCCATTTGTGTCGTCGGTGCCGTGGGGGCGTTTCCCGCCATTGCTGCCGATCACAGGGTTTCCGATGCCGCACAGTTCAGAGCGGCCGCCAAAACGCTGACGCCGGGGGATCGAATCGTGCTCGCCGATGGCGAATGGCGGGATTTCCTGATCGAGCTTTCGGGCGAGGGGCGTTCGGATGCGCCCATCGCCGTCGTCGCAGAACATCCCGGCAAGGTCATCCTCACCGGGCGGTCGGGCGTCCGGCTCGCCGGCCGCTGGCTGGTGGTGTCGGGGCTGACGTTTCGGAACGGATACGCGCCCGACGACGTCGTGATCTCGTTCCGCCGCGATTCGAAGCATTGGGCGGAGCACAGCCGCGTCACCAATGTCGTGATCGATGGGTTCAACAACCCCGATCGGCGCGCCGAGGACCATTGGGTCGCGATCTACGGCAGCGACAACCGCGTCGATCATTCGCATTTCGAGGGCAAGGCGAATGCCGGCGCGATGATGATCGTCGTGCGGCAGAAGGGGATGCCGCTCGATAACCGCGCGCGGATCGACCACAATTATTTCGGGCCGCGCCCGCCGCTCGGCTCGAACGGCGGCGAGACGATCCGGATCGGCACCAGCACCGAATCGGGCAGCGATTCGCACTCGATCGTCGAGGACAATTATTTCGAGCGGTGCGACGGCGAGGTCGAGATCGTCTCGGTGAAGTCGGGCGGCAACGTGATCAGGCGCAACGTCTTCGATCGTTCGCAGGGCTCGGTGGTGCTGCGCCACGGCAGCGGCAACACGGTCGAAGACAATATCTTCCTCGGGCATGACGTGCCGCATACCGGCGGCGTGCGCGTGATCAACGAGCGCCAGATCATCCGCAACAATTATTTCGAAGGGACGGTCGGCACCGATTTCCTCAGTACGATCGCGGTGATGAACGGCGTGCCCAACTCGCCGGTCAACCGCTACATGCCCGTCCGCGACGCGCTGCTCGAGAACAACAGCTTCCTCGGCGTCGCGCGCGTCGCGATCGGCATCGGCGCCGACGCCGAACGGTCGCAGGCGCCGCGCGACGTGCGGCTGGTGCGTAACCTCGTCAGCGGCGCGGACGGGGGCGATCCGATCACGATCATCAGCGATCCGTCGGGCACCCGCCTCGACGGGAACGTCGTCGCCGGCCGCGACGGCCGGACGCTCGATCTGGTGCGGCACGACAATGGCCTTCTCTATCCGCGCGATCCCGCGCTCGCGGGCGTGGGAGTCTCGGCAGACCTTCGGCCGATCGCGCGATCGGACACCGGCGTCGCCTGGTATCCCAAGCCGGCGCATCGGGAGGTCGTGTTCGACAGCGGCAAGACCGTTCGGGCGGCACCGCACCGCGCGCTCGCCGAGCAGGTGGCCGCGCTCGGGCCCGGCGATATTCTCGATCTCGGCGAGGCGCATTACCAGGTAGGCGAGCCGATCGTGATCCGACAGCCGATCACGCTGCGCGGGTCATCCAGCGGCGCGGCGCGGATCGACATGGCGACGCCGACCTTGTTCCGGATCGAGGAGGGTGGGGGGGTGTGGCTGGACCATGTGACGATCAGTGGTGCGCAGGCGCCGGCGCGCGCGGGGAATGCCGTGATCCGATCCTCGGCCCGGCCGATGCTGACCGACTATCGCATTCTCGTCACCGCCAGCCGGTTCGTCGACATGGCGCACGCGCCGGGGTTCGACGTGATCGCGGCGACGCCGGGGACGCTCGCCGGGCGGATCGAGATTCGCGACAGCAGCATCGCGGACGTATCGGGCACCGTGCTCGCGCTCCACGCCGAGCGGGGGGCGAAGGGCTGGTACAGCGCGGAAGCGATCCGCGTCGCGAACACCCGGTTCGACCGCGTCGGCACGATCGCCGACGTCTTCCGCGGCGGCACCGACGAAAGCACGTTCGGCCCGGCCTTCACGCTCGACCGATCGACGATCAGCGACAGCGGGCCGCTGATCCTGTCGGGCGTCCAGATGGCGACGATCGAGCACAACGACTTCCACGCCAGCGCGGGCATCCGGGTGACGCACAGCGTCGGCACGCCGCACACGGCGATCGTGTCGAACCGGTTCGACCGCACGCCCGCGCCCGAGATCCGCGAGCTGATCTACAAGGGCCCGGCGCGCGCGCATGTCGCCGGCAACGAGGGAATTTGACGGTGCGTGCTCCCGCCCTGATCGCCGCGGCCGCGCTGATGCTCGTGGCGGCGCCGTCGCAGGCCCGGTCCGCCGGGCCCGTCCTGTTCGATCCCGCCGGGCTGACGGCGATGGCGACCGAGGCGAGCCGCTATCCGCTGTTCGCCGACGAGGTCGCGCGGACCAAAGCGATGGTCGACGCCGCGATGCGTGCCGGGATCGTCGTGCCGGTGCCCAAGGATCCGGGCGGCGGCTATACGCACGAACAGCACAAGCGCAATTACATGGCGCTCTACGGCGCCGGCCTGCTCTATCGCATCACCGGCGAGCGCGCCTATGCCGATTACGCACGGCGGACGCTGCTCGCCTATGCCAAGCTCTATCCGACGCTGGGGCCGCATCCGGCGGCGGCCAATCAGGCGCCGGGCCGATTGTTCTGGCAGAGCCTCAACGACAGCGTCTGGCTGGTCTATGCGATCCAGGGCTATGACGCGATCCGCGACACGCTGAGCGACGCCGACCGCAAGACGATCGACGACGACGTGTTCCGCCGCATGGCGCATTTCCTGTCGATCGAGAACAAGAAGACCTTCGACCGCATCCACAACCATGCGACCTGGGCGGCGGCTGGCGTCGGCATGACGGGCTACGTCCTGCACGATCCCGATCTCGTCGCGCGCGCGCTCAAGGGCAGCGACGAAAGCGGCAAGGCGGGGTTCCTCGCGCAGGTCGATCAGCTCTTCTCGCCCGACGGCTATTATACCGAGGGCCCCTATTACCAGCGCTACGCGATCCAGCCCTTCGTGATGTTCGCCGCCGCGATCGCGCGCAACCAGCCCGAACTCGGCATCTGGAAGCGGCGCGACGGGGTGTTGATCAAGGCGATCCGCACCACCGTGCAGCTCACCTATGACGGCTATTTCTTCCCGCTGAACGACGCGCTGCGCGACAAGAGCCTGCGCACGGCGGAGCTCTATCAGGCGATCGCCATCGGCTATGGCGTCACGCACGATCCGGGCCTGCTCTCGATCGCCAAATGGCAGGGCCGCACGATCCCGACCCCCGAGGGACTGGCGGTGGCGCGCGACCTCGCGGCGGGCAAGGCGCGGCCGTTTCCCTTCGCCTCGCACTTCTTCCGCGATGGCCCCGAGGGCAAACAGGGCGGCATCGCCGTGCTGCGGTCGGGTGCGGATGCCGATGCCGAGGTGCTCGTCGCGAAGAACAGCGGCATGGGCATGGGGCATGGCCATTTCGACAAGCTGAGCTGGATTCTCTACGACGCCGGCAATCCGATCGTCACCGATTACGGCGCCGCGCGCTTCCTCAACGTCGAGAGCAAGAGCGGCGGGCGATACCTGCCCGAAAACCAGAGCTGGGCGAAGCAGACGGTCGCCCACAACACGCTGGTCGTGGACGAGCGCTCGAACTTCGACGGCGATTGGCGCGAGGGCGAGAAGCATGCGCCGCGCCAGCTCGATTTCGACGGCGACGGGCCGCTCAAATCGAGCACCGCGGAGATGGCGGGGGCGTGGCCCGGCGTCACCTTCCGCCGCACGCTCGTCCAGTTCTCGCTGCCCGGCGAGCCGAGCCCGCTGGTGGTCGACCTGTTGCGCGTCAAGGGCGACAAGCCCGCCACCTACGATCTGCCGCTCCATTACAGCGGCCACATCACCGACATCGGCTTTCCGGTGCGCTCGAACGTCACGACGCGCCCGGTGCTGGGCGAGGACAACGGCTATCAGCACATCTGGGTCGACGCCACGGGCACGGCCGACGGCAAGCCCGCGGCGCTGACCTGGATCAACGGCGACCGCTTCTACACCTATCACATGCTGCCGCCCGCGGGCGCGACGCTGATCCTGGGCGAGAGCGGCGCCAACGATCCTAATTTCAACCTGCGGCGCGAGCCGTTGCTGATCGAGCGCGTGAAAGGCGCGCGCGACGCGACCTTCGTGTCGCTGCTCGAGCCGCACGGCGCCTACGATCCCGCCGCCGAGACGACCCGTGCGAGCGCCAGCCGGATCGCCGGCATCCGGCACGTCCGCGCCGACGGCGCCGACCTGATCGTCATCACCCCGCGCGACGGCGAGGACGTGGTGCTGGGAATCGCGGACGACGTCGCCGCCGGCACGCCGCACCGCGCAGTGCTCGACGGGCGCACGCTCGCCTGGACCGGCCACATCGCCCGCATCGATCCGACGGAGAACGCTCAATGACGCGCACCATCAGCGGCCTTCGCTGGGTCATCATCGGCCTGATCGGCCTGGCGACGGTGATCAACTATATCGATCGCAACGCACTGGCGGTGATGTGGCCCGCGGTCTCGCAGGACATCGGCGCGGACAAGACCGATTACGCGCTGCTCGTGACCGCCTTCATGCTCGCCTATGCGGTCGGCCAATCCTTGTTCGGGCGCGTGCTCGACGTGATCGGGACGCGCGCGGGCTTCGTCGTCTCGATCGCGATCTGGTCGCTGTCGATCGCCGCGCATTCGCTCGTGCGCTCGCTCGGCCTCTTGACGCTGCTGCGCGTGACGCTGGGCGTCAGCGAAGCGGGCAACTGGCCCGGCGCGGTCAAGGCGAGCGCGACCTGGTTTCCGGCGCGCGAGCGGGCGCTGGCGCTGGGGATCTTCAATTCGGGCGCCGCGATCGGGGCGATCATCTCCGCGCCGCTGGTGGCGCTGCTCTACGTCGCGCTCGGGTGGCGGGCGACCTTCCTGCTGGTCGGCGTGATCGGCATCCTCTGGCTGCTGCCCTGGTGGGTCGTCTATCGCAGCGATCCGGGCGGCCATCCCTGGCTGAGCGCCGCCGAGCGCGCGCACATCGCCGGCGAGGACCGCCCCGACGGCGCGGCGGCAATCCCCGGATATCGGCCGGGCATGGCGCAATTGCTGCGCCACCGCGAAAGCTGGGCGATCATCGTCAGCCGCTTCTTCCTCGATCCGATCTGGTGGCTGTTCGTCGCCTGGCTGCCGATCTACCTCGCCGAGACCTTCGGGTTCGACGTCAAGCAGATCGGGCTGTTCGGCTGGGTGCCGTACGTCGGCGCGATGCTGGGCAGCCTGATCGGCGGCTGGGCGTCGGGCGTGCTGATCCGGCGCGGCTGGCAGGCGCTGCGCGCGCGCCAGGCGATCGTCACCGTCGGCGGCGTGATCATGCTGCCCGCGCTGCTCGCGACCGCGATGGCCGCGACGCCGCTTTCCGCCGTGCTGCTGATCGCGGTGATCCTGTTCGGCTTCCAGGTCGCGATCAACAACATCCAGACGCTGCCCAGCGACTATTTCGACGGCGGCGCGGTCGGCTCGCTCGCAGGTATCGGCGGCACGGCCGCGGTGGCGGGAACGCTGATCACCACCTGGCTCGTGCCGGCGATGACGACGCACGGCTACGCGCCGATCTTCCTGCTCGGCGCGGCGATCGTGCCGCTCGGCGTCGCCGCCGTCTGGGCGCTCGGCGGCCGGGCGCCCGTCGCGCCTTCCCCATCCCACCCTTCTCAGGAGTTTCATGCATGAGGTTCAACGGCAAGGTCGCGATCGTCACCGGCGGCGGGCGCGACATCGGCAAATCGATTTCGGAGCGGCTGGCGCGTGAGGGCGCGCGCGTCGTCGTCAACTATCGCAGTTCGGATGCCGACGCCCGGGCGACCGCGGAGGCGATCGAGGCGGCGGGCGGAACCGCGCTGCTCCACCGCGCCGACGTGACCGACGACGCGCAGGTCGCGGCCATGATCGCCGCGACGGTCGACGCCTTCGGCGACCGCGTGGATTTCCTGGTCAATTGCGCGGGCGGGATGATCGCGCGCAAGACGCTCGGCGAGATGGACGCGGCCTTCTTCGACCAGGTCATGGATCTCAATTTCCGCTCGGCCTTCCTCGTCACCAAGGCGGTGTTGCCGCATCTGGGCGCGGGCAGCGCGATCGTGAACCTGTCGTCGCTCGCCGCGCGCGACGGCGGCGGGCCGGGCGCGTCGGTCTATGCCGCCGCCAAGGGCGCGCTGACGACGATGACGCGCGGCTGGGCCAAGGAGCTGGGGCCGCAGGGCATCCGCGTCAACGCGCTGTGCCCGGGGCTGATCGGCACCAGTTTCCACGATACTTTTTCCAAGCCCGAAGGCCGGGCGGCGACCGCCGGCAACACGCCGCTGCGGCGCGAGGGCCATCCCGACGAAGTGGCGGCGGCGGTGGCGTATCTGCTGTCCGACGACGCATCGTTCCTGGCGGGGGTCAATCTCGACATCAACGGCGGCCTGTTCTTCTCGTGACGGCCGGAGCGAAGAGGCGGGGTGCCGTCGCGATCGGCCTGGCCGCGCTGGCGGCGGCCGGCGCCGCGCACGCGCAGACGGCGCCGGCGCATCCGCGGATGGCGGGCGAAGTGCCCAAGACCCGCACCGACGCGCCGCCGATCCGGGCCTACAAGATCGTCCTGGTCGGCGATTCGACGATGGCGCCGGGCAGCGGCTGGGCGTCGATGTTCTGCGCCGAGCACGTCAAGTCGAGCGTCGCGTGCCTCAACATGGGCCGCGGCGGCCGATCGACGCGCAGCTATCGCCAGGAAGGCTCGTGGGCGATCGTCGAGAACGAGATCAAGGTGCCCGGCTATGCGGCGACCTATGTGCTGATCCAGTTCGGGCACAACGACCAGTCCTCCGCGCCCGAGCGCTGGACCGACATGAAGACCGAATTCCCGGCGAACCTCACGCGCTACGTTGCCGAGGTGCGCGCGGCGGGCGGCATCCCGGTGCTGCTCACCCCGCTCAGCCGGCGGGATTTCCGCGACGGCACGCTCCGCAACACGCTCGATACGTGGTCCGACGAGGTGCGCAAGGTCGCCGCGGCGACCGGCACGCCGCTGGTCGATCTCAACGCCGGCAGCGCGCGGCTGGTCCAGAAGCTCGGGCCCGTCGATGCGATGAAGCTCGCCCAGGCCGCGCCGCTGCCCGAGGAGGTCGCCGCCGCCGAGGCGGGCACGACGCTGAAGGCGCGGCCCGCCGCCGAAGCGCGGCTGCCCGACGTGCCGACCACGCCCGACGGGCCGCGCGGGCAGATCACGCGCAAGTTCGATTACACCCATGTCGGCGACGCGGGCGCGCGCGTGTTCGCCCGGATGGTCGCCGACGGGCTGGCGCATGCCGTGCCCAAGCTGCGCAGCCAGATCGTTCCGTAACGAGCGCAGCCGACGTTCTGGGCTAGCAATAACATATACCAATATGCGCGGCATAATTGGCGTTATTGGTATAATCATCTGCATTGACAAAATGGCATGCTCAAGCCATGGGTCTGCCGCTACACAAAAAAGGGGAGGATCGAGATGGGCAATCCGAGGATCGGCGCGCGCGTCGTTTCGCGCAGCCTGGCGGCCGGGGTCGCCTTGTGGTGTCTGGCCGCCGGCGAAGCCGCCTGGGCGCAGACCGCGGCGACGGCGGGCGATGAGTCGCCCGCGACCGTTTCGGGCCAGCAAGCGCCGTCGGACGACGGCATCGTCGTCACCGGTATCCGCGAGACCATCGAGAATTCGATCGCCGTCAAGCGGCAGGAGAACGCGATCGTCGATGCGCTGAGCTCGCAGGACATCGGCGACCTGCCGGCGCTGTCGATCGGCGAGGCGATCCAGACGATCACCGGCGCCACCAGTCATCAGGAAAAGGGCGGCGCCACCGAAATCTCGCTGCGCGGGCTCGGCTCGTTCCTCAGCGCCACGACCTTCAACGGCCGCGAGGCGAGCAACGGCAGCGGCGACCGCGCGGTCAATTTCAACCAGTTCCCGTCAGAGCTGATCAACGCGATCAAGATCTACAAATCGCAGCAGGCGAGCCTGATCGAAGGCGGCGTCGCGGGCACGATCGAGCTCGAGACGCTCAAGCCGCTCGATTACGGCAAGCGCTCGATCCAGGCGGAGATCAAGGCCAATTACAATCCGTATCAGGACAAGGTGATCGGATCGAGCGCCTGGGGCTGGCGCGGCACCTTGAGCTATGTCGACCAGTTCCACCTGGGCGGGCTGGGCGATCTGGGCATCTCGCTCGGCTTCCAGCGCAATTCGGTGAGCAACCCGGAAGAGAGTTTCGCGGGCAGCAGCACCTGGGTCGCGTGCAATCCCGAAGCGCCGAGCAGCGGCAATTGCAACGAGGTGTCGCGCGAGGCGGGCAATGCGGGTACGCCTTTCTTCCTCACCCCCAATTCGGTGATCTTCCGCCAGATCTCGGAGCACGACAAGCGCGACGCCTTCATGGGATCGATTCAGTGGCAGCCGGGCAGCCGCGTCGACGTCAATCTCGACTTCCAATATTCCAAGCGCGATTATGTCGAGGATCGGCAGGATCTCACGCTCTCGGAGGTCCGGCGCGGGCTGACCAACGTGATCTACGGCGACGATCACCGCCTGCTCTATGCCGAGGGCAAGAGCTCGATCGAGACCGACGGGAACTATCTGACGCGCGACGAGGAATATCTCGGCGGCGGCGGCTCGCTGTCGTGGCGGGCGACCGACCGGCTGACGCTGAAGGCCGACGTCTCCTATTCGCAGACCGAGCGCGACACGATGCAATTGCGCACGCGGCTGCGCACCGACAAGCTCGACATATACGGCGAGCACACGCCGATCGACGATCAGCGTATTCCCTATACCTATGACGCGCGTGAGGGCTTCGCGACCATCATCACGCTCGATCCGCGCTTCGACGTCAACGATTGGTCGCTGTTCAGCGACGATGCGCGGCTGCGGCGGCAGGACGAATACAAGCAGGACAAGATCTTCGCCGCGCGGTTCGATGCGGGCTATGAGGTCGACGGCTTCCTCAGCCGGATCGACGCAGGCGTGCGCTATTCGCACCGCCGCTACGTCAACATCAACGATCTGGTCGAATTCACCCAGGACGAGCGCGACGTGGATCGCGCCGTGAACCTCGCCTGCCGCCAGCAATTCCCGCAGACCGGATATCTCGACGATGCGCCCAACCGCTCGATCACGAGCTGGGCGACCTTCGATACGCGCTGCCTGTTCGAACACTATATGGGCGTGGTCGATCCCGGCCCCAACGACGACACGCGCGCGGTGGACAATGCCGACGTCACCGAGAAGGTGTGGGCGGGCTATGTCATGGCGAGCTACGACAGCACGCTGGGCAACACGCCGGTGCGCGGCAATTTCGGCGTGCGCGTCGTGAAGACCAACCTCACATCGTTGGGCCTGCGCTCCGGCCTCGACGTCGTCACCAACGACGACGGCTCGATCCGGCTCGTCGAGAACGGCGATTACGAGACGCAGACGCTGACCAACAGCTATTTCCGCGCCTTGCCGAGCGTGAACGCCAATTTCGAGCTGACGCCCGACCTTCTGGCGCGCGCCGCGGTCTATCGCGCGATGTCGCGCCCGGCGCCGAGCGACCTTGCCGCGGGCCGGACGATCCGGCTCGAGGACGGCACCGAATTCACCTCGATCGAGGATGCGCTCGGCGAGATCACCGCGGAGGGCTCGCCGGGGCTCAAGCCGATCATGTCGTGGAACGGCGACGTGTCGCTCGAATGGTATCCCAATCGCGACACGATCGTGGCGGGCACGCTCTATTACAAGAAGTTCAACGGCGGCTTCGTGCCGATCGTCTATGACGAAACCTTCACGATCGACGGGCAGGACGTGGTCGCGCCCGTCGTCCAGCGCACCAACAGCGATCGCAAGAGCCGCATCTACGGGCTGGAACTCACGCTCTCGAACCGCTTCTCGTGGCTGCCCAAGCCGCTCGACGGGCTGGGCGCGAAGGTTTCGTACAATTACGCCGATTCGAACTTCAAGAATTACGACATCCGCCTGGGCGACGTGATCGATCCCGATACGGGCGAGGTCACGCCCGGCATCATTCCGCCCGCCAATCTGTCGGGCTATTCGAAGCACGTCGCCTCGGGCGAGCTTTATTATCAGAAGGGCGGCCTCTCGCTGGAGGCGATCTATACGTACCGGTCGCGCTATTTTCAGGATTTCGTCGGCGGCAATTCGCAGCTGCGCTTCGTCGGACCGTCCAACCTCGTCAACCTGCGCGCCTCCTATCGGATCAACCGCAACCTCTCGCTGCGGTTCGAGGCGCTCAACGTGATGAACGATCCGAAGATCACCTACATGCCGATCTACGGCAGCAGCCGGCAATATCATTATTACGGATCCAAATATTTCATCGGCATGCGGGTCCGGTTCTGACGCACGGCCCCCGCTTGTGTTGCGGCGGCGCGGTGGTATGACAATTCCAGGGGAATTGAACAGGAATTGCTAGGCAATGGCGGAAAGACGCCTCTTCCAGGACGTTGCGGACCAGATTCTCGCGCTGATCGACAAGGGGGCGTTCCCGCCCGGATCGCGCCTGCCGGGGGAGCGTGAGCTGTCCGAACGCTTCGGGGTCAGCCGCGTCACCATCCGCGAGGCGGAGATCGCGCTGCAGGCGACGGGGCGCATCCGCATCAAGACCGGATCGGGCGTCTATGTCGCCGAGCAGCCCGATACCGAAACCGGGCTGCCTTCGGTGAGCGCGTTCGAACTGACCGAGGCGCGATCCTTGTTCGAATCCGAAGCCGCAGCGCTTGCCGCGCCGATCATCTCCGAAGAGGATCTGGCGGTGCTCGACGATCTGCTCGCGCAGATGGCGCGCGACGATATCGACGACGAAACGCTGACCGGGATCGACCGGACGTTCCACCTCACGATCGCGGCGGCGTCGAACAACAAGGCGATCAGCTACGTCATCGAGAATCTGTGGCGGCTGCGGACGGAATTGCCCGAGGTCCGCCGCACCCATGCCTCGGTTTGCCACAGCGACGGCACCGCGCGGCAGGACGAGCATGCCGCGATCGTCAAGGCGCTGGCCGGGCGCGATCCGCAAGGCGCCCGGGTCGCCATGCGGCAGCATTTCAACCGCCTTCTCGAAGCGATGCTCGACGCCACCGAACAACGCGAGATCGAGGAACTCAAGCGCCGCGCCGCCGAAAGCCGCGAGCGCTTCCTGATGAGCACGCGCCTCGCCGGGGGATGACGCCCTCGCCCGGCGCGAGTGCGTGGGCGTTCCTGCCGGATGTGGATTTATGCGCCCGCTGCGATATAGCGCTGGTCGCGAGGCCGCAGCCTGCTTCCCGGCATGCGTCCGTCGAGAATTTTGCTGGTTGGTTGATGGGTACGGCATCTAAGCGCAGACCAACGATCGACGATGTCGCGGCGCTGTCCGGCGTCGCGCGGGTCACGGTGTCGCGCGTGATCAATGACGAGCCGAGCGTTCGCGCCGCGACGCGGCAGCGCGTGCTCGATGCCATCGATCAGCTCGGCTACAAGGTCAACGTCCAGGCGCGCAACCTCGCGGCCGGGAACAGCCGCCAGATCATGCTGATCCACGAATCCGACGTGGAGACGGAACCGAACAGCTATTATTTCTCGGGGCTGGAGCTCGGCGCGCTGACGAGCTGCGCCCGCCTCGGCTACCAGCTCACCGTCCAGGCGATCGAGCCCGGTGAGGATGGCGGTCGGCGGCAGATCCTGGCGCTGGTCGACGGCGGGCGGTGCAACGGGCTCATCCTCACGCCGCCCTTTTCCGACCGCGCCGGCCTCGTCCGTGCGCTGACGGAGGCGGCCTGTCCCGTCATCTGCATCGCCGCCGGCCCCGCGGTCCGTGGGATCGCCGCGTCGATCGGCATCGACGACGATCGCGCCGGATACGACATGGCGCGCCATCTGCTCGGGCTCGGCCACCGGCGGATCGGCTACATCCACGGTATCGAGGGCCATGTGTCGGCCGAGGGCCGTTATGCCGGGTTTGCCCGCGCCTTGCGCGAGGCCGGCATCGCCCCCGATGCGCGTCTCGCCGCGCGGGGAAACTTCACCTTCCGTTCGGGGATCGACTGTGCCGAGCGCATTCTCGCCGGCGGCGACGTCACTGCGATCATGTGCGCCAACGACGATATGGCCGCCGGCGCGCTGCTGACGTGCCACAAGCACGGGCTCGCCATCCCCGGCGACGTTTCGGTGGTCGGGTTCGACGACACGCCGGTGTCGGACATCGTCTGGCCGCCGCTCACCACCGTGCATCAGCCGATCAAGGAGGTCGGCCGCCAGGCCGCCGCCGCGCTCGTCGAGCGTATCGAGGTCGGCGCCGCCGCGGCCGATCAGCGCTACGATTTCATCGCGCATCGCATCGTCGAACGCGAGTCGGCGGGCCCTCCGCCTCGATAGCGGACAAGCGGGCGTGTGGCGCGAATACATCGGTCGCGCGCATTTTCGACTCCGGCCGCTTTGACGGTTGTGCTGGAGCATTCCCATGAGTACCAATGGAAGCGCTTCCATTCCGGCCTGACGCGTAGCGGAGGACCGAGCGGAGCCAACGAATTGGGAAACAGGCGGTTTTTCAGGGAAGCCGCATGGGAGGGGATGGTTGATGTCGAAGCGATTCGAGCGTGTTCGTGCCGGCAGCCTTGGCGCCGCGGGCAAATTCGGTCTGACCGTATCGGCGCTGGCGCTCGGCGCGACGCTGCCGGTGATGGCGTTTGCGCAGGATGCGACGCCTGCCCGGCCTGACACCCCAGACGACGGCCAGCAGCAGGATCAGGCGCAGGATTCCGACCAATCGGGTGCGATCGTCGTCACCGGCATCCGCGCCGGCATCCGCGATTCGATCAGTATCAAGCGCAATTCGACCTCGATCGTCGAAGCGGTGTCGGCCGAGGACATCGGCAAGCTGCCCGACGTCTCGATCGCCGAATCGATCGCGCGCCTGCCGGGCCTCGCCGCCCAGCGGGTCAACGGTCGCGCGCAGGTCATCTCGATCCGCGGCCTCGCGCCCGATTTCACCACGACCTTGCTCAACGGCCGCCAGCAGGCGAGCTCGGGCGACAACCGCGCGGTCGAGTTCGACCAATATCCGTCCGAATTGCTCTCCAGCGTCGTCGTCTACAAGACGCCCGACGCGGGCATCGCCGGCATGGGGCTTTCGGGCTCGGCGGATCTGCGCACGGTGCGCCCGCTCGAATTCGGCAAGCGCGCGATCGCCCTCAACCTGCGCGGCGAGATGACCGAGGGCGGCCGCCTCAACCACGACGTCCGCAACTGGGGCTGGCGCGGCAGCGCGAGCTATATCGACCAGCTCGCGAACGACACGATCGGCATCGCGATCGGCTACGCGCATCTCGACCAGCCGTCGAAGAACATGCACTACAAGGCTTATGGCTATGAGCCGTTCGGCTTTGCCGTGACGCCGGACAGTGCGGACGATGCGCTGATGCTCAACGGGCAAGAAGCCTTCGCCACCTCGCGCCTCAACAAGCGCGACGCCGTGATCGGCATCCTCGAATGGCAGCCATCGAGTGCGGTCCATTCGACGCTCGACGTCTATTACTCGCATTTCGACCAGAAGGAGGTGATGCGCGGGGCGCAGTGGTTCTCCAACCCCTATGCCGACGGGCTGACCTTCACCGACGTCACGACGGTCGAGAACGGCGGCTCACCCTTCGCCGACAGCGGGCTCGCCCACAATGTCGTGCCGATCCTGCGCAACGATTACAACACGCGCACCGACAAGCTCTTTTCGGCGGGGCTCAACAACGAATTCCAGCTCGACGACCGCACCCAGTTCGTCGCCGATCTCTCCTATTCGACCAATCACCGCCGCGAGCAGATCCTCGAAACCTATGCCGGCTACGGCATGGGCACGGGCGGCGTCACGCCGGCTACGCCCGATGTCGGCCGCACCTATGACGATGTCGGTTTCGAGATCCCGACCGACGATTATCCGACCTATTCGGCGGGGCTCGACTATGCCGACGCCTCGCAGGTGTCGCTCGGCGATCGCGCGCCCTGGGGCGGCTGGGGGCATGACGGCGCGATCCGCTTTCCGGACGTCAAGGAGAACGTCTGGGCACTCGACCTGAGGTTGAAGCACGATCTCGACGGCTTCCTCGGCGGCGTCACGGCGGGGGTCAACTTCACGCATCGCGGCAAGCACAAGCGCGTCGACGACAACGACGTGTTCCTCAAGAACGGGCGCCAGCAGGTGCTGGTCGACCCGCAATATCTCACCGATCCGACTTCGCTCGATTATGTCGGATTCGGCGATGTGCTGAGCATCGATCTCGATAAGGCGTTCGACCAATATTACGACACCGCGCCGATCCGCGACGCCAATTATTTCGACAAGAATTGGGATATCGAGGAAGAAGTCATCACCTTCTTCGCGAAGGCGGACATCGATTGGGGCAATCTGCGCGGCAATGTCGGCGTGCAGGTGGTGAACCAGACGCAGAAATCGAGCGGCGTCGTCATCAACGGGCTCGAGCCCGGCCAGCCGATCGTGCCGACCACGGTGTTCGAACGCGACGAATATACCGACGTACTGCCGAGCCTCAACCTCATCTACGAGCTCGGCGGCGGGCATCGACTGCGCTTCTCGGCATCGAAGACGATGGCGCGACCGCGCATGGACGATCTGCGCGCGAACGTGACCCCCGGGTTCAATTCGCTCGTGTGCAGCGCGCAGACCTGCACGCCGGGCACCGAGGTCCATCCCTGGTCGGGCAGCGGCGGCAACCCGCACCTGAAACCCTGGCGTGCCGAGGCGCTGGACGTCGCGTACGAATGGTACATCAACCCGACGACCTATTTCTCGATCGCGGGTTTCTACAAGCACCTCAAGACGTACATCTACACGCAAACGCTGCCGTTCGATTTCACGGGCATCCCGCTGCCCGACACGGCGTCGGCGATCCCGCCCGGCGTGATCATCAGCCCGATCGGCCAGCTCAGCCTGCCGGCGAACGGCAATGGCGGGAACCTCAAGGGGGTCGAGTTCAGCGGCGCGATCGATTTCGGGACGCTGTGGAAGCCGCTGGGCGGCCTCGGCTTCCAGGGCAGCCTGTCGCTCACCGATTCGAATCTCAACCCGACCAGCGGCACCGATCCGGTGAAGATCCCCGGCCTGTCGGACGTCGTCTACAACCTCACCGGCTATTACGAGCGCGGCGGCTTCCAGGCGCGGATCAGCCAGCGCTATCGCTCGAAGTTCAAAGGCGAGGTGGTGCAACTGTTCGCGACGCGCGGCTTCACCGAGATTCTGCCCGACAAGCAGGTCGACGCCCAGATCGGCTACACCTTCCAGAGCGGGACGTTCGAAGGGCTGGGCGTGCTGCTCCAGGTCACCAACCTCACCAATTCGCCCTATCGGACGCGGCTGGGGCTCGACACCGGCGGCACGCACACCGCCGAAGGCAAGCCGCTGCTCGAAACCTACGAGAAATACGGGAGACAGTTCCTGCTCGGGGTGAACTACCGCTTCTGATGGGCAGCGGACCGGACCAATGAGTCGCACCGGGGGCGCCGCCGCCGCCGGCACGATCCCGCACGCGCAAAGGATGTGACGAGATGACGAGACGCGCCCTGCTGGCTTCGGCCGTGTCGATGCTGCTGCTCGCGGGGTGCGGCCCGCGTGCCGAGCGGAACGCGTCGGACGAGGCGGCGCCGGGCGCGGCGCTCGCCGACTGGCCCGCGCACAAGAGCCCGATTCCGCGCGACCCGGCGATGGAGAAGCGGATCGCCCAAATCGTCGACGGGATGACGCTCGAGCAGAAGATCGGCCAGATGACGCAGGCCGACATCCGCTCGATCACCCCCGAGGACGTGCGGCGATATTATATCGGCGCGGTCCTCAACGGCGGCGGCGCCTGGCCCGACATGGACAAGCACGCGGCCCCGGCGAAATGGGTCGCGCTGTCGGATGCCTATTACAAGGCCTCGATGGCGACCGACATGAAGGTGCCCGTGCCGGTGCTCTGGGGCACCGATGCCGTCCACGGCCACAACAACGTCGTCGGCGCGACGCTGTTTCCGCACAATATCGGGCTCGGCGCCGCGCACGATCCCGAGCTGATGACTCGGATCGGCCGCGCGACCGCGAAGGCAGTGCGCGCGACCGGCATCACCTGGGCGTTCGCGCCGACCGTGGCGGTCGCGCAGAACGAGCGCTGGGGTCGCAGCTACGAAAGCTGGTCGAGCGATCCGGCTGAGGTCGCGCGCTATGCGGAAGCGATGGCCCACGGGCTCCAGGGTGACTTCGCGGGCGGGGACGACGTGATCGCCACCGCCAAGCATTTCCTGGGCGACGGCGCGACCTGGCGCGGCATCGACCAGGGCGAGAGCCGCATCGGCCGCAAGCAGATGATCGCCGAGCAGGCCGCCGGCTATTACGCCGCGCTCGATGCCGGCGTGCAGACGGTGATGGTCTCGTACAGCAGCTGGAACGACGTCGCCGCGGGCAAGAATTACGGCAAGATGCACGGCAGCCACGAGCTCCTGACCGACGTGCTCAAGGGCCGGCTCGGCTTCGACGGAATCGTCGTGTCGGACTGGAACGCCATCGAGCAGGTGCCCGGCTGCGCGATCGATCACTGCCCGCAGGCGATCAACGCGGGGATCGACATGGCGATGGTCTCCGACAAGTGGAAATCGTTCATCGCCAACACCGTCGCCGACGTGCGCGAGGGCCGTATCCCGATGGCGCGGATCGACGACGCGGTGACGCGCATCCTGCGCGTCAAGCTGCGCTCGGGACTGTTCGACCATGCGCCGTCGGCCAGTCCGTACAGCGGCGAGGCCGACGCGCTCCAGGCGCGGGCGCTCGCGCGCGAGGCGGTACGCAAATCGGCGGTGCTGCTCAAGAACGACCGCGCCGCGCTCCCGCTCGCGCGCAAGGGCAGGCTGCTCGTCGTCGGCAAGAGCGCGGACAGCTTCGCCGACCAATCGGGCGGCTGGTCGATCACCTGGCAGGGCACCGAGAACAAGAAAGCCGACTATACGACCGGCGAGACGCTGCTCGCCGCGCTGCGCGACGCATGGGGCGCGGACAACGTCGTCTATTCGCCCGACGGCAAGGGTGTCGATCCGTCGCGATTCTCCGCCGTCGTCGCGGTGATCGGCGAGCATCCCTATGCGGAATATGAGGGCGACATCCGCTATCCCGCGACGATGCAGCACAGCGCGCGCTATCCCGAGGACCTGGCGGTGCTCCGCCGCGTCGCGGGCAAGGGGGCGCCGGTGGTGTCGGTCTTCTATTCGGGCCGCACCGTCTATGCCAACGACCTCATCAACCTCTCCGACGCCTTCGTCGCGGCGTTCCTTCCCGGCAGCGAGGCGGGCGGGATCGCCGATCTGATCCTGCGCAAGCCCGACGACGCGCCGGCCTATGATTTCACCGGCCGGCTGTCCTTCGCCTGGCCCGGCTCCGCCTGCACGATCGACGACGCGCCGGGCATGGCGATCCAGTTCCCGCGCGGCTATGGATTGAGCTACGCGACGCAGCACGAGACGAGCGCGCTGCCCTTCGCCCCGGCGCCGGGCGGCACGTGCGCGACGGCGGAGAAATGACGCCAGCGACGGGACGGGAATGAAGCAGCTCAAACGGATATTGATCGTCGGCGGCGGCTCCGCGGGGTGGATGGCCGCGGCGTTGCTCTCCAAGCTGTTCGAGGGGCTGTACGAGATCGTCCTCGTCGAATCGGAGGAGATCGGCACCGTCGGCGTCGGCGAGGCGACGATCCCCGCGATCAAGAAGTTCAACGAGCTGCTCGGCCTCGACGAGCACGACTTCCTCCGCCGCACGCAAGGCACCTACAAGCTCGGTATCCAGTTCAACGACTGGCTGCGGCCGGGCACGAGCTACATGCACGGCTTCGGCGTGATCGGGCAGGATCTGGAATGGCTGCGCTGCCACCAGTTCTGGCTCAAGCTGAACAGCGTCGGCCGCGCGTCGGACTTCGCCAATTTCTCGATCAACACCGCCGCCGCGCTCCAGAACAAGTTCCTGCGTGCGAACCCCGATCGCCCCGAATCCCCGCTCGCGCACATCGCGCACGCCTATCAGTTCGATGCGGGAAGCTACGCCCGCTTCCTCAGCGGCACCGCGCAGCAACGCGGCGTCAAGCGTCGCGAGGGCCGCATCGCCGACGTGACGCTCAGGGGCGAGGACGGCTTCGTCGAATCGGTGACGATGACCGACGGCGAGGTGATCGCCGCGGATTTCTTCATCGATTGCTCGGGCTTTCGCGGGCTCCTCATCGAGCAGGCGATGCAGACCGGGTTCGAGGACTGGTCACGCTGGTTGCCGTGCGATCGCGCGATCGCCGTCGCGAGCGCCCGCGCGCGCAATTTCACGCCCTATACGATGGCGAGCGCGCGGCCCGCGGGCTGGCAATGGCGCATCCCGCTCCAGCATCGCACCGGCAACGGCCATGTCTATTCGAGCGCCCATATGGACGACGACGAGGCCGAGCGAATCCTGCTCGCCAATCTCGACGAGCCGCAGCAGGGCGAGCCCAAAAGGCTGCGCTTCAAGGCCGGCAAGCGCCGCAAGGCGTGGAACAAGAATTGTCTCGCGCTCGGGCTTGCCGGCGGGTTCCTCGAACCGCTCGAATCGACCAGCCTCCACCTCGTCCAGTCGGCGGTGATCCGCCTCGTCCGGCTGCTTCCCGATGCGGGGTTCGACCAGGCGGGGATCGACGAATTCAACCGCCAGTCGGACTTCGAATACGAGCGCATCCGCGACTTCATCATCCTCCACTACAAGGCCACGACACGCGACGACACGCCCTTCTGGCGGCATTGCCGCGACATGGAGGTGCCCGCGACGCTCCAGCGCAAGATCGACCTGTTCGCCGCCAACGGCCGTATCTTCCGCGAAGACGAGGAGCTGTTCGCCGAGGAAAGCTGGATCCAGGTGTTCCTCGGCCAGGGCATCGTGCCGCGCGGCTACGATCCGCTCGTCGACATCAAGAGCGAGGACGAGATCGCGCGCTACCTCGGCAATATCGAGACCGTGATCGGCAAGTGCGTCGCGGTGATGCCGAGTCATGAGGACTATATCGCCCGCATGTGCCCGGCGGCGCCGGCTTGATCGGCGATGACGGCGATTTGGTCACCCTCACCCTTCCCACGCCGCTCCGCGGCGCGGGCCCCTTCCCTCTCCCAGCGGGAGAGGGAGGGAGGCGCGAAGCGCCGGAAGGGTGAGGGCGACTGCGTGTTGAGCCAAGCTCTCCACGTTTTATCTCACGCCGCCCCGCAGCCGGGCGATGATCTGGCGGCGCATCTCGGCGACGTCCTGCGGCCGATCGGCGGCGAGAATGCCGCGCGAGGCGGGCGGCAGGTGCGCGCCCGGATCGCCCTCGCCCATGAAGACATAATGATCGAACATCGCTCGCCACGCGCGGCGCTGATCGGGCGGGAGGTTCCGGAGCGTCATTATCCCGTGCATCAGCGCGTCCCACGGCGAGCCGATGTCGGCGCGTGCCGCGTCCCACCAGAAATTGACGAGCACGTTGATCCGGTCGAGCGCCTCGACATGGTGGTACCAATGATAGGGGATGTAGATCGCGTCGCCCGGCTCCAGCTCCGCCGTCTCCGCCGCTTCCAGCGCCTCTGTAAAGCGCGGATAGCGCGTCAGATCGGGCGCGGTCACATGCACCATGCTGATCGCCGTGCCCGCGGGCGTGATGTGGAGCGGCCCCATATAGAGGTTGCCGATCTGCTCGGGCGGAAACAGCGTGAAGCGCCGTCGCCCCACCGCAACACAGGCGACATTCTCCAGCGGATCGTGGTGCGTCGCGACCTTCGCCGCGTTGCCGATCCACAGCCGCGGCACAATCGCCGGCGGCAGAATCGAGAGCCGATGGGTTTCGGCAAAGCCCGCCAGATGGTCGGGCGCGGTCAGCCCCTGCACCGCGAGCGTATCGGGTCGCTCCTCCCCGCTTGCGGCAAGCAGCACGTCGAGAAACGCACCGAGCGGCGCCGCGTCGCGTGCGAAATTGGGCCCGCGCACCGCCCCGTCGAGATGGAGCCGCCCTTCGAGCTCGGCCGCCCCACGAACATGCGGAACGGGCGCCGGACCAGCCTGCGCCTTCAGATACCCGATTGCTGCCTCGTTCCCCTCACGCGCCGCGGCGACGAGCGGCCAGTCGGCGGCGAGACCCTTCATCACCACCGGCCGCGCGGCCGGACGGATTTCCTCGCGGAAGATCGCGGGCGTCACATCGGCGCGGACGGGAAGCGCTTTCATCGCCGCGATTGTCGCGCGCGGCCGGCGCTTGTCAACGGCGGCGGCGCATGATCGCGCCGCAGATCCGCGTCGAGACGATTGGAAACGAAGGCCAGCCGCTCGTCGTCATCGACGGCTTCTCGCCGCATCCCGACCGGCTGGTCGAAGACGCGCGCACGATCGATTTCGTCCCGTTGGGTGAATTCTACCCGGGCGTTCGCGCGCCGGTGCGCCCCTCCTATTTCGAAGGCCTCGATCGCGTGCTCGCGCCCGTCCTGCGCGAGGTCTTCGGCGCCACCGAGCATGTCGCGTTCAGCCGCGCGCTCTATTCGCTCGTCACCACGCCGCCGCATGCGCTGAGCCTCGCGCAACGCATCCCGCACATCGACGGCGTCGAGGAGGGGATGATCGCGATCGTCCATTACCTCGGCCATGCCGATCTCGGCGGCACGAGCTTCTACCGCCACCGCAGCACCGGCTTCGAAACGGTCGATGCCGCGCGCCACCGCGCCTATCTCGACGCGCTGCGTGCCGATGTCGCGCGCCTCGGCGAGCCGCCTTCCGCCTATATCGAGGGCGACACGCCGGTGTTCGAACGCGTCGCGACCGTCCGCCCGCGCTACAACCGCGCCTTGCTCTATCGCAGCAGCCTGCTCCACTGCGCGCGCCTGTCCAACGACGTGACGCTTGCCGCCGACATCGACTCCGGCCGCCTGACGGTCGCCAGCTTTCTCACCGCGCGCTGATGCGCCTCATGATGCGAGAACCCGCCATGCCCATCCGACATCTCGTCCCGCCACTCGGCGCCCTACTTCTGCTCGCGGGCTGCGCGACGACGAAGAACGAGACCGTCTCGGTGTGGCTCACCACGCAGGACCAGGCGGCGTTGCTCGCCGAGCAACCGGCGCTGCACTGGCAGAGCGAGCCCGCCACCGGCGCGACGGTGACGGTCGATGCCGCGAAACGCTTCCAGCCGTTCGTCGGTGTTGGCGCGGCGATCACCGATGCCTCGGCCTATCTCATCCAGCACAAGCTCGATGACAAGCAGCGCGCGGCGCTGCTCGGCGAGTTGTTTGGCCCGACGCCGGGGCTGTCGCTCTCGTTCACGCGGCTGACGATCGGCGCGTCGGATTTCTCGCAACGTCACTACAGCTACGACGACATGCCCAAGGGCCAGACCGATCCCGGCCTCGCCCATTTCTCGATCGCGCCCGCGCGCGTGGACGTGCTGCCGACGGCGCGCGCCGCGCTGGCGATCAACCCCGACCTCAAGGTGATGGCGACGCCGTGGAGCCCGCCGGGCTGGATGAAGACCAGCGATTCGCTCGTCACCGGCACGCTGCGCAAGGAAGCCTATGCGCCGTTCGCCGCCTACCTCACCCGCACCGTCCAGGCGTTCGCGGCCGAGGGTGTTCCGGTCGATTATCTCAGCATCCAGAACGAGCCCGATTTCGAGCCCGACAGCTATCCTGGCATGCGCCTCAGCGCCGCCCAGCGTGCCGAGATCGTCGCCGATCATGTCGGTCCCGCCTTCGCCGCCGCGGGATTGAAGACCAGGATCCTCGAATGGGACCACAATTGGGATCTGCCGCAGCAGCCGACCGACATGCTCTCCCACCCCGATGCCGCGCGTTACGTCGATGGGGTCGCCTGGCATTGCTACAACGGCAAGGTCGATGCGCAGAGCGTGGTCCACGATCGCTTCCCCGACAAGTCGGTGTTCTTCACCGAATGTTCGGGGGGCGAATGGTCGCCCGCCTGGGCCGAGGCGTGGCCATGGATGATGCAGAACCTCGTCATCGGCACCACCCGCAACTGGGCGCAGGGCGTGCTGCTGTGGAACCTCGCGCTCGACGAGAAATACGGACCGCATCTCGGGGGCTGCGGCGATTGCCGCGGCGTGGTGACGATCGACAGCAAGACCGGCGCGATCACGCGCAACCCCGAATATTACGCGCTCGGCCATGTCAGCCGCTTCGTTCGCCCCGGCGCGCGCCGCATCGCCTCGACCAGCACCGATCCTGACGTCTCGACCGTCGCCTTCGTCAATCCCGACGGCGCGCGCGTGCTGGTCGCGTTCAACGGCAGCGCCGCGCCGGAGACCTTCTCGGTCGTCGCCGGCGGGCGCCACGCGGCATACCGTCTCGCGGCGAAGGCGGCCGTCACCTTCGTGTGGCGGGGTGCCCGATGACGGCGACAACCACGCGACTGCTCCGAACAATCGGATCGCGCCGCGCGCGCCCTTCTGACGCGATCATCGCTCAGGCGTCGCCGAGAAGCGCAGCTCGCAGGACGACCGCATCGTTATGCTGCTCGTCGTGTGCGCTGTAGACCAGCGTGACGACGCCGGCCCTGGCGAGGTCGCGGATGCGATCGAGCGCTTCCGATTGCTCGCGCAGCTCGGCGCGATAGCGGCGCTGGAACGCCGCCCAGCGGGCGGGATCGTGGCCGAACCATTTGCGCAGCTCGGTGCTGGGCGCGACTTCCTTCACCCAATCGTCGAGCGCTGCCTTCGCCTTGCTGACCCCGCGCGGCCACAGCCGGTCGATCAGGATGCGCACGCCGTCGGCGGGCGCGGCGGGTTCGTAGGCGCGCTTGAGCCGCAGGTGCGACGCGGGAACGGCTGCGTCGGTCATGAGGGCATCATCCGCTTCGTCATCCCGTGAGCCGTACCTTATCACGAAATAGGACGTTGCGGATCGGGGATCGATAAAAGACGACACCACGGTCGGCAGCCGGATCAGGTCCGACATCAGGCACGCAACCCAAATCCACCCGGCCATTTCCGCGACCAGCCGAGGAACCGATGCGGCGGCTCGATCATTGACGGGGTTGACTGGGAGACGATGGATGGAACCGGTGTTCTACGTGATTGCGCTGATGGGGTGCGGCGATACCGCGCAGGCCTGCACGCAGCAGCGTGTCGAGGCGCCGCACTACAGCTCGATGGCGGCGTGCCGCGCGGCGATGCCCGATGCGATCCGCCGCAACACCGACATCGACTATCCGGTGATCTCCGCCGCCTGCCAGGCGAGCGGGCCGATCATGGTCGAGCGCAAGGCCGCCCCGCACCGCGGCTGAGGCCTCAACTCTCCACGCCCAATTGCCAGAGCACGAAGGCATGTTCCTCGGCCGCCTCGCGCAGGCTCTCGAACCGCCCCGATTTGCCCCCGTGCCCCGCGCCCATGTTGGTCTTGAGCAGCAGCACATGGTCGTCGGTCTTGGTTGCGCGTAGCTTCGCGGCCCATTTGGCGGGCTCCCAATAAGTCACCCGCGGATCGTTGAGGCCTCCGCTGATGAACAGCGGCGGATAGGCTTGGGGGCGGACGTTGTCGTAGGGTGAGTATCCGCGGATCAGGTCGAACGCCGCTTTGTCGGTGATGGGGTTGCCCCATTCGGGCCATTCGCCGGGCGTCAGCGGCAGCGTCTCGTCCAGCATCGTGTTGAGCACGTCGACGAAGGGCACGTCGGCGATCACCGCGCCCCACAGCTCGGGATCGGAATTGACGACCGCCCCCATCAACTCGCCGCCCGCCGATCGCCCCGCGATCGCGATCCGGCCCCTGGCGGTCCAGCCCCGGTCGATCAGCCCCTTCGCCACGTCGACGAAATCGGTGAAGGTGTTGGCGCGGTGCTCGAGCTTGCCGGCATGATACCAGGCCTGCCCCAGATCGTCGCCGCCCCGGATATGCGCGATCGCATAAGCGAAGCCGCGGTCGAGCAGGCTCAGCCGCCCGGTCGAGAAACCCGGCGGGATCGCCATGCCGTAGGCACCATAGGCATAGAGGAACAGCGGCCGCGACCCGTCCTTCGGAAAGCCCTTGGGATAGACGATCGAGACGGGCACCTCGGTCCCGTCGCGCGCCGCGATCGTCAGGCGTTCGGTGGCGTATTTCGCGGCGTCATAGCCCGACGGAATCTCCTGCACCTTGAGCGTATCGAGGTCGCCGGTCGCGACGTCGTAATCGTAGACCGTGCCCGGCGTGACCATCGATTCATAGCCCATGCGCAGCTTGTCACACGCATATTCGGGATTGTTGCCCAGCCCGGCGGCATAGCTCGCCTCGGGAAACACCACGCGGCGCGGCGCGGCCGCGGGGTCGTAGGAATGGATCTCGATCTGGTCGAGCCCGTCCTCGCGGCCCTCGACGACGAAATAGTCGGCGAAGCACGCGATCCCCGTCATGTAGAAATGCGCCGACGGCGCGATCCGCTGGGTCCATGCGCCCGGATTGTCGATCGACGCCGTGCACAGCCGCCACATCGGATCGGTATCGTTGGTGTGGATGAACAAGGTGCCGTCATGCTCGTCGACATCATATTCGCGGCCGGGCTTCCGCGGCGCGACGAGGATCGGCACGGCGGTGGGATCGTCGGCGGGCACGAGGCGCACCTCGCTCGTCACATGGTCGCCCGTCGCGATGATGATCCACTTGCGCGACTGGGTTTCGGAGACGCCGACGCGATAGCCCTCGTCGGCCTCGCGATAGAGCTCGACATCCTCCTCGATCGGCGTCCCCAGCCGGTGCAGCCGCGCATTGTCGGTGCGCCACTGCGCGTTGGCGAGGCCGTAGAGGAAGCCACTGTCGTCCGCGGTCCATACGATCTCGGAAAGCATGCCGGGGATCACGTCGGGCAGCAGCTCGCCGGTCTCCAGATCCTTGACGTGGATCGTGAACCGCTCCGAGCCATTGTCGTCGATCGCATAAGCGAGCAGCCGGCCGTCGTTGCTGACGGAAAAGGCGCCGAGCCGGAAATATTCCTTGCCCTCGGCCAGCGCCGGCTCGTCGAGCAGCAACTGGTCGTCGCCCCCGGTATTGGCGGCATTGGCGGGCTTCCTCCACCATTTGCGATACTGCCCGCCGGTCTCGAACGCGGTCCAGTAGAGCCAGTCGCCATCCTTCTGCGGCACGCTCGCATCGTCTTCCTTGATGCGGCCCTTCATCTCTTCGTAGAGCCGGTCGACCAGCGGCCGGTGCGGCGCCATCACCGCCTCGAAATAAGCGTTCTCGGCCTCGAGATAGGCGAGGACGTCCTTGTCGGTCACTTGCGGATAGCCGGGATCCTTGAGCCACGCCCAGGGATCGTCGATCGTCACCCCGTGCGCGGTGAACGAATGTGGGCGCTGCGCCGCGACGGGAGGTGTCGGATGGTCGGTCATGGCGACGGCCCTATCGCGGCAGGGGCGCCGTCGTCGAGTGGATTGCGTGCGGTCTCCGCCGTTGCGTCATCGCCGTCGCCCCATTAGGAAAGCAAATTATCTTATTACGACTCGGGCGGGGAGCGGGGATGATCCGGAAACTGGCGATTGCCGGGCTTGCCCTGCTCACGTCCGCGCATGTCTCGGGCGAAGACAGTGTGCCGCGCGATCTCGCCGCCGAGGTCAATCCCTTCATCGGCACCACCAACGGCGGCAACGTCTATCCCGGCGCGACGATGCCTTTCGGGATGGTCGCGTTCAGCCCGGAGGCGACCCCGCTGCCCGGCAAGGGCTTCCCGATGGCGGCGCCCGGCGGCTACGAATGGCGCGCCAACGGCATTCGCGGCTTCGCGCTCACGCACCTGTCCGGCACCGGCTGCACGGGGGCGAGCGGCGACATCCCGATCATGCCGGTGACGATCCCCGTCGAGCGCTCGCCGTCGTCGGTCGCGGCGGGCCTGGCCTATTCGAGCATCCTCGATCACGCCAAGGAACACGCGAGCCCCGGCGCCTATTCGGTGACGCTCGACAACCGCGTCACAGTCGATCTCGGCGCGACCGACCGCACCGCGATCGGCCGCTTCACCTTTCCCGAGGATCGTCCCGCCAACCTCCTCTTCCGCACCTCGGACAGCGAGGTCGGCAGCACCGCCTCGACGATCAAGATCGACGCCGCGCACCGCACCGTCAGTGGTTCGGTGACGAGCGGCAATTTTTGCGGCTATCTCGCCGAGGACCGGCGCGAAAGCTATTACACGCTCCACTTCGTCGCGATGTTCGATCAGCCGTTCGAGGTCGGCGGCACCTGGCGCGACGATCAGGTGACCAAGGGCGCGACCGAAGGCGGTGGCGGCACCACCTACGGCACGCGCGGCCATCCGCCCGCGGGCAAAGGCGCCGGCGGCTGGATCGCCTTCGACGCCGAGAAGACCCCTGTGGTGACGGTGCGCATCGGCATCTCCTATGTCGACGAAGCCGGCGCGCGCGCCAATCTGGAGCGCGAGAGCCCTGCCGGCACCACGATCGAGGCGACCCAGGCCGCGACCCGCGCCGCATGGAACCGCGCGCTCGGACAGATCCGGATCACCGGTGGCAGCCGCGACGATCGCACCGTCTTCTACACCGCGCTCTACCACACGCTGCTCGGCGAAAATCTCTACAGCGACGCCGACGGCCGCTATCGCGGCTTCGACGGTCAGGTGCATCGCCTCGCCAAGGGTCAGGGCGCGCAATATGCCAATTACTCGGGCTGGGACGTCTATCGTTCGCAGCTCCAGCTGGTGACCCTGCTCGATCCGCAGCGCGGGTCCGACATCGCGCAGTCGCTGCTCAACCAGGCCGATCAGAACGGCGGCGTGTGGGATCGCTGGACGCATCTGACGGGCGCGACCAGCGTGATGAACGGCGACCCCTCGCCGCCCTCGCTCGCCGCGATCTACGCCTTCGGCGGCCGGTCGTTCGACCTGAAGCGCGCTTATGCCTCGTTGAAGCGCGCCGCCACCGTGCCGACCGAGAAGGACTTGAGCCGCAAGGGCTGCCCGGTGCTCTGCATCGGCCAGCGCCCCGGCCTCGATCAATGGCTGAAGCTCCATTACATGCCCGTGGGCGCGCCGGGCTGGGGCAGCGCCGCCGATACGCTCGAGCTCGCCGCCGCCGATTTCGGCCTCGCCGAATTGGCACACGCCGCCGGCGACAAAGCGGGCGAAACGCTGTTCCGCGAACGCTCGGGCTGGTGGCGCAACCTCTTCAATCCCAAGGCGACCCCCGAAGACGGCTATATCCAGCCGCGCAATGCCGACGGCACATGGCCCACATTCGATCCGTCTTCCGACGAGGAATTCGTCGAAGGCTCAGGCGCGCAATATCTCTGGATGGTGCCCTTCGATCCCGCCGGGCTGATCGAGAAGCTGGGCGGCAAGGAAGCCGCGGCCCGCCGCCTCGACGCCTTCTTCAAAGACAAGGCCGGCGGCTGGGCGGTCACCAAGTCCGGGCCCTTGCACGCCGAGCTCGACAACGAACCGTCGATTGCCTCGCCCTGGCTCTACAATTTCGTCGGCCAGCCCTGGAAGACGCAGGCCGCCGTGCGCGCGGCGATGCGGCAGATCTGGACCAACAGCCCCGACGGCATCTCCGGCAACGACGACCTCGGCCAGATGTCGTCCTGGTACGTCTGGTCGGCGCTCGGCCTCTACCCGCTCTATCCCGGCCGCGCCGAGCTGGTGATCGGCTCGCCGCTCTTCCCCGCCGCGACGATCGAGCGGCCCGGCAGCCGGATCGAAATCCGTGCGAAGGGCGCCGCGCCGGATGCCCCCTACGTCCAGTCGCTCGCCGTCGATGGTGCGCCGAGCGACGAGGCGTGGCTGCCGGCACGCTTCGTCGCTACCGGCGGACGCCTCGATTTCGCGCTGGGCGAAACGCCGAACCGGCAATGGGCGAGCACCACGCCGCCGCCGTCTTTCCACTGATCCGAGTGCACGGTCGATCGTTTTCGTCGCGGCGCGGCGATCGTGATCGCGCGCCCATATCTTGACATTCGTATTTATATGCTTTTATCGCAGTCATGCCTTTCGTCGCCGGCGTAGGGAGCGCGGGCGGCGAACACAAAAGGGGAGGAATATATGCGCAAGCGAGTGTCGCTTTGCGGCGTGTCGGCGGCTGCCTTGCTGGTTTGCCTGGCCACGCCCGCTCTGGCCCAAGCCACCACCGATGATGCGACTCAGGACGCAATTTCGGCGGAATCCACCGATCAGACCGATAGCGGCGGAATCGTCGTCACCAGCATGCGGCAGAGCATCGAATCGTCACAGGCGATCAAGCGCAACTCGGATCAGATCGTCGACGCGATCGTCGCCGAAGACATCGGCAAGTTGCCCGATCTCACCGCCTCGGCCTCGCTCGCGCGCATCTCGGGCATCCAGGTGACGCGCGCGGCGGGCGAAGCCGCCAACGTCCGCATCCGCGGCCTGCCGGACCTCTCGACCACCTATAACGGCCGCACCATCTTCACCGGCGTCGGCCGTGAAGTCGCGATCCAGGATTTCCCCGCGGCGAGCCTCGCCCGGATCGAGGTCTACAAGTCGAGCTCGGCCAACCTTATCGAGCCGGGCATCGCCGGCGCGATCAACGTCGTCTCGCGCAAGCCTTTCGACTTCAAGGGGTTCAAGCTCGCCGGCGCGCTCAACCTCATCAATTTCGGCCAGTCGGGCCACGTCACCTGGAACGGCAATCTGCTGATCAGCGATCGCTGGAAGACCGGGATCGGCGAGATCGGCGTGCTCGTGAACGGCAACATCGCCTATACCGACTTCATGGATTCGCAGCGCCAGCAGAGCGAGGTGATCCAGATCGCGACCGCCGCGCAATCGGCGACGCCCGGCTTCCGCTTTCCCAATTCGCAGGCGGCGGTGGTCAACCAGGGCCATCGCTGGCGCCCCTCGATCAACGCCGCGGTACAATGGCGCCCGTCGAGCGAGCTCGAACTCTATGCCGACGGTCTGTTCCAGGGCTATCGCGGGCGTGACTACAACCGCATTCTCACCTCGCCGTTGCTCAACTCGGCCCCGGCGCTCGGCGGCGCGATCCATTTCGAGGATGTCGTTCTCGACGATGGCACCAACGCCAGCAGCCTGACCGCGGTGGGCGGCAAGCGGCCCGAAGGGCACAATGATTCGCTCGTCGCCAACACCAACACCTACCAATTCGGCGGCGGCGCGATCTACGACAGCGGCCGTTTCCACGCCAAGGCCGACATCGCCTACGGGCAGAGCAAATTCACCGTCGACCAGGCGAACATCGATTACGCCTTCGCCTACACCCCCGTGCGCGACATCAGCTTCGACAGCCCCGAGGGCGACGGCGGCCCGATCTTCAGCTTCCGCGATTTCAACCTCGCCGATCCGAACAATTACCTCTTCCGCGGCCTCTACGAGAAACGGCGGGTCGCCAAGGGCAACGAGATCCAGGGTCGGTTCGATCTGAAATACGACGTCGGCTCGTCGTTCATCGACAATATCCAGATTGGCCTGCGCTACAGCGATCGCGACGCCAGCGTGCGCGAAGGCACCCGCTACAAGAATGTCGAAGCCCAGCGCATCTTCTACCCCGATCTGCCGCTCGAATATTACAACGCGACGCCCGGCTTCCCCTTCCCCGGCACCGAGGATCGGTTGCCGCGCACGTGGATCAGGCCGACGGCCGAGAGTATCCGCGACAATATCGTCGAGCTGCGTGACATCGTCGGCTTCGAGGCTGGTCCCGCGCCGTTCATCGAGACCAATACGTTCGACGCGAACGAGAAATCCTACACCGCCTATGCGCAGGTCAAATATGCGGTCAATGTCGGCATTCCGATCGACGGCCTGATCGGCCTGCGCGCGGTGCGCACGAAAGACACGCTGATCGGCATCAGCCGCGATGCCGAAGAGGGCGGCACCGTCACCTACAGTCCGGTGACCGAGAGCAACAGCTTCACCGACTGGCTGCCCAATGTCAGCGCGCGAATCAGGCTGCGCCCCGATCTGCAACTGCGCGCCGCCTTCACCCAGACCCGCACGCGCGCCGCCTTCGGTCAACTCAATCCTTCGGTCGACATCGCGCCGCCGCAGGGCGCCTGCTCGGTCGAGTCGCCCGATTACGATCCCGAGGATTGCGTGCGTACCGGGACCACCGGCAATCCCAACCTCCGGCCGATCGTTTCGGACAATTACGATCTCAGCCTCGAATATTATTTCGCAAAGACGGGATCGGTGTCGTTGGCGCTGTTCCGCCACGACGTCGATGGCTTCATTTCGAGCTTCTCGAACACGACCGACGATCCCGAGTTCGGCAAGCTGCGTATCACGCGGCCGGAAAACGGCGGGAAAGGCAAGCTGCAGGGGATCGAGTTCTCGTTCCACACCTTCTTCGATCTCGACGTACTGCCGCAATGGGCGCGCAATTTCGGCGTCAGTACGAATTACAGCTATATCGATCACGCCGCCGAGCTGCCGCCCGAGGGGCTCGGGCAGTATCTGCCGGGCATGCAGCCGATCCCGGGTGTGTCCAAGCACACGCTCAACGTGATCGGCATGTATGAGACGAAGGATTTCTCCGCGCGGCTGGCGTATAACTGGCGTTCGCGCTTCGCCTTCGCTTACCATCGCGTCAACAATCCCGGCCTTCTGCCCAAGCCCGGCCCCGGCATCGTCAGCCCGATCATGCAGGATGCGCGGGGCACGCTCGATTTCTCCGCGAACGTGACGCCGGTCGAGAACGTCACGATCGCCTTCAACGCGTCGAACATTCTCGCCAAGCCGATCCAGCGCGACCGCGTCTATGACGAGATGGGCTACGCCTACCCGCAGTTGCGCAAATATCTGGAGCGCATCGTCTCGATGGGAATCCGCTTCCGCTTCTGACGAAGGGTTTGCTGAAAGACGCAAGGGCGGGGACGGCGCGATCGCCGGCCCCGCCCTTTGCTTTGTGCCGCCTGTCCTGCCGGCGGGAAATCTGCCACAAGGCGCGGCATCGACGATATCGTCCGGTCCCGCGCGTCGGGGCGGGGCGATTCCCCGACGGACGGTCGATTCGATCAACGTCGCACCGGCGCGCCAACCCGTTTCGAGGAGCCCCAATGTCCACCTACGCCGATCGCCTCGCCGCCCTTCGCGAGCAGCTCCAGCGCCAGTCGCTCGACGGCTTCGTCGTGCCGCTGACCGACGAGCATATGAGCGAATATGTCGGCGACTATGCGCAGCGCCTCGCCTGGCTGACCGGCTTCCAGGGTTCGGCCGGCACCGCGGTCGTGATGCCCGAGGCAGCGGCGATCTTCACCGACGGCCGCTACACGCTGCAGGTCCGCCAGCAAGTTGACTCGAGCCACTGGCAATACGTCCCCGTGCCCGACGTCAAGGTGGCCGACTGGCTCGCCGACCATGCCGCAAACGGTGCGCGCATCGGCTACGATCCGTGGCTGCACACGCGCCAGTGGGTCAGGGAAGCCGGGAAGGCGCTCGCCGAAAGCGGCGCGACGCTGGTGCCGGTCGAACGCAACCCGATCGACGCCGTCTGGGCCGATCGCCCCGCGCCGTCCGACGCGAAGCTCAGCGTTCAGCCCGACGCTGCCGCGGGCCGATCGTCGGCGCAGAAGCGACAGGAGATCGCCGACTGGCTTGCCGCGAAGAAAGCCGACGCGGTGGTGCTCTCGGCGCTCGATTCGATCGCCTGGGCGTTGAACGTGCGCGGCGGGGATGTCGCACACACGCCGGTCGCGCTCGCCTACGCAATCGTGGACAAAGACGGCACCGCCGACCTGTTCGTCGCCGAGGACAAATTGACCGACGCCGTGCGCCAGCATCTCGGCAACGCCGTGCGCATCCACGATCGCAATGCTTTCGCCCCCGCGCTGGGCAAATTCTCCGGCAAGCGCATCGCCGCCGATCCCGACAATGCGGTCGCCGCGATCTTCGACGCGCTGGAGGCGGGCGGCGCGACCGTGCTGGCGCTGCGCGATCCCGTCGTGCTCGCCAAGGCGATCAAGAACGAGGCCGAGATCGCCGGGCATCGCGCGGCGAGCGTTCGCGACGGCGCCGCGCTCAGCCGCTTCCTGCGCTGGGTCGAGCAGACCGCGCCCAAGGGCGGCCTCACCGAGCTCGATTGCGTCGACAGGTTGCTCGACTTCCGTCAAGCGACGGGCAAGCTCAAGGACACCTCGTTCGACACCATCTCGGCGACGGGCGCGCACGGCGCGAGCCCGCACTACCATTCGACTCCCGAATCGAACGCGACGCTCGAACCGGGCCAGCTCTACCTCGTCGACTCGGGCGGCCAGTATGAGGACGGCACCACCGACGTCACCCGCGTGATCCCTGTCGGTGCGCCCACGCACGAGATGAAGGACCGCTTCACGCGCGTCCTCAAGGGCAACATCGCGCTCGACACCGCGCGGTTTCCCAGGGGCACCAACGGCGGCCAGCTCGACGCGTTCGCCCGCCGCCCGCTCTGGGAGGCGGGGCTCGATTTCGCGCACGGCACCGGCCACGGCGTCGGCGCCTATCTCTCGGTCCACGAAGGCCCGGCGCGGATCGCCAAGCCGACCTATCCCGGCGGCGGCCCCGCGGTGCCGCTCGAGCCCGGCATGATCCTCTCGAACGAGCCCGGTTACTACAAGGCCGGCGAATACGGCATCCGCATCGAGACTTTGGTGTTGGTGGTCGAACGCGAGATCGATGGCGGCGACAGCCCGATGCTCGGGTTCGAGACGCTGACGTTCGTGCCGATCGAGCGCTCGCTGATCCTGCCAGAGCTACTCACCCCCGAGGAACTGGCCTGGCTCAACGCCTATCACGCCAAGGTGCTGGAAAAGATCGGCCCGGAACTGGAAGGCGACGACCGCGCCTGGCTCGAAGCCAAGTGCGCGCCGATCGAGTGAGGGCAAAAGCCGTTTACCGCTCCCGCGTCGCCATGAAGCGCACCTTGGGATAGCGATCGGCCACATAGCCGACCTCCCACGCGGTCTTGGCCATGAACACCGGGTTGCCGTCGCGATCCTTGGCCATCGCCGCGCGATTGAGGTCGGCGAAGGCCTTGAGGTCGGCCGGATCGTCCGCCGACACCCAGCGTGCGGTTTCGAACGGCGCCATCTCGAGCCCCGCGGCGACCTTGTATTCGGCCTCCAGCCGGCTCACCAGCACGTCGAGCTGGAGCTGCCCCACCACGCCGATCACCCAGTTCGAGCCGATTTCGGGATAGAAGACCTGCGTCACGCCTTCCTCGGCCATGTCGTCGAGCGCCTTCCTCAACTGCTTGGTCTTGGTCGGATCCTTGAGCGCGACGCGGCGCAGGATTTCGGGTGCAAAATTGGGCAGTCCCGTGAAGCGCACCGCGGCGCGTTCGCTCAGCGTGTCGCCCACCCGCAGCGTGCCGTGGTTGGGAATGCCGATGATGTCGCCCGGAAACGCCTCGTCGGCCAGCTCGCGATTCTGCGCGAAGAACAGGATCGGCGAATGCACCGCGATCGGCTTGCCGTGCCCCGTCGGCGTCAGCTTCATGCCGCGCTTGAAGGTGCCCGAGCACAGCCGCATGAAGGCGATGCGGTCGCGGTGCTGCGGGTCCATGTTCGCCTGCACCTTGAACACGAACCCCGTCACTTCATTATTGTCGGGGGCGATGGGGGCCGGCTCGGCGGGCTGCGATCGCGGTCCCGGCGCATAGGCCGCCAGCGCGTCGATCAGCTCGGCGACCCCGAAATCCTTGAGCGCGGAGCCGAAATAGACCGGCGTCAGATCGCCGTGCCGGTAGGCGCCCTCGTCGAACGCCGCATAACCCGCCTGCGCCAGCTCGATCTCGTCGCGGATGTCCTCGGGCAGCGCCGGCGCCGCTTCGACTTTGCCCTGAAATTCGCGGCTCGGCCCCTCGGGCCGCGCGATCCGGTCGTTGGCGATGTCGTACACCCCCTCGAACGTGCCGCCCATGCCCACCGGCCAGCTCATCGGCGCGACATCGAGCGCGAGCACATCCGCGATCTCGTCCAATAATTCGAACGGCGCGCGACCCTCGCGATCGACCTTGTTGACGAAGGTGATGATCGGCACCGACCGCAGCCGGCACACTTCGAACAATTTCCTCGTCTGCGCCTCGATGCCGCGCGCCGCGTCGATCACCATCACCGCCGAATCGACCGCGGTGAGCGTGCGGTAGGTGTCCTCGGAAAAATCCTCGTGCCCCGGCGTGTCGAGCAGGTTGAACGTGATGCCGTCACGCTCGAACGTCATCACCGACGAGGTGACCGAAATCCCGCGCTGCTGCTCGATCTTCATCCAATCGGAACGCGCGCGTCGGTTCGCCCCGCGCGCCTTGACCTCGCCGGCAAGATGGATCGCGCCGCCCGCGACGAGCAATTTCTCGGTCAACGTGGTCTTGCCCGCATCGGGGTGGGAAATGATCGCGAAGGTGCGGCGGGGAGAGGGGGTCATCGGATGCCAATGCCGTTCGTGTCGAGCGAAGTCGAGACACGGATTGAGGGGATGCTTCTCGACTACGCTCGAAGCGAACGGAAATCAGGCGGCCAGTGTCACGGTCATCCCGATCCGTTTCTCGTCGCCCGGCGCGACCGCGAACGCGCCTGGCTTGTCCCGGAGCTCGCCCGTGTATCCCTCGGGATCGGCGAGCCCGTGCCACGGCTCGATGCACACGAAGCGCGCACCGGGCTTGGTCCACACGCCGAGCCGCGGCGTATCGGGAAAGCCCACCTCCACCGCCGGTCCTTGCGCCGCGCCATAGCGGACCTTGTCCGAACGGACCGGGTCCCACACCAGCGCATCGTCGGTGAACAGCGCGTCGTCGAGATGAAGCGTCCGCCCGTCGAGCGGGCTGTCGCGACGCTCGGGCGCGATCAGCCCGTCGGGTGCGATCCGCAGCAGCCGCTCGGGCTCTTCCGCGTCGAAGGTGATGGCGTGCTCGTCGCGCGGCTCGCCGTACGGCAACGGCCACGCGAGCGCCGGGTGAAAACCGAATTGCGCCGGCATCGGCCGGTCGCCGCGATTGGCGATCCGCGCTTCCACCGCCAGCTTCGTGCCGTATAGGCTGAAGTCGATCTCCAGCCGGAAGGCGAACGGATAGCGCGCGCGCGTCTCCTCGCTGTCGCCCAGCCGAAACACCGCGCGATCACGCTCGTGCCGAACCACGTCAAACGTCGAATGCCGCGCGAAGCCGTGCTTGGGCATCGGATGCTCGGCACCGTCCACCCGAACCACCCCGCCATTGGTCACCCCGATCACCGGGAACAGGATCGGCGCGGTATGCGGCCAGAAGGCGGGATCGGCGTCGCTCATCAGCTCGCGGCGCCGGGCATCGCGCAGGTGCGTCAGCTCGGCGCCGAACGGGTTGATCGCCGCGAGCAGCCCGTCGCTCGCGATCTCGACGAGATCGGTCATTGCGCCCGCGCGACCTGGAAGCCCGCGAACGACTGCGTCACCGGCATCAGCTCGAGCCGGTTGATATTGAGGTGCGGCGGCAGTCCGGCGACCCAGAGGATCGTGGCCGCGATGTCCTCGCCCGTCATCGGATCGGCGTCGCCGTAGAGCTTGTCGGACGCCGCCTGGTCGCCCCCGGTGCGCACCAGCGTGAATTCGGTCTCGACCATCCCCGGCTCGATCGAGGTCACGCGCACCCCGGTGCCGCCGAGGTCCGATCGCAGGCTCAGGCTGAACTGATGTACGAACGCCTTGGTGCCGCCGTAGACGTTGCCGCCGGGATAGGGGTAGGTGCCCGCGACCGACGACAGGTTGATGACCGCGCCCTTCCGCGCGATCAGCGACGGGAGCAGCTTGTGGGTCAGCGAGACCAGCGCGGTCACGTTGGTGTCGATCATCGTCTTCCACTGATCGAGATCGGCCTGCTGCGCCGGCGCGGTGCCGAGCGCGAGCCCGGCATTGTTGACGAGCAGATCGATGTCGCGAAAGCCGTCAGGCAGCGCATCCAATGCGGCATCGCGCGCCGCCTCGTCGCGCACGTCGAACGCTGCGCCATGGAAGGTATCGCCCAACTCGGCCGCCAGCGCATCGAGCCGCGCGCGCCGCCGCCCGGTGCCGATCACCCGCCACCCGGCCTTCACGAATGCCCGCGCGGCCGCCTCGCCGATTCCCGCGGTCGCGCCGGTGATCAGGGCTGTGGGCATGGATGATCCTTTCGTCTTCGGAAATGGCGTGCTCTAGCGCCTGCGCGCGCTCGATCCAACCGTCACCCCGGCCTTGTGCCGGGGTCCGCCGCGAGGCACGCTCCCGAGCGTGGAAAGAGAGCGAACCCCTTGGGTCTACATCCCCGCCCGGAGCTACCACGGCACGCTCTATACGGGCGTGACGTCAAACCTGATCGGCCGAATCGTGCAGCACCGTGAAGGCACTTTCGACGGTTTTACCAAGCGTTATGGCATTCACACGCTGGTCAATTACGAGGCGGCGGATACGATGGAAGCCGCAATCCAGCGCGAAAAACAGATCAAACGCTGGCGCCGTGAGTACAAATACAATCTGATCGAGCACCTCAACCCGGCGTGGAACGACCTTGCGGTGGGTCTGGGCCTGCAGCAGTTGCCGAAATGACCGCGGCGAGGCGGACCCCGGCACGAGGCCGGGGTGACGAAGCCGTCACCCCCTGAGACTCGCCCCTGATTTCCCTGCCGCTGCGACCACCTTGTCGGCGATCGCCTTCAGCTCGGCATCGGTGAAGCTTCTGTCGCCGGGTTGCAGCGTCACCTCGACCGCCATCGACCGCACGCCGTCGCGCGCGAACAGGTCGAACACCCGCGCCGCGGTGATCGCCTGCTTGTCGGCGCCCCTGATCGCGCGGACCAGCGCGTCGGCCCCGAGATCCGCCGGCACCGTGAAGGCGAAGTCGCGCGTCACCACCTGCAGCGCGGGTGGTGCATAAGCGGGGCGCATGAAGCCAGACGATCGCCTGGCGGGGATCGCATCGAGATAGAGCTCGACCGCCGCCACCGGCCCGTCGAGGTCGAACGCCTTGAGCGTCGACGGATGCACCATGCCGAACGCCGCGAGCACCGTCTTGGGGCCGAGCCTGAGCGTGCCGGACTGGCCGGGGTGCCACGCCGCGCCCGTCTCGCCCATCACCTGAAGATTGTCGACCGGCGCCCCCGCCGCGGCGAGCAGCGCCAGCGCCTCGGCCTTGGCGTCGAACGCGTCGAAGCCCTGCGCCTTGCCGCTCGCCCAGTGGCGCGGTCGGCGGTCGCCCGCCAGCACCACGCCCAGGCTCGGCCGCTCGCCGTCGGCAAGGTAGCGCCGACCGATCTCGAACAGCCGCACGCTCGTCGCACCGCGCTTCAGATTGCGCGCGGCAGCCGCGAGCAGCCCCGGCAGCAGCGAGGGGCGCATCACCTTCAGGTCTTCGCTGATCGGATTGGCAAGCGTCCACGCGCCGCCGCCGAAGGGCGCGGCCTCGCGCTCGGCGAGGAAGCTCCACGTCACCGCCTCGTCGAGCCCGCGCGCGGCAGCCGCGCGACGCGCGCGGCGCTCGAGCTTCTGCTCCGCCGTCGCGGTCGGCCGGGCCACACCCGGCGTGCGTGCCAGCGGCACCGGCGCCACCTTGTCGATGCCCTCGATCCGGATGACTTCCTCGACCAGATCGGCCGCGCCGTCCACGTCGCGACGCCATGTCGGCACCGTCACCTGCCAATCGTCGGCGACCGCGAAGCCGAGCCGTTCGAGGATCGCTTTCTGTCGGTCGGCCGGAACGGCGAGCCCGCCCAGCGTCTCCGCGCGCGCCGGATCGTAGCGAATAGTGCGCGCTTCGACGGGCGGCGTGCCCGCGCGCGTGATCCCGCTCGGCGTGCCGCCGCAATGATCGAGCACCAACGCGCAAGCGATCGCCAGCCCGTCCTCGAGGAAGGCCGGATCGACCCCGCGCTCGAACCGCTGCCGCGCGTCGGAGGTGAGGCCGAGCTTCTGCCCCGTGCGCGCGATATGATCGGGATCGAAATAGGCGCATTCGATCAGCACGTCGGTCGTGCCTTCGGTCACGCTTGAGTCCTCGCCGCCCATGATGCCGCCGATGTCGTGGACCTGCGCGTCGTCGGCGATCACGGTCATACCCGCGTCGAGCGCATAGGTCTTGCCGTTGAGCGCGAGCACCTGCTCGCCCGCTTTTGCCCGCCGAGCGACCAGCGCGCCCTTGAGCTTGGCACGATCATAGACGTGGAGCGGCCGCCCGAGGTCGATCATCACGAAGTTGGTGATGTCGACCAGCGCGGAGATCGGCTTCTGCCCGATTGCGGTCAGCCGCCGCGCCATCCACTCGGGCGCGGCGCCGTTGGTCACGCCCGACACCGCCTGCGCGTAGAAGGCCGGACAACCGTCGGGATCGTCGGTGCGCACGTCCGGTCCCGGCCCTTCGCTCGCGACCGGCGCGATGGCGTCCTGGCGATAGACCGCGGCCAGCGGCCTCAGCGTCCCCAGCCCGGCGGCGGCGAGATCGCGCGCGATGCCGCGCACGCCCATGCAATCCTGTCGGTTGGGGGTGATGGCGACATCGATGACGGGATCGTTCAGCCCGGCATAATCGGGATAGGCCGTGCCCACCGGCGCATCGGCGGGCAGTTCGATGATGCCCTCGTGCCCCTCGCCGATCTCGAGTTCGCGCGCCGAGCACATCATACCGTTCGACGTGACGCCGCGGATCGCCGCGACCTTGAGCTCGAACCCGCTGCCCGGCACGAACGCGCCCGGCGGCCCAAACACGCCGACCAGCCCCGCGCGGGCATTGGGCGCGCCGCACACGACTTGGAGCGGGCCGCTGCCGGCGTCGACCGACAGCACCTGGAGCTTGTCCGCCTGCGGATGCTTCTCGGCGGTGAGCACCTTTGCGATCTTGAACGCCGCGAGCTTCTCGCCCGGATGGTCGACGCCTTCGACCTCCAGCCCCACGCGGGTCAGCGCCTCGACGATCTCGTCGAGCGAAGCGCTCGTATCGAGATGCTCTTTGAGCCAGGAAAGCGTGAACTTCATCTTTTTCCCGTCACCCCAGCGAAGGCTGGGGTCTTTCTGATTTGGCGTTGCATCCTGCAACGAAGAGACCCCAGCTTTCGCTGGGGTGACGACTAGGCCCCGACGCCGCCGCTCAACGTCGGCACGTCGAGCGCCGAGAATCCGTAATGCTTGAGCCAGCGCAGGTCGCCGTCGAAAAAGGCGCGCAGATCGTCCATTCCGTATTTGAGCATCGCCAGCCGATCGATCCCGCAGCCGAACGCGAAGCCCTGCCACTCGTCGGGATCGAGCCCGCACGCCGCGATCACTCGTGGATGGACCATGCCGGAGCCGAGCACTTCCATCCAGCCGTCGCTCCCGCCGATCACCCGCTTGCCCTTCTCGACCGTGAAGCCGACATCAACCTCGGCCGAAGGCTCTGTGAAGGGGAAGTAGCTCGGGCGCAGGCGGAGCACGATGTCGTCACGCTCGAAGAACGCCTTGAGGAAGGTCTCGAGCGTCCATTTGAGATGGCCGAGCGTGATGCCCTTGTCGATGACGAGGCCTTCGACCTGATGGAACATCGGCGTGTGCGTCGCGTCCGAATCGGATCGATACGTCCGCCCCGGCGCGATGATGCGGATCGGCGGCTTCTGGTTGAGCATCGTCCGAATCTGCACCGGCGAGGTGTGCGTCCGGAGGAGCATCTTGCGCTCGCCGCTCTCGCCTTCCGGGAAGTAGAACGTATCATGCATCGCGCGCGCCGGATGGCTCTCGGGGATGTTGAGCGCGGTGAAATTGTGCCAGTCGTCCTCGATCTCGGGCCCGGTCGCGACTGCGAAGCCCAGATCGGCGAAAATCTCGGCAAGCTCGTCCATCACCTGGGAAACCGGATGCACCGTGCCCGTTAGCGGCGCGTCGGCCGGCAGCGTCATGTCGAGCGTCTCGGCCGCGAGCTTCGCATCGAGCGCCGCGCGTTCCAGCGTCTCCTTGCGCGTGGCGATCGCCTCGGTGACGGCCTCGCGCAAGGCGTGGATGCGCGGGCCTTCGGCCTGCCGTTCCTCGGGCGTCATCTTGCCGAGCGATTTCAGGAGCGCGGTCACGCTGCCTTGCTTGCCCAGAGCCTGAACGCGCAACGCCTCGAGCGAATCGAGGTCGGCCGCGCCGATCGCAATCAGCAAATCGTCGCGCATCTGATCGAGTTGGCTCATCCGATCCTCATCGAAACCGTTCGCCCTGAGCTTGTCGAAGGGCCGTTCTGCACCGGAAGGAAGAACAGGGCTTCGACAAGCTCAGCCCGAACGGGAATTGGGTGCATGTGTGTCGTTAGCCATGCATGACGAAAACGAAAAGGGCGCGGATGGCATTCCACCCGCGCCCCGTATTTCCGTCGCTGCAGGTCGCTCAGGCGGCCTGGGGCAGCGCCGCCTTCGCCTGCGCGACGATGGCGGTAAACGCCTCGCCCTCGTGCATCGCGATGTCGGCCAGCACCTTGCGGTCGAGCTCGATGCCGGCGAGCTTGAGCCCGTGCATGAACTGCGAATAGGTGAGGCCTTCCGCGCGGACGCCCGCGTTGATGCGCTGGATCCAGAGCGCGCGGAAAGACCGCTTCTTCACCTTGCGGTCGCGATAGGCGTACTGGCCGGCCTTCTCGACCGCCTGGCGGGCGATGCGAATCGTGTTCTTGCGACGGCCGTAATAGCCCTTCGCCTGTTCCAATACGCGCTTATGCTTGGCGCGCGTGGTGGTGCCGCGCTTGATGCGTGCCATGGTCTAGTTCCTCCTCAGTCCAGCCCGTAAGGCGCCCAGGCCTTGACGGTCGCCGTATCGGCCTTCGACAGCACGCTGGTGCCGCGATTCTGACGGATATACTTGGCGTTGTGGCTGATGAGGCGGTGGCGCTTGCCGGCCACGCCGTGCTTGATCTTGCCGGTCGCGGTGAGCTTGAAGCGCTTCTTCACACCGCTCTTGGTCTTGAGCTTGGGCATTTTCGTCTCCTCGTGTTTCGCGACGATCTACGGACGGCCACGGCAGCCCATACCGGCCGGGCAGTCCCTCTTGTTCATCTCGCGGGAAGGCGCGCGCTTAGCCGAAGCCGTCGCGCGATGCAAGCAGGGGAGAGTTTGTTTGGAAATGCGCAAACGCGCATTTCGGCGGCGCCAGCCCGCTCCCCCACCCCACCTCCCAAGTCATTATGCTGAATGGGAGGTGGGGTGGGGGAGCGGGCTGGCGCCGCACGTCCACGTGAGTGGACCAAAATCACCGCCCCAGCCGCGTGACGTGCCCCATCTTGCGCCCCGGCCGCACCGTCTTGCCATAGAGGTGGATGCGCGCGCCCGGCTCGGCGAGCAGGTCGGCCCAGCGCTCGGCCTCGTCGCCGATCAGGTTGGTCATCTCGATTCGCGACGCCGTCAGCGCAGTATCACCCAGCGGCAGGCCGCAGATCGCGCGGACGTGATTCTCGAATTGCGAGCAGCGCGCGCCCTCGATCGTCCAATGCCCCGAATTGTGGACGCGCGGCGCCATCTCGTTGAACACCGGGCCGTCCGCGGTCGCGAAGAATTCGCACGTCAGCACCCCGACATGGCCCAGCGCCTCGGCGATTCGCCCCGTCAGCGCCGCCGCCTCGGTCCATTGCGACGCGATCTCGGCGGGCGCGGGCAGGGTGGAGCGCCGCAGGATGCCGTTCTCATGCTCGTTGCGCGGCGGGGCATAGCTCGTCATCGCGCCGTCGTCGCGCCGCGCGAGCACGATCGAGAATTCGTGATCGAAGCGCACGAAGCCTTCGAGCACCGCCGGCCCGCCGCCGATCGCCTCCCACGCCGCATCGGCATCGGCGGCCGAGGCGAGCCGCGCCTGCCCCTTGCCGTCATAGCCGAACCGCGTGGTCTTGAGGATCGCCGGGCAGCCGATCCCGGCGATCGCGGCGTCGAGCTCGGTCCGGCTCGCCACCGCCGCGAAGGGCGCGGTCCGCCCGCCGAGTTCGCGCGCGCAAGTCTTCTCGTTCACCCGGTCGCGCGAGATCTCGAGCGAGCGCTTTCCCGGCCGCACCGGCACGCGTTGCGCCAGCCGGTCGACCACGCCCAGATCGACATTCTCGAACTCGTAGGTGACGACGTCGACCGCGGCGGCGAAGGCATCGACCGCGGCGCGATCGTCCCAGGCGGCGGCGGTGTAATCATGCGCCACGTCGCAGCCCGGGCCCGGCGACGGCGCGAAGATGTGGCAGCGATAGCCGAGCTGTGCGGCGGCGACCGCGATCATCCGCCCGAGCTGGCCCGCGCCGAGGATGCCGATCGTCGCCCCCGGCGGCAGCATCGTCATTCGGGGCGGTCCGCGACCGAGTCGGTTTGTCTGGCGCGCCAGTCGGCAAGCCGGCCCGCCAGCGCGTCGTCCGACGTCGCCAGGATGGCGGCTGCGAGCAGCGCGGCGTTGACGGCGCCCGCCTTGCCGATCGCCAGCGTGCCGACGGGAATGCCCGCGGGCATCTGCACGATCGACAGCAGGCTATCCATCCCGTCGAGCGCCTTCGACTGGACGGGCACGCCGAGCACCGGCAGCGCGGTCATCGATGCGGTCATCCCCGGCAGGTGCGCCGCCCCCCCCGCGCCCGCGATCACGACCTTGAGCCCGCGCCCCTGCGCGCCTTTTGCATAGTCATAGAGCCGATCGGGCGTACGATGCGCGGAGACGACCTTCGCCTCGTGCGCCACCCCCAGCGCGTCGAGCGTCTCGGCGGCATGGCGCATCGTCTCCCAATCGGAGGTGCTGCCCATGATGATGCCGACCAGAGGTGCGTCCGCCATCGCCTCGCCCATGCTCGCGTGAGGAAAGCGCGACGGTTAGCGGCGCGCGTCGGACAGGGCAAGCGATGTGGCGTTATCTCCGTCATGCCAGCGTAGGCTGGCATCTATGTCTCCCTCAATCGAGATGAAACGTCGGAAAAAGGTCGACCCACTCCGGGTTCGATCGCCCGATCAGGTTCAGCTTCCAACTACGCTTCCATGCCTTGATTGCCTTTTCGCGGGCGATGGCCTCGCCGATCGTGTCGTAGCGCTCGACCAGCACGAGACAGGTCAATCCATGGCACTTGCAGAAATCAGAACCAGTACCGGAGCGGTGCTGATGCACGCGAGCAGTAAAGCGTCCCGCTGGGCTTGTTGGTCATGATATAGACGTAACCGCGCTTCATCGGCGGCATCGTGCTTCGGAACAGACATGGATGCCAGCCTGCGCTGGCATGACAGCTACCGCTCGCTCAGATAATAACGCTCGCGTGCGTTCAGGGCGTCGTCCAGCTCGTAGACAATAGGCTGGCCAGTCGGGATTTCGAGTCCCGTGATCTCGTCGTCCGAAATCCCCGACAGGTGCTTCACCAGCGCGCGCAGCGAATTGCCGTGGGCGGAGATGAGCACGCGCTTGCCGGCCTTCAGCTCGGGCGCGATCCGGCCTTCCCAATAAGGCAGCACGCGCGCGATCGTGTCCTTCAGGCTCTCGGTCGCGGGGATGGCGATCCCGGCGTAGCGGCGGTCCTGCGACAGATCGTAGGCGCTGCCCGCTTCCATCGGCGGGGGCGGGGTGTCGAAGCTGCGGCGCCAGATATGCACCTGCTCCTCGCCGTGCTTCGCTGCGGTCTCGGCCTTGTCGAGCCCGGTCAGCCCGCCGTAATGCCGCTCGTTGAGGTGCCAGTCCTTCTCGGTCGGCAGCCAGAGGCGCCCCATCTTCTCCAACGCGATGTTGAGCGTCCGGATCGCGCGCGTCTGCACGCTGGTAAAGGTCAGGTCGAAATCGAAACCCTTGGCGGCCAGCATCTCGCCCGCCGCCCCGGCCTCGGCGACGCCCTTGTCGGTCAGGTCGACGTCCCACCAGCCGGTGAAGCGGTTCTCGAGATTCCATTGCGACTGGCCGTGGCGCAGCAAGACGAGCATGGGCATGGAGATTCCTTCGTGGCTGTGGCGTTGTCGCGCTGATAAGAGGGACATACCTCCCAAGACAAGCATCAGGAGCGCAACCCCTGCCCATCGTCAGGCAAACCATCGTGTACGACGGCCCCGGCGGGCCATTCGAGGGCGTGATCGTCTATGACGACGAGGTCGAGGCGGCGCGGCCCGGCGTGCTCGTCGTCCCCAATGTGCTCGGGCAGAAGGAGGCCGACAATCAGAAGGCCGAGGCGCTGGCACGGCTCGGCTATGTCGGCTTCGCCTGCGACGTTTTCGGGCAGGGCAAGCGGACGACGCGCGCCGACGACGATTCGGCCAGATACATGAACACGCTCAACGCCGATCGCGCGCTGCTGCGCGATCGGTTGGCGTCGTCGCTGGCGGTGCTCGCCGATTTCCACGCGGTCGATCCGGCGAAGACTGCCGCTATCGGCTTCTGCTTCGGCGGCAAATGCGTGCTCGACATGGCGCGCGCGGGGATGGACGTGCGCGGCGTGGTGAGCTTCCACGGCGTCTATGACCGGCCCGATTATCCCAGCGTCACGCCGATCCGCGCCAAGGTGCTGGTATGCCACGGCTGGGACGATCCGATCGACCCGCCCGAAAGCGTCGTCGCGCTGGGCCAGGAGCTGACCGGGAGCGGCGCGGACTGGCAGATCCACGCTTATGGCGGCGCCGGTCACGCCTTCACCGATGTCGAGCTCGAGGGCAAGCCGCCGCACCGCCCCGGGGTCGCCTATGAGGAAAAGGCCGATCGCCGCAGCTGGCTGGCGATGAAGGATTTCCTGATCGAGTTGTTTGTTTGAGCGCTCCGAGGTGAGTCGACCGGATGACCCGGATTGACGCCCGCGGCGGCCGACCATCGCATTCGCGGGCTGAGCGACGCTCAGGAGCTGATCGCCCGCAAGCTCGGCTTCGACGGCTGGACGGCGCTCATCCAAGGAGCAGAACCGATGCCATCTCTGCCGACAGCCACCGAACCCTGGCGCGCGCGCCTCTTCATCGCCCGCGTCCCGACGGCAATCTGCTGGCCTTTGCCGGGAGCTAGGAGAGCGTCAGCGTCATGAAGCGGTTGTGCGGGCTCGCCGGATAGCCGCCGAACGCGGCGCAGTCCACGAAACCCGCCGCTTCGTACATCGCATTGGCCGGGTCGAACATCGGCGCGGTGCCGGTTTCGAGGCTCAGGCGAGCATAGCCGCGCGATTCCGCGACGGCGATCAGGTGGGCGAGCATCGCGCGCGCCACGCCGCGGCGCAGTTGGTCGGGCGCGGTGCGCATCGACTTGAGCTCGGCATGCGTCGCGCTCAGCGTCTTGATCGCGCCGATGCCGAGCAACGTCTCGCCGTCCCATGCCGAAAAGAAGCTGACGTTCGCCGCCGCGAGCCCGGCCGGATCGAGCGAATGCGCGTTGTGCGCCGGCGTGGTCGCGCGCGCCTCGGCGCGGTGATGCTGCACCAGCGCCGCGACGCGCGGATCGTCGAGCCCGCCTTCGCGGATCTCCATCAGAGATCGTCGATCAGCTGCGCCAGCGTCTCGAGGCACGCATGCGCGAGGCGCTTCGATCGTTCGCCCGACCAGCCGGTATCGGGATCGGGATTGGCGTCGTGGTCCTTGAACGGCATCTCCAGCGTCATCGACACCGCGCCGAACCGTTCGGCGAGCTGGTTGGTCGACATCGACAGATTGGCCTTGCCCGGCGCGGCCTTGGCATAGCCCTTCTCGGTCTGGAAGTCGGGCGTGTTCGCCGCGAGCGTATCGGCAAAGCGATAGAATTTGTCGCCCAGCGCGTTGGTCCAGGACGGGATGCCCTCGAACCCTGCGAGGAAATTGGCCGGGATCGCCTCATCACCGTGGACGTCCATCGCCACGGCGACTCCGGTCTCGTCCATTGCATCGCGCACGACGAGCACTTCGGGGCTCTTTTCCATCGACGGCGCGTGCCATTCGCGATTGAGGTTCACCCCCGCCGCATTGGTGCGCAGATGTCCGCGATACGAACCATCCGGGTTCATGTTGGGCACGATATGGAAAGTGCATTTCTCGAGCAGCGTCCTGGTCACGGCGTCCTGCGTGTCCGCCAGCCAGGCGAGCGCGCCCTCCATCCACCATTCGGCCATGCTCTCGCCGGGGTGCTGGCGCGCGTAGAGCCACACCTGCTTCGGGCCGCTGCCGGTCCTCAGATAGTCGATCGCGCGGCCGTCGAGGCTCTTGCCCAGCTCGCGATACGCGAAACCCGGCCGCGCGGCATAATCCGCGATCAGCTGGTCGTGCCGCTCGATCGTAAAGGGCGCGAAATAGGCGAACCAGACAAGCGGTGTGCCGCCTTTCCACTGCCATTCGAGCACGCCGTTTTCGTAGGTCGTCTCCACCTGCCGCCAGGTCTTGCGGTCGGTGCTCCCGCGTACCTTGTAGCCGGGCCAGCCGTCCGGATAGGCCGATCCGCCCGCATTGACGATGCGCAACGTCGCGGCGTCGCCGCCCGCGACGCGGAAATAGAACCATTGGTAGAAATCGGACTGGTGATCGGTGACGATCTCCAGCTCGGCTGTGTCGTCGGTGATCGAGAGGACGCGGATGTTGCCGCCGTCGAAGGCGCTCGTGATCTGGATGCTCATTTGACCTCGATAGTCACGCCCGACAGCCCGGGAAAGTCCTTGAACAAGGCCTGCGCCATCCGCGCGGCGGTGGGGCCGGGGGCGGCGTCGGGCGCATCGCTGGTCGATTCGCGCTGGGCGCGACCTTCCCAGATCACCGTGCCGTCCGCGCGCCGCTTGATCTGCACCGACAGCTCGGAGACGATCAGCTCGGTCGTCCGGCGCTTGCCGATCGGCACGCTCAGCCCGCCGCCGACGCCGACATGGCGCCCGAACGAGGCGCCGCCGAGCCCGATCGAGAAAGGCGAACTGCGCTCGATCACGCCGCGCGAGGCGCGCATGAAATTGACTACCGCGACATAGGCCGCCTCGCCCCCCGGCGCCGGCACGGTATAGCCGTTCCGCATCAGCTCGGTCTGCACCGCGGCGGCATAGGTCTTGTACTCGAGACTCGCGGGGCCGGCAGGCGCGAACGGTTCGACGACGATCGTCCCGCGTTCGAGCGGCGCATCGGTCCGTCCGAGATGGAATCGCGTCACGTCGATCGGCGCCGGCCCGCTCGCACAGGCCGATAGCGCCCCCGCCGCCGCGAGCGTCAGGATCGTCACGCCTTTGAACATCGTTCCCGCCTTTCATCGCGCGGCGCCATCGGCTTGCCGCGTCCGTTCGCGTATAGAGTGCTTGACGGGGTATCCGGTTCCCGCCCGTAACGACAGCCCGCAAAATGCTGGCGCGTGCCTTGACTTGCACGGGGCGCGGCGATAGGCGAGCGCCTCATTTTCCGACATCCTCATTTGCAAGAAGCGAATCGATCATGAAGATCCGCAATTCCCTGAAGTCGCTCAAGGATCGCCATCGCGACAACCGCGTGATCCGCCGTCGCGGCCGCACCTACGTCATCAACAAGACCAACCGCCGCTTCAAGGCCCGCCAGGGTTGATGTGGCGCGTCCGACGGCGATTATATTCGACGTCGGCAAGGTTCTTTACGACTGGAACCCGCGGTTCCTCTACGAGCGCCTGATCGACGACGATCGGGCGCTCGATACGTTCCTGCGTGATGTCGTCACCCACGAATGGCATTTCCAGCATGATGCGGGTCGCCCCTTCGCCGAAACCTCGGCCGAGCTGATCGCGCGCTTCCCCGAGCACGAATCGCTGATCGCTGCCTGGGGCCCACGCTTCGGCGAGACGATTCCCGGTCCGATTGCCGGCATGCCCGATCTCGTCGCGGAGCTCGATTCGGCAGGCGTGCCGCTCTACGCGATCACCAATTTCTCGGGCGAGTTCTGGCGGCCGTTCCGTGCGCGCGAGGCGGCGCTGTTCAATCGCTTCCGCGACGTGATCGTCTCGGGCGACGAGAAACTGGTGAAGCCCGATCCCGCGATCTACGCGCATGCGATCCGCCGCTTCGGCGTCGTGCCGGGCGAGACGGTGTTCGTCGACGACAACGAAGCCAACGTCGCCGCCGCTGCCGATGCCGGCCTGATCGCGCGCCGCTTCACCGACGAACCCACGCTGCGCGGCGAGTTGGGGCAGCTCGGGCTGCTCTAACCCGTCACCCCAGCGAACGCTGGGGTCTCACGCCGCAAGAGATGCCAGCCTTCGTTGGCATGACGTCTACCCCTCGTGATTCTTCAATTCGTCGCCGATAATCCGCACGACATGGATCACGTTGGTCGATCCCGGCGTCTTGAACGGCACGCCCGCGATCACGATCACGCGGTCGCCCGCCTTGGCGATATGGTGTCTCAACGCCATGCGTTTGGCCTTGGCGACCATGTCCTCGAACGAATCGACATCGCGCGTGTGCACCGCATAGGTGCCCCAGATCAGGCCGGCGCGCCGTGCGGTCTCCATCTTCGGCGTCAGCATCAGGATCGGCACCGAGGGCCGCTCGCGCGCCACGCGCCGCGCGGTCGAACCCGACGAGGTGAAGCAGATGATCGCCGACGCCGAAACCGTGCTCGCGATCGTCTTGGCGGCCTCCGACAGCGCGTCAGCGGTGGTGGGGTCGGGCTTGAGCACGGTGAAGTGCACGCGGTCGCCATGCGCGGGGTCGCGCTCCACCGCGTCGGCGATCGAGTTCATCATCGCCACCGATTCGACCGGCCACGCGCCCGCCGCGCTCTCGGCCGACAGCATGATCGCGTCCGCCCCGTCATAGACCGCGGTCGCGACGTCGGACACTTCGGCGCGCGTCGGCGAGGGCGAGGTGATCATCGATTCGAGCATCTGCGTCGCGACCACCACCGGCCGCCCCATCCGCCGCGCCACCTCGACGATCCGCTTCTGCAGCGGCGGCACGCGCTCGGGCGGCAACTCTACGCCCAGATCGCCGCGCGCGACCATCACGCCGTCGCACATTTCGACGATCTCCTCGAGCCGATCGATCGCCGCGGGCTTCTCGATCTTGGCGAGCAGCGCCGCCTTGCCCTGGATCAGGCGCCGCGCTTCGGCGAGATCCTCGGGCCGCTGGACGAACGACAGCGCGATCCAATCCACCCCCTGGTCGATCGCGAAGGCGAGGTCGCTCCTGTCCTTGTCGGTCAGCGCCGCCATCGGCACTACCACGTCGGGGACGTTGAGGCCCTTGTTGTTGCTGAGCGCCCCGCCGACCTCGACGCTGGTCACGATCCGGTCCTCGTCATGCTCGGTCACGCGCAGCACCAGCTTGCCGTCGTCGAGCAGCAGCCGCGCGCCGGGTTCGATCGCTTCGAAAATCTCGCGGTGCGGCAGTTCGACGCGGGTCGCGTCGCCCGGCATCGTGTCGCGGTCGAGCGTGAAGGTCGCGCCCGTCTCCAACATCACGCGCCCGTCCGCGAACCGCCCGACGCGCAGCTTCGGCCCCTGGAGGTCGGCGAGGATCGTGGTCGGCCGGCCGAGCTTCTTCTCCAGCCCGCGAATCGCCTCGATCACCGCGACCTTGGATTGCTGGTCGCCATGGCTCATGTTGACGCGGAACGCGTCGGCGCCGGCCACGAACAGCTTCTCGATCATCTCGGGCGTGTTGCTCGCGGGGCCGAGCGTCGCGAGCACGCGCACCTTGCGCGTGCGGGGGCTGGAGGCCTTTGTCATATAATTTCCTGCGGGTTGTGCGCGCCTGTCCCTAATCCCTATCTCGGAGCAATCAACCGTGGGAAGGCAGAAACATGGCGCGGCTCGAAGAAATCGACGATGCGGTGGCGGCGGCGGCGTTCCGCCGGCTGGTCGCGCATCTGCAGCACCGGTCCGACGCGCAGAATGTCGATCTGATGGGGCTGGCGGGCTTCTGCCGCAACTGCCTCGCCGACTGGCTCCAGGAAGCGAGCGCGGCGACCGATCGGCCGCTCGACACGCACGAGGCGCGCAATGCGGTCTACGGCATGGCCTATTCGGTGTGGAAGGCCGCGCATCACAAGGAAGCGACGCCTGAGCAGCTCGCACGGATGCAGGAAAGCATCGCGAAGAACCGCATCGAGGCCGAGCTCGACGACGCGCTCGACGACAGCTTCCCTGCGAGCGATCCGCCGTCGATCACCCAGCCGGGCGGCTGATCCGCCTGTTGCGGGAATCGAACGCGCGCTCTAGACGCGCTGGCTCGCGCCCGCGCTCCGCTGGCGCATTTCCATTATTTGCAGCAGCGCCCGCCGGGCGCCGGCGGAGGGATCATGACGGACGATCGTAGCGAACATATGGGTGGCGGCCGCGTCGCGGCGGACGAGCTGCGGCTCCTGATCGAACGCGCCGAGCGGCTCGAAGAAGAAAAGAAGGGCATCGCCGACGACATCAAGGACGTGATGGCCGAAGCCAAGAGCCGCGGCTATGATGCCAAGGCGATCAAGAAAATCCTGGCGATCAGGAAGAAGAAGAAAGAGGACTATCAGGAGGAGGAGGCGATCCTCGAAACCTACATGCACGCGCTCGGCATGTTGTGATCCCTCTTGCCCGCGGCCGCGTGGCCGCCCCGTGAAAGAGAGCACCGATGGCAGGTCATTCGAAATTCAAGAATATCATGTATCGCAAGGGCGCGCAGGACAAGAAGCGCTCGGCGCTCTTCTCCAAGCTGAGCCGTGAGATCACCGTCGCGGCGAAGATGGGGGCGCCCGATCCGGACATGAACCCGCGCCTGCGCGCGGCGGTCAACGCCGCCAAGGCGCAGTCGATGCCCAAGGACAACATCCAGCGCGCGATCGACAAGGCGTCGAAGGGCGACGGCGAGAGTTACGAAGAAATCCGCTACGAGGGCTTCGGTCCAGGCGGGGTCTCGCTGATCATCGAGGCGCTGACCGACAACCGCAACCGCACCGTCACCAACGTGCGCACCGCGGTCTCCAAGAACGGCGGCAATCTGGGCGCGCCGGGCTCGGTCAGCCACGGCTTCGACCGCATGGGCCTGATCACCTATCCGGCGGGCGCGGGCGATGCCGACGCGGTGTTCGAGGCCGCGCTGGAGGCCGGCGCGGAGGACGTGACGTCGAGCGACGACGGCCACGAGATCTGGACCGCGCAGGAATCGCTCCACGAGGTCGCGCGCGCGCTCGAGCCGGCGCTCGGCGAATCCGAAAGCGCCAAGCTCGCCTGGCGTCCGCAGACGATGGTCGAGGTCGACGAATCGGACGCCGCGACGCTGTTCAAGCTGATCGATGCGCTCGACGACGATGACGACGTCCAGACGGTGTGGGGCAATTACGAGGTCTCGGACGACGTGATGGAGAAATTGGGGTAGCAACATGTAAGCCCCTCCCCTTCAGGAGTTGCAGGTCGGTCATGCCCCCGGCATGACCTAAACGATGCGGGGCATCGTTTACCTGCAACTGGGTTGGGGTGGGGCAGTGGTCACAGAACCGGAACTTCTTAAAAGAGCGCGCGAAATGCGCCGCAATCCCACCGAGTGGGAGATTCGCGTCTGGCGGTACCTCTCCAATCGGCAGCTTGACCACAAGTTCCGGCGCCAGACGGTTATCTTCCCGTACATCTGCGATTTCTTCTGCCCGGCAAAGGGGCTCGCGGTCGAAATCGACGGCGATACACACGATCCCACCTATGACGATCGGCGCGATGGGCGCATGGCTGCGAAAGGATTCGTAACCTTGCGGTTCACGAACTTGGAAGTGCGCGAAAATCTCGAAGGTATAATCGAGACGATCCGAGCCACGCTTGCGGCAAGGCCGGATCGCTGGACCAGACTTCCCCACCCCAACCCCTCCCCTGAAGGGGAGGGGCTCGAAGACGTCTCATGCTGATCCTCGGCCTCGATCCGGGGCTCGGCACCACCGGTTGGGGGGTGATCCGCGCCGAGGGCAACCGGCTCTCGCACCTGGCCAACGGGCGGCTCAGGACCGACAGCGCCGCGCCGCTGCCGCGCCGGCTCGCGCATCTCGATACGATGCTCGACGCGCTGATCGCCGATCACGCGCCCGATGCGGCGGCGGTCGAGGAGGTGTTCGTCAACGCCAATCCGCAATCGACGCTCAAGCTTGGCCAGGCGCGCGGCGTGGTGCTCTGCGCCGTCGCGCGCGCGGGGGTCGAGGTCGGCGAATATGCCGCGCGCCTTGTCAAGAAAGCAGTCGTCGGCGTCGGCAATGCGGACAAGACGCAGGTCCATGCGATGGTCGCGCGCCTGCTCCCGGGCACGAAGATCGACGGCCCCGACGCCGCCGACGCGCTCGCGGTCGCGATCTGCCACGCGCACCACATCGCCAGCCGACGCGCGGGGCTCTAGGCACGTTTTCAGCTCCGCTGAATCGGTGCCCCAACTGTTTCAGCTTTGCTGAAACAAACTCTAGCGATTTACCGCGATCGCGTGCGCATGCTCGCCGACGCCGTCGTACATGCGCGGCGGTGCGTCGAGCCAGAAGGGCTGCATCTTGGGCGTGCCCGGCCGGGCGATGCCGACGACGTGGCTGGTGGCGGTCTGGCCCTGCTGCCCGTCGCCCCATTCATAGAGCGCGTTGATCGCGACCATCGGCACGAACATCGGCCGCCCCTGCACTCTTACGACGTTGACCGCTTCCTTGGGCAGCATCGCCATCGCGCGCACGTTCCTGGTGTCGCCGGGCGCGAGATCGAACTCTGCGACGATCGGTGTCGTGACCGGCGCATCGAGGAATCGGCGCAGCTCGGCATCGTGGCGCTCGCCCGCGGTGACGAGCTGGAGCGCGACCCGCACCCCGCGCGCCGGCGCGGTGCCGGCATTGCGGACCACGAGCTCGTAATCGACCGCGGCGCTCAGCACGTTCATGCCCGCCCGGCGCGGCCGGAAGCCGAGTTCGAGCTGCGGCCGCCCGGTGGGCGTGATGCGCCGCGGCGGCACGACCGGAACCGCGATCGGTGCGGCGGCTTGCTCCTCCGCTTCGGCCTCGGTGCCGGCACGGCGGCGGGCGAGGAACAGCCAGGCGAGCCCGGCCAGCGCGATCGCGATCAGCCCGAGCACGATCGGCAGCAGCAATCCGCCCTGCTCGTCCGTCGCGGCGACCGGCGCGGGAATGGCGGTGGCCGTCGGTGCGGGCACCGGCGCGGTCTCGGGTAGCGGCGCGGGGACAGGGGTGGGACTCGCGACGACCTCGGGTGTCGGCGTCGCCTCGGGCGGGGCCGTTTCGGTCGGCGTCGGGGTGCCACGCGACGGCGCCTGGCCGCGCGGCGCTGCGGTCGCGCGCGGCGTGGGCGTCGGCAGCGGCTGGATCATCAGCGGCGGCGTCGCGGGCCGGGCGGCCGGAGTCGATCGCGGCGTCGGCGGAGCGGTTGGAGTCGGGGTCGCGCGCGGCGTCGGCGCGATCTGCGACGGCGCGCTTCGGGGCAGCCGCAGCCGATCGTTCGACGACGGCAGGCTGAAATTCTCGAGCCCCGGAATGGTCTGCGGCAGCGTATCGTTCTGCGGCGCCTGCGCCGCGCCGTCCTGCGCGCGCGCCGCCGCGCCGGCGAGCGCCAGCGCGGCGAGGCTCGTGGTCGTGAACAGACGGATCATCGCATCCCCGGTGAACGGCGCGCTCTAACCGCGTCAAGCTGAATGCTTGCCAACCATATCACGCGATTCGCGATCCTGCGCCGGGCCGAGCCGCTGTCGAGGCGAAATGCGTGGGCGAGTGTGGCGCGATTGACACGCTTTGCCCGGCTTCCTATATCGCGCCCATCGCGATTCCCGGGAAATGATGCGTCGTCGCGCAACGCATCGGGCGAATGGGGGATCACGATTTCATACGACGCTTGAAAGCTGCCGCTTCCGGTGAGGGAGGCGTGCGGCTTTTTTGGCGTCGTTCGGCGCGCCCGCGTGCCGGCGGAGATGCCGGCGACACGACGATTCTTTTTGTGAGGGCGACACTCCACATGGCAACCAAGGCGATCGAGCGCGGCACGCAAAAGCGCCGCATCCGCAAGGTGTTCGGCGACATCCACGAAGTGGTGCAGATGCCGAACCTGATCGAGGTTCAGCGCGAATCCTACGAGCAGTTCCTGCGGTCCGATCCGTCGATCGGCTACGTCTCCGGTCTCGAAAAGACGCTGCGCAGCGTCTTCCCGATCCGCGACTTCGCCGGCACCGCCGAGCTCGATTTCGTGCATTACGAGCTCGAACCGCCCAAGTTCGACACCGACGAATGCCGCCAGCGCGGCATCACCTATGCCGCGCCGATGCGCGTCACGCTGCGCCTGATCGTGTTCGAGGTCGATCCCGATACCGAAGCCCGCTCGGTGCTCGATATCAAGGAGCAGGACGTCTACATGGGCGACATGCCGCTGATGACGTCGAACGGGACGTTCATCATCAACGGCACCGAGCGCGTGATCGTCAGCCAGATGCACCGTAGCCCGGGCGTGCTGTTCGACCACGATCGCGGCAAGACGCACTCGTCGGGCAAGTATCTCTTCGCCGCGCGCGTCATCCCCTATCGCGGCTCGTGGCTCGATTTCGAGTTCGACGCCAAGGACATCGTCAACGTCCGCATCGACCGCAAGCGCAAGCTGCCGGTGACGGCGCTCCTCTACGCGCTGGGCCTCACCAGCGAGGAAATCCTCAACCACTTCTACAACCGCGTCACCTATGTGCGCGGCGAAGGCGGCTGGAAGATTCCGTTCGCACCCGAGAACTGGCGCGGGGTCAAGCCGACCTACGACATCGTCGACGCCTCAAGCGGCGAAGTGGTGTTCCCCGCCGGGCAGAAGATCAGCCCGCGCGCTGCCAACAAGTCGGCCAAGGACGGTCTTACCGACCTGCTGATCCCGACCGAGGAAATCTTCGGCCGCTATTCGGCGTACGATCTGATCAACGAGAAGACCGGCCAGATCTACATCGAGGCAGGCGACGAGGTGTCGGCCGAGAATCTCGAGCTGCTCGACAAGGCGGGCATCGATCGCATCGAATTGCTCGACATCGATCATGTCACCACCGGCCCGTGGATTCGCAACACGCTCAAGGCCGACAAGGCCGAGGAGCGCGAGCAGGCGCTGAGCGACATCTACCGCGTGATGCGCCCCGGCGAGCCGCCGACGCTGGAAACCGCCGAGGCGCTGTTCGCCGGCCTGTTCTTCGATCCCGACCGCTACGATTTGTCGGCCGTCGGCCGCGTCAAGCTCAACATGCGGCTTGATCTCGACGCCGAGGACACCGTCACGACGCTGCGCACCGAGGACATCCTCGCGGTGGTCAAGACGCTCGTGGACCTCAAGGACGGCAAGGGCGAGATCGACGATATCGACAATCTCGGCAACCGCCGCGTCCGCTCGGTCGGCGAGCTGCTCGAAAACCAGTATCGCGTCGGGCTGCTGCGCATGGAGCGCGCGGTCAAGGAGCGCATGTCGAGCGTTGACGTGTCCACCGTCATGCCCAACGACCTGATCAACGCCAAGCCCGCGGTCGCCGCGGTGCGCGAGTTCTTCGGCTCGTCGCAGCTGTCGCAGTTCATGGACCAGACCAACCCGCTCTCCGAGGTGACGCACAAGCGTCGCGTGTCGGCGCTCGGGCCGGGCGGCCTCACCCGCGAGCGTGCGGGCTTCGAGGTGCGCGACGTCCATCCGACGCATTACGGCCGCATCTGCCCGATCGAGACGCCTGAAGGTCCGAACATCGGCCTGATCAACTCGCTCGCGAGCTTCAGCCGCGTCAACAAATACGGCTTCATCGAGACGCCGTATCGCCGCGTGGTCGACGGCAAGGTGACCGACGAGGTCGTCTATCTGTCGGCGATGGAGGAGCAGAAGCACACCATCGCGCAGGCCAATGCCGAGCTCAACGCCGACGGCAGCTTCGTCGAGGAGATCGTCTCGTCGCGTCAGGCGGGCGAGTTCCTGATGGCGATGCGCGACACCATCACGCTGATGGACGTGTCGCCGAAGCAGCTCGTGTCGGTCGCGGCCTCGCTCATCCCGTTCCTCGAGAACGATGACGCCAACCGCGCGCTGATGGGCTCGAACATGCAGCGCCAGGCGGTGCCGCTGGTCCGTGCCGAGGCGCCGTTCGTCGGCACCGGCATGGAAGAGACCGTCGCGCGCGATTCGGGCGCGGCGATCGCCGCCAAGCGCTCGGGCGTGGTCGATCAGGTCGATGCCAGCCGCATCGTCATCCGTGCCACCGGCGAAGTCGATGCCAATGAGAGCGGCGTCGACATCTACACGCTGATGAAGTTCCAGCGTTCGAACCAGTCGACCTGCATCAACCAGCGCCCGCTGGTGAAGGTGGGCGACGTGGTCCAGGCCGGCGACATCCTCGCCGACGGTCCCTCGACCGAGTTCGGCGAGCTGGCGCTGGGCCGCAACGCGCTCGTCGCGTTCATGCCCTGGAACGGCTACAATTACGAGGATTCGATCCTGCTTTCGGAGCGGATCGTGAAGGACGACGTCTTCACCTCGATCCATATCGACGAGTTCGAGGTGATGGCCCGCGACACCAAGCTGGGGCCGGAGGACATCACCCGCGACATCCCGAACGTCGGCGAGGAAGCGCTGCGCAACCTCGACGAGGCGGGCATCGTCTATATCGGCGCCGAGGTGGAGCCGGGCGACATCCTGGTCGGCAAGATCACGCCCAAGGGCGAATCGCCGATGACGCCGGAGGAGAAGCTGCTCCGCGCCATCTTCGGCGAAAAGGCGTCGGACGTGCGCGATACCTCGCTGCGCCTGCCGCCGGGCGTGTCGGGCACGATCGTCGAGGTGCGGGTGTTCAACCGCCACGGCATCGACAAGGACGAGCGCGCGATGGCGATCGAGCGCGAGGAGATCGAGCACCTCAAGAAGGACTCGGACGACGAACGCTCGATCCTCAACCGCGCCACCTGGAGCCGCCTCAAGGAGATGCTGCTCGGCCAGGTCGCGACCGCCGCGCCCAAGGGCGTCAAGAAGGGTTCGGAGATCACCGAAGACCTGCTCGACGGCGTCGATCGCCACGAATGGTGGAAGTTCGCGGTCCAGGACGACAAGGTCCAGGGCGATCTCGAAGCCGTCAAGGCGCAGTATGACGAAGCCGCCAAGCGCATCCGCGAGAAGTTCGAGGATCGCCGCGAGAAGCTCGAACGCGGCGACGAGCTGCCGCCGGGCGTGCTCAAGATGGTCAAGGTCTTCGTCGCGGTGAAGCGCAAGATGCAGCCGGGCGACAAGATGGCCGGCCGCCACGGCAACAAGGGCGTGGTCAGCCGCATCCTGCCGCAGGAGGACATGCCCTTCCTCGCGGACGGGACGCCGGTGGATATCGTGCTCAACCCGCTGGGCGTGCCGTCCCGCATGAACGTTGGCCAGATTTTCGAGACGCATCTCGGCTGGGCGGCGCGTCAGCTCGGGCATCAGGTCGCGCAGGCGCTCGAGGAATGGCGTGAGGCCAATCCCGATCCCAAGCCCGGCGCGATGCCCGAAGCGGTCAAGACGCGGCTCAAGGAGATCTACGGCGATCATTACGCCAAGGAGATCGACGCGCGCGACAGCGCCCAGATCGTCGAGCTCGCGCAGAATGTCGCCACGGGCGTTCCGATGGGCACCCCGGTGTTCGACGGCGCGCGCGAAGGTGACGTCTCGACGATGCTGGAGATGGCCGGGCTCGATACCTCGGGCCAGTCGGTCCTCTACGACGGCCGCACCGGCGAGCAGTTCGACCGCAAGGTGACGGTGGGCATCATCTACATGCTCAAGCTCCACCACCTGGTGGACGACAAGATCCACGCGCGCTCGATCGGGCCGTACAGCCTCGTCACTCAGCAGCCGCTGGGCGGCAAGGCGCAGTTCGGCGGTCAGCGTTTCGGCGAGATGGAGGTGTGGGCCTTGCAGGCGTACGGCGCCGCCTACACGCTGCAGGAGATGCTGACGGTGAAGTCCGACGACGTGGTCGGCCGCACCAAGGTCTATGAAGCGATCGTCAAGGGCGACGACACCTTCGAGGCCGGCATCCCCGAGAGCTTCAACGTGCTCGTCAAGGAAATGCGCAGCCTCGGCCTCAACGTCGAACTCAAGAACGACGAAGCCGAGGAGGACGAACCGCCAGCGATCGCTGCGGAGTAACCTTCAAAAGCCCCTCCCCTTCAGGGGAGGGGTTGGGGGTGGGGCAGTCCGTAACTGCTCCGCCGCCCGCCAAGATGAAAGTCCCCACCCCAACCCCTCCCCTGAAGGGGAGGGGCTAAGGAAGGTAGGAAAATGAACGAACTGACCCCCTTCGCCCCCCAGGCCCAGAAGCCCGAGACCTTCGACCAGATCCAGATCGGCATCGCGTCGCCGGATCGCATCCGCTCGTGGTCGTTCGGCGAGATCAAAAAGCCCGAGACGATCAACTACCGCACGTTCAAGCCCGAGCGTGACGGCCTGTTCTGCGCGCGCATCTTCGGCCCGATCAAGGATTACGAATGCCTGTGCGGCAAGTACAAGCGGATGAAGTACAAGGGCATCGTCTGCGAGAAGTGCGGCGTCGAGGTCACCGTCTCGAAGGTCCGTCGTGAGCGCATGGGCCATATCGAGCTCGCGGCACCCGTAGCGCACATCTGGTTCCTGAAGTCGCTGCCCAGCCGCATCGGCCTGCTGCTCGACATGCAGCTCAAGCAGCTCGAGCGCGTGCTCTATTTCGAAGCCTATATCGTGATCGAGCCGGGCCTGACCCCGCTTGAGAAGTATCAGCTCCTCACCGAGGACGAACTGCTCGAAGCGCAGGACGAATATGGCGAGGACGCCTTCTCCGCCGGGATCGGCGCCGAGGCGGTGCGGGTGATGCTCGAAAGCCTCGATCTCGAAGGCGAGAAGCAGCAGCTCCTCGACGAGCTTGCGACCACCAAGTCGGAACTCAAGCCCAAGAAGATCATCAAGCGCCTCAAAGTCGTCGAGAGCTTCCTCGAATCGGGTAACCGTCCCGAGTGGATGATCCTCGAGGTCATCCCGGTGATCCCGCCCGAGCTGCGCCCGCTGGTGCCCTTGGACGGCGGCCGCTTCGCGACGTCGGATCTCAACGACCTCTATCGCCGCGTGATCAACCGCAACAATCGCCTCAAGCGCCTGATGGAGCTGCGTGCGCCGGACATCATCGTCCGCAACGAAAAGCGCATGCTGCAGGAAGCCGTGGATGCGCTGTTCGACAACGGCCGCCGCGGCCGCACGATCACCGGTGCCAACAAGCGGCCGCTGAAGTCGCTCTCGGACATGCTCAAGGGCAAGCAGGGCCGCTTCCGCCAGAATTTGCTCGGCAAGCGCGTCGATTATTCGGGCCGCTCGGTCATCGTGACCGGGCCGGAACTCAAGCTGCACCAGTGCGGCCTGCCGAAGAAGATGGCCTTGGAGCTGTTCAAGCCGTTCATCTACGCGCGCCTCGACGCCAAGGGTCTGTCGATGACCCTCAAGCAGGCCAAGAAGTGGGTCGAGAAGGAGCGCAAGGAAGTCTGGGACATCCTCGACGAGGTGATCCGCGAGCATCCGGTGATGCTCAACCGCGCCCCGACGCTCCACCGCCTCGGCATCCAGGCGTTCGAGCCGGTGCTGATCGAGGGCAAGGCGATCCAGCTCCACCCGCTCGTCTGCTCGGCGTTCAACGCCGATTTCGACGGCGACCAGATGGCCGTCCACGTTCCCCTGAGTCTCGAGGCTCAGTTGGAAGCGCGCGTCCTGATGATGTCGACCAACAACATCCTGTCGCCCGCCAACGGCAAGCCGATCATCGTGCCGTCGCAGGACATGGTGCTGGGACTCTACTACATCTCGATGCTCAAGGAAGGCGAGCCCGGCGAGGGCATGATCCTCGCCGACATGCAGGAAGTGCATCAGGCGCTCAACGCCGGCGCGGTGACGCTGCACACGCGCATCACCAGCCGCGTGCCGCAGACCGACGAGGACGGCAATTCCTACCTCAAGCGCTACGAGACCACGCCGGGCCGCATGCTGCTCGGCGAGTGCCTCCCCAAGAGCCACAAGGTGCCGTTCGACATCGTCAATCGCCTCCTCACCAAGAAGGACGTGGGCGACGTGATCGACGAGGTCTATCGCCACACCGGCCAGAAGGAGACCGTTCTGTTCGCCGACGCGATCATGGCGCTCGGTTTCCGCCACGCGTTCAAGGCGGGCATCTCGTTCGGCAAGGACGACATGGTCATCCCGGCCGCGAAGGAAGGGCTGGTCGAGGAGACGCGCGCGCTCGTCAAGGATTACGAGCAGCAATATCAGGACGGCCTGATCACCCAGCAGGAGAAGTACAACAAGGTGATCGACGCCTGGAGCCGCTGCGGCGACCAGGTGGCCAACGCCATGATGGACGAGATCAAGGCGGTGAAGCGCGGCGATGACGGCCGTGAGCTGCCGATCAACGCGATCTACATGATGGCGCATTCGGGCGCCCGCGGTTCGCAGGCGCAGATCAAGCAGCTCGCCGGCATGCGCGGCCTGATGGCCAAGCCGTCGGGCGAGATCATCGAGACGCCGATCATCTCGAACTTCAAGGAAGGCCTGACCGTCCTCGAATATTTCAACTCCACCCACGGCGCCCGCAAGGGCCTGGCGGACACCGCGCTCAAGACGGCGAATTCGGGCTATCTGACCCGCCGTCTGGTCGATGTGTCGCAGGATTGCACGATCGTCGAGGAGGATTGCGGCACCGAGCGCGCGCTCGAGATGAAGGCGATCGTCCAGGGCGGCAGCACCATCGCGTCGCTCGGCGAGCGCGTGCTGGGCCGCACCACCGCCGAGGACATCGTCGACGCCAAGTCGGGCAAGGTCGTCATCGCGTCGGGCACGCTGCTCGACGAGGCGATGGTCGCCGAGCTCGAGGCGATCGGCGTCCAGGGCGTCAAGATCCGCTCGCCGCTGGTCTGCGAATCGAAGATCGGCGTGTGCGCCAAGTGCTACGGGCGCGATCTCGCGCGCGGCACGCCGGTGAACATCGGCGAGGCGGTCGGCGTCATCGCGGCGCAGTCGATCGGCGAGCCGGGCACCCAGCTGACGATGCGGACCTTCCACATCGGCGGTGCGGCGCAGCTCAACGAACAGTCGAACCTCGAGGCGCCGTCGGACGGCAAGGTCGAGTTCCGCGACCTGCGCGTGATCGAGGATCAGCGCGGCCGCCGGGTGGTCACCAGCCGCTCGGGCGAGCTCGCCATTCTTGATGACGACGGCCGCGAGCGTGCGGTTCACCGCATCCCCTACGGCGCCTATCTGATGTTCGACGACGGCCATATCGTCACCAAGGGCGATCGCATGGCTGAGTGGGATCCGTTCACCATGCCGGTGATCACCGAAAACCCCGGCACGGTGAAGTATCAGGATCTGATCGACGGCAAGACGCTCACCGAGCAGGCAGACGAGACCACCGGCATCACCCAGCGCGTCGTCACCGAATATCGCGCCTCGACCCGGTCGAAGGAGGATCTGCGGCCGCGGCTCACGCTGCTCGACAAGGATTCGGGCGAGGCCGGCCGCTACATGCTGGCGGCGGGCGCGGTGATCTCGGTCGAGGACGGCGCCGAGGTGAAGGCGGGCGACGTGCTCGCGCGTGTCGCGCGCGAAAGCGCCAAGACGCGCGACATCACCGGCGGTCTGCCGCGCGTCGCCGAGCTGTTCGAGGCGCGCAAGCCCAAGGAGAATGCGATCATCGCCAAGGTCACCGGCCGCGTCGTGTTCGGCAAGGACTACAAGGCGAAGCGCAAGATCGGCATCCAGCCCGAGGACGGCGGCGAGGTCGTCGAGTATCTCGTGCCCAAGTCGAAGGCGATCGACGTTCAGGAAGGCGACTACGTCAAGCGTGGCGACAACCTGATCGGCGGCTCGCCCGATCCGCACGATATTCTGGAAGTCCTCGGCATCGAGGCTCTGTCGGAATACATGGTCGCGGAGATCCAGGAGGTCTATCGACTCCAGGGCGTGAAGATCAACGACAAGCACATCGAGGTGATCGTTCGCCAGATGCTGCAAAAGGTCGAGATCACCGACGGCGGCGACACCACGCTGCTGGCGGGCGAGCAGGTCGATCGCGAGGAGATGGACGCGATCAACGCCCGGCTCGAGAAGAAGCAGGCGCCTGCGCAGGGCAAGCCGATCCTGCTCGGCATCACCAAGGCGTCGCTGCAAACGCGCAGCTTCATCTCGGCGGCGTCGTTCCAGGAGACCACCCGCGTCCTCACCGAGGCGGCGGTCCAGGGCAAGCAGGACACGCTGATCGGCCTCAAGGAGAATGTGATCGTGGGCCGGCTGATCCCGGCGGGCACGGGTGCGGGCATGAACCGCCTGCGCATCGCCGCCACCAGCCGCGACGCCGCGCTCCGTGCGCAGCAGCGCAAGCTCCAGGAAGCGCTCATCGCCGCCAATTCGGCCGCCGAGGAGCACGAAGCGGAGCTGGCGCAGGATCCGATCGACGCGATGGTCACCGCCGACGCGCTCGAAAAGGTTGAGGTCTCCGGCGACGGCAGCGACGAGGCCGCGGGCGATTACCTGAACAAGGAGGATTGATCCTCCCGCGTTCGGGTGGAACCTGAGCAACAAAGAGCCGCCGCCCGGAATGCCGGGCGGCGGTTTTTTGTCGTCATGCCAGCGAACGCTGGCATCTCCTCATAACCGGAAGACTCCAGCTTTTGCTGGAGTGACGGTCACATCCGCACGATCCGGTTCCCCAGCCGCTCGGCTTCCTCGGGATCGTGCGTCACCATCAGCACCGGCAGCTTCAGCACGTCGCGGATGTGCAAAATCGCGCGCATGATCTCCTCGCGCCGCGCGCGGTCGAGCGAGGACAGCGGCTCGTCGAGCAGCAGGAAGCGCGCGCCCGAGAGCAGCGCCCGCCCGATCGCCACCCGCCGCGCCTCGCCGCCCGAAAGCGTGCGTGGCCAGCGATCGAGCAAATGGCCGATGCCTAAGAACCCCACCGTGTCATCGACATCGAGCGCCGTACCCTCGTGCCGCCCATAGAGCAGGTTCGCGCGCACGCGCTTGTGCGGGAACAGCCGCGCCTCCTGAAAGACGTACCCCGCCCGCCGCCGCTCGGGCGGCACGTCGATTCCCGCCGTGGCGTCGAACAGCGTCTCGCCGCCGACGCGCACATACCCCCAATCGGGCCTGAGCAGCCCCGCGACCATGTTGAGCACGCTCGTCTTGCCCGCGCCCGAGGGCCCGAACAGCACCGTCAGCCCATCGCCCGCGTCGAACGTCGCGCCCACCTGCACGTCGCCCAGCCGCCGCGTGACGTCCACGTCAAAGGACATGGCGCACCCGCCCGCTGCGTCGCGCCAGCGCCTCGCTCGCCACCAGCGCCACCAGCGACAGCGCGACCGCGATCGCCGCCAGCCGGAACACCTCGGCATCGCCGTCGGGCCGCTGCAGCGCCGAATAGATGGCGAGCGGCAGCGTCCGCGTCTCGCCCGGCACGTTGGAGACGAAGGTGATCGTCGCCCCGAACTCGCCGATCGAGCGCGCGAAGCCCAGCACCATCGCCGCCAGCACGCCGGGCACGCTCAGCGGCAGCGTGACGCTCCAGAACACCCGCCACGGCCCCGCGCCCAGCGTCCGCGCCGCGCTTTCGAGCCGCACGTCGACCGCCTCGATCGACAGCCGGATGGCGCGCACCATCAGCGGCAGCGCCATCACCCCCGCCGCGATCGCCGCGCCGGTCCAGCGGAACAGCACCGTGGTCCCCAACCAGTCGGCGAGCACCGAGCCCAGCGGCCCCGCCGGCCCGAACGCGAGCAGCAGCAGCCAGCCGGTCACGACCGGCGGCAGCACCAGCGGCAGATGGACCAGGGCGTCGAGCAGCACCTTCCCCGGAAACCGCCAGCGCGCCAGCACCCAGGCCAGCGCGAACGCCACCGGCAAGGTCGCCCCCATCGCCGCCGCGCCCACCCGCAGCGACAGCGCGACGACGGTCCATTCCTCGGGCGTGAGGGTCATCTGCAAGTAAATCTCCCCTCCTTTTCAAGGGAGGGGATTAAGGGGTGGGTCAGCAAAGTCGAGGCTCGATGCCTCGACGTTGCTTCCTGCACGCTCACTGCGGCACGAACCCATAACGCGCGAAGATCGCCTTTCCCGCATCCGACACCAGGAACCGCCGGAACCCTTCCGCATCGGCGCTCGTCGACCTCTTCAGCCGCGCCACCGGATAGCTGATCGGCGGATGACTCGCCGCGGGGAAGGTCCACACCACGCGCACCTTGTTCGAGGCGCGCGCGTCGGTCGCGTAGACGATGCCGAGCGGCGCCGCGCCGCGCTCGACCAGCGCCAGCGCCGCGCGCACATTCTCGGCGGCCACGACATGCGGTCGCGCCACCGCCCACAGCCCGAGCTTCTCCAGCGCCGCCTTGCCGTATTTGCCCGCGGGCACCGCGCTCGTGTCCGCCATCGCCACCGGCTGCGACGCCAGCGTGTCGCGCAGCGCGGAGACCGGCTCGGTCGCGATCGCCGCGTGATTGTCCTTCGCGGTCACCAGCACCAGCGCATTGCCGAGGAATGTCTCGCGGCTGTCGGGCACGATCAGCCCGCGCTGCTGCATCCGGTCCATCCAGTCCTCGTCGGCGGAGACGAACAGGTCGGCCGGCGCCCCCGCCTCGATCTGCCGCGCCAGCGCCGAGGTCGCCGCGAACGAGACGGTCGGGCGCGCATGCCCTTCCGCCGCCCAGGCATCGGCGGCGGCGGTCATCGATTCCTGCAGGCTTGCGGCGGCGAGCACCAGCGGCGGTGCCGCCGCCTCGCGTTCGCATCCCGCGACCGTACCCAGCCCGACGAGCGCGAGCAGCCCCGCCAGAACAGCCGACATCCGATCCCGCATCGTCATCTCCCTGAGGGTCGAAGCGCATCCTAGCCGCGCCACCCGCCACCGCGCCAGCGGACGATTCGGGGCGTCGGCGCGCAAAAGCGCTTTCCTACACGCCGGCGTTCCTGTTACGTACCTCGCCATGCCGCAGCGCGTTCGCCCCACCGCTCCGTATCCGCCGCGTGCGACACCGACGTGGGCCGCGTTTCATGTCGGTTTCCGGGAACTTTCGGAACCTTCGCGGTGATTGCGCACCTCACCGGCACGCTCGCCAGCGCGGGCCTCGATCATGCGGTGATCGACGTGAACGGCGTCGGCTATCTGGTCGGCGCCTCGGGCCGCACGCTTTCGGCGCTGCCGCCCGTCGGCGGCACGGTGACGATCCACACCGAGATGCTGGTGGCGGAGGATTCGATCCGCCTGATGGGCTTCGCCGACGCCGACGAGCGTGACTGGTTCCGGCTCTTGACCAGCGTCCAGGGCGTCGGCGCGCGCGTCGCGCTCGCGATCCTGTCCACGCTCGCGCCCGCCGAACTCCACGCTGCGATCGCCAAGGGCGACAAGGCGATGGTCGCGCGCGCCAACGGCGTCGGCCCCAAGCTCGCCCAGCGCATCGTCAACGAATTGAAGGACAAGGCCGGCGGCCTCGCGCTCGGCGGCGCGCTGGGCGCGCCGGCCCCCACCGGCGCGGGCGCCGACGCGGTCTCCGCGCTTCTCAATCTCGGCTTCAAGCCCGCCGAAGCGAGCGCCGCCGTCGCCGCGGCCGAGGACGAACTGGGCGACGGCGCCGGGCTCGACGCGCTGGTCCGTCTGGCGCTCCGAAAGGCGGCGAAGTGAAGTTGCTCAACGCCAGCTTCCTCCCTTCCGTCACCCTGAACTTGTTTCAGGGTCCATTTTACCCCGTGCGACGCGCGTCGAGCCGGAGCGTATCGAACGTGTCGCCCGCGCGCCCTTGGATGCTGAAACAAGTCCAGCATGACGGTAGAGGACACGCGTGACCGACGCCGATCGCCTCCTCACCGCGCAACGCAAGCCCGAGGACGTCGACGCCGCGCTGCGCCCCAAATCGCTCGACGAATTCGTCGGGCAGAAGGCCGCGCGCGACAATCTGCGCGTGTTCATCGAGGCGGCGCGCACCCGCGGCGACGCGCTCGATCACGTGCTCTTTTTCGGCCCCCCCGGCCTCGGCAAGACCACGCTGGCGCAGATCATCGCGCGCGAGATGGGCGTCGGCTTCCGCGCCACCTCGGGCCCCGTCATCGCCAAATCGGGCGATCTCGCCGCGCTCCTCACCAACCTCGAGGACGGCGACGTCCTCTTCATCGACGAGATCCACCGCCTCCAGCCCGCGGTCGAGGAAGTGCTCTACCCCGCGATGGAGGATCGCGCGCTCGATCTGATGATCGGCGAGGGCCCCTCGGCGCGATCGGTGCGCATCGATCTGCCGCGCTTCACGCTGGTCGGCGCGACCACGCGGCAGGGCCTGCTGACGACGCCGCTGCGCGATCGCTTCGGCATCCCCGTGCGGCTCAATTTCTACACCGTCGACGAGCTCGAGCACGTCGTCACCCGCGCCGCCCGCCTGCTCGATCTCCACGTCGCCCCGGACGGCGCGCAGGAGATCGCCCGGCGTGCGCGCGGCACCCCGCGCATCGCCGGCCGCCTCCTGCGGCGCGTGCGCGATTTCGCCAACGTGGCGGGCGCCGCGACGGTGGATGCGAAAACCGCCGACGCCGCGCTCAACAGGCTCGAGGTGGACAAGCTGGGCCTCGACGCGATGGACCGGCGCTATCTCATGATGATCGCCGACATCTATCGCGGCGGCCCCGTCGGCGTCGAAACGCTCGCCGCCGGCCTCTCCGAACCGCGCGACACGATCGAGGAAGTGATCGAACCCTATCTGATCCAGCTCGGCCTCGTCGCCCGCACCGCGCGCGGCCGTTGCCTCAATGCGGCCGGCTGGAAGCATCTCGGCCTCAACCCGCCCGCCGGCAGTCAGGACGGGCTGTTCGACCAGCAGGGTAAGTAGCCGCGCGGGTTGCGCGGGCTCGCCGCGTCCCGCTACAGGCTGGGGACGATGGTAAATCCGCCCGCCGATCCTGCCCCGGAAGGCCGCTTTGCCGGGCGCACGCACCGCTTTCCGCTACGCGTCTATTTCGAGGACACCGATCTGTCGGGCGTCGTCTACCACGCCAATTACCTGCGCTTCATGGAACGCGCCCGGTCGGACATGCTGCGCCTCGCCGGGATCGACCAGCGCGCCGCGTGGGAAGCGGGCCACGGCACCTATGCCATCAGCGAATGCGCCATTCGCTACCGCGCCCCCGCCCGGCTCGACGATGCGCTGGTCGTCGTCTCTCGGCTCGTCGCGGCTGGAGCGGCTTCCTGCCGCATTCATCAGCGAGTAATGCGCGATGACCTGATACTGGCCGATGCGTCGGTGGTCGCGGCATTCGTCGCGCCGTCCGGCCGGCCCGTCCGGCAACCCAAGGCATGGCTCGCGGTTTTCGAGGGCCTGATCGCACCAGAGGAAGACGATTCTTGAACCTGTTCTTCAACACCGACGCCGCCACGCTGTCGCCGATCGCGCTGTTCATCCAGGCCGACTGGGTGGTGAAGATCGTGATGCTCGGGCTGCTGCTCGCCAGTATCTGGGTGTGGGCGATCATCTTCGGCTTCGGCCGCCGCATCGGCCGGCTGCGCCGCGCGAGCGAGAAATTCGAGAGCGATTTCTGGAAGGCCGACGACATCGATGCCTTCCACCGTCTGCACAAGGACAATGACCTGCCGATCGCGCGCGTCTTCGCCGCCGGCGTCGCCGAATGGCGCCGATCGACCGCGGGCAAGGCGGTCGATCGCGCCGGTACGCGCGAGCGGCTCGCGACCGCGATGGGCGCCGCCATCGCCAACGAGATCGATCGCCTGTCGGATCGCTTGAACGTGCTCGCCACGGTGGGCGCGGTAGCGCCCTTCGTCGGGCTGTTCGGCACGGTCTGGGGCATCATGCGCAGCTTCACCGGCATCGCTCAGGCGCAATCGTCGAGCCTCGCGGTGGTGGCGCCGGGCATCGCCGAGGCATTGTTCGCGACCGCGATCGGCCTGTTCGCCGCGATCCCCGCCGTGATCGCGTACAACCGCTTTTCGCACGGCATCAACCGCGTCGAAGCCCGCCTCAACCGCTTCGCCGACGGCTTCCACACCACGCTGAGCCGGCAATTGGAGGGTCAGGCGTGAGGGATTCTGCTGCTATTCTCCCCTCCCTTTCAAGGGAGGGGATCAAGGGGGGGGTGCGAGGCGTAGCCGAGCGCTCGGCAAAGCCGGGCTCAGCGCCGGCAGCGGCATCGAGCCGCTCCCGCCGCTCACCCACCCCCAACCCCTCCCTCAAGAGGGAGGGGCTTTACTGATGTCCATGAGTCTCCCCTCGCAACGCGGCCGGGGCCGCCGCACACCGATGGCGGACATCAACGTCACCCCGCTGGTCGACGTGATGCTGGTGCTGCTCATCATCTTCATGGTCACCGCACCGCTCCTCACCGCGGGCGTGCCGGTGAACCTGCCCGACAGCCGCGCCAATCCGCTCGATCAGGATCAGAAGCCGGTGCAGATCTCGCTCGACCAGAGCGGCCGCGTCTTCATCGATGATGAGGAGATCGGTCCCGAAGGCCTGCCCGCGCGGCTGCAGCAGATCGCGGCGGGTGTCACCGGCGATCAGCCGCCGCAGATCTTCCTGCGCGCCGATCGCGCGCTCGATTACGGCCGCGTCATGCGCGTGATGGGCGAACTCAATCATGCCGGGCTCAACCGCGTCGCGCTGGTGACGACGGGCGAGGAGCGCGAGTGACGGGACGGACGGCCTGATGGATCGTGCGGAAAAGACCGGGCTCGGCATCGCGATCGCGGCGCACGTCGTGCTGTTCGGCCTGCTCTCGGTCGGTTTTCTCGCGACGCCCAATCCGATGAGCCTCAAATCCTCGCCGATGGACGTCGCGCTCACCGACGACATCGGGCTCGAATCGACGGCGCCGAGCACCACGCCGCCCGCGCAGTCGGTCGCCCCCGATCTCGGCGCGCCCGAGGATGCCGCCGCGCCCGCCCCCTCGGAAGCCGCGCCGCAGCCCCTGCCGCCGACGCCCCAGCCCAAGGCCGCGCCGCCGCCCCGGCCGTCGGAGGTCGCCAAGCCGCAGCCGCCCAAGAAGGCCGCGCCGCAAAAGCCCGACCGTGCCGAGCGCACCCCGCCCAAGCGCGAGGCCTCGCCGCCCGCGAAGAAACCCTCGCCCGCCAAATCGACCGGCAGCGACAGCAAATCGACGCGCGATCGCCCGCGCGGCTCGCGGCTGGGTGACGATTTCCTCAAGGGCATCACCGATCAGGCGTCGGACAGCAAATCGCAGACACCGAGCGCGTCGAGCGTCAGCCCGCAGGTGCTCGCCGGGCTCGAGGCCGCGATCCGCCGCCAGATCCAGCCCTGCGCGGATCGTCAGGTCAATCCCGGCCCGGGCGCCAATGAGATCGTGACCGTGCTCAACCTGCGCCTCAACCGCAACGGCACGCTCGCCGCCGCGCCGCGCGTGGTGCGGCAGGACGGCGTCAATTCGAGCAACGGGCGCTATGCGCGCCGCGTGATCGATTTGGGGATTGCAGCGTTCAAGGGGTGTTCACCGTTGAAGCTGCCTCAGGAATATTACCAGACGTCGAACGGCGGCTGGAGCAATCTCAACTATCACTGGCAGCTCCGCTGAGGAGGGGACAATGAACCACCGCAACCGATTTGGACGCTGGCTCGCGGCGATCGTCGCCGCCGTCATCGCGCTGCCCGCCGCCGCGCAGCAGGTGGCGACGCCGCCGAGCGCCGCCGGCCAGCAACAGCAAAGCGGCGCCCCGCTGGAGGTTTCCGTCACCGGCGGCATCTCGGCGCCGATGCCGATCGCGATCCCCGCGATGCCGACTCCGGCGGTCGCCGGCACGCCTGCGGGCAACACCGACGTGCTCGGACAGAAGCTCGCCGACGTGATCTCGGCCGACCTCAAGAATTCGGGGCTGTTCTCGCCGGTGGGACGCAACGCGCTCCGCCCGATCGGCTTTCCCGAAGTGACCGCGCCTCAATTCCCCTATTGGACCGGCACCGGTGCGCAGGCACTCGTTCAGGGTTATGTCCGCGCCAATGGCGACGGCACGCTGACGGTCGGTTGCTATCTCTACGACGTCTTCGCGCGCACCGAGCTGACGCGCCAGGGCTTCGTCGTCTCGCCCGCCGACTGGCGCCGCGCCGCGCACAAATGCGCCGACATGGTCTATACCCGCCTCACCGGCGAAGGCCCCTATTTCGACAGCCGCGTCGTCTATGTGTCGGAAACGGGCCCCAAGGCGAACCGCATCAAGCGGCTCGCGATCATGGATCAGGACGGGGCCAACCACCGCTTCCTGACCAACGGCCAGTCGATCGTGCTGACCCCGCGCTTCGCGCCCAACCAGCAGTCGATCGTCTACATGAGCTTCGCCGACAAGCGGCAGTCGATCTACGTCTACGACATCGGCTCGGGCCGCCAGCGGCTGGTGGTGTCCTCACCCAACCTCACTTTCGCGCCGCGCTTCTCGCCCGACGGGCGCTCGATCCTGTTCTCGATGGCGGTCGGCGGCAATACCGACATCTATCGCGTCTCGGCCTCGGGCGGGCGGCCGCAGCGGCTGACGACCTCGCCGGGGATCGACACCGGCGGCAGCTATTCGCCCGACGGCTCCAGAATCGTGTTCGAAAGCGACCGCTCGGGCGGCCAGCAGATCTACGTGATGGACGCGAACGGCGGTAACCAGCACCGCATCAGCTTCGGCGGCGGGCGCTACGCCACCCCGGTATGGAGCCCGCGCGGCGACCTGATCGCCTTCACCAAGCTTGGCGGCACCTTCCGCATCGGCATCATGTCGCCCTCGGGCGGCGGCGAGAAGATCCTCACCGACGGCTGGCAGGACGAAGGGCCCAGCTGGTCCCCCAACGGCCGCGTGATCATGTATTTCCGCACCAGCCAGGGTGGCCGCGGCACCGCGGATCTGTGGTCGGTCGACCTCACCGGGGTCAACGAGCGCAAGATTCCGACCCCGCTCGATGGATCGGACCCGGCCTGGGGACCGTTACGCCCGTGAAGCGTTGACACGACGGGTTCCACGGGCGATGCCTACCGTGTTTGGAGCGGGGGCGTAACGATTGAGGATCAAAGGAGGATCGATATGGCCAGATTGACGACCACGCTCATTTGCGGCGCCGCGCTCATCGCGGTGGCCGGCTGCTCGAAGAAGCGGCCCGAAACGCTGCCGCCCGCGCCCAGCGAAACGGCGCCCCCGGTCGATCAGACCACGACGCCCACCGGCCCGACCACCACGGGCGTCGCGCCCGGTTCGGCGGCCGACTTCCAGCAGTCGGTGACGGCGGACACCGTGCATTTCGATCTCGACCAGTACGACATCGATCCCGAAGCGCGCGCGATCCTCGACAGCCAGGCCGCCTGGCTCGCGAAATATCCCAACGTCCGCGTGACGATCGAGGGCCATTGCGACGAGCGCGGCACGCGCGAATACAACCTCGCGCTCGGCGATCGCCGCGCCAACGCGACCAAGAACTATCTCGCCTCGCGCGGGGTCGAGGCCTCGCGGATGACGACGATCAGCTACGGCAAGGAACGCCCGATCGCGATGGGCTCCGATGAGGCCAGCTGGGCGCAGAACCGTCGCGCGGTGACCGTCGTCATCGGTTGACGCGACCATCATTGGGGTCGTTCGCGATCCCCGGAGAACGCCGTCGGGACCAGCATTGGCCCCGGCGGCGTTCGCGTTTCGGCGGACATTCGATTCCCCTTGCTCGACCGCTGCCTTTGATATAATGATGATATCATCTTTACAGGGGTGACGATCATGGCTCACGCGGTTTCCCAGATTCTCCATCGCTCGGACGAACGCCCGGCATCGGCGTCGAGCGGCTATGTCATGCTGCTGCTCGGGGTCGTCGCGCTCGCGGTCGGTCTTTACGGCGCGACGAGGTTGCCGACGGCGCCGATAACGGGCGGCGCCATCATCGCGGCGGCGGTGCTGGTCTTCCTGTTCGTGGCTGTCGGCTTCTACATGCTCCAGCCCAACCAGGCGGTCGCGATCACCCTGTTCGGCTCGTACAAGGGCACCGACCGGCAGCCCGGCCTGCGCTGGGTGTTGCCGTGGATGATGCGCAAGAAGCTGTCGGTGCGCGCCAACAACGTGATTTCGGACAAGATCAAGGTCAACGATCTGCGCGGCAACCCGATCGAGATGGCGGCGCAGGTGGTGTGGCGCGTCACCGATACCGCGCAGGCGCTGTTCGACGTCGACGATTACAAGGCGTTCGTGAACGTCCAGATCGAGGCCGCGGTGCGCACGATCGGCTCGCGCTACCCCTATGACGATTTCGAGCATCAGGAAGTCACGCTGCGCGGCAATCACGAGCAGATCGGCGGCGAGCTGCGCGGCGAACTGATCGAGCGGCTCGAGGTCGCCGGGATTACCGTCGACGAATGCGGCTTCACGCACCTCGCTTATGCGCCCGAGATCGCCAATGCGATGCTGCGCCGCCAGCAGGCGCAGGCGGTGGTCGCCGCGCGCCAGACCCTGGTCGAAGGCGCGGTCGGCATGGTCGAGATGGCGCTCGAGCAACTCTCCGCCAAGGACGTGGTCGAGCTCGACGACGAGCGCCGCGCCTCGATGGTGTCGAACCTGATGGTGGTGCTGTGCGGCGATCGCGATGCGCAGCCCGTCGTCAACACCGGCACGCTCTACCAGTAAGGCTCGTGACGGCTCCGGCGAAAAAAGCGTTTCCGCTACGCCTCGATCCCGCGCTCCACGCGGCGATCGAGCGCGCGGCGGCGGCTGACTTGCGGAGCGTCAACGCCGAGGTCGAATGCCTGCTGCGCGAGGCGCTGGCCCGGCGCGGCGTCAAGCTTGCGGAGCCGGTCCGGCCCAGGCGCGGCCGGCCGCCGAAGAAGGAGGATGGGCCATGACGTGGAAGCGAAAACTGGCGGATTGGTATCGCGTGCGCCCGGGCTATTGGTTCGCGCCAAGGATATTCGGCTGGGGCGCGACTCCGGTAACGTGGCAGGGCTGGCTGCTCTCGCTCGGCTTCACGGTGCTGCTCGTTGCCGCGATCCGCTTCATTCCGGGCGATCTGGCGCGCTTCACCGTCGGCGCCGCGCTCGTCCTCGCCTTCTGCATCATCGCCGCGCGCAAGACCGACGGCGGCTGGCGCTGGCGCTGGGGCTCGCGCGACTGACCCCAATTCCGTTCGTGCTGAGCTTGTCGAAGCACCGTTCTTCTTTTCGTATCGAAAAAGAACGGCCCTTCGACAGGCTCAGGGCGAACGGATAAGGTGGCAGGATCCCAGGATCAGGAGTCGTGAGCATGGATGCCGAGATCAACACCGATTGGAGTGCCGCCGGCGAGGCCGAACTCGCCGACGTCATCGAACTCCGACGCGCGATCCACGCCGATCCAGAAATCGGGCTCCACTGTCCGCGCACCACGGAGAAGATCAAGGCGGCGATCGCCGATCTGCCGCTCGAAATCCGCGAGGGGCCCTCGACCACCGGCTTCGTCGCGATCCTGCGCGGCGGCGGCGACAATGGCCGTACCGTCCTGCTGCGCGGCGACATGGACGCGCTGCCGATGCAGGAGGAGACGGGCCTGCCTTTCGCCTCGAAAGTGCCCGGCGCGATGCATGCTTGCGGGCACGATTCGCACACCGCGATGCTCGTCGGCGCCGCGCGCGCGCTGTGCGCCCGCAAGGAGACGCTCCCCGGCACCGTGGTCTTCATGTTCCAGCCCGGCGAGGAAGGGCACCACGGCGCGCGCTTCATGATCGAGGACGGGCTGCTCGACGATCCCGCGCCCGACGCCGCTTTCGCGCTCCACATCACCCCCAACGCGCCCGCGGGCACGTTCGTCGGCCGTCCCGGGCCGCTGCTCGCCTCGGCCGACACGCTGATCGCGACGATCAAGGGCAAGGGCGGCCACGCCGCGATGCCGCACGATTGCATCGATCCGATCCCCGTCGCGTGCGAGATCGTCACCGCGCTCCAGACGTGGATCGCGCGCCAGGTGCCCGTCGCCGATCCGGCGGTGCTGACGATCGCGAAGATCACCGCGGGCTCGACACACAACATCATTCCCGGCGAGGCGAACCTGCTCGGCACGCTGCGCACCTTGTCGGAGGAAACGCGTGCCAGGGCGCAGGCCGCGTTCAAGCGCATCGTCGAGCATGTCGCCGCCGCGCACGGTTGCGAGGGCATTGCGACGATCGACGCCGGCTATCCGGTGACGATGAACGATCCGCGCGCCACCGACATGATGAAGGCGATCGCGGGCGATCTCGGCGGCGAGAAAGGCTGGCACCTGATGCCCGCGCCAATGATGGGCGCGGAGGATTTCTCCTACGTGCTCCAGAAGGTGCCCGGCGCGATGTCGTTCGTGGGCGTGGCGCCCGCCGGCTCCGACCCGACGACCAACCCGCCGCTCCACAACACGCGGATGACGATCGAGGAGGACGTGATGGCGCGCGGCATCGCGATGCACTGCACCGTCGCCGAACGCTTCCTCGAGCGCGGACTGGGTTAGGCGGAATGTTCTTCGTCACCCCGGACTTGTTCCGGGGTCCACCGTGCCGCGCATCTGCACGTGCCGTTTTTGCGCTACCGCGGATGCTGGAGCGAGTCCGGTATGACGGATAATGCCCCCGTCTCCCCTGCACGCGCGTTCGCGGTCGGTGCGTTCGGCATCGCCACCTTCTCGTGCATGGACGCGGTGATGAAGGGGCTGGTCATCGCGATCGGCATTTTCGACACGATGTTCTGGCGCAGCGCGATTGCCGCGGCGATGGCCGGGCTCGTCTGGCTGGCCTTCCGCCGCCGTCGTCCGACGCGCGCCGCGATGCGCCTCCACCTCGTGCGCGGCGCGGTCTCCACCGTCATGGCGCTGCTCTTCTTCTGGGGCCTCGCGCGCGTGCCGATGGCGCAGGCGATCGCGCTCAGCTACATCGCGCCGCTGCTCGCGCTCGGGCTCGCCGCGATCCTGCTTCACGAACGCATCGCGCGCACCGCGGTCATCGCCTCGCTCGTCGCCTTTGCGGGCGTCGGCGTGATCCTGATCGGCCAGTCCCGCGCCGAGCTCGGCCACGACGCCTTCGTCGGCGCGGTCGCGATCCTCGTCTCGGCCTTCTGCTACGGCTGGAACATCATCCTGATGCGCCAGCAGTCGCTCGCCGCCGATCCGATCGAGATCATCTTCTTCCAGAACCTCGTGGTCGCCGCATTGCTCGCGCTCGCCGCACCGTGGTTCGCCTCGCCGTTCCCGGTGAACCACGCCCCCGCGCTCATCGGCGCGGCGTTTCTTGCGACCGCCTCGCTCGGTATCCTCGCCTGGGCCTATGCGCACGCGCCGGCGAGCTACCTCGCGCCCACCGAATATACCTCGTTCCTGTGGGCGACCTTTTTCGGCTACACGATCTTCGGCGAGATCGTCTCGCTATGGACGATCGCCGGCGCGGTGCTGATCGTCGGCGGCTGCATCGTCGCCGCGCGCCGCAAGCCCCAGCCCTTTGCCGATGCCGAGACCCTGCTGCCATGACGCTGACGATCCGCCCCGCCACGCTCGCCGACGTGTCGGTGATCCTGCGCTTCGTGCGCGAGCTGGCTGACTTCGAACGCGCGCCGGATGCGGTCGAGGCGACCGAGGAAATCCTGGCCGATGCCCTGTTCGGCGACCGCCCGGTCGCCGAGGCGGTGCTCGCGACGCGCGACGGCGTGCCGCAGGGTTTCGCGCTCTTCTTCCACAATTTCTCGACCTGGACGGGCCGTCGCGGGGTCTATCTGGAAGACCTCTACGTCACCCCCGAGGCCCGCGGCGCCGGCGTCGGCACGGCGTTGCTGAGGCACCTCGCGGGCATCGCGGTGGCACGCGGCTGCGCCCGCTTCGAATGGGCCGTGCTCGACTGGAACGCCCCCGCCAAGGCCTTCTACGCCAAAATGGGCGCCGAGCTGATGACCGACTGGCGCATCGAACGCGCCGCCGGCGGCGCGCTCATCCGGCTGGCGGGGCAGGAATGAACCGAACAGGGTCGTCATCCTGACGACCCTGGATGGTAGCGAACTTCAGTTCCAGGTGACTACGCCGCCTTGGCGCCCTTGGCCCGCTCGATCGCCTCGAGCACGAGTCGTTTGGCCTCCTCGGCATCGCCCCATTTGCCGACGCGCACCCACTTCTCCGCTTCGAGATCCTTGTAGTGGGTGAAGAAATGCTCGATCTGCTGGAACACGATCTCGGGCAGGTCGTCCTTGTGCCCAACCTTGGTGTAATAAGGGAAGGTCGCATCCACCGGCACGCAGACGAGCTTTTCGTCGCCGCCATGCTCGTCTTCCAGATGGAGCACCGCGATCGGCCGCGCACGCACCACGCAGCCCGGCACGAAGGGCGAGCGCGCGACGACCAGCGCGTCGATCGGATCGCCGTCGGGCGACAGCGTGTGCGGCACGAAGCCGTAATTGGCCGGATAGCGCATCGGCGTGTGCAGGATGCGGTCGACGAACAGCGCGCCCGATTTCTTGTCGAATTCGTATTTCACCGGCTCGCCGCCGACGGGCACTTCGATGATGACGTTGAGGCTCTCCGGCGGATTGTCGCCGATCGGCACCATGTCGATACGCATGATCTTCCTTCTTTCCCAACACGCGAAACCGGCCCGCCCCACCGCGGGGACGAGCCGGCTCGAACAACGAATAAAAGGGCTTTTGGGGTCAAGCCCAGCGTGGCTGGGCCGTTCCCTTACGGCCGCGGCGCGAGCAACCGGTCGAGCCCGGTCTCTCCCTTGCCCGTCTTTTTGAGGTGCGGATAACGCAAGCCGCCGTGATAGTCGATGGCGACGTCGCGATAGTGATCGTCGCGCGACACCAGCAGCCGGATCGGCTCTTTGCTCGCCTTGGCGTCGCGGATCGCATTGTTGAGCCGCTCGGCCGAGAAGGCGCCCCCGTTGACGGCCGTGATCGTGTCGCCCGCGTCGAGCCCCGCCTTGAACGCCGGGCTGTCCCAGATCACCGTCGAAACCTCGCCCTTGTCGTCGGTGCCGAGTCCGATCGAATGCGTCGCGAGCACGCGGTGATAGCTCTTCTGGAGCTGCTTCGCGTAAGCCGAGGGTTCGTCGGTATAGACCAGCTCGTAACCGTTGTTGGTGAAGCCGGCGAGCGGCGCATGCGTGCTCGTGTCGTTGAGGCGCTTGTCGAGGAAACCCGCCCAGTCATAGGGCTGGATGCCGTTCAGCGTCGAGATCACGTCGTCGAGCGTGTAGGTCAGCACGCCCCAATCGCCGTCGCGCACCCCGAAGAACGCCTTCGCGAAATCGTCGATCGATTTCTTGCCGCCCGATTGCTGGCGCAGGATCGAATCGACCTCCATCCACACCAGCAGCCCCTCGTTGTAATAATCTTCCGAGCGCTGATAGTTGGTCCAGCCCTTGGGGCGGCGCTGCGAGATGATCGGATCGTTGGTGGTGTCGATCAGCGGGCGCCACTGGCGGCCCGGCGTGTTGTCGTAATTCGCCGCGATATAGGCATAAGCGTCGAGCGTGTCCTCCTTCGACACCAGCCCCGAGCGCGCCTGCAGCACATAGCCCCAGAACTGCGTCTGACCTTCGTAGACCCACAGCCCCGAATCGCGCATCGGCACCGAATAATTGGGCGTCCACAGCTCGGCCGGGCGGCGGAACTTGCCGTCCCAGCTATGCGTGAATTCGTGCGGCAGCAGGTTGCGCGCGGGCACCTGGTTGTCCCAGTCGGTGAAATAGCCGGTGTCTGCGCCGTCCTCGGAGCTGCGATGATGTTCGAGCCCGATCCCGCCCAGATTGTCCGAGATCGACAGCAGGAAGTGGTAATTGTCGTAATGCTGCGCGCCGAAGGTCTTCACGGCCTGCTCGACGAGCCGCTTGTGCGCGTCGATCTGCTCGGGCGTCGCTTTCAGTTCGTCGGGCGTGTCGGCGACGACGTCGAGCGACACGCGCTCGGAAAGCGGCCAGCTCTTGGCATATTTGCCCGCGATCGTCGGCGAATCGATCAGCGTCTCGTAATCGGTCTTCTGGTAGGCATAGCTGGCGCCGGTCGCGGTCGCGGGCAGCCCCGAATAGGCCGTCCACCCGCTCGGATATTTCACCGTCGCCTGCACCGGGATCTGCCGCGTGTAATAGCCCGCCGGATAGAGGCTCACTGTGTTCCATTGCAGGCTCAGCATCTCGGGCGTCATCTGGATGCGGCCCTGGTTGGATTGCGTCGCCGACAGGAAAGTGAACGCGATGTCGATCGTCGTCGCGCCCTGGGGCACGTCGATGTGATAGGCGTACATGTCCACCTTGTCGCGCGTCCACGGCAGCACCTTGCCGTTCGCGCGGAAGACGAGACCCGCCACCTTGTCGAGCGGCCCGGAGGGCGAGTGATGCCCCGGCAGCCACTTGGGATAGAGGAAGGTCATCGGCCCGGCCTTGGCGACCGGCACGCGCTCCGTCACCTTGAACAGCCCCTGGCTGGTGTCGCTCGCATCGACGGCGAGCGTGATCGTGCCCGGATAGGGCGTGTCGGCAGGCGCCGGGATCGTGTCGGTGAACGGCACCGGCTGCGGCTTCGAATTCTCGACCTGCGCCGTGGCGGGGAAGGCCGCGGTCGCGAGCAGCGACAGGGCGACGAGAGCGATACGGTTCATGAAAGGCCTTTCGGCTGAAGGAAGGATGGCGGCAGGCTTACGCCGTGCAGATGCGGCGCATCAACCCTGGTCCGTGCTTTTTCCGCGGTCAGTTGCCCGATCCCAACACGTTGATCGTGAACGCCAAGATACCGAGGTTGAACACGAACGCCGCCAGGCAATGGCCGATCGTCACGCGCCGCATCCCGGGCCCCGTCACCGCGACGTCGGATGTCTGGAACGTCATGCCCAGCGTGAAGGCGAAATAGACGAAGTCCCAATAATCGGGCTCGGGGCGATCGGGCACGGTCAGGCCCCCGCGATCGCCGCCCTTCTCGTCGGCTAGATAATAGAGATGCGCGTAATGCAGCGCATAGACCGTGTTCGAGAACAGCCAGGCGAGCGCCAGCGTGGCGATGACGAGCGCGATCTCGGCCGGGCCGATATGCCCCGTCAGCTCCCGCGCCACCGCGATCAGGATCACCGCCATCACCAGCCCCGTGAGCGCGAGCAGCCCGGCGCGGTTGGCGTCGTTGGCCTTGGCCGCGGCGCGCATCGAGACGGCGTCGGCGCTGCGCAGCAGCGGCACGAGGCTCAGCAGGAAGATCGCGCCGGCGACGTCGAACGCCGCCATCGTGCCCCGCCCGACATCGAGAATCGGGATCGCGATCCACAGCCCGATCGCGAACAGCAGCGCGAAGGCGACGAAGCGCGGCGGCGCGATCCGGTTCCCCAATCTCCAGCTGCCGCGCGTCGCCATGACGAAATGCTAGCGATTTCGCCGCACCTCGCATAGATAGCGCCGCCTTATGGCCCGTATCGATCCCCCCAAGCGCATCCGCGGCACGCAGGACATTTTCGGCGAGGACGAGCGCCGCTTCGCGCGCGTGGCCGAGATATTCGACCATGTCCGCCGCCTCTATTGCTTCCAGCGCGTCGAGATTCCGGTGTTCGAGGCGACCGGCGTGTTCGCGCGCTCGATGGGCGAGACCTCGGACGTCGTCTCGAAAGAGATGTACACGTTCGAGGACAAGGGCGGCGACCTGATCACGCTGCGCCCCGAATTCACCGCCGGCATCTGCCGCGCCTACATCACCGAGGGCTGGCAGCAGCACGCGCCGCTCAAGCTCGTCACCTCGGGCCCGGTGTTCCGCTACGAACGCCCGCAAAAGGGCCGCTTTCGCCAGTTCCATCAATTGGACGCGGAGATCATCGGCGCTGCCGAACCTGCCGCCGATGTCGAGCTGCTGACGCTCGCCGACCAGCTCCTGCACGAGCTCGGCATCGCCGACGGCGTGACGCTCCAGCTCAATACGCTGGGCGACGCCGAGACGCGCGAGGCGTGGCGCGCCGCGCTGGTCGCGCATTTCGAGGCGCATCGCGGCGACTTGTCCGAAGACAGCCAGGTCCGCCTCGACAAGAACCCGCTGCGTATCCTCGATTCGAAAGATCCGCGCGACCGGCCGATCGCCGACGCCGCGCCCGATATCGACGCGCACCTCACCAACGAGGCGGGCGCCTTTTTCGAGGCGGTGACCAAGGGCCTCGACGCCGCCGGCGTCGCCTGGACCCGCAACAGCCGCCTGGTGCGCGGCTTGGATTACTACCGCCACACCGCGTTCGAGTTCGTCACCGACAGGTTGGGCGCGCAGGGCACCGTCCTCGCGGGCGGCCGCTACGACGGCCTGATCGAGAATCTCGGCGGCAACCCGACGCCGGGCGTCGGCTGGGCGGCCGGGATCGAGCGGCTCGCGATGCTGATCGAGGAGCCCGTCGCGCCGCCGATCGACGCGGTCATCGTCCCGCTCGGCGAGGCGGCGGCCGAGCGCGCGCAGGGCGTGCTCGCCGATCTGCGCCGTGCCGGCGTCGCCACCGACATGGCATTCAAGGGCAATATGAAAAAGCGCCTCGCCAAGGCCGATGCGTTGGGCGCGCGCTTCGCGGTGATCCTGGGTGACGACGAGATCGCCAAGGGTGTGGCGGCGGTGAAGAATCTCGGTGCGGGAACGCAGGTCGAGATTGCGCTCGATGCGTTGATGGAGGCACTGCGGTGAACCCTCATCGTCACCCCGGCGAAAGCTGGGGTCTCACGCCTGTCGCGATATCGATCGAGATGCCAGCTTTCGCTGGCATGACGCTTCCCGCATGACCCGCATCTCCCCCGAAAGGATCGCGCAGATCGAAGCTCCCTTGTTCCCCGGCGAAGGCCGGGGTCCAGTTGGGGGACAATGCGGTACTAGAGCAGCGAGCCGTAAATCGGCATCATCCGTCCCCGTTCGCCCTGAGCTTGTCGAAGGGCTGTTCTTTCTTTGCGATGCAGAAAACAAAGAACGGTGCTTCGACAAGCTCAGCACGAACGGAAGAAGGGGTGACGCCGATTTAACGCATGCCGCTCTAGTGGTGCGCTTCGTTACATCCGCCTTTCCAACTTGGGCCCGGCCTTCGCCGGGGAACGGCTTGGGGGTCTGACGCGGGCATGACGACCATCTCCCCCGAACGGATTGCGCAGATCGAGGCGCGGCGGGACGAGTTGCAGGCGCTGATGGCGACCGGCGACCTGCCCGGCGACCGCTTCGTCGCGGTCTCGAAGGAATATGCCGAGCTCGAGCCCGTCGCGGCCGCCGCGGGCGATGTGCGCCGCCTGCGCGCCGAGGCGGAGAGCCTCCAGCACATGACGCACGAGGCCGATGCCGAGCTGCGCGCGCTCGCCGCCGAGGAGCTCGCCGACAATCAGGACAAGCTCGACGCCGCCGAGCGCCGCCTCGCGCTCGCGCTCCTGCCGCGCGACGCCGCCGATGCGCGCCCGGCGATGCTCGAAATCCGCGCCGGCACCGGCGGCGACGAGGCGGCGCTGTTCGCGGGCGACCTGTTCCGCATGTACCAGCGCTATGCCGATGCGCAGGGCTGGCGCGTCGAGCTGATCTCGGCGAGCCCTTCCGAAGCCGGCGGCTACAAGGAAGTCGTCGCCAGTGTCACCGGGCAGGGCGTGTTCGCGAAGCTCAAGTTCGAATCGGGCGTCCACCGCGTCCAGCGCGTGCCCGTCACCGAAAGCGGCGGGCGCATCCACACTTCGGCCGCGACCGTCGCGGTGCTGCCCGAGGCCGAGGAGGTCGACGTCCAGATCGACGACAAGGATCTGCGCATCGACGTCTACCGCTCGTCGGGTCCGGGCGGGCAGTCGGTCAACACCACCGATTCGGCGGTGCGCATCACCCACCTTCCCACCGGCCTCGTCGTCATCCAGCAGGACGAGAAGTCGCAGCACAAGAACAAGGCCAAGGCCATGAAGGTGCTCCGCACGCGGCTCTACGAGGCCGAACGCGAGCGGCTCGCCGCCGAACGCTCGGGCACCAGGCGCGCGATGGTGGGCTCGGGCGACCGTTCGGAGCGCATCCGCACCTACAATTTCCCGCAGGGCCGCGTCACCGATCACCGCATCAACCTGACGCTCCACCGCCTGCCCGAAATCCTCGAAGGCGAGATGAGCGAGCTCATCGGTGCGCTGATCGCCGAAGACGAGGCCCAGCGCCTCGCCGCGATCGATGGGTGATGGGGAAAAAAGCCCCTCCCCTTCAGGGGAGGGGTTTGGGGTGGGGGATGTCTCACAGAGGGCGTCGTCTGCGGCGCTGCCCCACCCCAACCCCTCCCCTGAAGGGGAGGGGCTAAAGGTGCGGCAAGCGCTCGCCACCGCCGCCGCCCAACTCGCCCCCGTCTCCGCCACCCCCCGCCTCGATGCCGAGCTCCTGATGGCGCATGCCCTCGGCATCCCGCGCGAGGCGCTTCTCCTCGCCCACCTCGACGCACCCATCCCCCCCGCTTTCGCCGGCCTCCTCGCGCGCCGGTTGCGCCACGAGCCCGTCGCCTACATCACCGGCACGCGTGCTTTCTGGACGATCGAGCTCGCGGTCGGCCCCGGTGCGCTGATCCCGCGCCCCGACAGCGAGACGCTGATCGAGGCCGCGCTCGATCATTTCGCCGGTCGTGCGCCGCGAACGATTCTCGATCTCGGCACGGGCCCCGGCACGCTGCTGCTCGCTGCGCTCGACCAATGGCCGCAGGCGACCGGCCTCGGTGTCGATCGCAGCGCGGATGCGCTGGCGATGGCGCGCGCCAATGCCGATCGGCTGGGCATGGCGGCGCGCGCGCGCTTCGTGGAGGGCGACTGGGCCGCCGGCGTCGCCGGCCCGTTCGATCTCGTCCTCGCCAACCCGCCTTATGTCGGCACGGCGGAGGAACTGCCTCCCGAGGTGCGCGAGCATGAGCCGGCGGGCGCGCTCTATGCCGGCGCGGACGGGCTCGACGCCTATCGGGCGATCGTCCCCGATCTGGCGCGTCTCGTCGCACCGGGCGGCGTCGCCATTCTCGAAATCGGGCATGAGCAGGCCGAGGCGGTCGGCGCGCTTGTCGCCGGTACCGGCCGCAGCTGGTCGCTCCGCCGCGATCTGGCGGGCCGCCCGCGCGCGATCGTGGCTTGAATCGGGCCGCCGCGTTTCCCATATTTCCTCTTGGCGAGCCGCCCCGCGCAAGCTAAGGAAGGGCTCGGGGCTGGCACCTTCAACCAAGTCGTTGAATAGAGGCCATTGATCCACACCACCGTCATGATGCCGCTGACGTCCGGCGGCCGTGGCAGCTTGATCGCGCTGCATTGACCGGCGCGATTCATGCGGGAAACGCGCACCCGATGATTGCGCCGGACCGGGTTTGTTTACTGGACACAAGGACCATCAGACGTTGATGAACAATCGGCAGGCCGGCCGCCGTCGCGGCCGTGGCGGACAGCGCTCGCAGGGTAACCCGCAGGGCGGCAATCGCATCGACAACCGCGCGCGGGGCAATGCGAACCAGCTCTACGAGAAATACAAGAATCTCGCGCGCGACGCGCAGATGCAGGGCGATCGCGTCAACACCGAATATTATCTGCAGTTCGCGGATCACTATTTCCGCGTCTTGAACGAGAACCGCTCGCGCGCCGAGGAGCACCAGCGCCGCCAGCGCGAGGACCAGGACGACGATACCGATCTCGACGACGAGGGCGAGGAGCAGCGCGCCGACGAGCAGCGCCGCGCCCGCCCGCGCTACCAGGACGAGGAGGGCGGCGATCGTCAGAACCGGCGTCAGCCCCGCAATCGCGGCAACGACAATGACGACGATCGGGGCGACGCGCCCGAGGCCCGACAGCCCGAGCCGCAGGAGGAAGAGGCGCCCGCGCCGCGCCGCCGCGGCCGTCCGCGCCGCGAGGCGCCGGCCGAGGCCGCGCAGGCCGACGAGGCGATCGACGCCGACCGTCTGCCGCCCGCACTCACCGCGGCCGAGGGCGAGGAAAAGCCGCGCCGCCGTCGCGGTCGTCCGCCCGCGGGCGAGGCGGTCGCCGCCGAGTGATGGGGTGCCGATCGAACGAAAGGGGCCGTCCCGCCGGGGCGGCCCTTTTTCGTAGGTCCGCGCCGCCACGCTTCCCATATCGGCACGCGCGTGAGACACTCGGGCGTCGGGACTCGCAGTCGAAGGAGGCAGCCATGACGATCGCGGCGATCTTGGAGGGCAAGGGGCACGAGGTGGTGACGGTCACCGCCGACCATTCGGTCGCGCAAGCGCTGGCGGTGCTCGCCGATCGCCGCATCGGCGCGGTGCCGGTGATGGCCGAAGACGGCGTCGCCGGCGTGTTCTCGGAACGCGACGTCATCCTCTGTCTCGCGCGCGAAGGGGCGGCGGCGCTCGATCGCAGCGTCGGCGAGGTGATGACCGCGCCCGCCGTCACTGTCGTTCCCACGGACGGAGTGCTCGCGGCGATGGCGTTGATGACGCGGCGGCGCATCCGCCACCTGCCCGTGATCGACGGAGCGCGCCTCACCGGCCTCGTCTCGATCGGCGATCTGGTCAAATATCGGATCGACCGCGTCGAGGCCGACGCCACCGCGATGCGCGATTACATTCAGCAGGCCTGAGCCGGCAGTCGCTTGCGGAACACCAGCGCCGCCAGCTCGGCCACCGCGCCGCGCGCGAAGACGAGCATCCACGCGCCGTAGACCGCCGCGCCCGCCGTCACCAGGATCGCCAGCTCGGCGACCGGCAGCAGCGACGGCAGCACCGAACGCAGCAACGCCACACTCATTGCCATTACCCCCCCAGCCACCGCCGCCGGCAGCACCGCCTCGATCAGCCCGCGCACGGAAAGCCCGATCACCGGCAGCGATCGCCACGCGCTCACCGCGAGGTAGATCGGATAGCCCCCGATCCACGCCCAGGCGAGCCCGGTTGGGCCCCAGCGCACGCCGATCAAGAAAGCGGCGAACAGGATCGCCGATCCGGTCGCCCCGTTCCACACGCCGATGCCCGGCCGCCCGCGCGCGTCGCATGCCGGCGTGAACAGCACCTGCACCGTCATGAAGGGCATGGCGAAGGCGAGCAGGTGGACGATCGGAATCGCCTCGCGCCACTTGTCGCCGAGCACGGTCAGCACCAGCGGCTCTGCGGTCACCGCGAGCCCGAGGTAGAAGGGCATCGCCGCGAGCATGATGATCCGCACCGATTTGGCGAAGGCGCTGGCGACCGCTTCGTCGTCGTGCTGGATTTTCGCATAGGCCGAGAAGGCGACCTCGTTGAGCGGCGGCACGAACTTGGAGACGAAGATCTGCGTCAGGAACAGTGCGGTCGAATAGAGCCCCAGCGCATGCGCGGAGAGCTGGCGCCCGGCGATGAAGATGTCGGCCTGGCTCTGGACGAACCAGAAGAACGAGCCCAGCGCCATCACGCTGCCGTAGCGTGCGAGATGTGCAGCCCCGCGAAAGTCGAAACTCGGTCGCACCAGTCCGCCCGCGGCGATCGTCATCCCCACCGCGCGCACGGTGAACAGCACGATCGGCGCCAGCACGAGCGTCCACACGCCCATCCCCGCGAGTGCGCCCGCCAGCGCCGCACCCGCGCTCGCGATCGAGGCGATCGTGAAGACATGCGCCTGCCGTTTGAAGTCCATCCGCCGGCACAGCAGCGCATAGGAAAGCGCGATGAACGGCGTCGGAAGGTAGAGCAGCGCCTGCCAGCGCAGCAGATCGGCGACGCGGGGCTGGCGGTAATAGGCGGCCGCCCATGGTGCGAGTGCCACCTGCGCGAGCGCGAGCCCGAGGTTGAGCAGGATCAGCATCCCGAACAACTGCCGGATCTGCCGCTCGGTCACGTCGCGCTGCTGGATGAGCCCGCTCGACAGGCCATAGCCGTCGAGCATCGCGAGCAGCACGAGCACCACCTGCGTCATCGCGAACAGCCCGTAATCGGCCGGCGACAGGATACGAATCACGAGGAAGGTCGACGCCCACATCACGAGCTGCGCGACGATCTGGCTGCCCGACCGCCAGATCACGGCCGTGCGTACCTGGTCGCCGAGCGATTCGGGCGCGTGAATCGCCGGATCCGGCGGGTGATTCACGGCCCCAAGGCCCTGATTCGAGGTGGGAAGCGAGTCGTCCATCGTGATTCGCTTGTGCCCCGTGCAGGTTGAGGACGCGTAAATCCGCAGAAATCTGCGGGGTTGGGAAAAAGGCGAAACAAAATTGCAAAAAGGGTTTGACGACCCCGGCTCGCCCACCTAGATGGGCTCCACCGACGCGGTGAGCCACACGGTTCGCTTCGCCGGTCACCAAAAACCAGGCGCCACGGTCGCCCCGAAGAAAAAGGGGTTTGCCAGGGCGTCGGTCTTTTGCGCTCTTTGACATTGTTAGTCTAGATGAAGGGACATGTGGGCGGCGGCCCCGGGTCCGGCATTCAAGGTGTCGGATACTCGGACAAACCAAGCCGTTCCAGTGGCTTCCCGCTTCGGCGGAAGGTCGCAACATGTCCTACACGTTTCCATTACGTGAAAGATTTGTGCAGGAACGGCTCCTTGAAATGAGCTCGTTCGTCGGGGTTATTCCGCCTCGATGTTCGGGAACATCAAACTTGAGAGTTTGATCCTGGCTCAGAACGAACGCTGGCGGCATGCCTAACACATGCAAGTCGAACGAGACCTTCGGGTCTAGTGGCGCACGGGTGCGTAACGCGTGGGAATCTGCCCTTGGGTTCGGAATAACTCAGAGAAATTTGAGCTAATACCGGATGATGTCGCAAGACCAAAGATTTATCGCCCAAGGATGAGCCCGCGTAGGATTAGCTAGTTGGTGAGGTAAAAGCTCACCAAGGCGACGATCCTTAGCTGGTCTGAGAGGATGATCAGCCACACTGGGACTGAGACACGGCCCAGACTCCTACGGGAGGCAGCAGTGGGGAATATTGGACAATGGGCGAAAGCCTGATCCAGCAATGCCGCGTGAGTGATGAAGGCC
>DATLJH010000008.1:0-4844 GCA_035538935.1 Sphingomonas sp.
GCCAGCGCGTTGAGGAAATTGACCTGCGTATAGGCGTTGTCCTCGTTGCTGATGACGACGCCTGCTTTCGAGACGTTCTCGAAGCGCACGTCCTTGCCGAACAGCCAGTCGCCATAGCCCTTGTCGATCTCGATCCCGACCAGCGTGTCGCGCATCGTCACGTTGACCAGCGTCAGCCCCGCCTCATGCTCGCGGATCGCCGCGTCGCGCTGGCCGTCGAAGGTCGAATCCAGCAGCGTGAACTGCCACGCCGGCGACGGCTTCTCGGTGACGATACCGTAGCGCCCGCCGTGGAAATGGAGGTCCTCCATCTCGTTGCCGGCTTGGTAGACCCCCGCGAAGGCCGAACCGAGGCGAAAATCCATGTGTGTCAGGAAGGCGTGCTGCGCGAGATGGAAGCGGATCGCCGCGGCGGCGGGATTGCCTTCGCCGATCTCGACGTCGACATTGCTCATCGCCGAATAGAAGGTCGCCGAATTGGCATCGCGCACCGGCTTGTCGCGCGGAACGACGGTGGAAACCGGCATAGGGATCTCGCCGACCTGATATTGGTCGCCGCCGGTGAAGATCACCATGTTGGAGATGCCGTCCTGAAACCCCGGTGTGTTGGGGCCGAGCACCAACACCGGCCGGGTCGGACCGATGCCGTAGATGCGGACGCCCTGCGGCACGAGGATGCTGCGCGTGATGCGGTACCGGCCCGAGGGCAGGAAGACGATGCCCTCGCCGGTCTTCGCATGCGCCTGATCGATCGCCGCCTGGATCGCAGCGGTGTCGTCGGCGCGGCCGTCGCCCTTGCCCTGAACGGCGACCGCGCTGGGATCGTCCGGCCGCGCGGTCAGCACCGACACGGTCGGCGCCGCCAGAGCCGGCAGCGGCGCAAGCGCCATTGCGAATCCCAGAAACCTCGTCGCGCGCATCCGCCCCTCGCCTGTCGTTCGTTCTTGTCGGGAGCTCGGCCGCAGCGGTCACGGAACTCTCGAATATGGCGATAGCGGTATCATCCGATCACCTCCGCGACAGCCGCGACCATGGTCGTAATAGGCAGCGTGCGATTGGGCGTGGATATCTGAGGGCGATATGCGGGATTGCCGGCGCGAGACCCGGCCCGACGAAGCGACCAGAGGAACAAGACGTGCAGCGACCGAATGCCATGATTGCGGGCCAACCCAGTGCGATCGTCGTCATGGGGGTCAGCGGCAGCGGCAAATCGACGCTCGGCGGGATGCTCGCGGCCGAGCTGCGCTGCCCATTCCTGGAAGGCGACAATTTCCACCCCGACGCCAATGTCGCCAAGATGCGCTCGGGCGAACCACTCGACGACGGGGATCGCTGGCCCTGGCTCGATGCGCTCGGTGCCGCGGCAGGTGAGGCAGCGGCGAAGCGCGGGCGCGTGGTCGTGGCCTGCTCGGCGCTCAAGCACAGCTACCGCGATCGGCTGGCCGCGGCGATCGGCGCGCCGGCCCTCTTCGTCTTGCTGGAGGCGACCGCCGAGGAACTGGAGCGCCGGATGGGCAACAGGCCCGGCCATTACATGCCCAAGAGCCTGCTCGACAGTCAGTTGCAGGCGCTGGAACGGCCCGGCAGCGACGAATATGCGCTGGCGCTCGACGCGGATACCCCGATCCGGCGGCTGTGCGACGACATCCATGCCTTTCTCGACCGCGTGAGCACCAAAGCCCACCGCACATCCTGACACCCTTTCGCAAGGAAACTGGAATGGCTCGTCGTCCGCTGCCGGTTGCGCTGATCGCCTGTTCGCTCATCGCCACGATCGCGCCGGCGCAGACGCCGCCGCCCGGGCCGGTACGCGAGGTGATCCATATCTGGCCGAACGGCGCGCCCGGCGCCGAGGCGCGGCGCGACGAGCCCGAGCGGATCGTCAACAGCTACGTCCACAACGTGCAGAACCCGTCGCTGACGGTGTTCCCCGCCGATCCGCGCCACGCCAACGGCGTGGGCATGATCGTCATTCCGGGCGGCGGGCACCAGTTTCTGGTGTTCCAGAACGAGGGTATCGGTCCGGCCAAGGCGCTCAACCGCTACGGCATCACTGCCTTCGTGCTCAAATACCGCCTCGCGCGCGAGCCGGGCTCGACCTACACGATCGAGGGCGATGCGGCGGCCGATGCGCGCCGTGCGGTGCGCTGGGTGCGCGCCCACGCTGCGCAATACCATCTGGACCCGAACCGGATCGGCGTGATGGGCTTCTCCGCCGGCGGCGAGCTGGCGACTTTGGTCGCCGACAACCCGGCGCCGTCATCGCCCGCCGATGCCGATGCGATCGACCGGGTGAGCGGACGGCCCGATTTCCAGGTGCTCGTCTATCCCGGCCCGCTCGGCATTCCCGCCAGGGCTGTCAAGGACGCGCCGCCCGCCTTCATCACCGCGGGGACGCTCGATCCCTGTTGCGCTGCGCCGGCGATGACGCTCTACAGCCAGTTGCGCGATGCGGGCGTCTCGGCCGAGCTGCATCTTTGGGCCGATATCGGCCACGGCTTCAACATCGCCGCCCATTCGGAGCGGCTGTCGATCGCGCATTGGCCGGACCGGCTGAACGACTGGCTGAGCGACCAGGGCTTGCTGGCGGCCGATGATGCGAAAGTGACGAAGCCCGTTCCCTGAGATCGATGCTCCTGCGAAAGCAGGAGCCCAGGGTTTGGGGCATCACCGCCTGTGGCTCTGGGCCCCTGCTTTCGCAGGAGCACGACAGCGCTACGGCCGCACCGAATAAAGCGAATGGTGGGTGAGGATGAACAGCGTCCGGCCGTCCTTGCCGCCGAAGACGAGTTGCAGCGGGCGCTCCGGGACATCGATGCGGCCGGCGTCGCTGCCGTCGGGGCGGTAGACGAACACCTGCCCGTTGGCGACATAGACGCGACCGTCAGGCCCCTTAGTAACGCTCTCTCCGCCGCGGTTGGCGAAAGGCTGTAGGTCGGTGACGGTGCCCCCGGCGCCGACCAGGCCGGTGTAGGTCTTGTCCTCCGAATCGTTGCTCAGATAGACGCGCTCGCCCGGCTTGGCGGCGACGAGGCTGTAGGCATCGAGCGTATCCGAGAATCGCAGGCCGAGATGCGTCGGCGGACCCTGGTGGAAAACGCGGAACGCGGGGAGCACCAGGCTGCCGTCGGGCGAAACATATTCCTCCGCCTTGGGCTCGGCCGAATAGGTCCGGAACATCTCGCCGAGCGTGGTGAACTCGTAGGTCTTGGGGTCGAGCTGGTCCTTGAACTCGCCGTTGACCCACCAATTGCCCGGCAGCAGCGTCTCCGCGCCGGGATGCGCGGCGGCGGGGCGCGGCTCGATCACGGTCAGTTCGGTCGCGGGCGTGCCCGGCTTGAAGCTATAGACCGTGCCGCGCAGCCCGCGCGAGGACAGCACCATCAGGTTGCCCGACTTGTCGATCGCGAGATTGACCGGATCGAGTGTGTCGTCGCGCGCGACCGTCAGCCCCTCGTCCGCCGACCAGCCGTAGATTCGCTGGAAATAATTATCGACGAAATAGAGCTTGCCGTTCGCATCGACCGTCCCGCCCGAGGCGGACCAGAAATCGCCGGCCAGCTTGACCGGTTTCGGCATCTCCGCAGCAGGAAGCGGTGCCGGGTCGGCGGGGACGTCCAGCCGTGCGAACTCCCGCTCGCGCACTTCCAGCCCGTGGGTCACGTCGAAGATCGCGTTCGAATAGGGGAATTTGCTGAGGCGCAGGAAGGTCGCGCAGCCATTCTCGTCGCAGGTGCCGAGGCCGCTTTCCGAATTGACGTGGACGTTGCGGAAGCGGATGTCGGCGACATTCTCGAGCCGGACCGCCGCACGCACCGGCTTCTTCGTCCGCGTCACACGATAGCCGTGATAATTGGCGACGAGGATGTTGCGCGAATTGCGGATGACGAGCGAGACCGTGTCCCTCCCCTCGCCGCCTTCCTCCTCGCTCTGCGGCGCGAGCAATTCCCAGTTTTCAACATTGTCGAGCTCGAACTCGGTGCGGACATGATGCTCGGCCGACATCTCGTAGACATGGCCCGGCGTGCTGGTGTTGGAGATACGCAGGCCAGAGCTGGCATAGGTATCGGGTGTCCAGACGTTCGCGAACGTCCCGCCGCCGCCGTCGGTCACCCAGATGCTGGGATATTGCGCCGCCCAGCGCTTGCGCGGATCGGCGTCGCCGGTGTGCGTGGCGTTGTAGGGATCGAAGCGCTCGCCGTTGAACAGATTGGTGCCGTGGCCGCCCTGCATCTTGACGTCGTCGACCAGCGAATTGGCGCCCGCCTTCCACAACAATGCGGTGGCGCGCGGGTTGATTCCGCTGGTATAAAGGCCGAGGCCAGAGACGATATTGTCGCCGCCCTTGGGCGCCTCGACCAGCGCCTTGGGCGCGCCGATACCCTGATAACCGGGCGTCTCGTCGGGCAGAATGATCTGCGTCAGGCTGGGGTGGAGGCCGATCAACACCGTGTCGGGCTTCAGCTTCAGCGTGTCGGTGACATGATAGAAGCCCGCCGGAAAATAGAGCACGCGATGCGTATCGATCGCGCGTTGCAGCACCGCGGTGTCGTTGGTCCTGTCGTCGCCCTTGGCGCCGAGCGTGCGGACGTTGACCCATTCGGAAACCGGCGGCAGCGCGCGGATCGCCGGCGTCGCGGGCGCGGGCATGGCGGAGAGCGCGTCGGCCTTCATCACCGTTTCGTAATGGCCGGTCTGCCCCGGGCCGGGCACGGTCATGCCATAGCCGAAGTCGGTGACGCGGTAGGTGTTGCCCTTGCCGGCGACGGTGCGGCCGCTGTCGCGGAAACGCGCGAAGACCGGCGTGTTGCTCGCCAGCGCGTTGAGGAAATTGACCTGCGTAT